>JAJEFE010000056.1 GCA_022820625.1 Gammaproteobacteria bacterium | reverse complement strand
AGCGAGGAGCCGTCGATACTCTCCCCGCCATGGATGACGGGGAGAGTTTGAGCGCGCAAGGGCTGTCCGCACGCGCCCGGAGCCACCAGATCAGCTAATCAACGACCACACTTCGTGGCAAGGCTGTCCGCACGCGCCCGGAGCCACCTACAGGCAAAACCCGCAAGTCAACTCACCGGTATCGTCAAAACCTGACCGATCCGGATCGTATCGCCGGATAACCCATTGAAACGCTTGAGGGCCGACAAGCTGACATTGTACCGCTGCGCGATCTCCGAAAGCGTGTCTCCACGGGCGATGACGTGCCGCACCGCGCTCTCGCGATACGGCGGCGGATTCGCCGCCAGATAGCTGCCCGGCGGCGGGTTATCGCGGAAATAGTCGACGATGCCGTCGTGAATGGCGCGCGCCATGGCGCGCTGGTATTGCGACGTCTTGAGCGCAGCTTCTTCGCGGGGGTTGGAAATGTACGCCGTTTCGATGAGCACCGACGGAATATCCGGCGACTTCAGAACCAGAAACGGCGCGTGTTGCACCTGGTGCTTGCGAATCTTCGCGATGGTGTCCAACCGCTTGATGATGCTCTGTCCCACCTGCGAACTGGCGCTGATGGCAGCGTTCTGGGACAGATCCAGCAGCACGCTCGCCAGCACGTCGTCCTTGTCCGCCAGCGACACGCCGCCGATCATGTCGGAGGCGTTCTCGCGCTCGGCGAGCCGGTGGGCCGCTTCGTCGCTGGCCCCCTTTTCGGACAGCACATAGACCGTCGAACCGCCGACGCGGGAATCCCGGAAGGCGTCGGCATGAATGGATACGAACAGGTCCGCCTCGGCCTGCCTGGCGCGCTCGGTTCGCGCGCGATGAGGCAGGTAGTAATCGCCGTCCCGTACCAGGATGGGCTCCATGCCGGGCTGCGCGCGAACTTCTTCCGCAAGGTATCTCGCGATACCCAGCACGACGTGCTTTTCGCGCACCCCTCCCGGACCCGTGGCTCCAGGGTCCTCGCCGCCGTGACCGGCGTCGATGGCGATTACCACGGGCCGTCCGCCGGGCGTATCGGCAACCAGGGTACGCCTGGTCACCGGGGGCACAGGCATCGTCGGTGTCAGATCTACGACCAGCCGGTATCCGTAAATACTGTTGGGTTTGAGCACGAAGCTGTTGGCATGCGAAGGCTGATTAAGGTCGAGCACCACCCGCAGCACGCCGCCGGAACGGGTCCCCGTTCGCAGGTTCGAGACGAGTCCCCGGGCTTCGGAGAAATTGGCGGACGGAGAAACCCGGCTGTCGTCGAGATCGATGACCAGCCGGTTGGGGTTCTCGAGACTGAAGACGTTATGGGCGGTGGGCCGGTCGAGGTCCAGGACCACGCGCGTGGACTCCGGACTCGCCCAGAGTCTTATGCCTTCAACTTCGTTGGCCTGAGATATGGAGGCAAGAAAGCCCCCTCCAAGGAACAGAATCGCCAATAAGCGACATGCCCTTCCAAGCATTGTTGCACGCCTCTCCCACAGACTGCCCGCCTATGTTTGCAAATCGACCGGGGAAATTCAATGTTTTTGTTCGAAAAAATAGTGGATTAGATGCCAAATCTAGAACGCTAGGCAGAACTGGCCCTTAAATCCGCCAACAAAACGGCGCCGGCCGGCGAGTGCGGCGCAACCGAAATACGCCGTTCCGTAGCTCCCGTGATTTCAAACTCCACGAGCACGTCGCAGCGCTCGACCAACTGCTGCGACCGGCCGGGCCACTCCACCAGCAGCCACGCATCCGGCCGGGCAAGCCAGTCATTGACGCCAATGGCTTCCAGTTCGAACGCCTGGCGGGCCGCGGGCTGCTCTTCGGGTAACCGATACAGATCGACGTGAACAAGCGTGATGTCGCCCAAGACGTAGTGTTCGAGCAACGTATAGGTGGGAGAGGGAACCCGCCCTTGATGACCCAACCCTTCCAGCATTCCGCGGACCCAGGTTGTCTTTCCGGCTCCAAGGGGCCCCTCGAGGCCGACCAGCAGCCCGCATGGCGCATGGTTTCGCCAATGCTGCGCCAGGCGTTGCGCCAGTTCCCTGAAATGCGCCTCCCCCTCCGCGTTCCAGGTCACGGCCGACACCGGTGATTCGCCCTTGGCCGGTGGGCTACTCGATAGGTGAGAGCAACTCCAGCGCGGTCACCAACTGGCGTACCCCGTGCGAATGCGATTCGTTGAACACGTTGCCCTGCTCGGCCCAGCGATGCAGCGAGTTGATGTCGAGCCTGGCGCACTGCGGGCGCACGCTCCAGGTGACCTGGGCCGCCGAACACGTGCTCTGGTCGTATGACGGCCCGGTCGTCGAACCCCGAAACAGTACCGGCTCGCCGGTCGTCGCGGGAATCATCATCGCCTGATGCAGGTCACCGACCATGTTTCCACCGTACGCCATCGCCGTGAAATCAAGCGCATCCGGATCGTTGACGACCAGGAATACCTGGGCTTCGACACGCAGGAGAGGATCGGTGCAGGTTTCCGGGACGCAGGCGCCCAGTCCCTCGCCCGGCGTCGCGGCGCACGTGGTATGCACCCAGTGCACTTCGATCGTGTCGCCGGGCGCCACGCCCTCGTACGCGCCTTCGGCCGGCGCAAGATCGGCTTCACTGAGGTCGGAAGTCTCGTTGCAGGCATACCCGCCGTCTTCGGCATCGCTCACAAAGACGCTGAATCCCGGTCCCCTGTGTTCGGCGTTGGTGTGCGTGTGGATGTTGCACAGGTTCATTTCGCTCGCGGGCGGCGCGAACGGGAACGTGACCGTGTTCAACCCGGCCAGGCTGGCGATGTCGCGTGGCGTTTGCGGTCCCATATCCACACAGAGTTCCCCGCCGGCCGGCTCAGCGGCCATGTCGGCGCCCACATCGGCGGCCGTGTCGGCGGTCGCCTCAGCCGTCGTGTCGGCGGCCGAATCGGTTTCCGGTGCGCTTTCGCCTCCGCATCCGGCGATTAGCATGGTGATTGCAATACTCAGTAGGTACGAAACTCTCATTGATGTAGCTCCTGCAAGGTCCCTTGGGGGCATCGGCACACCTGCCGCTTTCGATGATACTAAGTAAGCTCCGCCAAGCCGTCAAAAGAACGCGCGGTCATTGGGGCGCAGGCCCGAACATCGGGCGCCGTAAACGCGTAACACGCCGCAACGGCCATCTATCCGGGCGGATTCACCGCACGCCGGATGTGTGCCATCAAATCTCCCGCCAGCAGTCCCCGCTCGCCGCATTCAGCGGCAGCATCGCCGCAGACGGCGTGGACCCACGCGCCAGCCCGCGCGACGGCGGCGAGGTCTCCGGACTGCACAAGGAGACCTCCCAGTAGTCCGGCCAGGACATCGCCCATGCCTGCCGTTGCCATGCCCGGATTGCCCCGGTCGCACAAGCCGATCGGGGCTTTTTCCGGCGCGGCAACCAGTGTTCCCGCACCCTTGAGGACCGCCGTGCACTGGAACCGGCTCGCGATTTGCCTCGCCGCGGCTGGCCGGTTCGCCTGAATTTCGCTGGTGGTCGTTCCGAGCAAACGCGCCGCTTCGCCCGGATGGGGCGTCAGTATCCAGTTGCCTCTCGCCCTGCCCTGTTCGGCCAGAAGATTCAGGCCGTCGGCATCCAGGACCAGGGGAAGTTCACAACTCAATACACGCTCCCAGACCGCCCGCGCCCAGGCGGATTGACCCAATCCGGGTCCCAGCACGACTCCATCCGCCGCTTGCAGCCAGGGCCCCAGTTGACGGGCATCCTCGATGGACACGCACATCACCTCCGCGCGACCGGCCATCACAGCGCCTACCGAGTCGGGGTGAGTCGCCACGCGCACCAGGCCGGCGCCCGATCGAAGCGCCGCCTCCGCGGCCAGGCGAATGGCGCCGGACATACCCGGACCGCCGCCCACCAGCAGCAGATTCCCTGCGTCCCCCTTGTGCGCGGTCCGCGTTCGCGGCGGCAGAACGGCCCGTACGTCGCCGCTGGCGATCCTTCGAATCGGAGCCTCGACCCGCGCATGGGCGACAGTCGGAATATCCAGACCGGCAAACTCCAGCGCGCCGGTGAAGTTCGCGCCTTCGCCGACGAACAGGCCCTGCTTGAGCCCCACGAACGTGACGGTCAGGTCAGCGTGGACGGCGGCGCCCAGCGGCAAGCCGGTATCGGCGTGAAGCCCGGTCGGAATATCCAGCGACAATACCGGGCGCCCGGAGGCTTCCATGGCCTTCACGGCCGCGAGAAAATCACCGCGCAGCTCACGGTCCAGGCCGCTCCCCAGGAGTCCGTCGATGACGATGTCCTCCCCGGCTGAGCGGCCTGAATCGAACGGCTCATACGAACCGCCCTGCTTCAGGTAGTCTTGCCATGCGCGCGCCGCATCTCCGGAGAGCCTTTCCGGCGGAACGACAGCGATAACCCTGACGCTCAATCCGCGGTCCGCGGCCACGCGCGCTACCACGTAACCGTCGCCCGCGTTGTTGCCCGCCCCGCAGTACACCGCCACCGACTGAGCCGCGGGCCAGCGCCGGCGCAACGCCGCCACCGCTGCCTCGCCGGCGCGGCACATCAGCGTGTAGCCGGCGATCCCCATCTCCTCGATTGCGATCCTGTCGAGGGTGCGGACCTGGTCGGCTGTGTAGATCGACGCCGGGAGTCGGGAACGGGACACATCCATGGGGCGATATACTATCGCGTCCGCCTCGCCCGGCCGTCACGGACCAGCGAATCGCCGGAGACCCCGCCACTACGATGCGAACCGACCACGCAACCGATTCCCCTCCTGCGAGCACTGCTGCTGCCGAGATGGACAAGGCGGAACTTGCCGATCTTGCCGATGCCATCAAGCGTCAGGGTCGGACTCTGGGCTTCCAGCAGGTCGGCGTTGCCGGCGTGGACCTCGGCGAAGCCGAATCGCGCTTCAAGTCATGGCTCGCCCGCGGTTTTTGCGGCGAGATGGACTACCTGAGCCGGCACGGCAGCAAGCGCACACGGCCGGCGGAGTTGGTACCCGGAACCGTGCGAGTCGTCTCGGCAAGAATGGACTACTGGCCCGGCGGGAGTGCCGATGCAGAGGAAATGCTCGACCGATCTCCTTACGCCTACGTCTCCCGCTACGCTCTGGGAAGGGACTATCACAAGGTGCTGCGCGCCCGGCTGAAGCGTCTGGCGGAGTTCATCCGAGACCGGGCCGGGGGCGCCGGATATCGGGTATTCGTGGACAGCGCCCCGGTTCTCGAGAAACCCCTGGCGCAAAACGCCGGCCTGGGCTGGATCGGCAAACATACCAACCTGTTGAACGCGAACGCAGGTTCGTGGTTTTTTCTTGGCGAGCTCTTTACCGACATTCCCCTCCCAGTGGACGAGCCCGCCACGGACCATTGCGGGAGCTGCAGGGCCTGTATCGACGTCTGCCCCACCGGCGCCATCGTCGCTCCCTATGTGCTGGACGCGCGACGGTGCATTTCGTACCTGACGATCGAACTGCGCGGCAGCATTCCCGAGGAATTCCGGCCCGCCATCGGCAACCGGATCTTCGGCTGCGACGACTGCCAGTTGGTCTGCCCCTGGAACAAGTTTGCCACCCCCAGCGGGGAAGCAGATTTTGCCGCACGCCATGGTCTCGACGCCGCCCTGCTTGTCGAGTTGTTCCGCTGGAGCGAAGCCGACTGGGACACCGGAACCCGGGGCAGCGCTCTGCGCCGCGCCGGTTACGAAGGCTGGTTGAGGAATCTGGCAGTCGCCCTGGGCAACGCGGAGACGTCGCAGGAGGTCGTCGCCGCGCTACGGAAACGGATCGACCACCCCTCGGACGTGGTGCGGGAACACGTACTCTGGGCCCTGCAGCAGCATCGATCAACTGCTGCGGAAACCGTGGCTGTGGACGCCTGATCCGGCTGGGCATGCAGGCTGGACACCCGCGGGCGGCCAGCGCTAGATTCGCAGGTTATCGATCAACCGCGCCTTGCCCAACCACGCCGCCGCGAGAACGATCAGGTTGTCGCCGGCCGACTCCAGACCGTTGGGCCGGCTCAAGTCCCCCGCCCGGCGAACTTCGACGTAGTCGGGGTCGAATCCTGCGGCCCGCAATGCCCTGGATGCTTCCGTCTCCAGTGCGCGCAGATTTTCTTCTCCGTCGAGCAGCGCCTCCCGAACCCGCTTCAATTCACCGTGCAGCTTCGGCGCCGTGCGACGCTCGGATGCGCTCAGATAGCGATTGCGGGAACTCATCGCCAGCCCATCCCGCTCCCGCTGGATCGAGCCTCCAACCACCTTGATCGGAAGCTGAAGATCCCTGACCATGCGCCGCAGCAACACCAGCTGCTGATAGTCCTTTTCCCCCAGCACCATAACGTCGGGCGCGACGATGCCGAGCAGCCGCAACACGACCGAAGAGACGCCTTCAAAATGCCCGGGACGACCCGCAGCGCACAGTTCGCCGTGCAACTGGGGTACCGAGACCCTCACCGCCGCCTCGACTCCGAACGGATAAATGTCCTTATCGTCCGGCGCGAACACCAGGTCCACCAGCCCCTGCTCTGCGAGCAGCGCCTCGTCGTCGGCCAGGGAGCGCGGATAGGATTCAAAGTCTTCGCCGACGCCGAACTGCGTGGGATTGACGAAGATGCTGCAGACGACGCGGTCGGCGTGCTCGCGCGCTATTTCCATCAGACTGAGATGCCCCTGGTGCAGATTGCCCATGGTGGGAACCAGCGCCACGGTCTGGTGGGTCAGTCTCCAGCTACCGACCAACTCGCGAACGGCCTTCGTGGTGTAGGCGCCTTGCAGGGGCACGCCCGGCTTGTCCACGTCCGATCTCTCCTTGCGCCGAAACGGGCGCAATTCTATCAGGAGAAACAGTGCTCGCTGGAAGGATATTCGCGGTTGCGCACTGCCAGGACATACGCCTGAAGCGCTTCGAGGGTAGAGCCCGCCTCTTCCATGAAGTTCTTCACGAAGCGCGGCGTGCGGCCCAGGGTGATCCCGAGCATGTCGTACAGGACGAGTATCTGGCCGTCGACCGACGGTCCCGCACCGATGCCTATGATGGGCAGTTGAATCGCCTCGGATATCATCTCACCCACTTCGTTGGGCACGCATTCAAGCAGCAGCACGTCGGCTCCGGCGCCCTCCAGCGCCTTTGCGTCCTCCACCATCTGGCGCACCGCCGACGGTTCCCGGCCCTGCACCTTGAAGCCCCCGATCTTGTGTACCGACTGCGGCTTGAGTCCCACGTGGGCGCAAACGGGAATATCGTGCCGCGCCAGGCGCGACACCACATCGACCTGGCCCTGCCCGCCCTCCAGTTTCACCATCATGGCGCCGCCTTCCTGCATGAGCCGCACGGCGTTGTCCAATGCCTGTGTGGGTGAGGCGTAGCTCATGAACGGCAGGTCGGAGACCAGAAACGCCCGGCTGATGCCGCGCGCCGCGATCCGGGTGTGATAGACGACGTCGCCCACGGTGACCGGGACGGTGGTCTCGTGGCCCTGGATGACCATGCCCAGGGAGTCGCCGACGAGAACGATATCCACGCCGGCAAGATCGACCAGTTGCGCGAAGCTGGCGTCGTAGGCGGTCAGGCAGGCGATGGGCACGCCATCCTCCTTCATCTGCCGCAGGGTTGAAACGTTGACGGGTGGGGACGGCATGCCCCGCTGTTGCAGTTGCTTGTACATAACGAGTCCCTGACGAATCCTTCGGCCTGGCGCCTCAGGCAATTGTCGATGCGGCCGGATTGAAGAAATGGCGTCCGTGACCGACGCGCCCGATCTCCCGCAGCAGCTCCCGGTAATCCGGTTCCCGCTGGGCGGGGTCGATTTCCGCAGCGTTCACGATCAATAGCGGCGCCTCATCATACTGGTAGAAGAAGTTGGCGTAGGCCTCGCACAACTGTTCCAGATAGGGGATGCCGATGCCCTTTTCGTGTTCGAGGCCGCGGCCGGCAATCCGCCGCAGCAGGACATCCGGCGGCGCCTGAAGGTAAACCACAAGGTCGGGGCGCGGCGGATTCAGATCAAGCGTTCGGTATACCTGCCGATAAAGCGCAAATTCGCTGGGGTCCAGAACGCGTTCGGCGAACCGGCGATCCTTCTCGACCAGAAAATCGATGATGCGAACGTTGCAGAACAGGTCGCTCTGGCGGAAATGGTCCAGCACGCGCGCCCGCTGGAAGAGGAGAAACAACTGGGCCGGCAAGGCCGCCTGGCGGTGATTCCGGTAGAACCGCGACAGGAACGGGTTTTCCCGCGGGTTATCGAGAATCAGTTCCCCATCGAAGCTCTTGGCAAGCCGGGCGGCGAGACCCGCCTTGCCCGCGCCTACCGGTCCTTCGACGACGACATGACGGGGACTGTCCGGGGAGAGCGCCATTCGATTCATCCGGCCTTGCCGCCACCCGGCCCGCCTGCCGGAGAACGGGGCGAAGCCCGCCGGCGGCGACGCGAGCGCCGCCGACGCCTGACGGCAAAGGCCTCGTGCTGTTCCCCGGGCGAGAGCGTCTGGATCTCGGTCCACCAGCGAGCCAGTTCAGGGTCGGCGTCACCGCACTCGGCGCGCAATACCAGGAAGTCGTAGGCGGCGCGAAACTGCCTGTGCTGCAACAGCCTCCGGGCGCGGGCGCCCCGCCGGTTGTGAAAGCGCCGCTGCATGAGCAGCATCTCCTTCATGGGCGAGCTGAATCGCCGCGGCAACGCAGCGTACTCCCGTTGCTCCCCGACCACCTCGTCGCAGGCATCCAGAAAGGCTTCGATTTCGCTGCCGCCGTCTTCGGTCCTGATCCGTTGGGCGGTTTCGCGGATGGGGAACCACAGCAGCACCGCGTAAAGGAACATCGGCGTGACCGGCTTCTCCGACTTCACCCGCCGATCGGTATTTTCAAGACCCGCCCGGATGAACTCGAGGGCCTGATTATTCTCGCCTGCCAGAAGCGTCCGGGCCGTGTGAGGGAATAGGTATTCCAACAGGCCGAACTGCCGCAGGCGTTCGAGGCTGGTTGCAGCGTGTCCCGCATGGAACAGCTTCAGGGTTTCGTCGTAGAGCCTTGCCGCCGGGACCTCGCGCAACAATTCCGCCATTTCCCGGATGGGCCTTGCCGTGCGCTTTGCGATGCTGAAGTTCAGTTTCGCCGACAGCCGCGCCGCCCGGAGCATCCGTACCGGGTCCTCGCGATAACGGACCACCGGATCGCCGATCAACCGCAAGGTGCGGCTGGCGACATCCTCCATCCCGCCGGCGTAATCCAGGATGCTGAAGTCGGCGATGTTGTAATAAAGCGCGTTGACCGTGAAATCCCGGCGCCAGACATCCTCGTCGATGGTGCCGTAGACGTTGTCGCGGAGGATTCGGCCACTGTCGGCGTGCTCGCGATCGTCCGCCGCGCCGCTTTGCGACGACCGGAAGGTCACCACCTCGATCACCTCCCTGCCGAAACGCACATGCGCCAGCCGGAAACGCCGCCCGATCAGGCGGCAGTTGCGAAACAACGCGCGTACCTGCTCGGGCCGCGCATCGGTGACCACGTCGTAATCCTTCGGACTGAGGCCGAGCAGCAGGTCGCGCACGCCCCCGCCGACGATAAACGCCTGGTGCCCGCATTTCTTGAGTCGGTAGAGAACCTTGAGCGCGTTGCCGGACACATTGGACCGGCTGAGCGTATGCTGCGGCCTGCGGATGACCACAGGGCCGGCAAGGACTTGATCTTCCGCGGTGTTCAAAGCAGTTTCGGCGCTAACCCGCACAGGCTACCGCCCGCCTGGAAGGGCGAGCACAACAAACGATTGGAGAGAACTGCGAGCTTTCGAGCAGGCCAAGTTTCACCGTTCCCGAAAGACCGTTATCATAACAGCCCGCATTTTACCGAGCACGGCGCTCCCTTCGTCTAGCGGTCAGGACGCGGCCCTCTCAAGGCTGAAACAGGGGTTCGATTCCCCTAGGGAGCGCCACTTTCGTTCATAACTTATTGTTTTATGGATATATTCTAATCCAGTTTCCACTTTGGATACCATATCGATCCGATCGAAAACCGTGCTGAACAGACATTTCGCTGCCCCCTGCCCTATACTGTTCGCAGGAGCTTTGTTCTTTGGACTCGGGGAGGGACGAGATGGCCTGTATTGGTAAAACCTTTGTAACCGCAGCAGCGCTGACTGCCGCGCTCTTTTCCGTCAACCTTTCTGCTGAAATCGTGGAAGTGTATTTGCTTGATCGATTGGACGGCGATTTGAACGACTACTGTATCGATGTAAATGGCCCTCCACAACGGTTGGAGCTGGAGGTACCGATTCAAACTCATACTTGTTACAGCTACCGGGACGACCCCCCTCCCCCGACCGTGGATCAGGCAATGGATTCTGATGAGATTGCTGCGGGCAAGATTCACTTGTTGGAGATTGGTCTTTGCGGGCAGGTAGATGGTGATCAACCAGGGGCGACCATCAGCCTTACTGAATGCGCAGACATTGAAGAACAGAGTTTTGAATTGAGAGAAAACGGCGAGTTTGTATGGAATTCTTCAAATTATTCGCCACTCAATCCGGAACTGTGCTTAACGGCCGGCCCGATCAGTTGGCTGGGAGGCGCCCCAGGCGGCCCACCGTCACGGCATCAGGTCCGCACTTTGGGTCTTCAGCCCTGTGGTGCGGAAGCTGAGGCTTACCAACGCTGGGGCACTCGTACAGAGATGGCGAGATAAAGGCTGGTGTGACCGCGTGACCCTCGTCACGGCGCGGCGCAGCAGGTTCTTGATCCAGCAGACGTAGCGTCCGCACGTCCCTGGCAGGTTCCAATCTCACACGCTTCCGTCGAGTGTGCTGACATCGACGTGGTGACCGTGAAGCGGAGCGCAACAGGCCGCCTCCGCGACGTGAAGACCCAACGGATCCGCCTCGCCGAGCGGCGACCGGATCGACATCACGCCTGGCGGCCTTCTGAAGGCTGAAACAGGGGTTCGATTCCCCTGGGGAGCGCCGCTTTCGTCTACGGCATGAACCCTTGCACGATTCCCCACAGCGACGCCAGCAACAACGCTGCCGTGGATATGGTGGTGATAGCCATGCCGGGCTGGCGTGCAGCAGCGTCCCTGGTGTACGCATTGGCGTAGACGATGCGTCCCACTATCCACACGGCGCCAATCAGCGCGGCGACGGCGTCGCCCAGCACGTAGAGGGCGAGCCAAAGCAGCGGCAGAAATAGCACGAGTTGCTCGACGGTGTTCTGGTGGACCCGGTTGGCGCGCTCGAACTCCGGATGACCCGTTGTTGCCGGGGCTTTCACGCCATGCTTCTGGCGCATCGCGCCGACACGCAGGCTCAGGACAAACGTCAGCACGATCGCGGCCGTGGTGACCAGGGCCGTGAAGGGCATGGCAATCACGGTTGAGTGCTCAGCCCGGTGCGCCCAGTTGCCTCGCGGCCCAATCCTGAGCGGTGGGCAAACGCAGGTCCTGCGGTCCGCCCGACTTCTCGTCGTGATGCGGATGCCCGGCGTCCGACCACATTTGCCGATCGGAATTGACCGCAGCCTGGTACAGCCTGTAGGCGCCCTGCGGATCCATGATCCGGTCCGTCGGCCCGTATCCGATCAGCATGGGGCATTCGATCTGGTGCGCCACGTGCTCCACCGTGTAGTCGACCAGCTTGCGCCGCGCATCGGCCAGGTCTTCCGCGCCGATGATCCAGCGGACGCGGTCGCGGATGGGCGGATAGAACTCGAACAGGTCGCGCAGGACGTCGTGGGAGCCGGCGCCCATCCACACCGCCTTGATGCGACTGTCGCCGCTGGCCGCCCGGGGCGCGGAGTAGCCGCCCATGCTCTGGCCGCGAAGGCCGATCCGCTCGGGATCCACGTCCGGGCGTGACTGGAGGTAGTCGATGATTGGCGAAACCAGCCTTTCCGTATCCGGCGGCATGTGGAGATTCATCAGCCGCTTCGGGGCGCCCTGCCCCGGCAGGTCCATGACCAGGTAGGCCATGCCGCGGGCGACATAGGACCCGGCGCCGTTCAGGGTGTTTTCGGCCAGCGAATCCGCCCCCTGGTAGTTGATGACGGTCGGGTACCGCGTGCCCTCGGGACCACCAGGCTTGCGGAAATAAGCAAGGAGATCGTTACCGTCGACGTTGATCATGACGCGCTCGAAGGGCGGGTCCTGCAACTCCCAGGCCTTGTCGAAGAACTCCCGGTACTTCATGTAGCCCGGCATCATCGTCTCGTCGGTGTCTTCCTGGTAGACGATGGACAGGCGGTGGAAGCGGCTGGCGCGAAGATAGAAGTTGTGGGCCGACACGTTCAGCCCCTGCTCCTCGTAGCCGACCGCGATTTCCTCGTTGATCTGCGCGACCCGATTCCACTCCGTGTACCAGGACAGCGGGTCGAAGGGGCGCATGCGGTGCGCGACTTCCAGTTCGTGGGGATCGCTTGTGTGGACCGACTGGTTGAGCCGAATCTCCGTTTGACCGCCGCCCTCGACGGGCTCGCCGGTGTAGAGCCGTGCGTGGTCCCGGCCTCCCACATCGCCCACATGGGCGTTACCCGGCCCCAGGTCCTGGGCGGATGCCGGGGCGCGCAACGCGCCGGCCATGGCCGATGCGCCTGCCGACAGCATGCTCCATTTCATCATCGTGCGTCTGGTCAACTTTGAATCCTCGATCATGATCCCCACTCCCTTGCTATTCGGTTTGATTGCGCCCGTCCCTTTCCGGTCAGGACAGCGACGGTGATCAATGGCTGCCATGCAGCCGCGCGCTAGCCTATCATGCCGCAACTCGCCCCAACGATGACAGGCAGTTCATGAACCGAATCGGCCGCGCATCGGCAAATCTTCCACGGCGCGCCGCCGCGATTTGCTACGACCTGCTGCTGTTCGCAGGGTTGGCCATGATATTGACGCTGGCGCTCGTTCTGTTTCGCGGCGGGGAAGCCATTCCCCCGGCATCCGGGTGGTATGAAGCATTGCTGCTGGCCGCGCACTTCGCCTTTTTCGGCATCTCCTGGACCCGCGGCGGTCAGACCCTCGGCGCCCGGGCCTGGAAATTGCGTGTAACTACCTTGGACGGCGAGGATCTGAACTGGCGGCTGGTGGCCCTTCGATATCTGTCGGCCTGGCTTTTGTTACTGCCCCCAGGACTGGGGTTCATATGGGCCGGGTGGGACCCAGACGGCCTTTGCTGGCATGATCGGCTCTCGGGGACCCGGTTAGTCCAGGCACCCTAGACATCATGGATTGACCTGCCCTGGCCTCAAGCATCGTGGGTTATGTTTGGGGTCGGAGCCTTTAGCACAGAGCCACATTGAGGAGGGCAGGCCATGAAGGAGTATAACGCGTACGTGGGTTTGGACGTTCACAAGG
>JAJEFE010000127.1 GCA_022820625.1 Gammaproteobacteria bacterium | reverse complement strand
CCTTGTGAACGTCCAACCCAACATACGCGCTATACTCAACCATGGCCTGCCCTCCTCAATGTGGCTCTGTGTCAACGGTCCGACCCCAAACATAACCCACGATGCTTGAGGTCAGGGCAGGTCAATCCATAATGTCTAGTCAACGTCGGTGTGGCGCCGGGACTGGCGCCGGGGCGGGCGGTTCGTGTGTCCCCAGTTGAGCTTGGAGCGCAGTTGCTGGTAGAAATTCTGACCCCGCGGATGGAGCAGTCGTACCGTTTCGTCGGCCGCCCTGATTTCCACGATGTCGTCCGTGCCCACGGTTCCGAGGGTGTCTCCATCGCAGGTGATCTGTGCGCCCCCGCTGCCGGGACGCAGGTCCACGGTCACGCGGATGGTGCACGAGGACTTCACCACCAGCGGCCGGTCGGAGAGCGTATGCGGTGCGATCGGCACGATGACCAGGGCGTCAACGTCGGGTTGAATGATGGGCCCGCCGCAGGACAGTGCGTAGGCGGTCGAACCGGTGGCCGTGGCCACGATGAGCCCGTCTCCGCCGTGGGTGTTGACGTAGTCGCCGTCGACAGTGGTGATGAAGTCCTCCATGTGGCCCGTATCGACGGTCTTCAGCACCACGTCGTTCAGGGCGACCAGGGGGCCTCGATCGTTTGATCCCCCGAAGATGCGGGCTTCAAGCATCTGGCGGCTCTCGGCTACATAGTCTCCTTGGAGCAGGGTTTCGATGGCCGTGGACAGGTTCTCGGGGGAGATGTCGTTCAGGAAGCCCAGCCGTCCCCGGTTGACTCCCAGCAACGGCACGCCGTGCAGGGCCGCGCCGCGCGATGCGTCGAGCATCGTTCCGTCTCCGCCGATGGCGATGATGAGGTCAACGTGCGCGGCGAGCTTCCTTGCCGGCACCCTGTGACAGGCACTGAAGGCTTCCGGCAACTTGCGTTTCTCGGGCACAAACACGTCCAGCCCGCGGCTGCCGAGCAGCACAGCTATTTCCTGCGCCAGCGAGACGGAGCCCTGCTTGTTCTTGCGGCCCCAGAAGAGCCCGATCTTGTTGAATGCGGTAGTCATTGGGAGCGGATTGGAACGCCGGGAATTGTACTTGAGTCGCCTCCGCTGTGCTCGGTGCAAATCCTCTCGAAAACGCGACCAGGAATTCTTGACAGTCCAAGGATGCGATTGCTAGCTTGTTTTCGACTACGTTCATCCAGAAAAGCGAGGGTTTGTGCCATGCGGGCGAGGCGGCTCGCGGAATTGCCGGACGAAAGGGCCCAGCATCTGCTGCGGGTGCTGGTCAACCGCTATATTCGCGAGGGTCATCCCATAGGCTCGCGCACGCTGTCGCGCGAGTCGGGTCTCGAGGTCAGCCCGGCGACCATCCGCAACATCATGGCCGACCTGGAAGACATGGGTTTTATTTCCGCCCCGCACACTTCCGCCGGTCGGGTGCCGACCATCAAGGGCTACCGGTTCTTCGTGGATACCCTGGTGAAGTTGCGTCCGCCACGGGAAACCGAGGTGCAATTGTTCGAGGACGCGTTACGGGATTCCGACCCACAGGCGCTGGTTCTGTCGGCGTCCAACCTGCTGTCGGCGATGACGAGGCTTGCGGGCGTGGTGACGATTCCCAGGCGCCCCCAGACGGCGCTCAGACAGATCGAATTTCTGCCGCTTTCCAATAAGCGTATTCTGGCGATCCTGGTTCTCAATGATCGCGACGTTCAGAACAAGATCCTGCACGTTCACCGAAATTTCAGCGAAGATGAGCTCAGAAGGGCTGGAAACTACCTGACCGAACAGTTTGGGGGCAGCGAGCTCGACAATGTCCGCAAGAGGCTGATCAAGCAGCTCCGGGATACCAGGGAAAGCATGAACTCGGTGATGCTGGATGCCATCGAGATGGCGCAGCAGGCCTTCGAAGCAACCGAATCGGAAGGTGAATTCATCGTTGCCGGGGAAACCAACCTCATGGGCCTCGATGGCATGGGCGGGATGTCGAAGCTGAAGCGGCTGTTCGAGGCGTTCGCCAGGCAGCACGATATCCTGCATCTTCTCGACAAGACGTTGAATGCTCACGGCGTGCAGATCTTTATCGGCAAGGAGTCCGGTTACCAACTTCTGGACGAGTACAGCGTGGTGGCCGCGCCGTACGAAGCGGAGGATCACACCATGGGTGTTCTGGGCGTCATAGGCCCGACCCGCATGGCCTATGAACGCGTGATTCCCATCGTCGACGTCACCGCGAAACTGCTTGGCAGCGCCTTGAACTCCAGGAACTAGCGCCCATATCTCAACAACAATGGCCGCAAGTACTCCGGCGGCCGCAGCCGAGTGCGGCCGGCGGTGATGGAAATTGCCTGGTGGAGGGATTGAATTCGATGACCCAAGATGGTGACGAGAGGTTGACGGGGGACACCGGCGCCGAGGACTCGGGGGAGGAGCGTGACGCCGCCGGGAAATCCGACGAGGATGGCGAGGAGGCCGAAGCCGCCGTGCTTGCGGAAATTGCGGCCTTGCGGGACCAGGCGGCGGCCAACCATGATCGGTACCTGCGTGCGGTGGCGGAACTGGAAAACGTGCGCAGGCGAGCGGCGCGTGACGTGGAAAACGCAAGGCGCTACGGTCTCGAGCGGCTGGCGCAGGCGTTGTTGCCGGTCATCGACAGTCTGGAGGCGGGCCTCGCTTCCGCAGATCAGGCCAGCGCGGAATCCCTGCTGGACGGCAAGAAGGCAACCATGCGCCTGCTGCATTCGGCGCTGGAGCAGGTCGGTATCAGGGAAGTGGATCCCCACGGCGAGCCCTTCGATCCCGCCTTGCACGAGGCGATGGCCATGGCGCCCTCGGAAGATGCCGAACCGGGAACGGTCATGGAAGTATTTCAGAAGGGCTATTCCATCCACGACAGGTTGCTGCGCGCGGCCCGCGTGGTGGTCGCGAAGGAGCCGGCAGACAGCGGCGAATAACGTGCCGGGACGGGCCGCCAGCGCGTCGTTGCGCCTTGAATTGTGCGAATGCCGCCCCCAACTGGAAGGACAGGGAAACTGACCATGTGTGGAGATCGAAAATCATGGGACGAGTGATCGGTATTGACCTGGGAACCACCAATTCCTGCGTGGCCGTCATGGACGGCGACAGCGCAAGGGTGATCGAGAACAGCGAGGGAGATCGCACCACGCCCTCCGTGGTCGCGTTCACCAAGGACGGCGAGGTCCTGGTGGGCCAGACGGCCAAGCGCCAGGCGGTTACCAATCCCACCAACACGCTGTTCGCCATCAAGCGGCTGATCGGCCGGCGCTACGCCGACGACGTGGTTCAGAAGGACGTCGACATGGTTCCCTACGGGATCGTCAAGGCGGACAACGGCGACGCGTGGGTGCAGGCCGGCGACAATCGCATGGCGCCGCCGGAAATCTCCGCGCGCGTGCTGACGAAGATGAAGCAGACCGCGGAAGACTATCTGGGGGAAACGGTGACCGAAGCCGTCATCACGGTGCCGGCCTACTTCAACGATTCGCAGCGCCAGGCCACCAAGGATGCCGGGCGCATCGCCGGGCTTGAAGTCAGGCGGATCATCAACGAGCCCACGGCGGCGGCGCTGGCGTACGGGCTCGACAAGCGCCGCGGCGACCGTAAGGTGGCGGTTTACGACCTGGGTGGCGGCACCTTCGACATTTCCATCATAGAGATCGCCGAAATCGACGGCGAACACCAGTTCGAGGTGCTGGCGACCAACGGCAACACCTTCCTTGGCGGGGAGGACTTCGACAAGCGCATCATCGACTACCTTGCGTCGGAGTTCGAGAAGGAGAGCGGCATCAATATCCGCAAGGATCCGCTGGCCATGCAACGGCTCAAGGAAGCGGCCGAGAAGGCGAAGATCGAGCTGTCCACCCGGCAGCAGACCGAGGTCAACCTGCCGTATATCACGGCCGATTCCACCGGGCCGAAACACCTGAACATCAATCTCACCCGGGCGAAGCTCGAATCCATGGTCGAGGACCTGGTGAAGCTCACCCTGGATCCCTGCCGGATCGCGCTGAAGGATGCCGGATTGAAGGTTTCCGATGTGGACGACGTGATCCTGGTGGGCGGCCAGATCCGGATGCCCAAAGTTCAGGAGGAAGTTCGCAATTTCTTCGGCCAGGACCCCCGCAGGGACGTCAATCCCGACGAAGCCGTCGCCATCGGTGCGGCCATCCAGGCCGGCGTGCTGTCAGGCGACGTCAAGGATGTGCTGTTGCTCGACGTCACGCCGCTTTCCCTGGGCATCGAGACCCTTGGCAGGGTGATGACGCGGTTGATCGACAAGAACACCACCATCCCCACAAAGGCGAACCAGGTGTTCTCCACCGCGGACGACAACCAGACTGCGGTCACGATCCACGTTCTGCAGGGCGAACGGCAACGCGCCCAGGACAACAAGT
Organism: Gammaproteobacteria bacterium; assembly: GCA_022820625.1. Lineage (GTDB taxonomy): Bacteria > Pseudomonadota > Gammaproteobacteria > Steroidobacterales > Rariloculaceae > UBA6522. The sequence goes on along the minus strand of JAJEFE010000127.1, from coordinate 60,708 downwards.
CCCTGGGCCGTTTCGACCTGACCGATATTCCGCCCGCACCGAGGGGTATGCCGCAGATCGAGGTGACCTTCGATATCGATGCCAACGGTATCCTGAATGTCTCCGCAAAGGACAAGGCGACCGGCAAGGAGCAGAAGATCGTCATCAAGGCATCGTCGGGCCTCAGCGACGACGAAATCGAGCGTATGGTTGCCGACGCCGAGGCCCATGAGGCGGAAGATCAGGCGTTCCGCGAGCTCATCGAGGTGCGCAACCAGGGCGATGCGCTGGTGCACGCCACCGAGAAGATGCTCTCCGAACTGGGTGAAAAGGTGGAGGCCGACGAGCGCGGCCGCGTCGAGGCGGCGCTGTCCGAACTCAGGGAGGCGGTTTCCGGTGACGACAAGGGCGTCATCGAGACCAAGATCAACGCGCTCAGCGAAGCCTCGGCGCCGATCGCCCAGAGGATGTACGCCGAGCAGGCGCAGGCTGCCGAATCGGAACCACAGGCCGGTGAAAGCGGCGACGACAACGTCGTGGACGCGGAGTTCGAAGAGGTCAGGGGCAACGGCGAAGACAAGCGCAGCGCATGACCCTCCACCTTAACGGGCCCTGAAAGGATGGGGCATGGCCAAGCGGGATTACTATGAAGTCCTGGGATGCGGCAGAAACGCCGGGGAAGCCGAACTGAAGAAGGCTTACCGGCGTTTGGCCATGAAATACCATCCGGACCGCAATCCCGACGACAAACAGGCCGAAACCCGCTTCAAGGAAGCCAAGGAAGCTTACGAAATCCTGTCCAATGCGGACAAGCGCGCCGCCTACGATCAATTCGGTCACGCAGGTGTGGATGCCAGTCAGGCCGGCGGCGGTTTCGGCGGTGGCGCGGATGCATTCGGCGACATATTCGGGGATGTCTTCGGCGATATCTTCGGCAATGCCGGCCGCCGCGGGCGCAGCCGGGTTTTCCGCGGGGCCGACCTGCGGTACGAGTTGGCCCTGTCGCTGGAGCAGGCCGTCGCGGGCGACTCCGTCAATATCGAAGTGCCGACCAAGGTGGAATGCGACCGGTGCCGCGGCGCGGGAGCCGAGCCGGGCACGCAGCGCTCCACCTGCAACCGGTGCAGCGGCAGCGGACAGGTTCGTGTCCAGCAGGGATTCTTTTCGATTCAGCAAACTTGTCCCACCTGTCGTGGGCAGGGTACGATCATCACGTCTCCGTGCAGCGAATGTTCCGGGCGCGGGCGGGTTCGAAAGGTCAAGACCCTGGCTGTCCAGGTTCCGGCCGGTGTCGATACGGGCGACCGGATCCGGCTGGCCGGCGAGGGTGAAGCCGGACGCAATGGCGGCCCGGCGGGCGATCTTTACGTGGACATAGCGGTCAACCCGCATCCGATATTCGCCAGGGAAGGCCGGAACCTGAGCTGTGAGGTGCCGATCAGTTTTGCCGATGCGGTTCTCGGCAGTTCGGTGGAAGTGCCTACCCTGGGCGGCCATGTAGTGCTCAGAATTCCGTCCGAAACCCAGTCCGGAAGGGTATTTCGCTTGCGCGGCAAGGGTGTGAGGTCTGTGCGCGGCACAGGCATCGGAGACCTGTTCTGCAAGGTTCAGGTGGAGACTCCGGTGAAACTGGACGAGGATCAGAAGGAAATGCTGCGACAATTCGACGCGTCGCTCCAGTCCAGGAGTTCCCGCCACAGTCCAAGGGCACGGTCCTGGCTCGACGGAGTCAGGAAGTTTTTCGATCGACTGAGCGCGTAGAAGCCTGTGCTTGATGTTTCGGTAGTGGGAGCCACGGGCCGTATGGGGCGCGCTGTGATCCGTTGCCTTGCCGGTACGGAGGGCATGCGGCTTGCGGGCGCGGTCACCGAGGCCGGGGATGCCGCCCTGGGACAGGACGTTGGCGAGATCTGCGGACTCCCGAGAACCGGGGTGGCATTGACGGACGATCCCAGGGCGGGCTTGCGGAACGCGCAGGTTGCCGTCGACTTCACCCTGCCTTCGGCCACTGAAGTCAATGTAGGCGCCGCGGCAGCCGAGGGTGTTGCCATGGTCGTGGGTACGACCGGGCTGGGTTCGGAACAAACGGCGGCGCTGCGGTCAGGCGCCAAACGCATCCCGATCGTGTACGCACGTAACATGAGCATAGGGATGGCGGTGTTCAAGGACCTGGTCGAGCGGGCGGCGGCAGCGCTCGATGACGACTACGATATCGAAATTCTGGATGCGCACCACGCGCAAAAGGCGGATGCGCCCTCCGGTACGGCGCTTGAACTGGGCGAGTGCGTTGCTGCGGCACGCGGCGGGTCCCTAGAGGCACTGGCCGTGTATGCGCGCCACGGCCAGACAGGGCTCAGGGAGCGTGGCGCCGTCGGCTTTTCGGTCGTTCGCGCCGGTCGGATCGTCGGCAATCACAGCGTTCTTTTTGCCGGGGCGGAAGAGCAGGTCGAACTCGTGCATCGGGCGGCGGATCGGGCTGTCTTCGCACGCGGCGCCCTGCGAGCCGCCGGTTGGGTGGTCGGACAGCCTCCGGGACTCTATTCGATGGAGGACGTTCTCGGCTTAAAATAGGCGTGTTCGGAGAACTGGCGGGATGAGCCGCGCGCCTTGCGGCTGTCCCGCTTCGATTATGCAGGGCGGACGCGGAACGCCCGGGAGTCAGGGGTGATAGAGACAGCGGTACTCGCGCTGGAGGATGGTACGGTCTTCAGGGGCCGCTCCATCGGCGTTTCCGGGCAAACGGTCGGCGAGGTCGTGTTCAACACAGCCATGACCGGCTACCAGGAAATCCTCAACGATCCCTCCTATTTTCGCCAGATCGTCACGCTCACCTATCCCCACATCGGCAATACCGGCACCAACGCCACGGACTTCGAGTCGCCGGCCATCTACGCCGCCGGCCTGATCGTTCGCGATCTGTCCATGGCCGTCAGCAACTGGCGCTCGGAAAGCAGCCTGGAGGATTACCTCCGACGCGGCGAAACGGTCGCGATAGCGGACATCGACACGCGTCAGCTCACGCGAATCATTCGCGACAAGGGCGCTCAGGGTGGTTGCATCCTCGCCGGCCCCGGCGCGGACGCAGAGAAGGCGGTCCACGCGGCCCGGCAGTTTCCGGGTCTGAAAGGGATGGACCTTGCGAAAGACGTCACCACGGACGTGCCGTACCAGTGGGACGAAGGCAGTCTCTGGCCGCAGCAAGCACGGGAGGGCGAACGTACCGGGCCATGGCATGTGGCGGCTTATGACTACGGGGTCAAGCGCAATATCCTGCGGAAGCTGGCCGATGCCGGTTGCCGCGTCAGCGTACTGCCGGCCGCCACGCCGGCGGAAGAAGTCCTGACTCTGCGTGTCGACGGGGTCTTTCTTTCCAACGGGCCGGGGGATCCGGAGCCCTGCGACTATGCGATCGGGGCGATTCGCACGCTGGTGGACTCGGGCCTGCCCACGTTCGGTATCTGCCTCGGGCATCAACTCCTGGCACTGGCCAGCGGCGCACGGACCGTGAAGATGAAATTCGGGCACCATGGCGCCAATCACCCCGTGGTGGACATCGACAGCGGGCGGGTCATGATCACCAGCCAGAATCACGGCTTTGCCGTCGACGAGGACACGTTGCCTGACAACGTGCGTGCCACGCACCGGTCGCTCTTCGACGGATCGTTGCAGGGGATCGAGCGGACCGACCGGCCCGCGTTCTCATTCCAGGGTCACCCCGAAGCGAGTCCGGGACCCCACGACGTGGATCCGCTGTTCGCGCGCTTCATTCGCTCCATGCGCGAGCGCAAGGCAAATGGACGCAGGGCAAGGCAGGCCAGGTAGATGCCGCGGCGAACCGACATCGAGAGCGTATTGATCATCGGCGCCGGCCCGATCGTCATCGGCCAGGCCTGCGAATTCGACTATTCCGGGACCCAGGCCTGCAAGGCGCTGCAGGAGGAGGGCTACCGGGTCATCCTCGCCAACTCCAATCCGGCCACGATCATGACGGACCCCTCAAGCGCCGATGCGGTCTACATCGAGCCGATTCACTGGCGGACCCTGGAGCGCATCATCGAGCGGGAACGGCCGGACGCGCTGCTGCCCACCATGGGCGGGCAGACGGGACTGAACTGCGCGCTGGATCTCGTTCGCCACGGGGTCCTTGAGAAATACGGCGTGGAACTGATCGGCGCCTCCCGCGACGCCATCGACATGGCGGAAGACCGCGAGCGCTTTCGCGACGCGATGCGGGAGATCGGGCTGGAAGTCCCCAAAGCCGATGTCGCGAAGGACCTCGACAGGGCCTGGGAGATTCAGGCGGAAGTGGGGTTCCCGACCATCGTGCGGCCGTCGTTCACGCTGGGCGGCAGCGGCGGCGGGATCGCCTACAACCGGGAGGAATTCGAGGAGATCGTCTCCCGCGGCCTGGACCAGTCGCCGACCACGGAGGTTCTCCTGGAAGAGTCGGTGCTGGGGTGGAAGGAATTCGAGATGGAGGTGGTCCGGGACCACAACGACAATTGCATCATCGTCTGTTCCATCGAGAACCTCGATCCCATGGGGATTCACACCGGCGACTCCATCACCGTGGCGCCCTCGAAGACACTACCGACAAGGAATACCAGTTGATGCGCGACGCCTCCATCGACGTGCTGCGCAAGATCGGCGTGGATACCGGCGGTTCGAACGTGCAGTTCGCCGTGAACCCGGAAGACGGCCGCCTGATCATCATCGAAATGAATCCCCGCGTGTCGCGGTCCTCCGCGCTGGCTTCCAAGGCGACCGGGTTCCCCATCGCCAAGGTGGCGGCGAAACTGGCGGTGGGCTACACGCTGGACGAGTTGCGCAACGAGATCACCGGGGGCGCAACGCCGGCGTCCTTCGAGCCGAGCATCGACTACGTGGTCACCAAGGTGCCCCGGTTCACCTTCGAGAAGTTCCCCCAGGCCAACGACCGGCTCACCACGCAGATGAAGTCCGTCGGCGAGGTCATGGCCATCGGCCGCACCTTCCAGGAGTCGCTGCAGAAGGCTTTGCGAGGGCTTGAAACGGGGACCGACGGACTCAACCCCGCCTGTGGGGAAGTGCGTACTCGAGAAGACCGGGACGCCCTGCACCGGGAACTGCGCATGGCGGGTGCGCAACGCATCTGGTATGTCGCCGATGCCTTCCGGCATGGGCTGACACTTGGTGAGGTGGGCGAACTCACGGGAATCGACTTGTGGTTCCTGGCGCAAATTCGCGACCTGGTGGAGGAAGAAGGGCGCCTGAAGGCCCATGGTGCGGACGGTCTGACGGCCGAGCGCATGTGGCAACTGAAGCGTAAGGGCTTTTCCGACAGTCGTATCGGCGATTTGATTGGCTTGAATGAAAACGACGTTAGATCAAAACGTTATGGTTATAACTTAAAGCCAGTATTCAAAAGAGTTGACACCTGCGCGGCGGAATTCGTCAGCCATACCGCCTACCTGTACTCCACCTACGAGAGCGAATGCGAGTCGGATCCCACCGGGGCGCGAAAGATCATGATCCTGGGCGGGGGGCCGAACCGGATCGGGCAGGGTATCGAATTCGACTACTGCTGCGTCCACGCGGCCTTCGCGCTCAAGGAGGCCGGTTTCGAGACCATCATGGTGAACTGCAACCCGGAGACCGTGTCCACGGACTTCGATACCTCGGACCGGCTCTACTTCGAGCCGCTCACTCTGGAAGACGTGCTCGCCATCGTGGACAAGGAGCGGCCGCTGGGCGTGATCGTCCAGTACGGCGGGCAGACGCCTCTGAAGCTTGCGCGGCCCCTGGAAGCGGCCGGCGTCCCCATCATCGGCACCAGCCCGGATTCCATCGACCTTGCGGAGGACCGGGAGCGTTTCCAGCAACTCATCGAGCGCCTGGGCCTGAAACAGCCGCCGAACCGTACGGCGCGGACCACTGGGGAAGCGGTGGAGATGGCGGCGGAGGTGGGGTATCCGCTGGTCGTGCGGCCTTCTTACGTGCTCGGCGGCCGGGCAATGGAGATCGTCTACGAGGAAGACGACCTCAGGGAATACATGGGCGAGGCGGTCAGTGTTTCCAACGAGAGCCCCGTGCTGCTGGACCGCTTCCTGGATCTGGCCGTGGAAGTGGACGTGGACGCGGTGTGCGACGGCGAACAGGTCATCGTCGGCGGCATCATGGAACACGTGGAGCAGGCCGGGATCCACTCCGGCGACTCCGGTTGCTGTCTGCCGCCCCATACGCTGACCGGCGAACAGGAGCAGGAACTGGAGGTACAGGTGACTGCCATGGCCCGGGCGCTGGGCGTGGTCGGCATCATGAACACCCAGTTCGCGATCCACAACGGCACGATTTACGTGCTCGAGGTCAACCCGAGGGCGTCGCGCACGATTCCCTTCGTTTCCAAGGCCACCGGTCAGCCGTTCGCGAAGATCGCCGCCAAGGCGATGGCGGGCATCACTTTTAGGGAGCAGGGCGTCGAGTTCAACGCCAGGCCGCCTTACTTTTCTGTCAAGGAATCGGTATTCCCGTTCATCAAGTTCCCCGAGGCGGACCCCATTCTCGGCCCTGAAATGAAGTCCACCGGTGAGGTGATGGGGACGGGGCGCAGTTTCGGGGAGGCTTATGCCAAGGCCCAGGCGGCCTCAGGGGTTGCATTGCCCCGCGGTGGGACAGCGCTGATCAGCGTTCGAGATCCGGACAAGCCGGCTGCCGTGAAACTGGGACATATCCTTGCGGATCGGGGGTTCGAAATCGTGGCGACGGGCGGCACGGCACGGGCGCTGGCCGACGGCGGGGTCCGCTGCCGGCGCATCAACAAGGTCAGGGAGGGCCGCCCGCACGTCGTGGACATGATCAAGAACGACGAGATCAGCCTGATCGTCAATACCACCGAGGGCAAGCAGGCCATCAAGGAGTCGCACTCCATCCGGGTTGCGGCGGTGCATCGGAAGGTGACGTACTACACGACGCTCCCCGCCGCGGCGGCGACCTGCGACGCGCTGGACTACATGGACAACGTGGTCGTGAACCGGCTGCGGGACCTGCACCGGGAAATGGCACAGTGAACCGGGACGGTCCGTTGAACGGGATGGCCAGGTGAACAAGGTTCCCCTGACGGTTCGCGGCGCGCGTCTGCTTCGCGAGGAACTGCAGCGCCTCAAGGCCGAGCGGCCACAGATCAGCGCCGCCATCGGCGCCGCCAGGGAGCACGGCGACCTGCGCGAGAACGCCGAATACCATGCCGCCAAGGAGCAGCAGGGGCTGGCCGAAGCGCGCATCCGGGATATCGAGGCCAAGCTCTCCCTGGCGCAGATCATCGACGTGGAGAAGCTGGACGCCGGCGGCAAGGTGGTGTTCGGCGCGACAGTTCACCTGGTCAACGCTGAAGACGATACCGAAAAGCGCTACCAGATCGTCGGCGAAGACGAATCCGACATCAGGCAGGGCCTGATCTCCATTCGTTCGCCGCTGGCGCGCGCCATGATCGGCAAGCGGGAGGGCGACGAGATCGAGGTCGCCGCGCCCAAGGGCCGGCAGTCGTACGAAATCGTCGGGGTGGAGTACGTGTAGGGTCGCTGCTCTGCCGACTTGCTCACTTTCAGCTCGAATCGGGCGTCAGCCGGTAAAACTGGCCAATCCAGCCAGAAAGACCGCGTGCACTGCGACAGACTTTCATACAAATTGAGCGAGGACGTTTGCTACGAACCGCCACAGGGAAATCCGCAATGGGCTACACTATCGACACTGCCGCGACTATCCGTTCATTGGAAGCCGCCGGAATACAACCTGAGCAGGCAAGCGCGATTGTGAATGCCATCATCCAGTCCGACGAGGGTCTTGCCACGAAAGCCGACGTGACGGCGCTCAAAGCTGACCTGAAGGCGCTCGAAGCCAGGATCACCATGCGGCTGTACACGTGTGCCATCGGAATAGTCGGCCTGCTGTTGGCGGCGCAACTTTTCGCTTCGGACCTCCTGGGTTGAATTCCTTGTCGGGCGGCCGGCATGGAAGTACGCATTGAGCCGTCGATCCAAAGCCTCCGGGCACTGGCGCCGCCAGCGGGGCAGCGATGCGTTCATGTCTCGCGCCGCCCGGGAAGGATGGCGAAGCCGGGCAGTATTCAAACTGGAACAGATTGATGTCAGGGAGCGATTGTTTGGAAAGGGAATGTCCTGCGTGGATCTCGGCTCTTGTCCAGGGAGCTGGAGCCAGTACGCGGCTGGGAAAGTCGGCTCCGCCGGGCGTCTGCTGGCGGTGGACCTGCAGCCGATGGATCCAATCCGGGGCGTCCGATTTGTTCAGGGAGATTTCACCGAGGCGGCGACCCGGAAGCAGATCGTCGCTGCATTGGATGGGTCTCGGGCAGACCTTGTAATGTCGGACATGGCGCCCAATATCACTGGGTATCGCGACGTGGATCAGCCCCGGGCGATGCACCTGGCCGAGGAGGCCCTGGAATTTGCCTGCGAAGAGCTTGAACGCAAGGGTAGTTTCCTGGTCAAACTCTTCCAGGGCGAAGGATTCGAAGCGTTTGTCGAACGCACGCGGAAACGATTCGGGAGGGTGCGAACCATCAAACCGAAGGCCTCCAGGCCGGAAAGCCGCGAAATGTACTTGCTGGCGAGAAATCATGGGATGTAGTAGGGTCCGCTTTAGTGCCGGAACCAGCCGAAAACCGTGTATCGGCGGGTTCTGCTACCAGCGGCCGCTGCGGTATTCGGCGGGAATGCCGAAGGGGGTAGGGTCTTGAACGACTTGGTAAGGAACGCGATTCTCTGGATCGTCATCGCCGTCGTGCTGGCGTCTGTGGTTCGAAGCTTCGGGCCGGCGAACCAGCGCGTGGAGACTGTTCCCTATTCGGAATTCATCGCCCAGGTGAAGGACGGCTCGGTGTCCACGGTGACATTTACGGGCGACACCATCGAGTACGACCGCAATGGCGACGCGTTCGTGACGTATAACCCGGAGACCGACAATACCCTGCTGATCACCACGCTGCAGGAGAACAACGTACGCATCCAGGCGGAACCGCCGGAGCAGCAGTCGTTCCTGCTGCAGTTGTTCGTCTCCTCGTTCCCGATCCTGCTGTTGATCGCCGTGTGGATCTACTTCATGCGCCAGATGCAGGGCGCCGGCGGGGGCCGCGGGGCCATGTCCTTCGGCAAGAGCCGGGCCAGGCTGCTGGGCGAGGATCAGGTCAGCGTAACCTTTGCCGACGTGGCGGGTGTCGAGGAGGCCAAGGAGGAAGTTGTCGAGATCGTCGAATTCCTCAAGGATCCTGCCAAGTTCCAGCGCCTCGGCGGCAAGATTCCCAAGGGCGTGCTCATGGTTGGTTCTCCGGGCACGGGCAAGACGCTGCTGGCGCGCGCCATCGCCGGCGAGGCCAAGGTGCCGTTCTTTACGATTTCCGGATCCGATTTCGTTGAGATGTTCGTGGGCGTGGGCGCTTCCCGTGTCCGCGACATGTTCGAGCAGGCCAAGAAGCACGCGCCGTGCATCGTCTTCATTGATGAGATCGACGCCGTCGGACGCCATCGCGGCGCCGGACTCGGCGGCGGGCACGACGAGCGCGAGCAGACCCTGAACCAGCTCCTGGTGGAGATGGACGGCTTCGAGGGCAACGAGGGAGTAATCGTCATCGCCGCCACCAACCGTCCGGACGTGCTCGACCCGGCGCTGTTGCGGCCGGGGCGGTTCGACCGCCAGGTGGTGGTGCCGCTGCCCGACGTGCGCGGCCGCGAGCAGATACTGAAAGTCCACATGCGCAAGGTGCCGATCGGCAAGAGCGTACGGCCGTCGGTAATCGCACGCGGCACGCCCGGATTTTCCGGTGCGGACCTGGCCAATCTCGTCAACGAGGCGGCATTGCTGGCGGCCCGCGCCAACCGGCGCACCGTCGGCATGGAAGAGTTCGACAGCGCCAAGGACAAGATCATGATGGGTACCGAGCGCCGCTCCATGGTCATGAGCGAGGACGACAAGCGGCTCACGGCCTACCACGAGGCCGGGCACGCCATCGTCGGCCTCCATGTCCCGGAGCACGATCCCGTCTACAAGGTGACCATCATTCCGCGGGGCAGGGCGCTGGGCCTGACCATGTTCCTGCCGGAAGAGGACCGCTACAGCTACTCCAGGCAGCGCCTCCTCAGCCAGATGAAGAGCCTCTTCGGCGGCCGCATCGCCGAGGAGATCATCTACGGCGCAGACTACGTGACCACGGGGGCTTCCAACGACATCGAGCGCGCCACGGAGATTGCCCGCAACATGGTGACCAAGTGGGGCTTGTCCGACCGATTGGGCCCGCTGACCTACAGCGAGGACGACGGCGAGATCTTCCTCGGCCGCAGCGTCACCCGCCACAAGCAGGTATCCGACGTGACTGCGCACGCCATCGACGAAGAGGTTCGCAAGCTGGTGGACGTCTGCTACGTCGACGCCAAGAGCATTCTCGAGCGCGAGATGGACAAGCTGCACCTGATGGCCAACGCGCTGGTGAAGTACGAAACCCTCGACGAGAACCAGATCCAGGAAGTCATGGAAAACCGCGAGCCCAGTCCGCCGGAAGACTGGGACGACTCCGAACCCGGCGAGGGCCTTTCGACCAAACCCAGGCCCGCCGAGGAAAAGGGCACGCCACCGCTGGGCGGTCCCGCGGGCCAGCACTGATTGTCGGACCGGCACGCGCGAAACTGCGGGATTTCCCTGTATTGCACCGCGAGGAATTGCTGAACGGCGTCCCGGTGACAGTCTGCTGCGCTTGATCGAGCGTCATATCGCTTGTTGCCATTAGCCCGTAGCCAATGCCGTAAGCGATAGTCATCACGTACTTATCCTATGCAAGACAGGTACACCGGAGATATAGGCGATTACGTCAAGTACGCTCTCCTTCGTCTCATACGCAAGGTCGAAGGTGGAAGACTTGGAGTGGCGTGGTATCTGTACCCCGACGAACCCAACGGCGATGGTGGCCACTTGGAGTACCTTGACAGGCGGAGACGGAAGGACTGGGAGCATCTGGACAAAGAACTCTATTGGAAACTCAAGGAGATAGTAGAACGCAAAGCCCGAAAGGTAGCCTCAATCGAATGCGATAGCGAAATTCTTGGAAACAATACGAGATTTTTCTCGAAGAGACTGACTCCCCCTCATTCCATAGCGCGAAATACGGTAGCAGACCATCAGAATCGCAAGAAGTGGCGCAGGGGTTGGTTTGACGAGTCCCGAAGGAAGCTCGATGAGTGTAATTTGATTTTTGTTGATCCGGATAACGGATTATATGAAAACGAGAAATTTCGCTATGGAACCGTAAAACACTGGAAGCGGATACCCGTAAGTGAAGTTGAAACTTTGGCCCACGGTGGTCGCACCGTGGTTGTTTATCACCATCACACGCGAAAGTACCGCAATATTCAGGAGATAGACTATTGGCTCAAAAAGCTTGGAGGAAATGCAATTGCAGTGCGCTCAGGGGCAGGATCCGCAAGGAGTTTCTTTATCGTCAATCCTTCTGCACGCCTGACCGAAAACGTTTCTAGGTTTGCCGATATGTCACAGAAGTTGAGTTTCCATTATTCGCACGTCGACGACACCGGGAATAGCGCGAGCTATACAAATAATCTTGTTGCCGAGAAAGCAGCTCAACTCTATGAACCCGACGTCCTTCGATTGGAAGATTCCGATATCTACCGTTCGCGAATCAAGGAACTATGCGCTTATGCGGTGGACGATGGTTACTCGCTTCGTCCGGAGTCCGAACAGGGATTCTGGAATTTCTTTGGCGCCGGGCCTCGACTGCGCCGGTTCGAGCTCGTGCTGATCGACAATGGCAATCTGCGTGCGGTCTGGCAGGATGAAAAGGAGACACACGTGGGGTTGCAGTTTCTCGGTGACGATATTGTGCAGTTTGTTCTTTTCAAGCGGAGATGCGCGTCGCGGCCAGTTTCGAGAGTCGTTGGGAGGGACACGGTTGCTGGATTCGAGAGCCAGATTCGAGCGTTCGAACTTCAATCCCTGCTATACGAATGAAAAACGATGATTTGCCACAGGACGATCACATCGTTCGTTATGTCAAGCCGAGCATGATTCGCAAGGATGGAACTCCGGATGGCGCGGACTTTCGGCTGCGTCCGAATCGACCGGACGAAACAGGGCTATCGGTAAACTGGCTGGAGGTGTTGGGATCAGGAAAGGGCTATCAAATGGCAAAGGTTCGCCAGCTATGTCGATTGGAAAGAAAACCAGCCGCACGATTCGCTGAGTTGAACGTCGGCGCAACCATCCGGTCGGTCTCGGAAGAGTCGATGCTGCTGCGTATCGTTCATGAACCGCTTGAAGCGGATGAAGTGTATGAAGCCGACCCATCACATGCGGAAGTTACAGGACTGCCGCCTGGTGAATCAGACCTCGCAATGTATGTCGGCGATCTGATTTCGCAGTGTGTTGTTGCCATGCATCCAGCAGTAGTCCTGGAAGAGAAATCTGATTCCTGAAATGCCGTCCAAGCGCTATTTCGGTACTGACGGGATTCGTGGGGAAGTCGGCCGGCCGCCGATGACTGTGGAATTCGCGTTACGATTGGCCAGCGCGGCGGCCCGGGTGCTGGCGCCCGATGGCGGGTCGGTGCTTATCGGCAAGGACACGCGCGTCTCGGGCTATATGTTCGAATCGGCCATGGAGGCGGGATTTGTGGCATCCGGCGTTGACGTGCTGCTCACGGGGCCGTTGCCGACGCCTGCTATCGCTTTTCTAACCAGGAAGCTGGGCGCTGACTTCGGTATCGTAATCAGTGCCTCACACAATCCCTACTACGACAACGGCATCAAGCTGTTCGACCGCGCGGGCGCCAAGCTCTCCGACGAGATCGAGGAGGCCATTGAGGCGCAGCTCGAATCGCCAGTCGTGACCCGTTCCTCCAGGGCGCTGGGGCAGGCCAGGCATATCGCCGACACGCGGGTGGACTACCAGGAGTTCTGCAAGCGGACGATTCCCGGCGGTATGAACTTCGAAGGACTGAAACTGGTGGTGGATGCCTCCCACGGCGCCGCCTACAAGGTTGCGCCTCGGGTGATGGAGGATCTGGCGGCGGAAGTGGTGCCGGTTGGCTGTTCTCCCAACGGGCGGAACATCAATGACGGCTGCGGCGCGACCCGGCCTGACTTGTTGCAATTGACGGTGACGGGTGTGCGCGCCCACGCCGGATTGGCGCTGGACGGCGACGGCGACCGTGTGGTGATGGTGGACGAAAGCGGTGAATTGATCGACGGTGACCGCCTGCTCTATATCCTGGCGCGCGACAGGCTGGAGCAGGGTGCGTTGCGAGGCCCGGTCGTCGGCACGGTAATGAGCAACCTGGGCCTTGAAACAGCGCTTGGGGAACTCGGCATCGAATTTCGCCGCGCGAAGGTAGGCGACCGCCACGTCCTGGAGATGCTCAAGGCCAGCGGCGGAATACTGGGCGGTGAGACCTCGGGACACGTCCTGTGCCTCGACAAGGCCACCACCGGCGACGGCCTCGTCACCGCGCTACAGGTCCTCGCGGTAATGCGCCGTACCGGAGCCAGCCTCCGGGAACTTGTCGAGGACATGCCGGTCTACCCGCAACTGATCGTCAACGTCGAGGCCGCACACACACTTGACGTCAACAAAGAACCTGCCATCCGCGACGCCGTAGGCGAAGCTGAGGCAGTTCTCGGAAAACACGGCCGCGTGGTTCTTCGGGCCTCCGGCACGGAGCCCGTGATTCGCGTGATGGTGGAGGGCGAGGACGAAGAAACCGTCTCCTCGGTGGCCCACCGCCTGGCGGATTCGGTGAGAAGCCGTATTGATTCCATGGCCGCCGGTTCGTAAGCTCTGCGCCGGCCGACCGGCATTCAACCTCCTGGCGACTACAGATATGACGAAGAGAACCCCGCTCATCGCGGGAAACTGGAAGATGCACGGCTCGCTCGCGTCCTGCGAGGTGCTTGCGGCCGCATTGACGGGCGGAATCGGCGAGACCTCCCGGGCGAGCATGCTGCTGTGCCCGCCGCCGGTCTATCTGCAGACTGTCGGCCGCCGCCTCTCCGGCGGTCCCATCCATCTCGGCGCCCAGAATCTCGCCGCGTTCGCCGATTCCGGGGCCTATACGGGCGAGGTGTCGGGAAGGATGCTGAAAGACCTGGGCTGCGACTTTGTCATCGTGGGCCATTCGGAACGGCGCGCGCTGTTCGGGGAGGGCGACGATACGGTTGCGGCCAAGTTCAGCGCCGCGCAAGCGCAGGGCCTCACGCCGATCCTCTGTGTCGGCGAATTGCTGGAAGATCGCGAAGCAGGGCGAACCGAGGAGGTCGTGGGACGGCAGGTAGAAAGCGTATTGTCGTCAGCCGGGGCCGCTGCCTTCGCCGACGCAGTCGTGGCCTATGAACCCGTCTGGGCCATTGGTACCGGGCACACCGCCACCCCGCGACAGGCCCAGGAAGTTCACGGCTTCATTCGCGGATTGATCGCAGGGCAGGATGATATAATCGCCGCCGAATTGAGGATCCTCTACGGCGGCAGCGTCAAGGGTTCCAACGCCCGCGAACTGCTCGCCATGGACGACATCGACGGCGGCCTGGTGGGCGGCGCATCGCTGGATGCGCAGGACTTCCTGGCAATTTTCGAGGCTGCAGCGGCGTAGGCGGACGGAGATCGGCGAATGGCGATTCAATCCATAGTGCTCTACATACACCTGCTGGTGGCGCTGATGATCATCGTCCTTGTGCTGCTGCAGCGCGGCAAGGGGGCAGAGGCCGGCACCGGTTTCGGGGCCGGCGCCTCGGGTACGGTATTCGGCGCCCGCGGCAGCGCGAGCTTTTTCTCCCGGGCGACCGGTGTATTGGCGACGATGTTTTTCGTCACCAGTCTTTCGCTGGCCTATCTGGCCGGTCAGACTCCCACCGCACCGACGAGCATTCTGGAAGACGAATCCGTGATGGGGACCTCGCCGGAGCCCGAAGTCTTCGAGCCCGATCCCCTGGCGGTTCCGACCGAACTGCCCGAGCTACCTTCGCTGCCAGGCCTCGAGGAACCTCCGGCCGATGATCCGGCCCAACCCTAGGCTTCCGCTGTCGCAAACACGCGGATAGCACCGACCCGATTCAATGCCGATGTGGTGGAACTGGTAGACACGCTGTCTTGAGGGGGCAGTGGCGCAAGCCGTGCCGGTTCGAGTCCGGCCATCGGCACCACGATTCGATTCCGCAAAGTGCCACGCTCGGAGGCACTATTGACGCCCGGCCAGCGCGGAAATGGTGGCGACGCGCCGATTCAGTCGGCACAAGAGCGATTTCGACAATGGATCAGACCTTACCCTGACGGTTCACGTAGTATGAACGGGGAAGCATAACTCGGGGGAGCGCAAGCGAAAGGACCAGACGATATGAAGATGCGACCGGGAAAGCGCGAGATCATCAACGTCAACAGACGCCAGTTCATTGGCGATTCGAGTGCGATGGCAGCAGGGCTCGGGCTGCTGACACTCGGTACGCACTCGGGGAAAACGCTCGCCCAGCAAGCGGACGAGCGCCGGCCGCCGGCACCGCCGCCAGGTATGGGTGCGCCGACGTACACGCTCGCAGAACGCGACCGCCGATTCGCTGCGGTCCGGGCACTCCTTGAGAGGAACAACCTCGATGCGCTGATGGTTCCGCAACGCACCGGGACAACCATTCTCCAGTTCGCGAACTATCTGACGAATGAGGGAGCATTTCTCAAACCGTCAGTGGTTATTCTTCCGGTTTCCGGTGATCCCTTCACCATGAATGCCCGCCCATTTCCGTCGGCGGGACCGAGGTGGATAACTCGGAGCTACTCCAATATGCAGGGCCGCACGGGCGAACTCGTTGTTCGGAGTGTCAGAGAAGAGGGCCTCGCCGATAGGCGCTTCGGTGTTGTCGGCCTCGAGCCGGGTCAGTTCGGTCTGCCGGAGTTCTTCCACGACGGTCTGTGGGACCACAGTACGTGGAACGAAATTGAAACGGGCCTGCCGGACGCCTCGTTTGTCGATATTACCGATCAGTTTACTGAAGTAATGATGGTAAAGGGCGACGAGGAAATCGCCAACGTGCGAAAGGCTGCGGCGGCCGGCGAAAGGCTGCACGAATTCATGCTGGCGACAGCCCGCGAGGGCATGGAGGTTCGCGAACTGAGGGCCGAGATTCACAGGTTCTTCGTGCTCAACGATATCGTCTCGGACATTCAGGTTCACGCCGGCGGCGGGCCGATGCGCGCGGGCCAGTGCTTTGCCACGGAGTACGGCATTCACCACGCGGGCAGTTACGCTCAGGTCACGCTGACCTTCACGATCGGCGAACCGGGCGAGGCTGTGCTCGGGAGCGCGGAGATCGCAAGACAGGTTCTGGACTATGGTCTGGACAACGTCAGGCCCGGCCGGACGTTTGCCTCCGTGATCGATCCGATGGAACAGATCGTCGCCGACGCTGGTCTCCGGCACGGCTTTCCGCACATCCACAGCCTGATGCCGCTTGCGCTTGTGGGACCGGTTCGTCAGCCGAGCCCGGAGCGGGTCACCCGCGGCGCGGACATCGTTTTGCAGCCGGGCATGGTGCTGAGCTTCGAGTGCGGTGCTTTCAGCAGCAGGTTTGACGAAGTTCGTCTCGGCGGTTCGGGCGTCGTGACCGAAAACGGTTTCGAAATGTTCAATACGCTCGGACTGGAACTGCATTCCGTGTAGCGTCCAGCTAAGGGGAACAACAATGACCATTCCTCCAGGATTATCCCAGAGCCAATTCGACGATGCGTTGGACGAATTCCGTGGCGTTGTCGGCAACGACTGGGTTTTCACGATCGAAGAACACATCGAGATGTATCGCGACACCTCTTCGCCGTTGGCGGCATTGGGTGAGCAGGCCATTCCGTCGGCCGCCGTGGCGCCGGAGAATGTCGAGGGCGTCCAGGGTGTGCTGCGAGTCTGCAACGACTATCGGATACCGATCTGGATCATCTCGACCGGCAAGAACTACAGCTATGGCGGTCCCGATGCCATCGTGAACGGCAGCGTGATTCTCGACCTGAAACGCATGAACCGCATCCTCGAGATCAACGAGGAGCAGGCCTACGCGCTCGTCGAGCCGGGCGTAAGCCAGTACGATCTGTGGATCGAGATTCAGCGGCGCGGAATGAAGCTCTGGATCGATGGGCCGTCTCCCGCGTACTCCAGCATCATCGCCAACACCATCGAGCGCGGCGTGGGCTATGGCCCGCTCGGGGAGCGGCTCAACGCGCAATGCGGCATGGAGGTCGTGCTTGCTACGGGCGAGGTCGTTCGCACCGGCATGGGCGCAGTTGCCAATTCCGAAACATGGCAGCAGTACAAGTATGGTTTGGGTCCATATGTCGATGGCCTCTTCTCCCAGACAAGCCTTGGCGTCGTGACAAAGATGGGCATCTGGCTTTACCCCGAGCCACCGGCATTCCGTTCGGCCGAGGTCTATGTGCCGAATCATGAAGATATCGTGCCCATGCTCGACGTCTTGCGGCCGCTGCGTATCTCGAACGTCATTCCCAACAGCGCATCGGCCAGCACGAATCGCGGCGGCCCGGTCGAAGGCGGCTTTGGGCCCGGGGGCGGAATGCCCCCTGGCGGCATGGCGCCCGGTGGCCCGCCCCCGGGTCCGCCGGGTTGGCGCTGCCGGCTTGGCTACTACGGATACGAACGGGTGGTCGATACGAATTGGGAACAGACACAGGACGAGTTTGCATCGGCCATTGACAATTGTCAGTTCGTCTCCGAGCGCTACACGGCGCCTTACAACCCGGATGAGATGCTGAGCGAAGCCAAGCTCGCCGCCGGCATCCCGTCGTTCCAGGAGATCCCGTTGTGGAATCACGGCAACGGCTGGGCCGCGTCGATGATTGTGCCGTTCAGCGGCCGGAAGTACTGGGAGTTCCTCGAGACTGTCGATGCGTTCAGCCGGCAATTCGGGCGACGGTATTTCGGCGGACCGCTTCACATGCACTCGCCGCACGGGCTCATCGCGCTCGCGGGTGTGCCCGGCAGTGCGACCGATCGGGACTTCAACGAGCGATCGAGGGAGCAAATCGTGCAACTCCATCAACTCGCGCGCGAGAACGGCTGGGGCGAATACCGCGCGCCTCTGTCCATGATGTCCGAAGCCATGGCGGCCTACGACTGGAACGACGCTGCGCTTTTGCGTTTTAACGAACGGATCAAGGACGCGCTCGACCCCAACGGCATCATCGCGCCCGGAAAGAACGGCATCTGGCCGGCGCGGATGCGGGAGGGCCAGGCATGAGAATCCTGAGTTGGCTATCCGGGTTTGCTGCCGTCGTTGTTGTCGTCAGCGCCGCGCTTGGTCAGGACGACCTCGTGGCCCAGGGCCGGGAAGTCTATTTGGCCAGGTGCGAATACTGCCACGGATCAGGGCCGCAGAAAGGCGGCACGATGACTTTGCAACTTCGTTACCAGGGCGCGGTCCCGGGCGTCCTCGCCGAGCGCACGAACCTGACGCCGGAGTACATAAGAGCGGTGGTGCGCACAGCGACGCCCGGCATGACGCCGATTCGGATCACTGAAGTGTCGGAGCAGGACCTGGAGGCGGTAATTGCGTATCTCACCCGTCACAACGAGCCATAGGGGCAGACTGCACCCGTCCTGGCGGGAGATTCCGTGCGCCATTGGGAAGGTGGCACTGTACGCATCGTCGATCGATATCGCCGCCTGGATTAAAAGGCCATCACATGAATGAGCGGCTGTTGGCGGTTCTATGGGTTGCGGTCTGGTGGGCGGCGGCGGCGGCGCAGCAACCGGATACCCGCCCCAATATCGTCATCATCATGCCCGACGACATGGGATACACGGACATCGGTGCTTTCGGTGCCGAGATCAGGACCCCGAATCTCGATGAGCTTGCGTTCAGCGGGGTCAGGCTGACGAATTTTCACAGCGGCCCCACCTGCGGTCCCACGCGGGCGATGCTCATGTCGGGGATGACGAGCGTGGAGTCGTTGACTCGCGGCGCGCTGAAACCGAATGTGCAGAGCCTGCCCGAGCTACTGCGCGAGGCCGGTTATCACACCTATCTGTCGGGCAAGTGGCAGAACAATCCGCCCGGCCGCAGGCCACCGGAAAATGGCGCCCTGGCTCACGGCTTCGAAAAGGCGTACGTCCGGGATGCCATTATCGGCTCGCATTTCAATGCGCCCGCGAACGTCAATACCGGCGGCCTGGAGATGAAGGAAAACGGAGAAGACATCCGGATGCAGGATCTGCCCTCCGATTTCTTCTCAACCGCAGCCTTTACCGACAAGGCCATCGAGTACATCGAATCGAACCGGGCAGATGGAAGGCCCTGGTTTACGTGGCTGGCCTATACGGCCCCCCACATACCGCTGCAGGCGCCGGATGACTGGCTGGATCGCTACGAAGGCCACTATGACGCCGGGTACGACGTCCTCCTGAGGCAGCGGATGGCGAGAGCGAGGGAACTCGGGATCATTCCCGGGAATATCGATGTGGACTACGTGCCGCCCAGTCGAACCGTTCGCTGGGAGACACTCACCGACGAAGAGAAGGCGCACTCGGCACGAACCATGGAAGTCTACGCGGCCATGATAGAGAACATCGACTTTCATGTGGGACGCTTCGTCAATTACCTGAAGCAGTCCGGCCAGTTCGACAACACCGTTTTCATATTCATGTCCGATAACGGCGCCGAAGATCTCCTCGAGGGCTTTTATACGGCGAGAATGGGGATCGAGTTCGACAATTCCCTGGAGAAGCTCGGCACGGCCGAGTCCTTTCCCGCGTACGGTATCGGCTGGGCGGAAGCGTCCACTGCGCCTTTCAAGTGGACGAAAGGCGCGCTTACCGAAGGTGGCGTTCGCGTCACCGCGTTCGTGGCGCACAGTGCCATCGCCGATAAGGGCGGGCTCGATGACGACTACATGACAGTCATGGACATCCTTCCGACGCTTCTGGAGATCGCCGACGCGGAGGGTCCCGGGCCCGACCATCTACCCGTCAGGGGCAAGTCTTTCTGGCCCCGGCTGACCGGTGACCCCGCGTCGACCCACGGCGAATCAGAGGCCATTCCCTATGTGACGGCGGAGGCGCGCGCGCTCGTGAGAGGGGAATGGAAGCTCATTTACGATCTCTTGCGAATGCAGGAGCCCACGGAAGATACGGACTGGGAGTTGTTCAATCTCGCCGATGATCCTCAGGAGATGAACGATTTGTCGAACGAGTATCCGGAGATCAGACGGGAGCTGATGACGGCGTGGGAAGACTTTGCGGGAGCGGTGGCCTTGAACAACAACCGACCGCAAGCCCCATCTTCCGTACCGCGCGCCAACGGGAGTATGGCGGGGATGGCTGGCATGACGGCTGAGTGACGAGACCGGCTGAGCCAGTAATCATGAGGAACTCGATCAAGAGTTGGAGGCGAATGCGCCGCGTATTCCCGCTTGCATGTCCGTGATCGCACCCATTCTCGGTGTCCTGAGGTGCCGAACGCCGGATCGAAGGGAACGCGAAGCTACTGGATGAGTGCTCCTTATTCTTCGTCGGCGAATCGTTCCAGCACGGACTCGAGCGATTCACCGCTCTCGATGGCATCGGCGGCCTCGTTGGCGGATCTTTGGCCGACCTGTTCGTGGACGCTGTAGAACGTCCCTTCCTTCTCGAAAGCGGCCAGGGCCATCTTTGCAACCCCCGTTCGGGCGGGGAACCCGCGGACGATGATCTCATCGCCCGGTTCGATAGCGTCCTGCGGTAGCCCGGCGCGCTCCCAGAACCGAACGGGTACTTCGATTTCCCACTCCACGTTTTCCTCATCAAGGAAAGTGAGCATGGGGTGAGGACGCCTGTACACGAAGTCGACGGCGACGCCCGCCATGTCAACGGGGTTCCGGATGTCGTAGGGAGCGAAGGAGTGATGTGCAGATGCAGAGCCGGCGACCAAAAAAGAACCAAGAGAAAGAAGCGTTAGTTTGATTTTCACGGGAATATCACTCCTGTCGAAGCCAAAGCAAATGAATCAGTTTCCAGCGGCTTCAGCCGCCTCAGCCGCCTCGTTGGCGGATCTCTGTCGAACCTCTTCGTGGATGAGCGTGTATACCCCGTCCTTGGTGAAGGCGCTCAGGACACCTTCGGGCGAGCCATCTCTGGCCGGCCAGACCACGACATCCAGTACGTCTCCTTCCTTGATGGCGTCCGTGGGAATCTCCTGCTGTTCCCATCGCCTGGTGGCGACTTCTATGCGCCAGACATGCTCCTCTCCGCTATCCTCTTTCAGCTCCAGAACCGGATGGGGCCGGGCAAAACGCCAACTCTCCACGACACCCGAAATCTCGATCTTCGTTCGAATGTCGTAGGGAGCGAAGGAATGGTGAGCCTGGCTGCCCACAGGAAGCACGAGAGTCGCAAACAGAATTACAAGGTTGGTCCGCATCATTGTTCTCGTATGAATTCGCCCTGTTACCCAGTGTAGCCGACCTGTGGTCCCGGGTGCCACGCCGGGTCTGCACGCTGCACGTTGTCATGAGCGGCCTGGGTGGTTCCGACAACACGGTGCCTGTCGCGGTAAACTCGTCATCTGCCAACAATAAAGGGTAGTCATGAGGTACGGAATCCTGCTGGCGAGCATTCTGTGGACGCTGTCGGCACGCGCGCAGCAGCCGCAGCCTGCGGACGCTGCCGACGCGGACGACTATTGCGACGCGGTCATCCAGAAATGGGACCTGCTATTTCAGTGGGCGAGGGCAGCCTCTCCCGACATCGAAACGGGATTGGCCGATCTGGACGCCTATGCCGAGCGGGGCCGCGCCTCGTGAATACGAGCCTCTGCTCTTACGAAACGAGGTTCCTCGAGCGGGCCTATCTCCAGGCGATTGTCCTCGCCGTCCAGCTTGCCGTGTTCGGCGAAGACAGAGCCACCGACTTGACGGAGCAGCTCAGGGCGGGGGCCCGCGCCCTGTGCATCGATGGCGTGCTCGATACCCTGAGCGAGGTCCCGTTGCCGCCGCGTCTCTGACGAGTCCGCGCTGTCCAGGCTCGATTTCCGAGAGACTATCGATCAGACGAATGGCCTCACTGTTGCAAAGGATTCGCGAATACACACTACCATCTGCGTTTGCGGCAATCATCGCGGCGACGCTGATTGCTGCGCAGTGGGGGCAGGACGACAGTGCGCGCACGCTTCGCTGGGCGCACGTCTACGAAATCAGCTCGCCCTACCACCAGCAGGCCCTGTGGGCGGCGGAGGAGTTCGAACGCCTCACCGCCGGCCGTTACAGGATTGACGTTTTCGCCGCGTCGGCGCTGGGTGGCGAGAGTGCGATCAACGAGTCCCTGTTGCTGGGGTCGATCGACATCATCTATACCGGGGCGTCCTTCGTCGCCAACGACTTTCCGCCCATCGCACTGTCCGACTTTCCCTACGCCCTGGAGGACTTTGCGCACTGGAAGTCCTACCGCGACAGCGAGTTGTTCCGGGAACTGGCCGCCGGGTACGGGGACGCTACCGATACGCGCATCCTCGGCTTGACGTACTACGGATTTCGCCATGTGACCTCCAACAGGCCCATCCTGCGTCCGGACCATATGCGGGGCCTGAAGATTCGCGTGCCCAACGCGCCCATGTTCCTCATCCTGCCTGAAGCGACGCGCGCCAACGCCGCGCCGATGCCCTTCGAAGAGGTGTATCTTGCGTTGCAGCAGGGGGTCGTCGATGCCCAGGAGAATCCGCTGACGACGATCCAGTTCAAGCGGTTCCACGAAGTTCAGAGCCACATCAACCTGACCGGCCACATCATGCCGTCGCTGCTGATACTGGTTCCCACGCGACTCCTGGAGGAACTGGGTGAGGAGGATGCGGCGCTCCTCGAAGACGTCGTCCGGCGCGCGGCGGACCGCGCATCCCATGAAATCGCGCGCAGCGAGGAAGAGCTGATCGAGTGGTTCAGGGATCGGGACGTCGCCGTCAACGAAGTGGACCGCGCTGCGTTTCGGATAGCCGTAGAAGAGGAATTCAGGGACAGACGGTACCCGTTCGATCCGTCGTACCTGGAGCGGCTGCGGGCGCTCGCGCCTCGATGACGGAACCTTCACCCCTTCGCGTACGGTGGATCGATGCACCGGCGCTGGTACTGTTCGGATTGCTGGCGGCGGTCGTGCTGCTGCAGTTTCTCACCCGCTATGTGCTCGCCGACAGCCTGGCGTGGACGGAGGAAATCGCCCGCTATCTCCTCGTCGCGACGGCCTATGCGGGCTCCGTCACCGCCCTGCGAAAGGGCGCGCACATCTTCCTGGAGCTGACTTACCGGTTGGCGCCGCCCGCGAGCGTGAAGCCGCTGGCGATCATGGCTGATTCCGTCACGGCCGCGTTCCACGCGTTGCTCACAGTGCATGCCATGCAACTGGCCAACGTCGCCGACCGGCGCATGACATCCATCGACCTGCCCAGGAGCATCGTTTACGGATTTGTGGCCCTGACGCTCGCTGTGGCGACGGTCATCGCCGTGCGGCATCTCCTGCGCCGCTGGCGGCAGGGGTCCCGCGAGATCATTGCGGATATCGAACAGGCGGCCGGCAGGGAGGAGCCCGCGTGCTAGCTCTGCTGGGCATGGTGGTCCTGCTGCTGGCGCTGATCGCGCTGGGCGCGCCCGTCTACGTCGCGCTGGGGCTTTCGTCGCTCGTCTATGTCCTTGGCGACGGCATGAGCGGGGCCGCCGCCATTCACACGATGGCCAACGGCCTCAACAGCTTTCCCCTGATCGCGGTCCCGTTCTTCATCCTGGCCGGACACCTCATGAACGCGTCCGGCTTCACGGAACGCATCTTTGCGCTGGCCCGCGCGCTCATCGGCTGGGCTCCGGGCGGGCTCGGTCACGTCAACATCGGCGCCAGCGTCATCTTCGCGGGCATGTCCGGTGCGGCGGTGGCGGATGCCGGCGGGCTTGGCGCCGTGGAAATCAAGGCGATGCGGGACGCCGGCTACGATCGCGGCTTCGCCGTCGGCGTCACCGCGGCGTCGTCGACCATCGGGCCGATCATCCCGCCGTCCCTGCCGATCATCATCTATGGCGTGATCGCGGAGGTCTCCATCGGTAGGCTGTTCGCCGCCGGGCTGCTGCCGGGACTGCTGATGGCCGTGGCGTTGATGGTGATGGTGCACTGGATAGCCGTGCGCCGGCGGTTTGCCCGGGAAGCGGTGCCGCCGCTGCGGACCACGTTGAACGCGGTAGGCAGTGCGATCCTGCCGCTGCTGACCCCACTCATCATCGTGGGCGGCATCGTGCTGGGCATTTTCACACCCACCGAAGCGGCGATCGCCGCGGTGCTCTATACGGTTCTTGTCGGCATGTTCGTATTCAGGACCTTGAACTGGCGCAAGATTCTTGATGCGGCCGTTGCCACCATCGACACGACCGCGGCGGTGCTCATGATCGTTGCCTCGGCCGCACTGTTCGCGTGGATTCTGACGGTCAACCAGGTCGCCGACGGAATCGCCTCCGGGCTGCTTTCCATGACCGCGAACAAGACCGCGGTGCTGCTGATGATCATGCTGCTGGTGCTGGCGGTGGGTTTTTTCGTGGAAACCATCGCTGCCATCACGATCCTGGCTCCGCTGGTCCTGCCCGTGGCCGTTGCGGTCGGCATCGACCCCGTCCACCTTGGCATCGTATTCATCCTCAACCTGATGATCGGGCTGCTGACGCCGCCGGTCGGGATGGTGCTCTATGTGCTCGCCAAGGTGTCCCGGACGCCTTTCGAGGAGTGCGTGCGCGCAGTGGTCCCGTTTCTTGTCCCGCTGATCTCGGTGCTGTTGCTGCTGGTCTTTTTCCCGGGAATCGCGCTGTGGGTGCCGGATCTGATTTACGGCCCCGGTTAGCTGGCGCCAGTGTAATTCGGGGCGGCACGTGCCCGCAGGACGGACTCCTCGGAGACACTGACGAACTGCATGGCCGCGCAAACGCTGCCCAAAAGTCCGCGCTTCCCGGGCTCGATCAGCGACGCTGCCGCTCGCTCAACGTGAAGCCATCCGCCGGCCGGGAGAGCGAGCGCATCCGCACCGACTTCCTTCCCGGCGTCCATGCGGGCTGACCCGTGACGACGACCCGGTCGCCGGGTTGGAATACATTCCCGTCGTAGCCCGCTTCCTGCAACCGCCTCAGGCTGCCCCATTCCACAGTCCACTGCTCGGTTTCCCCGGCGTCGTTGCGGACATCGATCAGCAGCGCGAGATGCGGCCGGCGGAGCAGAAACTCCGTCACCACTCCCTCCACCGTGATGCTCTTACGCGTATCGTAGATTCCCGACCAGGAATGGTGCGCGTGCGCTGGTGCGAACGTCAGCCATGCCCCCAAGATGATGACCGTCGATATGTTTCTCTTGTCCACGCCTCGATTCTTCCACGCCAGCAAGCTTTTTGCCAGTGGACCTTTTAGCTGCCGCAACAGGTCGAAGGCTCCTGCTGCGGCGAGACCGATCAAAGGGCGGGCGGCGAGGAACGGGTCGATGAGGTACGCCACCTCGCACATCCATTGCAGCACATGAGCATGGCCGACATCATTTACGAAATTTTCGGACCCCTGCCGCAGGGTGCGCCGGGTAACGAGGCTTCAACGCTGCGTGCCCTCGACGCGGTTCCGGACCGTGATTTAGTTTGTAACGTGCTCGACTTGGGGGTAGGACGCGGCCGCACTACCTTTACTCTGGCGCGAGCGCTTCGAGACGCTCGAGTGACGGCCGTGGAGATCCATGCGCCCTTCGTCAAGCAGATGGCCGGATACGCCAGCGAGGCAGGCGTTGCGAACCGCGTCCATATTGTGTGCGGGGACATGGGGAACATCGAGGTCGCCGAGGGGAGCGTGGACCTGATCTGGGCCGAGGGTTCCATCTATCTGGTGGGCATCGAGCGGGCGCTGGCCATTTGGCGCCCTTGGCTACGCCCAGGTGGCTGCATCGCATTCAGCGACTTCGTTTGGTGGACCGACGATCCTTCGGAAGAAGCCAGCGAGTTCTGGGCGACCGAATACCCGGATATGGCGACCGAGGTCGCGATTCGTGCCATGGGGGAGGCTGCCGGGTATCGGGTCGTCAGCAGCTTCCATATGTCGAAGGAGGCGCACGACGACTACTACATCCCGCTGGAGGAGCGGGTAGCCGAGCTTGCGGGGTGCGTTGACGCGGATGTCCAGCAAGTCCTTGAGAACATTCAAAGGGAAATCGAAGTCGTGCGGCGCTTCGCGGATGATGCGGGGTATACGTTCTTTGTTCTTCAGCGTGCCGAAAGCTGAGGGCGGGCAAGCGGCAATCTCATCTTGCTTGCCGATAATTTGCCCGCTCGATCCGTCGAGTCAAACGGCCGTATTCAGTTCTTCCCGCAGGATGCGCCGAAGTGTTCTCGCGTCCACTGGTTTGCTCGCTTTGGCAATGTAATCCTTAAGGGCATCGTTGATCAGCGTCTGATAACCGCGGCCCACTGCGTCGCCTTTCGCCCTGAAAGCCTCGATGACGTCATTGTCGAGGTACATCGTGACCTGGGTCTTTCCCTTTGATCGCAAGATCGGGCCGCGATTGCCCTTATCGAACTTGTACTCCTGCCTCATATGCTTTTCTCTCGGATTTGGTTGCTCTTCTGGCTGAAATCAGTCGGATCATCGTATTTCGGTACACATAAACCGCGACTATAAGCAGCGCTCGAAACCCATCGGAGTATCATTCACCCCGATTGGCGGCCCGCAATGCCTCCAGGTCGAACTTGATCATGGTGTTCATTGCTGCCATGACCCGGGAATTGTGTTCCATGTCTTCGGTGCCGATCATGTCGAGGAATTCGCTCGGTGTGATTTGCCATGCGAGGCCGTAGCGGTCTTTCAGCCAACCGCAGGCCATCGGTACCCCGTCTTCCACCAGCTTGTCCCAGTAGTAGTCGATTTCCTCCTGGGTCTCGCAGGCCACCATCAGTGACAGCGCCTCGGAAAACTGAAATTGCGGTCCTCCATTGAGAGCAATGAATTCCTCCCCGCGCAGCTTGAATTCAATGGTCAAC
This sequence comes from Gammaproteobacteria bacterium, assembly GCA_022820625.1. Taxonomy (GTDB): domain Bacteria; phylum Pseudomonadota; class Gammaproteobacteria; order Steroidobacterales; family Rariloculaceae; genus UBA6522. The sequence continues at coordinate 33,694 of JAJEFE010000127.1, read as the reverse complement.
ACGGACCCGGCCCCGGGTTCATCGGGTTTGTAGCTGATGCGGGTGATTTTCGAGTCGGGGAAAACAGAGCAATAGAAATTGACGGCTTCTTCGGCGTTGCCGTCGAACCAGAGAAAAGGAGTGATTAGTCTCATCGTGGTTCCTTTCATGGAGTGCAGATCAGCGCCTCAAGCCCATGCTCGGAGGTGTCGGCGGTCACGTCAGCGAGTCCAGATGGGCACTTCAAGGACTTCACCGGGGCGCACGGCCACAATCGCTTCAACGCGCCAACGCCGTTCTCAGCATCTTGGCCTCGTGTTCGAGCACGGCGCGGACCTGTTGCTCGTCGACACCGGGGAACCACTCGACGAAGTCGCTGACGGTGGCGCCACAGGCTAGGTTCTCGTAGAGCGCGTGCAGCGGAATCCGCGTGCCGGTGAACACCCATGCGCCGCTGACCTTCCCCGGCGTTCGCTCGACCTCGGGACATGTGCCCCAGTCCATTCTGTCCATTGCTCTTCTCCTCAAACCGTGCGCAAGTCGCGATCCACAGTCAATTTACCACTGTCTATGGCCGAATAACCGAACAGTCTGTTCACCTCATTGTAAGCCCGGATTCGGCGAGCATTCACCATGTGCCGAAGATTCCAGCTCGCAAGCACATCTGCCTTGCAAGGGGTTGCCACGGGTTTGGAGATCGCGGCGGACGTCGTCGCAGATGCCCCATATGTAGTTCGCGATCCAGTTGATGTCGGCGTTGGTCATGATTGTGCTTGAACGTTCCGGGGGCGGTGCCGGGAAGCGGGCTACTCCAGCCGGTCGGGATGAGAGCGTGGCATCTCCTTCCGATTGAGGCGCCGGGCTGCCTGGAGGTTGGGGCAATGGTTCCGGCTGCCCCGCGATATATACTCGCCCACCGATTCGTCAGCGCTACGGATCGTCAATACTGAGAATCAAGCATGCGAATCGCTTTCGGACTCCACCTTGACGGCCTGAACCCGGCGGCTCCGCGGAACGCGGCGGGCGAAATCACGCTCGGCCCAATGAGTTTCCTACAGGTGCTGGAAACGCAACTCGGGCTGCCGACGCCGAACACGCATCCGAGCGAAGCGCCTTTCGGCTATCTTCAGTGTCTGCGGGAAGCGTCTACGCCGGACAGGTTCTTTCATCGGTCGCTGGAAATCGATCCGATCAACGTCGTACGCACGCTCCTGGATTGGCGGGCGCAGTGGTACGAGGCCGGTTGGGACGGCACGTTTCCGGACGATGCGCCGGCGCGGCTGGCCGACATGGCTGCCGTGGAAGCCATCGCCAGGAATCGGGTGCCGCCCACGCACGGGGAGCGCCTGCGGCGGGTGGCGGAGGCGCTCGCGGAGCGCAGGACCCAGATCGAGCAGGTCGAGCTTCATACGCCTGTCGAGGATCTGCCACGTGTCTGGCAGCGCGTGGTCCGTGCCTTGCCGTGGATCCCCGCGCCCGGGCTCGAACTCGCGGCTGCCGGGCCGCAGGGTTCCGATCTTGCGCGGGTGCAGACGCGGCTGCTGTCGATGATCGATCGTGACGAGGATGGCGGCGCGGAACGCGAGTCCCTGCAGGGCGACGATTCACTCGTTTTGGTGAAGTCCGCCTCGAAGGACCTCTCTGCGGATGCGATCGCCGAATTCCTGCTGGAATCCGGGGGGATAGGCAGGACGCTACTGGTTGCCGAGGTTGACGGGATCGTGTTGGACAATGCGCTTGAGCGCGCGGGATTGCCGCGGTGCGGTTTCCGGCACTACACGCGGTTTCGGTCGGCCACGCAGGTATTGAAGCTCGCTCTGGCGTTGGTGTGGGAGCCGGTGGACCCGCACCGGATGCTGCAGTTTCTGCTTCATCCCAGCGGTCCTCTGCCGAGGTGGATACGGTGGCGGCTGGCCGATGCGGTGGCTGCGTCTCCTGGCATCGGCGGCCCGGCATGGATCGATGCCATTGAGGGAATCGCTCAAACGCTGCGGGAACGTGACGAGGCCGGGGAGAAGGAGGTCGAGCGTCTCCGGTCCGACATCGCATTCTGGCTGGAGGCGGAGCGATTCGATCCCGACGCGGGAGCGCCCCTTGAGACGCTCCTCGAGCGTACGGGACGTGTTTCGGCCTGGGCGAGCATGCAAGCCATTACCGTGGAGAGCGAGTCCGAAGCTGCCATGTTCGCAGCGGCCCGTGCCCAGGCGGATGCGCTTCTGACGGAACTGTCGGAACTTCGCCAATCCGGCGCCCGGCGCATCGAACGGCTCGAGCTTCAGCGGCGGATCGATGAAGTGACGACCGATGCGCCGGACCCATCGACCTACGCTGAGGCCGGACGAGCAAGGGCGACCACCGCGCCGGCTGCGGTGACGGGTTCCTGGCCGACCGTGGTCTGGTGGAATCTCGCGCGCGAGTCGACGGCCATCTCCTATCCCTGGTCGCGGCGGGAGCTCGACGCGCTGCGCGCATCCGGCGTGGACCTGCCGGAAATCGACGACATCGTTCGCCGGCGCAGTCGGGAGTGCCTGAGGCCCCTGTGCAATGCGAGCGAGCGACTGGTCCTAGTCGCGCACCACGACGAGCGCGGCGCGCATCCGCTGTGGACACGCATCGAGAGCCTGTTCAACGGGCTGGCGACGGTGGAAATCGAGCCGGTGTTACTCCGTGGAGGCGCTACCCTCCAACCCCTCGGAGTTCGCACGCGCGAGCTTCCGCTCAGGCACTTGCGCGCGCCCCGAAGATGGTGGTCGCTGCCGGCCGAACTTCCCGTAGCGCCGCGAGAAACCGAATCCTATTCCAGTCTCTCGAAGCTCTGCGACTACCCGCACGAGTGGGTATTGCAATACGCCGCGCGGCTCCGTGCCGGCCGCGCCGCCGCGGTGATGGATGGTACCCGCCTGTTGGGAAACCTCGGTCACCGCCTGTTCGAGGAGTTCTTCTCGACGCGGGACGATTGGCGGAACATGTCGGACGAATCCGTGGTCGACTGGGTACACTCCAAACTGCCCGGCATTGTCGAACGCGAAGGCGCCGTGTTGCTTGGGCACGGACGCGGCGTGGATCGCCAGCGAGTCGCGGCAACGCTGGAGCGGGCGCTGGTCCGGCTCCTTGAACACTTCCGGCCGGCAGGAGTGGTGGAGGCAGCGGCCGAGGACTCGGGGGAGGCTCCGTTCGAGGGGCGCCGCCTGACGGGCACCATCGACCTGTTGTTGACCCGCGGCAACGGGCAGCGCGCCGTTCTCGACGTCAAGTGGGCCGGAGAGAAATACCGCGGCGGTTTGCTGACGGAGAATCGCGCCCTGCAGCTTGCCACCTACGCGTACATGCAGAAGAGCAGGGACGGGAGCGACGCATGGCCCGCGGGCGCGTTCTTCATCCTCGCGACCGGAAACATGCTCGCCGCCAATCGGGCGAGCTTTCCCGATGCCATCGTGCACTCGCCGGAGGACGGCGGCGGTACGGCGGAGCTTTGGGATCGCCTCCGGGTCACGTGCGATTGGCGTTGGGAGCAACTGGGAGCGGGGCGGATCGAGGTCGTCACGGACCATACCGAACCGGACGAACAGTCGACTCCTCCGGACGAAGGTCTCCGCTCGGTTTCGGGAGGCGATCCTTACGATGACTTCACGCGCCTGACCGGGTGGGAGAGTTCCCGATGAGCGGCCAACGGCGCGGTGCGCAATTTGAACAGTCGGAACGGCGAGTGCGGTCGGTGGGTGAACCCGGCGTGAGCGACCGGAACTGCGGACGCGACCGGTGGGAGAACACCGCGTGAGCAGCAAGAAGCGGGACCTCGAACACGTACGCTTCATCAGCGCCGGAGCCGGCAGCGGCAAGACGTACCGCCTGACCCGGGAACTGGAACAGGCGCTTTGCGAGGGCAGGGTGACGCCCGCGGCCGTGATCGGCACCACGTTCACGGTCAAGGCGGCGGCGGAGCTTCAGGACCGGGTGCGGACGCGACTGATCCGACGCGGCAGGCCCTTGCTCTCGGCGCAGATGGCGCAGTCCCTCATCGGCACCGTGCACAGCGTCTGTGCCCGCCTGCTCGGCCGGTTTGCCTTCGAACTCGGACTCTCGCCGGAAATCAACGTCGCGGGCGCCGAAGACGGTGCGCGTCTGTTCAACCAGGCACTGGACGAGGTGCTGAGCGCCGACTGGGTGCGAGAGATGAACCTCCGCGCCCAGCGCCTGGCCCTCGTGGACGACCGCGCCGGTACGGGCTGGCAGGACCATGTACGCAGAATCGCCCAGGAGGCGAGAAGCAACGACATCGACCCGGCCGATCTGCCCGGGATGGGCCGGCAAAGCGCGAAGCGATTGCTCGGCTACTTTCCGGAGGCCACTTGCGGAGCGGAGGCGTCGGACGCGCTGCGTGCGGCCGTTGAGAATGCCATCGCAGATATCGACCTCGTAACCGATACCACCAAGGGTACCCGCGGATACGTTGCCAGACTGCGCAACGCCGCGGCGGAACTTCGCCGCGACGACTGCCGATGGACGCTGTGGATTTCGCTGAGCAAGGCGGGTCCGACCAAACGCAGCGAGGATGCGGCCGTCCCCGTGCGGGCCGTGGCCGCCTGCTACGACCGTCACGCGGACTTTCACGCCGACATACGCGGCTACATCGAGGGCGTATTTGCGATCGCAGGGGAAACCCTCGACCGGTTCCAGCGCCTGAAAACCGCGCGCGGCCTCGTCGACTACCCCGACATGGAGCAACTCATGCTGCGCGCGCTCGACGAGCCAGCGGTGGCCGAGCGGCTTTCCGAGGAGGTCCGGTTGCTGCTGGTGGATGAGTTCCAGGACACCAATCCGATGCAACTGGCGCTGTTCATGAAATTCGCCCGCTTCGCCGGCGAAGTGTTCTTCGTCGGAGACGTCAAGCAGGCCATATTCGGTTTCCGGGGCAGCGATCCGGAGCTTGTGGGAAGCACGCTCGATGCGCTCGTCGCCCGCGGCAGCCGGCTCGACGTGCTCGACCGGTCGTGGCGCTCACGGCCTTCGCTCGTGCGTTACCTGAACGCGGTATTCGGTGAAGCCTTCCAGCGCGATGGGATGAGTCCCGATCGGGTCGAGCTGTCGCCCCAGCGCCCCGAAATCCACGGGTCGCCGGCGGTGGTGCGCTGGACGCTCCCGAAGGGGAAACGTGAGGCACAGGCCGGCGCACTGGCGCTCGCCATCTCGGAATTCGTGAGTTCCGGGCACCGGGTGAGCGACCCGGAAACGGGCGAAGCGCGGGCCGTCACCTACGGCGACATCGCGGTGCTCGCCGCGACCAACGGCCACGTCCAGGAAATTGCCAGAGCGCTGCGTCAACGCCGGGTGCCCATGAAAATGACCCTCGCCGGGCTACTGGAAACGCCGGAAGTGTGCCTTGCGAGGGCGTGCCTGCGCCGGTTGAACGATCCCTCCGACACGCTTGCCACGGCAGAAATCCGGGCCCTGGGCGCCTGCGAGGAGCCGGAAGAGTGGCTTGCGGACCGGCTGCGCTGGCTGGCATCCGGGGAACGGGACCAGGACTGGGCGGAGCCCGACGATCCCATCGTGTCCCGCATCGCCCACCTGCGCGGCCAGACGATGACGCAGTCGCCGGTGGAGATCCTGGCGCGGGTGCTCAACTACGTCGGCGTCCGCCCGATCGTGACCGCCTGGGGGCCGGACGCCATCACCGCCGCCCAGCGCCAGCGCAACCTGGATGCCTTTCTCCACCTCTCGGTCGAGTACGAAAACCACTGTGCATCGCAGCACGAGGCGGCGACGCTCACCGGGTTCCTGTTCTGGCTCGAGAATCCGACGTCCCCGGAACTGGTTCTGCAGCCGGTGGTCACCGGCGGCGACGCCGTGCACGTGCTGACCTACCACCGCGCAAAGGGCCTGGAGTGGCCAGTGGTGGTCGCGACGGACTTTCACTACACATGGCGGCCCCGCATCTGGGACGTTCGCGTCGAGTCCGGCTCGGACGACCTCGACCTGGACAAACCGCTCGACGGGCGGGCCATCCGCTTCTACCCGAACGTCTTCGGCAGGAACACCAGGGGCGTTCCCGTCCTGAACAACATCCTGTCGTCGGAGGAGGGCGCAAGGAGCGCCGCCGCAGCGGAGGCCGAAGGCCGGCGCCTGGCGTACGTGGGCATGACCCGAGCCCGGGACACCCTCATCATCGTCCTGCCGCCATCGGGGCCGCGCAGCGGTGCGTGGATCGGCAACTTCAACTCCCGGCATTTGCTTCCCACCGGCGACGAACACCCGCTGCCGGTTGGCGGCGAGCGCCCGCTTCCCGGCGGCGGCGGCCACCGGTTTTCCCCCGGCGAACCCATCCCCTCGGCGGTGGTGGATCTGCCGGTCGCTGAATCTGCGGCTCCGGCGCCGGCCCCTTTCGGTCCTGCCTGGTTTCCCGAACGTTCGCCGAGCGAGCTTCGACTCCGGGAGCGGACAAGCCCTTCCCATGCCGGCCCTGTCGAGGGCGCCACCGTCGGCGAGAGGATCGAGATCGGGCCGCGAATCGCCGTTCATTCCGACGACATGGGGAAGGTCGGCACGGCGCTGCACGCGGCGATCGCGGCGGAGCTTGTCAATCCGCACCGCGACGATGCGGTGGACTGCGCTGCGGCGCTCATCCGCAATGGAGCAGGCGAGGGGGCACTGTCCCCCCGCGATGCCGTCGACTGTGCGCGGCGTCTCATGGATGCGGTCAACGCGAGATTCGCGCCGCGACGCATGCTCGTCGAGCATCCCGTCGAACTCGTCCGGGACAACGGCCAGGTGCTGCGCGGCTGGATCGACCTTTTGCTGGAAACCGGGCAGGGGTGGATCGTGATCGACCACAAGTCGTCACCGCGCCCGCGCTCCGAGTGGCCCGACGAGGCGCTAGAATACTCGGGCCAGCTCGCCGCCTACGCGGACGCGCTACGGGGCGCCGGCCTCCAATGCGCCGGGTGTTGGGTGCACTTCCCCGTCAGTGGCGGGCTGGTGGAAGTGCTGTATGGCCGAGATGCGGTCTGACAGGCTTTGTGCTGCCGGCGATACGCGGACGGCCAGCGCGACACGTTGGGGTGCTCTCCGAAATGACCTCGGAGCATCCCCTGCGACCTGGGCCGTCCTCAGGCGAGCGCCGTCTCGAACAGCACCAGCAGCCGGCTCCACGCCCGTTCGGCCTGCGCCTCGTGGTAGACCGCGGAGTCCGGCGGACACCAGCCGTGCAGCGCGCCCTCGTAGACCTCGATCTCCGCGGGCAGTCCGACGGCGTCGAAGGTCTCGCGCAGCACGTTCTTCGCCTCGGGATCCTCCATGTCGTCGTTCTCGGCGATGGCGAACAGGTAGTGCGCGTCCATCTCCGCGACAAGCAGGTGGGGGCTGTTCGGCTGGTCGGTCACGAGCCCTCCGCCGTGGAACGATGCACCGGCGCCGACGCGGTCCGCGCGCGCCCACGCGGTGCGCATCGTGATCGGGCCGCCCATGCAGTATCCGGTCGTGCCCATCTTGCGATCAGGATCGACGGCCTCCTGGGCGTCCAGGAAATCGACGAAGGCCCGCGCATCGGTGACGTGGGTTTCGGCGCTGAGTGCGCGCGCAAGCGGAATGACCGTGTTCCGGGTGTCCTCGTCCTGGAAGCTCGCGCCCTCGGGTACGACGGGTGAGCGCGCCGAACGGTAGAAAGGATTGACCACGAGCACCGAATAGCCGGACTCGGCGAGCCGGCGGCCCATCTGCCGGAATGCCGGCCGCAGGCCCAGAATGTCGGGCCAGATCAGCACACCGGGATGGGTTCCGGAAGCGGGATGCACGAAAAAGCAGTCCGCGACGCCGTCGGGCGTCGTCACCTCGACGTCCTGCTCGGTGACTGCCTGCGCATCGGCCGCCCGCGGCAGCAGCGCCGCGAGCCCGGCCCCCGCCGACAGTGTGCCGAACTCACGCCGGGTCAATTCATTCTTGCTGTCCAGATACTCGCTGGATTCCCTGAATGTCCGATCGTCGCACATGATTTGTTCCTCGTGTTATCGATGGCTGCCTTACCTGGCCCGAGTTTACACCGTCTTTCCGGACAGTTCCGACTGTTCGGACATGGCATATGCGGCGTGAATACGCGTCCACTGAAGGCACAACTTTCACCCTCCCGTCCTGCACGATGCAGATGGTTTCAGTCAGTCGTGCGCCGGCACCAGTAGGGCACGGCGCCCGGCGCCGCCGCGAATCGTGCACCGATCCCGCGCCGTCAGGGATCGAAATCGTCAGGCAATGCGAAGGCTACGTAGGAAGCGCCGCTGCCGGCATCTTCGGCTCCCGCCCTCGCAGTGGCCTTGCCACCGCCCGCTGCGATGACGATGTACTGGCGGCCGCCGATCCGGTAGGCGATCGGTGTGGCATGGCCGGCTGCCGGCAGCACGGTCTCCCACAGCAACTCGCCCGAGAACTTGTCGAAGGCCCGGAGCTTGCGGTCGAAGATGGTAGCGGCGATAAATACCAGACCGCCCGCGGTCACTAACGGGCCGCCGTAGTTCTCGCTGCCCGTGGGTTCCGCGCCCGATTCGGCCAGTTCGGGATACTCTCCGAGCGGAACCCGCCAGGCGTAATCGCCCGTGGCGAGGTCGATGGCGTTGAGCGTTCCCCAGGGCGGCTCGATAGCCGGATAGCCGTCGGGATCCTGGAACCTGGCGGCTTCGGCAAGCGTGTAGGGGCTGGTGACGGCCGCGTTGGTCGCCCGGGTGTCGCGGGCCAGTTGTGTGTCGGTGGCCGCCATGGCTTCCCGCCCCGTCAATACGTATTCTCCCACCGCGTACAGCGCGTCGGCGCCGAGTCCGCGGAATCCGGGCATGGTGCCGGAGCCGAGAGCCACGAATTGCACCACCTCCAGCAGCGAATGGTGCTCGTCCAGACCCGTCAGTGGCGGTAACTCGCCCGTGCCGCGCCGATCGGCGCCGTGACAGACGGCGCATTCGCGGTCGTAGATTTCGCGACCGTTGATGACGTCGCCGGACTCCGGCCGTTCGGACAGACGCACCAGCCAGGGTACGTCGTTGGCGTTCAGATACAGCAGGCCGGTTTCTGGATCCCAGGCGGCGCCGCCCCATTCCGCGCCTCCGTCCAGGCCCGGCTGCATAATCGTCCCCGTGAGGCTCTGCGGAGTGAACTGGCCGCCGCTGCTGTACTGGCGGAATCTCTCCAACACCGCCGCGTGGGCGTCCGGCGTGCGCCGGCTCAGCAGCGCCTCCGTGAGCTGTTGGCGTGCAAACGGTGCGGGCAGAACGGGCAGCGGCTGCCGGGGCGACAGTGTCTCGCCGGGTATTTCAGCGGTGGGAACGGCCCGCTCCTCAATGGGAAAAACCGAATCCCCGGTTTCGCGATCGAATACGAACAGATGGCCGGACTTTGTCGGCTGGACGACCGCGTCGATGCGGCGGCCGGAGCGTTCCACCGCCACCAGGGTCGGCGCCGTGGGCAGGTCCCGGTCCCAGGTGTCGTGACGCACTGTCTGAAAATGCCAGATCCGCTCGCCCGTGGCCGCGTCCAGCGCCAGCAGCGAGTTCGCAAACAGGTTATCGCCGGGCCGGTCGCCGCCGTAATAGTCGAATGCCGCCGAGCCCGTCGGTGCAAAGACGATGCCGCGGGCAGCGTCCAGTGCAAGGCCGGCCCAGCTATTGGCGCCGCCGGCGTGCCTCCACGCCCCCTCCGGCCACGTATCGTGACCAAACTCGCCCGGCCTGGGTATGACGTGAAACGACCAGCGCAGTTCGCCGGACTGTACATCGAACGCGCGGATGTCGCCGTAGGCCGAGGGCAGGAACTCGCTCACCGTGCTGCCCACGATCAGCATCTCCCCGAAAATGACGCCCGGCGTCGTCAATTGCACGGACAGCGCTTCCGGGTCCCGGTCCAGGTGCTCGCGCAGATCGATTTTTCCCTGGTCTCCGAAGCCCCGTACCGGTTCCCCGGTGCGCGCGTCCAGGGCGTACAGGTGATGGCGCAGACCCACAAACAACCGCGCGTCATCGTCCCCGGACCAGTGAGTGACGCCTCGCACCCGGTACCGGCCCAGCGCCGGGCGGCCTTCGAAAGGGTCGAACTGCCAGATGATCTCGCCGCTGGCCGCGTCTGCTGCTATGACCTTCAGTTTGGGAGAAACCACGTAGATCACACCGTCGATGACCAGTGGCTGGGCGTACATTTCCCTTCCCGGGAAGAGGTCGCCGGTATCCAGAACCCATGCGACCTCGAGTTCGCCGACGTTGGCGCGGTCGATCTGGTCCAGGTGGGAGTAGTGGCCGTTGTCGTAGCCGCCGTTGTAGGCGGGCCAGTCGATGTCCACCTGCGCGCGCGCAGCGCAAGCGCCCGCCAGGGCCAGAGCCGCGCCGGCCAGGCGGCGGCCGTGTCCCGCGCTCAGGTGCCTTGCGATTGTGCGTCGTCGCATTTGCCTATCGCCGGAAATTTGCCTACTGTACTTGCCGATTCCATCGGGGCACGATGGTGGCTATACGATCATCGTACCCGGTCACAGGCGCGGAGAAAAACATCGATGGCATTATCGGGCAATCACGAAGTCGTTGTCGTCGGTTCCGGGGCGGGAGGCGGCATGTCCGCGTACCTGCTGACCCGGGCGGGTATCGGGGTGGTACTGGTGGAGGCGGGCCGCGATTACGACCCGTTTACCGAAACGCCCATGTTCAATACCAGCCGCGAGGCCCCGTTGCTGGGCTTTCGTACGCCCGACAAGGATTTCGGCTTCTACAATGCCGGCGTGGGCGGCGGATGGGAAATTCCCGGCGAGCCCTACAGCACCGGGGAGGACTCGGACTTCCGCTGGTACCGCACCCGGATGCTCGGCGGGAGAACCAACCACTGGGGCCGCAATTCGTTCCGCATGGGCCCGCTGGACTTCAAGCCCCGGTCCCGGGACGGGCTGGGGGTCGACTGGCCGATCGGCTACGAGGATCTGGAACCCTATTACGATCGGACCGAAGCCTTGATCGGCGTCTACGGCAGCAATGACGGACTGACAAATTCACCCGACTCCGGACCCGGCATCCTGCACAAGCCGCCGAGACCGCGCATCGCGGAATTGATGATCAAGTCGGTCGCCGAGTCCATGGGCATGCCCTGTGTACCGATGCGCCGTGCCGTGCTCACGCGGCCCATGGACGACCGCGCCGCCTGCTTCTATGCGACCGCGTGCGGCCGGGGTTGCTCCATCGGCGCGGCGTTTCAGTCGACCACATCGCTGATCCCGTGGGCGAAGGCGACGGGCCGACTGGAAATGCTCACCGATGCCATGGTGTACGGGGTCGAAACCGACGAACGGGGGCGCGCCTCGGGCATCAACTACATCGACAAGGGCAGCGGTGAGCACCGTCACATCCCGGCGCGGGCTGTAGTGCTTGCCGCAAGCACGGGCGAGACCGCGCGCATCCTGCTCAACTCCGCCTCCGGGAGGCACCCGGACGGGCTGGCCAACGCCAGCGGACAGGTGGGCAAGAACCTGATGGATACGGTGGGCGCGGGCATGGCCGCGCAGATCCCTTCGCTTGAGAATCGTCCGCGCTACAACGAGGACGGCGCCATGGGCGGACACGTCTACATCCCGTTCTGGCTGTACGATGAACAGGATGCCGGCCGGCTCGATTTCCCGCGCGGGTACCACTACGAGGTGGGCGGCGGATTCCGGGAGCCAGGTTACGGTATTGACTACATCCCGTTCATTGTCGACGGCTACGGCAGGTCCCTGAAGGAGGATGCCCGCCGCTACTACGGCAGCGTGCTGCGCTTCGCGCAGCGGGGAGAAATGATCCCCAACGACGGCTGCTACGCCGAGATCGACTCCGGGATCAAGGACCGATTCGGAATCCCCGTGCTCCGGTTTCACTACCGGCATACCGAGCACGAATTTCGGCAGGTGGCGCACTTCCAGCAGACCACGTTGGACCTCATCGACCGGCTCGGCGGCAGGCTCCTGACGGACGTGCGCCCTCCGCAAGAGGCCATTTCCGCCGGCGGGGTGATCATTCACGAAGTCGGTACCGCCCGCATGGGAGACGATCCGGAAACCTCCGTGACGAACGGGTTCGGCCAGGCCTGGGAAGTGGGCAACCTGTACTTGACCGACGGTTCGGTGTTCGCGTCCAAGGCCCACAAGAATCCGACCCTCACCATCCTGGCATTGGCATGGCGCAGCACCGAGAATCTGATCGAGCGTATGAGGCGGAACGAGATATGAAGGACGTCAGTCTGCCCATGGTCGATCGGCGCACAACGCTGAAGTGGCTTGCATCCGCCCTGGTGACCGCCGGCGCCGCCCGCGCCCAGATTCCGGGCAGCGCCGGCACGGATACCGGGACCGGGCTCTCGCTGCTTGGTACGCCCGAGCCGGCAAGCGGTCCCGGATACGGGCGGGATCCCGATCTGCTGAACCCGACTGTCCCCTGGGAACGCACCATGACCCCCCGGCAACTGCGCGTCGCCGCAGCCCTGTGTGACATGATCCTGCCGGAGGATGAAGTTTCGCCGGCGGCCACCGCGTTGGGCGTGCACGAATTCATCGACGAGTGGGTCAGCGCGCCGTATCCGGACCAGCAGCGCGACCGCGAGCAGATTTTCGACGGCCTGGAATGGCTGGAGCGGTCCTCCAGGGAGCGCTTCGCAGCCGGATTCGCGGATCTCACCGACGATCAGCGTGCCGGAATTCTGGACCGGATCGCCTTTGCCGATCGCGTCGAGTCGGGTCTCGAGGATACCGCCGCCTTCTTCCACCAATACCGGAACCTGGCTCTCAGCGCATTCTATGCAACGGAGGAAGGCCGCGCCGATATCGGCTATATCGGCAACGTACCCATCATCGGGGAGTACCCGGGGCCGACGCCGGAGGCGCTGGCACACCTGAAAGCGGCCCTCGCCGGCCTGGGCCTGCAAATGCCGGAAGTCGAGTAGCGCCGGCGCCGGTCATCGGCGGCCGCGTCTGCTCTCAGATGCGATAGAACGATGCGGCGTTGTCGTGGAAAAGCTTGCGCCGGTCGGCCGCGCTGAAGCCGGCGGTCAGCTCGGTCAGCGTCTGCACCCACTGTGCCCATGTGGACGCCAGGTCCACCACCGGCCAGTCGCCGCCGAACATCAGGCGCCCGGGTCCGAATGCATCGAAGGCGATCTCGGCGTAGGGTCTGAGATCGTCCACCGTCCAGTCGTTCCAGTCTGCCTCGGTACACATCCCGCTGACCTTGCAGACCACATTCGGTGCGTCGGCCAGACGCCGAATGTGTTCGGCCCAGGGTTCGATCCGGGACTGGCCGATAAAGGGCTTGCCCAAATGGTCCAGAGCGAATGCCACCTCGGGACATCTTCCTACCAGTTCGAGCACGCTCGCGAACTGACCGTCACCCTTGATACACAGGTCGAACGACAGGCCCCGTTCGCCAAGTAGCTGTACACCGCGCACGAAGTCCGGCCGGGCACAGTAACGGTCGTCATCCTCAGACTGTATGAGCTGGCGAACGCCCCGCACCAGGGGTTGAGCGGCAAGCCAGTCGAGTTCGGTTGCGGCGGCCGCGCCGCTGGACACGGAGGCCCAGGCAACGATTCCGGCCAGGCGCGGCTCCTCATCCGCCGCCAGCTCCGCCACCCAGCGGATCTCGTCGCGGGCCTGCTCCGGCAGGGTGTCGCACTGCACGAAGATCATTTTCTCCACCTCGTATCCGGTCGACGCGGCGCGAAAGTCCCGGGGCAGCCGGGGGCCGCCGATGGCCGGAACCGCGGACAGCCACGGGTAGGTGAGCCGTGCCGGGTCCCAAAGGTGCAGGTGGGAATCGATGATCGGGAAATCCGGCATGCTCCACTCTCTGCCTGCCTCTTCAGGAAAAGATCAGGTACAGGATACCAATGGCGCCGAGCAGCAGCAGCACCGTCTGGATCGCCGCGGTCACCACGACGGCCCTGAGTCCGCCGAGCACCGTGTACGGCACCGCCAGTCCGGAAACGATGAGTATCGACCAGACGATGCTGGGGAAGGCATGTTGAAACGGGTTTCCGGCCAGGCGTATTCGAGTGCGTGACGCAAGATGTCGACGGGTTGAGGCTAATGCGACTTGCCCGCCCCTGTCCAATGACCGGCGCCCCCGGCGTCGCCGTTTTGCCGCCTTGGCCGGTGGGCGGCGTTCAGCCATGGCAAAGGATGACTTCGCGGCGGTGAACGTTTGCGCACCCGCATTATGAGATCATGCTCTAACTGCGTGAACCTTTCCCGTGTCCGCAGATATAGTCAACCTGGAAAGGGGGCCTCGCATGGCGTTCCCGGTAGTTTGAATGATGACGGCTACAACGATTTCGTCACCGTGAACGGGGGGGTTGCCCATATTTCAGCGGCTGCTCTCCTGGGGGTGCTCTGCGTGTCTGTGCCCGGTGTGGACAGTGCAAATGGCGTAGAACTGCCTCCGAATATCGTGCTGGTGCTCACCGACGATCAGGGCTATGCCGATCTTGGCGTGCACGGAAACACTGTCGTGCGTACGCCCCATATCGATGCGTTTGCCCGAGAGGCGATCGTCTTCTCGGACTTTCATGTCTCCCCGACCTGCTCGCCAACGCGGGCCGCAGTGCTCACCGGCCGTGACCCGAACCGGACCGGGGTCTGGCACACGGCCGCCGGCCGCGGACTGATGCGCCGGGACGAAGTCACCATTGCCCAGGTGCTGCGAGAGGCAGGTTACGCGACCGGCCTCTTTGGCAAGTGGCATCTCGGCGGCGAGTATCCATTCCGTCCTCAGGACCGGGGATTCGAAGAGACGTTCACGTTCGGCGGCGGCGGCACCGGCAACATCAGCGACTTCTGGAACAACACGAATTTCGACACGATCATGAACCACAACGGGCAGCCCGTGCCGACCGAGGGGTTCATTACCGATACCCTTTTCGACCGGGCCATGGCGTTCATCGATTCCAGTCGCGACGAGGGCCGGCCATTTTTCGTCTACCTTTCGACCAACGCTCCGCACGCGACTTACAACGCACCGACGGAATATGCACAGAGGTACGGCGACCAGCCGGTTTCGCTCGCGCACTTCTTCGGCATGATCGAGAACATAGACGACAACTTCGGCCGGCTGCGGCGGCACCTGCGGGAGTCGGGTCTGGAAAACGATACGATCCTGATGTTCATGACGGACAATGGCACGGCCATGGGACATTCGCTATTCAATGCCGGCCTGCGGGGTCACAAGGCCAGCGAATACGAGGGCGGTCATCGCGCGCCGTTTTTCTTTCGCTGGCCCGCGGGCTCCATGGACGGCCCCCATGCGATCCGCAATCTGGCGGCGCATATCGATATTGCGCCGACGCTGCTGGACCTGGCCGGCGTCCGGCTGGAATCGGCGGAGCGATTCGACGGCGTGTCGCTGCGGCCGCTTCTGGAGCGTCGCGAAGAGGGCTGGGTCGACCGGCCGGTCGTCATCGATTCGCAACGCATCATCGATCCGCAGAAATGGAAGCAGAGCAGCGTCATGACCCGCCGCTGGCGGTTGGTCAACGGGACGGAACTGTACGAAATAGAGTCCGATCCTGGGCAGGGCCGGGACGTTTCGGGCCGGCATCCCGAAGTGGTCAGGTCCCTGAGGGGCGTTTATGAAGATTGGTGGGACGAACTCGAGCCCACATTTGCCGATACGCCGCGCATTGTCGTCGGAAGTGAACAGCAATACATGACCCGGCTTGTGACCCGGGAATGCCTGTCGTCCGGCCTTCCTGCATGGGGCCAGGCACATGTACGGGCTGCCCGGCAGCGCGTCAACGACGACTGCGTGTGGGCGGTGGAGGTCGAGCGCGCGGGGCGGTACGTCGTGGAAATGCGGCGCTGGCCGCGGGAACTAAATCATCCCATCCGGTCCGGATTGCCTGGCGGCGAGCCGGTTCCCGGCGGTCCGTCTCACCGGGACCTGCCGGGCGAGGCATTCGCGGCGGTCAGTGCGTCGCTCGTCATCGGCCCGGATACCTATACGCATTCGATCGGCACGGGTGACCGCAGCGCCCGGTTCGAGGTGGAACTGAGCCCGGGGCCGACCATGATTACCGCGACGTTCGAGGACGACGAGGGTAAGCGGCTGCCTTCCTACTACGTCTACCTCTATCCCAAGTCATCTGCGCCGTCGCTGGACGTGGTTTCGCGGACTGCATCGGACTCCGGCCCGCAGGGGTGGTGGCAGACGGACCTCGGTCGAGTTCATGACGTCGAATCGATCACGCTGCGCGGCTGCGGACACGGCGAGTGTCAGGAATCGCCCGGCAATTTCTACGTGTTCGTCGCCAATGAGGACCCTGCCGGCCGTTCGTTTGCTGACCTGGCCCGGGATTCCGGCACCTGGCGACGCTACTTCATCGGCGGTGCCGGTCCGTCGCTGGAGATTCCGGTGGGCGCCGAAGGCCGCTACGTTCGGGTTCAGCACGCCCGTGAAGGTGCACCGACGCTGGCCCAGGTGGAGGTTCGCGGCACCGCAGTCGAGGCAGCCGGGGCGGAAGGGGCATTGTCGAATATTGTTCTCATTCTCGCCGACGATCTCGGGCTCGGGGACGTCCGCAGTTACACGAATACGGCTGTCGCCCCCGTGGACTCGCCGGTGCCGACCCCGGCGATCGACCGCCTGGCCGTCGAGGGCATGCGGTTTACCAACGCGCACTCGCCGTCGGCGGTGTGCTCGCCGACCCGGTACGCGTTGCTGACCGGCCGGTATGCATGGCGTACCCGGCTGAAGGCCGGCACGGTGGTCATGCACGCCCCCTCGCTGATCGATCCGGCCGAGCAGACTCTGCCGGAACTGCTGCGGGACGCGGGCTTTGCGACCGCCATGTTCGGCAAGTGGCACCTGGGCCTCGACTGGGCGACGACGGACGGCAAGGCACCCTCAAGGACCGGGGCAAACGTGGATTACGCCCAACCCTTCGGTGGAGGTCCCGTGCATCACGGCTTCGACACCTACTTCGGCGACGACACGATCAATTTCCCGCCATTCGCCTTCATGCAGGATGATCGGGTGATCGGCATGCCCACTGAGCCCGTGCTCAAGGACGAGATTCTGTACGGGTTCAGGGCAGAGGGATATGAGTTCGGCGACGTTCTGCCCGAGACCGTCGGCCGGTCGGTGGATTACATTCGCGAGCAGTCAACCCGGGACCGTCCGTTCTTCGTTTACCTTTCGTTGACCGCCCCCCATGCGCCGATCGTACCGCCCGCACTTGTGCCCGCGGATGCCGAACGGGGCTTGAGCGAATTCTCCCGGGATGACGGACAGACGCTTTACTCGAACTTCATTCGCCTGGTGGACTGGTCGGTGGAACAGGTACTCAATGCGCTCGATGCCGCAGACATCGACGGAGATACGCTGGTGATTTTTACTTCGGACAATGGCGTGTCAAAGTCCTTCGCCTCCCACGACCGCATCTCGCCGGGCTTCGTTGAAGGAGTTCTGCTGCGCGGGCAGAAGGCCGACGCCTTCGAGGGCGGGCACCGCGTGCCGCTGTTGTTCCGCTGGCCCGGGCGGATCGGAGAGGCGCGGGTCAGCAGCGACCTGGTGGAGTTGAACGACATCTACCGTACCGTCGCGGACATCCTGGGTGTTGAGGAACCATCCGCTGGCGGGCACGACAGCATCAGCATGGCGCGCCTGTTGTTTGGAAACGCGGCCCCTTCGGACCCGCGGGCGCCGAGAACGTTTGGTGTCAACCATTCCCACCGGGGCGGCTTCGCGATTCGCGAAATGGATGCCCAGGGCCGTGAATGGAAAGTCATCTTCGGGGGGCAGGCGGCCGGAGGATTCTCCGGCGGTGCGCCCTTCGATCCATTCACTACCATCGGCGAGACCTTCGATTTCGATTCCCACCTGCAGCTGTACGATCTGACCGCCGACCCCGGCGAATCCAACGACCTGCTGAAGGACGGCGTCAGCGAGGCGGAGCGAGTCCTCGTCCTCGACCTGCAGTCGAAGCTGCAGGCCATCATCGAATCCGGACAAAGCAGGGTGCACTAATGTTCCGGCAACGATCGGTCTTTCCGCTGGTGTGTCTGGCGGTTGCGGTCTGCATGGCCGAGGCCGGCGCTCAGAACTTCCGCGATGTGAACACGCTCGATACGGCCGGACATATCGACATGGGCGCGTATCTCGCCGATCACGACATGGTGTATACGCGACTGCCCACGGAATACTACGACGGTCTCATCCTCGGCAACGGCGTCATGGGAGCGCTGGTCTACGTGGAGCAACCGAACCGGCTGGTCTTCCTGGTCACCCGTTCGGATGTCTACAGCCTTTCCGAAGAGGTCTTTCCGCACCGCAAACCCATTGGGCGCTTCGTGCTCGAGACCGATGCCGCCATCGACCTCGAGCCGGCACGGCCGTTCCGCGTACGGATTTTCGACGGCCTGATGGAGGGTACGCTGCGGACCGGCACGGGTGAAATCGAGCTTCAGGCGTTCATCGAGGCTGAACGCGAGGTTCTCACGGTGCTGACCCGCAACTCGGGGGACGCCGCCGCCGAGTGGCGTTTCGAAGGCGATTCCGACCCGCAGCCCACCAACCGCGCGCGCAACGTGGGTCCCTACTACCTGGGCCCGTACGAAACGGCCCCGCCCACCACCGGACGGGAGCGGGGTGCCTGGTTCTTCAGCCTGGCCTACACGGAGGTGGGTGAGCCTGCCGGCGACATCACCGTTGCCTGGGACGAAGCCGGCGAAGCCGGGTGGACCGTCCGCAACGCGACCATGGCCTACAACCGCAACCAGGGGACCGACACGCGCGAAACGGCGCTGGCGACGCTCGAGGCGGCGCGCGCCCAGACAACCGAAGCCCGGCTTGACCGGCACAGGGAAGTCTGGAACGAGTTCATGAGCCGCCGGTTCGTCTCCATCCCCGACAAGAAGCTCGAATCGTTCTACTACATTCAGTACCACAAGCTGCGCGGCGGCACTCGCCCCGGCGGCAACCTCATTGACCTGCAGGCGACCTGGTTCGACCCGCGCTCACCCTGGCCGGCCGTCTGGCACAACCTCAACATCCAGATCGCCTACTGGCTTCTGAGTACCGGAAACGCGCCCGAACTGGCCGAGCCGTTGATTCGCTACATGAACGAAAACCGACGACGTTTCGCCGCCATGGCCGGCCCCTACGAAGGCGGCTACGGACTGGTTTCGAGGACCACACCCGACTTCATCCCGCCGGGTCCCGGCGAAAGTTCGATTCTGCTGTACGACGACATCCCGGAGGCGTTCAAGCGCGACAATCCCATCCCCGCGGTTTTCCACCGGGCCACTTTCGGGAGCTTCCTCTGGCTGTGCCACAACCTTTGGCAGATCCACCGCTACACGATGGATGAGGAACTGCTGACGGGGACCCTCTACCCGCTGCTGGTCAGGGGCGTGCGGCTCTACCAGCAGGTCATGCAGGAGGGCGCGGACGGGCGGCTGCACCTGCCGGTGATGTATTCGCCGGAATACGTGTATGCGCCGAACGCGAACTACGATCTGACCGTGCTGAAGTGGGCCGTCGGGATGCTGTTGCAGCACGCATCGGCAGTCGATGGCGTCACCGGGGACCAGATACGGGAGTGGCAGGACATTGCCGCGCGATTGGTCGACTACCCCTACGACCCCGAGGAAGGCTACACCATCGGCACCGGAGTGAAGCTTGAGGACGCGCACCGGCACTTCTCCCACCTGATGATGATCTACCCCTTCTACGACGTTCACATCGAACAGCCCGGAGGCCCGGAAAGGATTCGCAGATCGGTGGATTTCTGGCTTGGCTTTGCCGAAGACATCCGCGCGACCCACAGTGAAGTCGCCGTGGCGGGCTACTCGTTTACGATCGCGGCGTCAATGTACGCTGCCATGGGCGACGGCGAGCAGGCCTATGCCTACCTCGACGCCTTCGTCGACACCTATGGCGGCGCCGACATCTCGCGGGGCAATACCCACTACTATGCCCACTCGGTCAGCGGCATGACCCAGGAGGTCTCGCTGACCGGCTCGGTCAGCCTCAACGACATGCTGCTGCAGAGTTGGGGCGGCAAGTTGCGGGTCTTCCCCGCTGTGCCCGAGCACTGGGAGGACGTGGCGTTTGCGAGCCTGCGAGGCGAAGGCGCCTTCCTGGTCAGTGCCGAGCGCAGAGCGGGCGAACTGGCGCGCCTGCACGTCGCCAGCCTGGCCGGCGGGCCGTGCCGCGTGAAGGCGGAAGGTCTGTCGAGGCTTGCCGCGGCTGCATCCGCGGACGCCGAACGACTCGAATTCGTCGCGGAGGACGAAGTGCTCTGCGACCTGTCTGCCGGCGAAGCATTACTGCTGGCCGCGCCCCAGGCGGCCCCGGCCATGCTGCCGGTGTCGGGGGACGGCCGGGACGAGGCCAACTTCTTCGGACTGAAGGGACCCTGATCATGATTCGATTGACTTCGCTCTTGCTCCTCTCGCTCACCCTGATCGGGGGGTCGGGTCTGGCCCAGACCGGCGACCGCCCCAACATCATCCTGATCTTCAGCGACGATCACGCACTGCGGGCGGTCAGCGCCTACGGCGACGCGCTCATCGAAACGCCGGGCATCGACCGGATCGCGCACGAAGGCATGCTGTTTCGCCATGCGACGGTGACCAATTCGATCTGCGGTCCGAGCCGGGCAGCGCTGCTGACGGGCAAGTTCAGCCATTTGAACGGCAAATTCACGAACGGCGGCCTGTTCGACGGTTCCCAGCCGACGCTGCCCAAGTACCTGCAGGCGCACGGCTACGAGACGGCGATCATCGGCAAGTGGCATCTGGGTTCGGAGCCGACCGGATTCGACCACTGGGACATACTGCGGGGCCAGGGCGAGTACTTCCAGCCGACCTTCATCAGCGCGCGTGGAGAAGCCGTGTTCGGCGGATACGCCACCGACGTGATCGGGCGCAAGACCATCGACTGGATCGAGCGGCAGCGCGCCGGCGACAAGCCGTTTTTCCTCATGTCCCAGCACAAGGCGCCGCATCGCGAATGGTTCCCTCCGCTGAGGCACCTGAACCTGTACGCCGATACGGTGTTCCCGGAACCCGATTCGCTGTTCGATACCTACGAGGGTCGTGCGTCGGGGGCGGCGCAACAGGAAATGACGCTGGCGCGCCACTTCAACGACCGCGATCTGAAATTCCTGCCGGGCGAGGCCGACCTGGCCGTTCGCCCGGACGACATCCCCCGGCAAGCCGGCTGGCGGTACATGGTCTCGCGGCTGACGCCGGGACAGCGGCAGGCCTATCGGGACGCGTTCGAACAGCGCAACCGGCCGCTGGTGGAGGGCAGTCTCAGCGGAGACGACCGGGTACGCCACATCTACCAGCGCTACATGCAGGACTACCTGGCCGTGGTGACTGCCATGGACGAGAACATCGACCGCCTGCTGGACTATCTGGACGAGTCGGGACTGGCTGCGAACACCATCGTCATCTACACATCCGACCAGGGGTTCTATCTCGGCGAGCACGGCTGGTACGACAAGCGCTGGATGTATGAGGAATCCCTGCATGCGCCGTTGCTGGTCCGCTGGCCCGGCGTGACGGCGCCGGGCAGCGAGACCGGCGCGCTGATCCAGAACATCGACATCGCGCCGACGTTGCTGGACGCCGTCGGAGCGCCGGTCCCCGAAGACATGCAGGGCGAGAGTTTCACGCCGTTCCTGCGCGGCGGGGAGCCGGCCGGCTGGCGCGACGCCATCTACTACCACTACTACGAGGGGCCGCCGGCGGTACACGCCGTGCCGCGCCACTACGGGGTACGTTCGGCGCGCTACAAGCTGATCAACTACTACGATCTGGGCGAGTGGGAGCTGTTCGACCTGCAGCGCGACCCCGACGAAATGCATAGCGTATACGGCGACCCGGACTACCGGGACGTACAGGCCGGGATGCTTGAGCGCCTGCAGGCCCTGCGTTCACGGTACGGGGATAACTGAGTCGAGGCGATCCGCTCCGGGCGCGCTACCGGATTCGCTCCCGGCCGCCCTTGCAGCTCGCACCCGGCAGCGGCACATTCAGCGTGTTCCGTGTTGTTCGTGACTGAGCAGCACCTGGCGTAGCTGCGGGTCGGCCTCGGTCGGCCTCCCGGTCTCGGCCATGTCCAGTTCCCGCAGGACGCAGCAAACCGGAGCGGCTTCGACGGCCGTCATGCGTCCGTCGGCGTAGAGCCGCCGGGTGGGCGACATGGCCACCGCGCCCGGCGCGAAGTTCCGTCCCTTGGGGTCATACCAGGAATAGAGCAGTCCGGCAGGCTTGCCCTCGTCGCTCGTCACCGGCAGTAGCGGCCGTCCGTCCAGCGATTCGATTTCCGCGTCAAGCCCCGCAGCGGCGAGGACGGTCGTGGTGATGTCGGCAATCCCGACCAGGCGGTGGTCCACCGAGCCCGCCTGGATCTCCGGACCGGCAATGATGAGCGGAACATGGGTGCCCGGTATCGTCAGGTGGCCCTTGGCGCCGGTCACTGGTCCAGAATTCGTTTCGCTGGTGATGTTGCGTGCCGTCCCGTTGTCGCTCGTGAAAATCAGATAGGTGCGGCCGCCGATGCCGAGCGCGTCCACGGCCGCCAGCAACTCACCGACCAGATGGTCGAGATACTCCACATTCGCGCCGAAGTGCTCAGGCGAATGCATCTCGTCCGATGCGCGGCCGTCCACCGTAAACGGCGTCGGCACCCATGGAGCGTGCGGCAGCGCAGTCGGGAAGTAGGCCAGGAACGGAATGCCGTCCCCGCTGGCTGCTTCGATGAAATCGATCAGGTAGGCGGCATTGAGGTCGGGACCGTAATCCTCGGCACCTGCGGGCAACAGGTTGCCGTCGCGTTCGATCCTGGGGTTCCAGTAGCGTGGCCCCCTGCCGTCAGCAAGCACATGGTTCAGCTGCCACAGGGAGTAGCCGTCGAAACCGTAGTCGTCACGGATGATGGCTGGAGTGACATTCGGTGCTGCCCGCTCGGCGTCGAATTCGATGGGGCGGTCGGGTTCGGGCATGGAAAGCTGCCACTTGCCCGCGATCGCCGTGCGATAACCTGCAGCCCGCAGCGCCTGCGCGAACGTGGCTTCGTCGGGATCCAGCCACCCGAAGGCTTCATAGTTCCGGTAGTTCTGTTTCCCTGTCATGAGTTGTACCCGGGACGGCGTACAAAGCGGCTGGCTGAAGGCACGCGTGAAAGTGCGGCCCCGGGCGGCGAGCGCCGCGATGTTGGGTGTCGCATAGGACGTGCCGCCGTATGGCCGGAAAGCCTCGACGCCGGCGTCATCCGCGAGCACAAGTATGATGTTGGGCTTGGCCGGGTCCGCGCCGGAGTCGTATGTCTGCGCCACGGTAGCCGTGAAAGCCGGCAATGCGCACAGCGTCAGCAGCACCGAACGTCGAGACCTGGCCAACTTCAACATTTGGCGACTGTACGCGGTGCGCCGGCCTCGCTACAGGTCGGGCTTTACGCCCACCAGGCCGTCGAGGCTGTGTGAACAGTTGTCGCGGTGCTTTTGCAGCAGTTGCTCCTCGTCAAAGGACGCAGCGTAACGCAACAATTGCTGGCGTTCTTCACGGTAGTCGTAAAACGGAATCGACCAGCCGCAGGAGTCGGCGATGCGAAACAGGTCCGAGACGATTATGGAGCGAATGCCAGGGTACTCGGGAAACTTGGCCAGCAACTCGTCGTAGCCCTCGTCGCCACGCTCACAGACCCGAGCGTTACCGTATAGCCGCAGGATCTTGGCGGGTCCGTCGAAGGCGCAGAACATGACGGTGAGGCGGCCATTCTCCTTGACGTGCGCGATGGTTTCCACCCCGCTGCCGGTGATGTCGAGATAGGCGACCCGTCGCGGCCCGAGAATGCGGAAACTGTCATGCCCCTTCGGCGAAACGTTGACCAGGCCATTCGGGCGTTCGGGCGCTGTCGCGACGAAGAAGATGTGCTGTGCCTCGATGAACGCCGCCAGCCTGTCGTTGATTTCTTCGTAGACCTTACCCATGAATGGTCCCGTTGCGTGTGCACAACTTGCAGTCCACCCGATATTAGAGCTATAAATCAACAATTAAAAGCATTAATTCCTCATGACTTTATGCAAATACTGCCTACTCTGAAGTCTCTCCGCGCTTTCGAGGCGGCCGCGCGACTTGGCAGCTTTACGCGTGCGGCAGAGGAACTCTGCCTGGCGCAGAGCGCCGTCAGCCGGCAGGTTCGGGGTTTGGAGGACCTGCTTGGCGCAAGGCTGTTCGACCTGATTCGGCAGCGCATCGTATTGACCCAGGCAGGCCGTGCTTACCTGGAGGAGATCCAGCCCATCATGGCCAACCTGGAAGCGGCTTCGACCCGGGTCAGTGCGCGCGCCAAGGGGGTGCAACTTATTGAGATGGCGACATTGCCGACCTTCTGCTCGCGGTGGTTGATTCCGCGCCTGCCGAAGTTCTATGCCGAACATCCCCAGGCTTCAATTCGCCTGACTTCCAAATTCGATCCGTTCAACTTCGATGCAGAACCGTTCGACATCGCCATACACTTCGGCACGCCGGACTGGGCCGGGACGCGAATGCACCATATGTTCGACGAGCGCATGATCGCCATCAGCAGCCCCGACTTCCTTCGCAGGCACAACATCCTTTCCGATGCGGACCTGGCAGCCGCGCCCCTGCTGCATCTGTCCCTGCGGCGTACGGCATGGGTGGACTGGTGTACGCAATTGTCAATTTCCACCAGGAACGCCTACAGAGGCTGGTTGCTGGACCAGTTTTCCATGCTGACGGAAGCTGCCGTTGCCGGTCTCGGTGCAGCGTTACTACCCGATCTGTTCGTTGAGGAAGAATTGGGACGCGGCAAGCTCGTTCTCGCCAGCACCAGCGCGATCGAGTCCAGCAAAGGCTACTATATCGCCATTCCGGAAAACCGGCCGACGGCCCCCATCGTAACGGAATTGTGCAACTGGATCCTGCGCGAGGCGGAGCAGACGCTGCATGCGTCGCGTTCGGCAACGAGTGCATCAGTTCCCGGCCATGAGTTGCCCCATAGACATAATGTAGTGCTAAAAAAGGGGGACTTATATCGTTGACTGCGCAAAACGCGGAATAATGCATACAGGTTGATCGATAGCGTCGGGCAGGGTGTTTATTGCGGGTTTCCAAGGTCCAAACACTCTTGCGACACCCCATTCACAGGGTCGGGCACCTGCCAGATGCCCCCTTCGGGCATTATTGTTCCGCTGCGCAGTCAACGATACAAGTCCCAAAGATTGAAGCAATATTTGCATGAAGTCATGACAGTTTGACGCTTTTGTCAGTGCAATCATGACTCTAGAATTCTCTTGGCGGTAAATATCGCAGTCAACACGCTTATATCGAAGAGCTAGAGGCAGTGGGCCGATATCCGAAGGAGCAAGAATGAATATCCCACAGCGAGGCTTGTTGCTCGGCGCGCTTGCAGCCTTACTCCCGTGTATTTCTGCTGCGAGCGAGGCTCGCCCCAACATCATTTTTGTTTACAGTGACGATCATGCGTTTCAATCCATCAGTGCGTATGGCGGCCGCCTGAAGGATGTCGCTCCGACGCCGAACATTGACCGTATTGCGCGGAACGGTATTCGCTTTGACCGGGCCACTGTAACGAATTCAATATGCGCGCCGGCGCGTGCTGTCGTGCTGACTGGGAAGTACAGCCACCTCAATGGCGTTCGCGACAACGCCACCACATTCGATGGCAGCCAAAATACCTTTCCCAAGATGCTTCGGGAGAATGGGTATGAAACGGCAATTATCGGCAAATGGCACCTGGGTTCCGATCCGACCGGCTTCGATCACTGGGATGTCTTGCCAGGCCAGGGGTTGTACTACAACCCGGAATTCAAGACGAAAGCGGGTATCGAAACCGTACCTGGCTATGTCACTGATATTATGACTGAAAAATCGCTTCGCTGGCTTGAGACGGTCCGCGGGAAGGACAAACCCTTTCTGTTGATGATGCAGCACAAGGCACCGCACAGACCGTGGGTATCAGGTCCGCGACATTTGTACTTTCTCGAAGGCCAGACGATCCCGGAGCCTGCCAATCTTTTTGACCGCTACGAAAATCGAGCATCAGCGGCGAGCAATCAGGCGATGACGATTGCCAACGATTTCCGACCTCGGGCGGATCTGAAAATCTATGACCCCAGTGAGGAAACCCAGCGCGAAGACCTGAAAGCCTACGGAGTCGAGAACGACACACCATGGCCGAAGTGGATGTACGGCAATATGAGCGATGCGCAGCGACGCCTCTGGTATGCCGCGTACAAGCAAAGAAACGCTGATATTGCAGATGTTGTTCTCGAGGGTGCCGATCTCGTTCGCTGGCAGTATCAAGCCTATTTGAAAGACTACCTGCGCACAATCCGTTCCATAGACGACAGTGTCGGTGAGATTCTCAACTACCTCATTGCCAACGGCCTGGAAGACAACACGATCGTTATTTACTCGTCCGATCAGGGTTTCTATCTGGGCGAGCACGGCTGGTACGACAAGCGATTTATGTACGAAGAGTCATTTCGAACGCCATTGCTCATGCAATGGCCGGGAAGAATAGAACCGGGAACCTCCACCAGCGAGCTCGTCTCCAACCTTGACATTGCCCCGACCCTGTTGGATCTCGCCCGCGTCGATGCCAATCCCCATATGCAGGGACTAAGCTTACGCCCCATCCTGGAAAACGAACTCGAATACCAATGGCGCGATGTACTCTACTATCGCTACTACGAATACCCTGGTAGCCACCTCGTTGAGCCGCATGAGGGAGTTGCCGACAAACGTTTCAAGCTGATTCATTTCTTGATATCGGACGAGTGGGAATTGTTCGACCTGATCGAGGACCCGATGGAAATGCGCAGCGTATACGACGATCCCCGGTATAGAGATATTCGACGCAATCTGGAATCGCATCTTGAGAAGCAAAAAAAGAAGTTCGATGTTCCATCGAACGAGCCTCTCAGTTCCGGATTCGGAACCTGACGACCAACAAAAGGGCATGACAACATGCGGACAACGCACAGGTATAGCTTCATGTCGAAGCTGACGGCAGGGCCATTGTGCGCAATCGCATCAGTCTCAGGCGAGAATATTCTTCACAACGTGTCCGTGGACGTCGGTCAGTCGAAAATCGCGACCCTGGTAACGGTAGCGAAGCTTTTCGTGATCAATGCCCATCAGATGCATGATCGTTGCGTGAAAGTCGTGGACGTGGACTTCGTCGCGAATGATGTTGTAGCCGAACGGATCGGTTTCGCCGTAAATGATGCCTGGCTTGATGCCGGCGCCCGCCATCCACATTGAGAATGCCTGGATGTGATGATCGCGACCGTCGCCGTTCTGGCCCATAGGAGTACGTCCGAATTCTCCGCCCCAGATGACGAGCGTGTCTTCGAGGAGGCCGCGTTGTTCGAGGTCCAGTACCAGCGCGGCGGAACCCTGATCGACGGACTTGCACACTTTCGGAAAGCGATTGCTCAGGTTTTTGTGATGGTCCCAGCCTCGATGGTATAGCTGGATCACCCGAACGCCGCTTTCGGCCATTTTGCGGGCGAGCAGGCAGTTGCGTGCGAAGCTGTCATTGCCCTTGCCGAGACCATACATGTTCTTGATGTAGTCCGGTTCGTCATCGAGCGACGCCAGGTTCGGCAGGCTGTGCTGCATCCGGTAGGCCATTTCATACTGCAGATTGCGCGTAACCGACTCCGGATCTTTGGAACGGGACCGGTCAATATCGTTCAGCGCCCGAATCTGGTCGACGAGAAACTCCTGGTGGCTGGCGCCCGTGCCGGGGTTGTCGAGGTAGTAAACCGGTGTACGGCCGGACTGGAATTCTATGCCCTGGAAGCGGCTCGGCAAGAATCCTGAATTCCATTGGCGATTCGACAACGGTTGCGATCCGCTGTCGACTTCCTTTGAAACCATGACGACATACGGCGGCAAGTCGCCAGCCATGCCACCGAGACCGTAATCAATCCAGGAGCCAAAACTCGGCCGTCCTGCGACCTGACTGCCCGTGTTCATGAACATATGCGCAGTATCGTGATTGATTTGCTCCGTGCGCATTGAGTTGATCAGGCACATTTTGTCCGCGACGTTGTTGCCGATGTAGGGCAGAAGCGACGTCATGCGGATTCCGGACTCACCGTATTGCCGGTGCTTGAATTGCGGACCAAATACGCGAAGTTCCTTGCCCTGCAATTGCGCAATTTGCTGACCCTTGGTCAGGGATTCCGGGAACATTTCGCCGTCGCGTTTTTCGAGTTCTGCCTTGTAGTCGAACAGGTCAATTTGCGACGGGCCGCCGGCCATGTACAGCCAGATGACGCGTTTGGCCCTAGGTGTATGGTGAGTACTGGCCAGTGCGCCGGTCCAGCGATCGCTCCCTTGTGCGCCGGCGACGCCGGGAACCAGACCAGCGGCAACGCCACCGAGTCCGGCGTTCAGGAAGTCACGGCGAGAGAGTTTTGCATGTTCACTCATAGTCGGGTCACCGTCTCATGCAGATTGAGTATCACTCGCGCCACCGCCGTCCAGGCGGCGAGCGACGTCCGATCGACGTCAGAAGGAATTGGCCGTTGGCCTATGCCAAGCAGGTTGGCCGCCTCGTCGGGATTGTTCGCGAAGTACGTTTCACTTTGCTCGTACGTGTTGGCCAGCAGTTCGGCTTCGCCGTTTTGTCGCACTGGTCGCGCGACCGCCTGTTGCATGGCCCAGTCGATGCGAGCTTCGACATCGCCGTCCTGCGCCAGGATCTCCTCACCGAAGGCACGGGCGGCCTCGACAAAGGTCGGATCGTTCAGCAGCGCCAGTGCCTGAAGTGGCGTATTCGATTTCTCCCGGTGAGCGACGGCTTCTTCACGTGACGGCGCATCGAATGCCTGCAACGTCGGGTGCAGGTGAGTGCGTTGCCAGAACGTGTACATGCCACGTCGGTACTGGTTCTCCCCGGAATCGGCATGCCAGACGCGGCGCGGGAAATTCAGGTCACCCAGATACCCGTCAGGTTGGTAGGGCCGAACGCTTCTGCCGCCGATGTCGGTTACCAACAGCCCGGAAATTGCCAGAGCATTGTCACGCAAGATTTCGGCCGGTAACCGAATCTGTGCCTGCCGTGAGTAGTAACGATTCAGCGGGTCGGCTTCGCGGCGATCCGCGTCAGCGAATGACGACTGGCGGTACGTTGCTGAAGTCACCATCAGGCGAACCATGTGCTTGACATCCCAGCCGCTTTCGACGAATTCGACGGCCAGCCAGTCGAGCAGCTCAGGATGTGTAGGCCACTCACCCTGATTGCCGAGATCTGCCAAAACGTTTGACAGGCCGACGCCGAAGAACTGGTTCCAGAATCGATTTACGATGACCCGCGAAGTCAGCGGGTTATCCACTGAGACGAGCCAGTTTGCGAGGTCCAGCCGGGTTGCACGTCGGTCGCCGATATCGAGCTTGCCAAGAAACTCGGGTATAGCCGGTTCGACGATCTCACCGCTTTCATCCATCCAGTCGCCGCGCGGGAGAATTCGAGTCACCCGCGGCTCGTCAATGCGCTGAGTCGCCCAGGTACGCGCGGCATACTGGGCGTATTCGAGCAGTTCGTATTCGGCATCGAGAGCTGCTCTTCCGAGTGTCACGCCGGCCTCGCTGAACCGTTGGTAGTAGCGTTTCAGTTCGAGCGCTTCTTCTTCGGTTCGATTCGACTCGGGTTTTCGCGCAAGTGCCTGCGCCCGGCCGTAGTCGGGGCCCGGGTATGGGTGATCAGTGGCATTCAGGCGCAGGCTCGGCAGAGAACCGGCTTCGCTGTTCGGCAGGCCGTCGTCCCACGCCAATTCCATGCGGATTTCAAGGCGTGCACCGTCGCTCCACTCGAGCGGGCGCTGCAAATGCAGGCTCGCGACGTTGCCCAGCAATTCCTCACGGTAGTCGATGACGCGGTCGCGTTCATAGCGGAAGTAGGGCACGCGCTTTTTGGTCCAGGTGCGGTACGCGTGAAAGTTTGGTGGACTGTCGCTGCCGGTGTAAGAGTGAAAATCCAGTCCCGACTCGTCTGTTCGGCCATCCGCATGGCGAACGACGAATGTGACGTTAT
Organism: Gammaproteobacteria bacterium; assembly: GCA_022820625.1. Classification (GTDB taxonomy): domain Bacteria; phylum Pseudomonadota; class Gammaproteobacteria; order Steroidobacterales; family Rariloculaceae; genus UBA6522. Next base: position 3,638 of record JAJEFE010000127.1, on the reverse strand, counting down.
GAAAGGCGAGCCAGGGTTCGGCTTCCATATCCTCGGGTTTGATTTCGCTTTCGTCCGGACCCAGGAACTCGAGCTGAATTGCCGAAATGGTGTCCGGCAGTTTCCCGGAGGCCTCAACCAGCACGCGGCCGGCCTTATTCGGCATTGTCCAGGGCGTTCGAATTATGAACTTGTCTTCGACGGTGACGGCCGGGTGGTCAACAGCCGTTGCCGACTCGATCGTTACAGGCGTCCAGATCGACTCGCCTGGCGGGACGTCGTTCTTCAGGCTTTCGACCCAGGCATCCATACCTGCCATCATCGGGACCGTGTCGTCATATTCCCAGAGATTGTCTACACCAAAGGTCGGCGCCAGCTGTTTGGCTCGTATCGCGGCTTCCTTTAAGCGCTGAATCTCGTCCCGCTCCTCCTTTGAACCAACGAATTCGATCGGAAAACGGTCGAGAAACTCTGACCCCCTGTAAGTGCTGCCGCGATGCCCTTCTTCTTCGATGTCGGCGAAAAAGGCGCCCAGGCTGTAAAAGTCCCTCGCCGTAAACGGATCAAACTTGTGATCGTGACATTGGGCGCAAGCCGTCGTTGTGCCAAGCCAGGCTGTACCCACTGATGAAACCCGATCAATCAGAAAATTGATCATGTACTCTTTCGGTTGGGCGCCAGCTTCCTGAGTGACTTTTATCAAATGGTTATACGTCGACGCCGTCAGGCCTTCGAGCCCGGTTTCGGGCAACAGGTCACCGGCGAGCTGCTCGCGCGTGAACTGTGCGAATGACTTGTTGCTGTTGAACGCGTTAATAACGTAGTCGCGGTACGGCCACACCATGCGCTCGTTGTCGCTGTGATAACCCCATGAATCCGAGTACCGTGCTGCGTCGAGCCACGGGAGAGCCATGCGTTCGCCGTAGTGCGGCGACGCTAAGAGACGATCAACGACACGCTCGTAGGCACGTGGATCTGTGTCATTAACGAAAGCCTCGACTTCGGCCGGCGCCGGCGGCAACCCGGTCAGATCCAGGCTGAGGCGGCGAATGAGTGTGCGCCGGTCGGCTTCTTCGGACGGGACAAGCGATTTCTCGTCCAGCTTTCGGGCAACGAATCGATCGATCGCGTTTCGAGCCCAACCGGAGCCGGCGTCGGGCACTGACGCGCGCTGTGGCAGCGTATACGACCAGTGCGGCTCGTATTCCGCACCTTCGTGGATCCATCGTTCTATCGTCTCGATCTCGGCGTTCGTCAGCGTCTTGCCGGTTTCCGCCGGTGGCATGCGATCGGTCGGGTTCCCGTGGCTGATTCGCCGCAGCACTTCACTCGCGGCTGCGTCGCCTGGCTTGATGGCGAATCTGGCCCCGTCGCGTTCCGCTGTCGCGTTCTTGCGTGACGACAGATTCAGTTCAGCTTCGCGGCTGCCGGCGTCGTTGCCATGGCATACGAAACACTTGTCGGAAAGAATCGGCCGCACGTCGCGATTGAATCGTACAGCTCCCTGTTCATTTTCGTCGCCCCAGGCAGCTGCCGACGGAATCAGGCCCGCAGTTATCGCGGCAATCGCGATCGCATTGATCGAACTATTCATCGATCGCGGCATCGATTGGTTCTTCCATTACTTCGTTCACTCCGCGTTCCGGTGGTGGCAACGACAACGTTGCGCCACCGATAATCTTCACAGGAGCCAGTGCCGTACGCACTTCATCGAGCGCGGCCGGTGTTGTTTCAGTGTTCCAGGCGTAGACCGATTCCAGGAACGGCAGCTGGCTCAGGCTGGCAAACGAGTCGGCTGTTACCCGGGTGTTGGTTACGTTCAGTGTTACCAGGCTTTCGACTTCGCTTACCGGTCGAATCATTTTGTCGTCTACGGCAGTGTTTTCCAGTGACAGCCGCGTGAGATTCTGAAGGTTGGCGACCATGTCCAGCACATCGTCGTCGATGGAATTACCGCCCAGATCCAGCCAAGCGATATGCTTCGAAAGCGGCTCGAGCAAATCAAGTAACAAAGCCTTGTCCAAAGGCTTCAGTGACACATCAACCGACAGCAGATTGTTGTCTTTGGACAAGCTGGCTACCACAGCACCCGCATCGCGAAGTGTCGCTACCGCCGTTTCGTCAGCGGGCTCAATGTCGCTGCCAAGGTAATCCGCGAGAAACCCGGCAGCGCCAGACAACTCGCCGGCGAAAAGCGCGCCTTCTGCGATCCAGTCTGCAAGCACCACGATTTGTTCATCGCTGGGACGCGGGCGATCGTCTGGTGGCATAGCTTCTTCGTGGTCGCGCGGCAGGAACAGGCGACGGATCACGTCGCTGGCAAGTGGGTTGCCGGGTTCGATGGCCGGCCGACCACTTTCACCGCCCGCCAATGCTGCGTCTTTGAGGTCGAGCCGTAAATCACCCTGTTGTTTGTCTGGACCGTGGCACTGCAGGCAGTGTTCGTCGAGAATCGGTTCGACGTCTGCCGCATAGCTATCGTTGTTGTACCGCGCCTTCAGCACAGCGAGTCGGTCCTCGCCCATCCATGTGGCCAGCGGTTCTGGCGCAGCACCGGACAGGAAACGGCTTCCGTGAGTCAGGTTTCCACCCCAGTGTCCGGCAACGAAAATGGCGATCACGGTGCCCGCAAGCGCGGTGCCATAGAGACCGCGAAACGCCGCGCCACGCTGGGTGAGGTAGGCCAGTACCACACTTGAAACGGCCAGTACCGCGACTGAAATGCCAGCCGACTTATGCAGCGATACCGTTTCGCCTTCGTAAGCGCCACCCGAAGCCAGCGTCAGCCCCATTGTCGCAGCGACAACTGCCGACGCTGCACCAAGGATAAGAACGACTCGCTTCGCCTTGCCGTATCCGGATCCAAACTGCTGGCGGGTTAGTGTCGGCAGGACTTCGAGTACGGCGACCAATAGCATCAAAGCGATCGGGAAGTGCAGGACCAGCGGATGCAGGTGCCCGTAAAACATCAGTATTCCTGGTTGATCGGCCGTCATGATTATCGTTGCGCTACGAAGGGATTGAGACAGGCGATGCCCAGTACACCTGGATTCGTTCGTCAATTATACCGAATCGGAAAATCTCCAATTACTGGCGAATCGGCATGATTATATACGGGTATCGCATAGGCTGGCTGAGGCCACGGCCTGCTGTACGAATATCAGTTCATATCCAATTACCAAAAACTGTGGTCGCTGCCCGGATCTGTACTCATGTGCCAGATCGAGATGGCAGTGACAATCCCATGAGTGTTAACAGGCCCTGGCTGGTCGCAAGCCACTCGAGCTCCGGGGCTACGGCCGAGCCCTCGGCGACGGGTGCCCAGGCAACGATGCCGGCGATGCGCGGTTCGTCGGTTTCTGCAAGTTCTGAAATCCAGCGCACCTCGTCGCGGGACTGCCCGTCCGCGACATCACACTGCACAAACACGAGTTTTTCGACGTCGTAGCCTTCGGACGCGTCACGGTATTCCCCGGGCAGGTGGGGACTGTCGATCGCCGGAATGCCGGTAAGCCACGGATGAGCCTCTTGCGCTGTTCGGAAGCCTTTGATCGATAAAGGTTTCGAGCAAGTCCAAAAAGAACTTTACCCCAGGAATCGGCGGTTTTGGCGGGATTTTGGGCCGTTTCCGGTCTCGGCGCCGGATTTTCACCCCAAGC
>JAJEFE010000055.1 GCA_022820625.1 Gammaproteobacteria bacterium | reverse complement strand
CCTTGTGAACGTCCAACCCAACATACGCGCTATACTCAACCATGGCCTGCCCTCCTCAATGTGGCTCTGTGTCAACGGTCCGACCCCAAACATAACCCACGATGCTTGAGGTCAGGGCAGGTCAATCCATAATGTCTAGTCCTTCAGTTGGTGCTGTGCCGTTTGCGGTGACACCGGTTACCATACCCATGGCGTTACGAGTGACCGTGGGAAGGCTTGCCACGGTGAGAAGATTTGAGACTTGTACAGTGTTTTCGGTACCGGCTGATTGATCAATGCCGATTGCACGGAAGTCAGAAACCAAACTACCACTAGCGCCCCCGAAAGGGAGCGGATCGGCGCCGCCGCCGGTCGGTGCAGGAGGATCCCATTTGGCCATTAACGCTTGCTCTGCGGCCTGAAGCTCCAATGCGGCCTTGTACTCGTCGTAAATCTTGTCTGCCAGGGGACCGCCGTACTTTTGCTTCAACGCCGCCAGTTCGGCGGCGAATTCATCGTCGTCCAGACTCGGCAGACCGCTAGCGCGCACCCGCGCATCATTCAAGGCCTGCGAAATCGACGGAATGGTAAAACTGTTCGAACCAACGCGAAATGATGTGCCGGAACAGACGATGCCGTTTATCGGAGATGCTTCTGTTCCTGCCCCAGTGTTTAGGGTCGGATTGTAGCGATCGCTACTTACGCGGGTTCCAACAGTGTGAGCTGCTGTGGTCGATGTCACAGGATCCAACTCGTCAATATCGGTGGGATTGCCAAAACTCATCCCTCCGTAATTGCGAATACACTCCGCGACGTTGGTTAGGTCCGTTGGAGGCGGTAGGTGATCTTGGGCAATTGCCAACCCTGACATTGTGCCCAACCCCAGCGCGCTCAGCGCCATCGTCAGAAATCGTTTCAGAACCATCATCGTTCCCCTTTTCATCGCTTAAGCCGCCAAACTTTTCGCGGTTATGGATAGAGGAACGATGCAATTGAAGGTCGCCCGTAACCGGTTGTTGTAATTGAGAAAAAAGGCTCCCTTGAGTGGAGCCTGCAACGAGGTTGGAAATGCGCCTCAGAGCCCGAAATCGACCGATTTGGACCACGAATGGTTACGTTTCATACCCCTTTTCGCGTGGGTGGCGATGATTTCGGGCATTGGCAAGGAGGAGCCGAAAAGCTAGCAATCATCAGGCTTTCAGGCGGATTTGGAATGCGCTGCGCGACCGTCAAAAGGACTGCACGGAGCAGGAGAGGGATCCCGTTTGGTTCCGGAATGCGCTATCCGGCGCCCGGACGGTTCGATCTCGGCTCCGGTTTCTCGGTGAATCCCTAGAAAGTTACCCGGCCAAGGGAAAGAAACAGTCGCATCGGGTTGCTCGGCATCGGAACGAAACCGAACTTCCCGTAGAATGCCTTGGCGCGTTCGTTTTCGGCATCCACGATCATCGCGTAAATCGCCACGCTGTCGCCGACAGCGACAGTACGCTTGATCGCATCGGTCAATAGTATCCGGCCCAGCCCCTGACCTTGCCGGGATCGATCCACGGCCAATCGACCGATCAACGCGCATGGAACAGGATGGCGCGGCAGTCTGCGGGACAGTCGATCGGGCAAAGACGTCAGGTCGACCGATAACGCGCTCAGCGTATAGTAGCCGAGCACCTTGTCACCGCCGCCTGCCGTGCAGACGAAGACTCTGGCGATTCGGCGGCGTGTATCCTGACCGGCGCGACGGGCCAGGTATTGATCCAGTTGTGCGATGCCGGACGAAAAACCCATCCGGTCATGTCGCCTGGCCAGCGGCTCGATGACCAGTCGGCCCGATTCGGTCATCCGGAATGGACGCGCCGGGCGTGTTCCTCCAGCGCGGCGCGCAGCCGCTCGTTCGGCGCAGGCGGATTCACGATGGCGTCGAGAAATACTTCCGCGTCCCGCCGCTCGAGCACAACGGTGTCGTGATCGCGGATCGCCTTCTCCGCGTGTGCCAGGGCGCTCGCCACGATAAAGCCGCTGACGGTTGTTCCTTCGACGCCGGCCGCTTGTTCGATTCGCCGCTTGGCCGTCTGGCTCAGGCGCAGATTGATCCGCTCGCTCTTGATCGTGTCCGTGGTTGCCATGATTGCACCTGTCTACGTTTGGTGACTATGTACGTCATTTTGGTGCTTATGGCAAGGATTCGGGATGTGGCGGTAACGAATTGCTGGCCGAAGCATCGCGATGGATGGCCGGGGACGGCAGAGCGAACCGCTGTCAAAGAGCCGACGCGAACAGGGCAGGCCGCTTCGGCCTCGCAAGCAGTTCAACTCGCCGTGAAGTCCGTCCCCGACCATTGAAAAAACCGGCGGCCCGATCGCTCGGACCGCCGGCTGATGCAAGGGGCACTAAGGGGTCGGCAAGCTAGAACTGGAAGCCCACGCCCGCGGAGGCGCCGGTCGCGCCGCCGCCGCTGGTCACGCCCACCTTGAACGACGCCATCTCGCCCTGGATCTGGAAGCCGACGGCAAAGGCCGACTCACCGTCAAACGATCCCACACCGATGGAAACGCCGCGGCCGTTGATCGCC
>JAJEFE010000121.1 GCA_022820625.1 Gammaproteobacteria bacterium | reverse complement strand
CTCCGGCGTGTTCTTTTGTCTAAATTGCATGTAAAGCCTCACTTGGTGATCGGTAATGTGACTGCCTGGCATGGATGTCCGTCCTTGAGTTGACGGCACAACATAGCCAGCACTGTCGCGATCACCCAGCGCGGCTCTCGGACTCACCGATTCCCGTATTGCTCGGTCGGGCTACGCCCTCCCTCCCCAGACGGGAATCGGCGGCTTTCTCATCCTGATTGTCGCTGGGCTCTCATCTTGATTGTCGCTGTAGAGGTGCAACTGCTGGCGGACCTGCCGCGTTCGGCGGGCAGCCGCTGGGTGATCCCCGGCCGCAAGCCCGGCACGCACATGGTCCGCCTCGGCAACGCCTGGCGGCTGCTGCGCAAGCGGGCGGGGCTCGACGACGTGCGGTTGCACGACCTGCGCCACAGTTTCGCTTCGAGCGCGTTGGCGCTGGGGGAGAGCCTGCCGATGATCGCGAGGCTGCTGGGCCACCGTCAGATTGCCAGCACGGCGCGCTACGCGCACCTGGCGCGGGCGTCGGTGCACGAGGCGGCGGCGAGGGTGGCGGAGAGTCTGGCGGAGGATGTGTTGTAGGGGCCTGACTTTCTGGCCAAGTCGCCCGGATTCGGAGCTTTTCCGGCGGTTCGGGGCGGGGTTAGGATGGCGTCAGGTCCTACGCGGATATCCTGGCCGACAACGTGTTGCAGGACCGGTTACGCTTGACACCCTATGGGGGTGCAAATATCGTCAAACGGTGGCCAGGCAGACCCTGGCCCGCGAAAGAGGAAACAAAGATGAGCTTTGAATATGCCGTAGACGTTAGAGTCGGCTCAGATGGCGTAATGACCGCCACAAGCGATGACATTCGCGGCCTTGTTCTCGAAACAACCGACCTGAGGGAAATGTGCAGCGAGTTGTTGTTGGTTAGCGAACGGCTGCTGCGGAGCAATCATGGCCTGACAGACCAGCAGGTTGCCGACGCCGAGCTTCATGTGAACTTCAAGAAGGCATCCGGACAAGCCCGCCGCAAGCGGGCACCCCACCCGAGAGTGCTTTTCGCTGACGTGAGCGGGCTTCTTGAGGCAGCCTAGCAGGGTAGGCTGGTGGCGGACTACGGACGGCCCGTAAAAAACTTCTGAAAGGCGCGGGATTTAAAATAGAACGCCGACCCAGAGGAAGCCACGACATCTGGAGCAATGGGGATGTTTCAGTTTCCGTTCCCAAAAAGATTCGCAGTCGATACACTGCCAATGCCATCCTGAAAGAAGCAGGAATCCCAACCAAAATTCCGTAACTGAACCGGTTGGGAGTCGATGTCAACGTTCGGGAACTGCGCCTGCGGGACACCAAGACGGGGCCGCGGACCGTGCCCCTGTCACCGGCTGCGGTGCACGAGGCGGCGGCGCGGGTGGCGGAGAGTCTGGCGGAGGATGTTTTGTAGGGTGTTCGGGCTCGCTCAGCGCCACCGGGGAAGGCACGGTCAGGCTTGAAGCGGATTTGTACCGCGTTTGGCTCTACCCTTCAGAGCGCGAGAGCGGCGTCGAGATCGCGATGCTCGAACGCCGACGCCATCGCGTCGATAGCGGGCCGTGAAAGACCCACCCGAACCGCGGCATGCCGCCAGTCGCGCGTCGTGAGCGCCACATCCCGCGCGACGGCGCCGGCCTCGTCCGCGGTCAGTCCGAAATAGGGCGCCACCTCAAGTGCGAGCTCGATGGACGCGGTTGTGTCCTCAAGATCGATCGCGGTGGAGAGAAAACGCGGTCCGGCCTCAACCGGAGTCGGGTTGAGGTCGTAGGCCGGCGACAGTCGCCATCCGGCGTTGCCTGTGTACAGAAACCCGTGGTTCCTAAGGTGATCGTCGGTATTGGATACCAGCACGTTGAAAACCACACGGCGCCAGAGGGAGGGGAGATCCGTGCCGGGCGCCGCTCCGTGCTGCCGGAGCGCATCGGCGATCTCCAGGTAACTGCGGCGGTCGCGTTCGCCCGCGCTCAACATGCTCATCGCGGACAGGAACGGTATACGCCCATCACCCTCGCGATCGAACCGGCGAATGATGAGCGCCGCGCGGTCGTTAACAGGAACGAGCCGCCGCTCCGGAACCTCGATGCCCGCGCGTTCGGCGAGCGCCAGCGCGACCGCCTCCCATCGAACGGTATCCCACGTGTCATCGGGTTTTGGAAACTTGGCGATGGCCAGACTTCCGTCCCGATCGAGTACGGACGCCTTGGGCCGCGCACCGCCGAGTGAAGAGCCCGGTGCAAGCAGCAGCGCCAGCAGTTCCTCGTCGTCGCCGCCGGCCGCGGCGTGATCGCTGGCCGCGAGCAACCGGGGCAACTCGATCAGCGGCGGCACGGGATCGCGGTCCGGATCGCTCAGGAACGGTCCGCCGGGTTCGGCCGCAAACCGGAGGGCGCCCTGGCGTGCCCGATCGCTGACCGCCAGCAAGAAGTCGAACTCCGTCAGCGTACGGGGCGTCCGTTGCTCCGCACGCGACCGGAACCGTTGGGCGCGAATCATGAGCGCCCGGCCCCAGCGATCCGGCGCCGAGTCCCCCAATGCACCGAACAGCGCCCTGCCGGGCGGCGTGTGATGGGCCGCCGGGCCGAGCGTCAGCGCCGGTTCCAGGGCAAAGCGTTCCGCGTGAGCGAGCCAATCGGGATCGTACTCGAACGAGGCGCTTTCCCGCCCCCGGCGAACACGGCTCCAGAGGCGGCCCACCGGCAGGACCCGGCCGTCGAGATCGATATAGACCCGGGCTTCCTGGGCCATCATCGTTTACCGCGCCGCCCGGACAGGCGGATCCGTTGCGGCAGTGCCTCGTCTGCAAGATCGAGGCCCACGGTGTCGTGGCGCGCGTCCGCCAGTTCGTTGAGCCGATCGAGGAGGCCCAGGACGAAGAGCGCCGTGGCATAGGTACCCATCGCCACCTTCGGGCTGCCCTTTTCAAGCCTGGACAGGGTCGTGCGGCTCACGCCCACCCGCGCCGCCATGATTTCGGTAGGGATGCGGCGCCGGCGGCGTGCGTCACGCAGGTCGCTTCCCAAATTGCGAAGCGCACGCAACACCGGAACGGGCAATGCATCCGCTGACTTCATACTGTATACCCCAGTTATCCAAAATCCTGTTAACGTATAGTATATAGCACGTTATGATGCGAGGCGCTGGCGTCAGCGGTCGGATGGAGCCGCATATTCCGCAGCCGGTGCTGTTCGCGCCGGTGGCCTCGCTCGTGGAACGGATGCTGCAGGCCAAGCGCGATCTGAGCCTCTCGCGCGAGTTGCGCAAGCTCGATCGGATCTCCTGCCTGATATTGGACGACATCGGCTACGTTCAGCACGACCGCGCCGAGATGGAAGAAATAGTTGACGCTAGACACGTCGCGATCAGCGCCACCGAGGCCCGGCGATGAAAATACCGATCATCTTCTGGAGTTCGACCGTTTTCGCTGGTGACATCGAAACAGGCCATTTCTCGCCGATTCGGGGAGAAATGGCCGTTGACGCACCGCATTTCGTGTGTAAGATTGTTACACATCCTGTTTCGGAGATTTCGGCGTGGCAAGAGTTCAACTGGTGATTCCCGACGACGATCAGGCCCGCTTTCTCCAGCAGGCGCGGTTGGAGGGCATGTCGTTCAGCGCCTGGCTTCGGACCGCGGCGCGGGACCGGCTGCAGCGCATGCGTTCGCAACGGCGATTTGGCTCGACCGGGCAGCTTCAATCGTTCTTCGCCGAGTGCGATGCCTCGGAAGGGCCGGCAAGAGAGCCCGATTGGGAGCAACACAAGGAGGCCATCGACCGGTCTCGACGGCTTGGTTTGCCCGAATCGTGACTTTCGTCGATACCAATGTGTTCATGTACGCCGTCGGGCGCGCCCATCCGCTTCGAGAGGAGGCGAGGCGTTTTTTCGCCGGCGCACTGGAACGGCAAACGCCGTTGGCGACCTCGGCCGAGGTGCTGCAGGAGCTTCTTCACGCCTACCTTCCCGTGGGCAGAAAGGCCACGTTCGAACGCGCGATGGCCCTTCTGGAAGGCCTTGCCGTCACCGTCTGGCCACTGGAGCGGGAGGACGTCATTCTCGCCGGCCAGCTCCACGGCCGGTTTGCAACGCTCGAAGCCCGCGACCTGTGCTGCCTTGCCTGTTGCAGGCGTCGAAACGTCGCGGAAATCAGGACCTTCGACAAGGCGCTGGCGTCAGCGGCCGGGTAGAGCCGGGGATTTCGCGGACTCGGTCGTCAGCGCGGTTCGCCCATGCGGTCGGCTTGCTCGTCGATGATGCGCGCGTACTCGCGCCGCTCGTCCGGGTCCAGCGCCGCGACCGTGTCCAGCAGCGCGGCGGCCGACCCCTTGATGGATGTCAGCGGCGCGCGCAGCTCCCGGCTCACCATCTCCACGAACTGCGCCCGCAGGCGCTCGATCTCCTGTAGCGGCCCCAGGTCCGCCCGCGCCCCGGTCTGCGTCTGTGCCGGAAGGTTTGCGCCTCCTGGCGGCTACTGCGGTCTGACCTGGATCCCGTAGCAGTACCAGTCGTGTGCTGCATATCGGGTGAATCTGCCCCAATTCACGCAATTACTACGAATAGTCCCGAGTTCTCCACCAAAAAATCACTTTCTTTTCTGTAGAGTTCTACGGAAAACACCAAGCTTTCAGAAGGCGTGTCTGAAGTGATTTTCCGTCCCTGGAAAGGCAGGTTCAGCGGCTTGAAAAACGAGCCGTCATACCGGGAGTGCCTGGTCAGTTACCTGGCCGTTCCCGATCTGCCGCTTCATGTTGAAGGCATCGCCGACGAGGGTACGCGCAAGACATACAGCCTGACCCGCCGCTTCACGCGACACTACAGCGCAGAAACGCCGGACGGCGCCGTCGAACCGGAGTGCTTCGACGACGGCAGCTCCGGGGCGGGCACCGCATACATCGTTCGGGCGAGGCCCATCGGCCCGCGGGCCGGCGGTGTTCCGCTGGTCCTGGAACTGCTCGACCTGCTGCACATTCAGCTCACGTGCCTGGCCGGCGAACGGGTCGTGCGCGGCGCGGCGGTGATCGACTTCCTGCACGTCGGACCGAACCGTGACGGCGCGCATGCAGGCCCCGCGCTGTCCAGGGCCCGTGAAATGGAAGCCAACGACGCCATACTGCCGCGCATCACCGTCGCCGAGGAAATCGTCACGCGATTGAGGTCCGATGAAACCCTGTGGAGGGCGGACCATTTCCTGCGTGCCGAGGTGGATCTCATCGACTGCATGCTGCGCGCGGAAAGATCGGGCGTGCACTACATCGACTACCTGAGGGCGGGACTGGGCGAGTTCGACTACGACTTCGACCGGTACGCCGCCTTCCTCGGACAGCACAAGCGAATCGTCGAATCCGGCCTCGCCGACAACTCGCCATGGAGAACGCGCGGAATTTACGAGTGGCTGAAGCACTATCACAATGCGCGGATCGACGACGACCTGACGCGGCCGGATGAAATGGCCGAACCCGATGAGTGCGATCTTGGAATGGCCGGCGCCCTGACGCCGCTGCGCATCGGCTGAACGGCACTCCGATGCCGTTGCGCATCGGCTGAACGGAACTCCGATGCCGCTGCGCGTTGGTCGAACGGCGCCGGTTTTACCGCCTGTCAGGGCGCTTCGGCGACAGGCTCCGCGCGCAGCGCAGAGCTCTCCTTGAAGATCCAGTCGCGAAAGGCCCGCACCTCGGTGCGGGAACGCGAGGCGGCGGTGGAAACCAGGCAGCAGGTCATGCGCGGACCGACATCGTCGTCGAACACCGCAACCAGCGATCCCCGCCGCAACTCCCTTTCCATGGCGGACGGGCTGCCGATGGCCACGCCCATGCCCTCCACGGCGGCCTGCACCACCATGCTGAAGAGACTGAATCCCGAGGCGCGGGTCAGGTCCGGGACCATGGTCTGGTGGACGGAAAACCAGTTCTGCCAGTCCGTGCGCCTGTCCAGGTGAAAAAGCAGCGGCCAGCCGTGAAGGTCCGCCGCCCGGGAAGGACGTGAGCGCTGCGCGATCAGCGCCGGACTGCAAGTCGGCAGCAGTGTCTCCTCGAACAGCGTCTCGTGCTGGGCCTCGGGCGCGGGGGGCGCCCCGACTTCCCCGGCGTATGTGATCCACAGGTCCACGTCCACGCCCTTCGGGTCGGTGCCCGCAACATCCGTATCGATCTCGATGGCGATGTCCGGCTCAAGCGCCGCGAAGCCCGCCAACCTCGGCATCAGCCACCGCTCGGCAATGGGCTCCACCGCCGCGATGCTGAGCCGCCGTGACGGCCGGTCGGACCCATAGCGCTCGTTGATCAGGCCGATCTCGGCGAGCACGCGCTGCACGTCGCGCAGGCAGGCGCGGCCGCGCGGATTGAGCGACACGGCGCGCCTCCTGCGCTCGAACAGGACCTGCCCGAGGTGCTCCTCCAGCACGTTGATCCGGTAGGAAACCGCCGCCGGGGTCACGCCGAGTTCCCTGGCCGCCCGCACGAAACTTTCATGGCGTGCGGCGGTCTCGAAGTACCGCAGGCACTCCAGCGGCGGCAAGTTCCGCCTGAAGCCGCCAGTCGAAGATCGTGACATTTCGCGATTATGCCATACCGAAATTTCGTTACCGCGGCATCCAAAACGCAGATTCCGGCGTCCGACCGCCACTTCCGGCGGTTGCCTCAACTCGTGACGTGCTACGGGTTGCCTGTTCGCAGGATAAGTGAGCCGACGCGGGTAATCGCCTCGAACTGCGAGTCGAACGTGAGAACAATCGCTCCCGCGCGTACGGCCGTGGCTGCGACCCAAAGGTCGTTGGTTGGTAACGGACGGCCACGCTTGCGCAAATCCGCAAATATCTCACCGTATATTCTTGCGACGCTTGCGTCCGTGGCCAGGACTTCCACTACGGGGTGCGCGAGAAACTCGCCGAGTTGAGCCTCGTTCTCGTCGGCGCGGGTTCCCGAAAGAAAACCTGCCCACAACTCACCCAGAACAACGCTGGGCACCCCGATCCACTGTGCCCGGTCGACATGAGCGACCACGCGGGGTTCTCCGCGCCGGAAATGGCTGTACGCGGAAGTATCCAAGCAATATCGGTTCACTGCCAGAGCTCGGTGTCGACCTCGGCAAACGGCGCTACGGCATCCTCGAACTGCCTGAATTCCTCCTCGTTCCATGTTCCGGCAAGCCGATGCAGCCCGTTGCTGCGGGTGTTGCCGTTTGTCCCCAGAGATTCCTCGATCAATGCAAGCACGGTGCGATTGAGAGAAAGCCCCCGGCGGCGCTTCTCCTCGTTGAGGGCGGCAGCCACTTCCGGCGACACATTACGGATGGTCATGGTGTTCATGTGAATTCCAGAATGCAGTCACTTTATGAGGCCATATGATAGCACTTCATTGCTTGCATGCCGTGCGGGCGTTTCGTCCACAAATTCGGCATTCGGGTCGGTCGTGCGGGAGCGGCAGGTTTCGCAGCGACCGGGCTCAGAGCTCCAGCGGATAATCGTCGAGGAACTGGATCAGGCCGCCACCATTGATGGCCGGGGACGGCAGAGCGAACTACTGTCAAAGAGCCAACGCGAACAGGGCAGGCCGCATCGGCCTCCTCAGCAGTTCAACTCGCCGTGAAGTCCGTCCCCGACCAATGAAAAAACCGGCGGCCCAGTTCCCCGGACCGCCGGCTTGCTTCTAGGGGCTTGAAGCTAGGGGCTTAGAACTGGAAGCCCACGCCCGCGGAGGCGCCGGTCTCACCGCCGGCGCTGGTCACGCCCACCTTGAACGAGGCCATCTCGCCTTGGATCTGGAAGCCCACCGCGAAGGCGGACTCACCGTCGTACGATCCAATGCCGATGGAGACGCCGCGGCCGTTGATCGCCGGCATGCCGGCCAGGGCCATGGAGGCGGCTACGCCTGCGCGGACCACTTCCAGGCTGTCGTTCAAATCGCTGATCATGCCGGTATTCCTCATGATCGCCGACTCGTTGGAGCCCACCCGGCTGCCCAGATCGGCAATGGCGCCCGTGTTCATTCCGATCGCCGCCGCGTTGTCCGCGATGTTGCCCGTGTTGGTCATGATGTTGGCCGAGTTCATGGAAATGTTACCCGCGTTGGTCGCGATGTGCTCGGCGTTGGTCATGATATTGGTCGCGTTCGTGGCGATGTTCTCGGCGTTCATGTCAATCCGGCTCATGCCGTTCTCACCGGTGCCTTCGCCCGTCACCGGATCGACCCCGATCTCCGCTGCGAGATTGTCGATGTACTCCTTCTTCTGCATGAGCTTCATGTCTTGCTCGGCGTTCTTGGCGGTGTTCGCTGCCACTGGGCCTGCCAAATCTTCAACGTCCTGGATGTTCTGGGCCACGTCGGCGATCTTGCCGTCCACTTCGGCAATGGCACTCACCAAGGCCAGACCATCGTCATCGGCCGGATTCATTTCCCCGTCAATCTCATCGGGTTCCAATAGCGCATTGAGAAGCCTGCTCGTAGTGCTTTCCGGATCCGAGGTCAGGTTTTGGTGGGCCATTCGCTGGGCTTTGGCCGCCGTCACAGCCTTGCCGGCGTCCGCTACCGCGTCCTTGAAAGTCTGTAGCGCGTCGTCTCCGCCAGCCTCTTCCAGCGTATTCATGGCTACCATTTCCTCATACTCGCGCAACGTCACCAACTGATTGAGGTAATTGTCCGGGTCCTTCAGCCTCGCCTGCACTGCCCTGTTGGCGCCGTCCAGGCTGCCGACGGCGGTTCGGACTTTACGTGCCGCAGCCACGACATTGTTCCGGGAGCCCAGGTATGCATCCACCAGATCGCGTTCATTCTCGTACGTTACATCGTCATCGGTCGTGGTAGTGTCCGGTCCGGCGATTGTGACTTGATTGGCATCGACTATAGCGAGGTTCTGCGACCGCACGACACTCGTGAGGCGATCGAGTTCGCCCTGAACGTGATCGCGAGCCAGTGTCGCCCGCCTCAAGGCTTCTTCCTGCGTACGTGTATCGAGGTTTCCTGCCTCTTGTGCGTCCTCCAGCGCCGTAGCGGCATCGTCCACCGTTGTCTGCCACCTGGCCAGCTCTCCGGCGATTTCGCCGAGCGTGTCAATTTCCGTTGAGGCTCTGCTGAACGCGTTAGTGCCTTGGTTTCCCACTGCATACTGAAGTGCGCCGGCCGCATCGAATGCGCCGCTGGTGGTATCGACGCTCGCTGCAGTCGCGGTCGGATCATCGTTGCCGCGAAGTGCTCTGTACCCCGCTGTGCCGGTGCCGTAGACGGGGGCCACCTGGGAGTTCAGGTTCTCGTGCAGATCGGCGCCGGTCAGTGCATTGCCGTCACCGTCGTCAGTAGGAGCCGGATTCCAATCAGTGACGCGGCCTGTGACAGTCACCGCGATATCATCGTACCCACCGGTGTTGCCTTGATTAGTCTTGAGCGAGGCCAGGGTCCCCATAGCGCCGGCCAACTTGTTGTAGTCCGAGATGGCCTTATTGGCTGCGGCGAGCTTTGCCTGCTGGTCGTAGACCGCATTGTAGACATCCCCGCCAAAGTCGTCCTTGTTCATTCGCGCGGTATTGAATGTGGCTGTATCTTCCGCGTCGGGCTCTTCCAAAGCCTCAAACGCTTTTTTGGCGCTGACGTAATCGTTGTACAAGGTGACTGCATCACTGACATTGTTGGCCACCGGATTGTTGCAATCCGCGACACTGAGCAACTCCACAAGCGCGTTGCTCTCGTTGCCAGTTTCAGCCGTGACAATGAGTGCGGCATCCTGCGTGTAATCCATTTGAATGCCCATGGCAGTTGCATCGGAATCAAATGCCTGGTCCAGAACTCCTCCCATCCCCAAAAGGGACGACGTCCCCATTGCGGTAGAAGCAGTGGGCAGCGCCCCGCCGGCACAGGATTGTATGTCGCCGTACAGCCTCGGCCCCGGAATCTGCTCCTGTGCGAACGCCGGTCCGGCCGCCAGCGCACCCAACCCCAAAGCGCCCAGCGCCGATACAAACAAACGTTTCAGAACCATGAGTGTTCCCCTTTTCATCGCGTGAACCGCCTGCTTTTTCGCGGTTATGGATAGAGGAACGACGCAGTCGAGGAATGCTCGTAACCGGTTGTTGTAATTGAGAAAAAGGCTCCCTTGAGTGGCGCCTGCAACCAGGCTGGAAATGCGCCTCAGAGCCCGAAATCGTACGATTTGGACCATGAATGGTTACGTTTCATACCCCTTTTCACGTGGGCGACGATGATTTTGGGTTTTGGCGATGAAGCGCCGAAAGCCAGCAATCATCGGGGTTTCAGGCGGATGTCGAGTGCGCCGCACGCCCGTCGGAAGGACCGCACGGGCCGGGAGAGGGATCCCATTTGGTTCCGGAATGCGCGAATAGGCGGCTAAGCGCCCGGTTTTTCGGCGTCACGTACAGAGCTTTCGGGGTGCAATGGTCAGCGGTCGTCGGCCGGCAGCATCGACGTCGTGATGTTCGCGTCCACCGAAATCTCAATCACATGGTTGACCATGACATCCATCGGGTCCCCGAGCCCGGAAACGAAATCGATGACCGCGCGCAGGAGCGTCTCGGAATGGACCCGGCCCACGCACGGCAGAATTACGAGTCCGGGGTGGAGATCCTCCACGGCAACGAGCGATCTGAAGTCCCGTGCATTTTGCGTTACCAGGACGAGATCGTGATCGACACATCGGGACAGTACCTCGTGGTCCGGAGCGCCCAGCCCGCCGAAGTCGCGTGGATGCAGAACCACGTGAACGCCCTCGGCGTTCAGCGCATGCGCGATTCTCGGGGACAGGCACTCATCGAGAAACAACCGCACGGACCCGGCACCGCCGCCTCTCAGCTGCGGCTGCGCCAGGGCTTGCCGGACGGGCGCCCGCGGAGCGGATGTGCCCTGGCGTACAGTTCGGCCGCCTTGATCGCCTCTCGCGGCACCTCCGGATAGTCCTGCAGGATATCGTCCTCGGTTTCCCCGTCCCGCAGTCTCCCCAGGACCGAGTAGACCGATATGCGCGTTCCGGCTATGACCGGTGTGCCGCCGAGCGTGCCCGGGTCGGATGCGATGTAGCGGTCGCGATCTCTCCTGTATCGCTCGGCGTCACGCAGCGAATCGGCCGCGAGCTGCTTGAGGTCAAGCGTCGTTCCGGGAGTGAATTCGATGGCTTCCAGCTTCATGGGCTCAAGCTGGGCCATACTCGTCCAGATCGACCGTTTGTGGCGTAGCGGAAGGTCGGTGAGTCCAGCCGCCTTGAGGGCGCGAAAATACACCACTGCCCGAACCGGAAGAAAGCGCATGGAACCGCCCCGCACGCGGGCAGGGCCGGCAACCGGCCGAAGAACACGGGCTTCGACCGACTTTTCAATCGTTGCCAGAGATACCCCGGACAGGGCCGCTGTCTCGCGAATCGTCAGATCTGCGGTCATGGACATAATTCACTCCTTATTGGGAGTGAATATAAGTCAGGGTCATTTAGCGTGCAACATTGGATCCGGGCTGGGCGGTGAGAAGCGGTTCGGATGCAAGGGCCATCGGTGGAGAGGCGGTGGATGGCCGGGGACGGCAGAGTGAACTACTGTCAAAGCGCGAACGCGAACAGGGCAGGCCGCATCGGCTTCCTCAGCAGTTCAACTCGCCGTGAAGTCCGTCCCCGACCAATGAAAAAACCGGCGGCCCGATCGCTCGGACCGCCGGCTGATGCAAGGGGCACTAAGGGGTCGGCGGGCTAGAACTGGAAGCCTACACCGGCCGAGGCGCCGGTCGCGCCGCCGCCGCTGGTCACGCCCACCTTGAACGACGCCATCTCGCCCTGGATCTGGAAGCC
>JAJEFE010000067.1 GCA_022820625.1 Gammaproteobacteria bacterium | reverse complement strand
GGGACGCGCCACCTTTTTCGCCTGGTGGCAATAGCGGACGGGTCCCACCCGATTCCATTCCGAACTCGGAAGTGAAAACGTCCAGCGCCGATGGTAGTTCGGGGTCTCCCCGCGCGAGAGTAGGTCACCGCCAGGCATCTCATCCAAACCGCCCCGGCGCACAAGCTCCGGGGCGGTTTTCTTTGTACGTCCGCTGTGTCCCCTTATGATCCGTCGGAAGGTGGCCGGGTGTCGCCCTCCTTTGCTACGCTGCGCCGCTACGCTGAGGCGACCGGCACGCGGCTGACCGTGGACCTGGTGCGTGCCGACGGTTAAGGGGCGCCGTATCTAAATTTAAGCATTGACAAATGACTAAATTTAGATAATGTAGTTTGCCTGTTCCAGGCTGGACCCGCGCCGCGGTCATGGATCCACGGTTTCTTCCGCACAATAGTCACCTCGCCGATCCCGGCCGGTTTGACGAGACTGACCCGCAGCTCAGGCATCTCGCGAGCCGCCCACTGCAACATCGATCGTCCCTTTTGGATCGATTGCCAACGGCCATTCCTGGAATCTACAGTCTCGGCGGAGGCCGGCAGACGGGAAAATCCACGTTGCTGAAGCAGTGGATGGCGGATTGTCTGCGCAAGGGCGCGCCGCCGGGCGCGATCACCTACCTTTCGGGCGAGCTCATCGACGACCACCACAGCCTGCTGCGGCATATGGAGGAACACTTCGCCGCCGCGCCCGAGGCGGAACTCAACTACCTGATCGTGGACGAAGTCACCTATATCCGCGACTGGGACAAGGCCGTCAAGTATGCCGCCGACGCCGGACGGCTGGCGCGCACCGCACTGATGATCACGGGTTCCGATCTGGCGTTCATCCAGGACGCCAGAATGCGGTTTCCTGGGCGGCGCGGTGGCGCGACGGAGGCCGACTTTCATCTTCATCCTCTTTCATTTCGCGAATACCTCATGCTCGACGGTCGAATCGACGAGCTTGACGGCCATCTGCGGCAGCCTTCGCGGATTGCGCCGGACACGATGGACACGATCTATAGCGCCTTTTCCCATTACCTGCTGCACGGCGGCTACCTGACCGCGATCAACGACCTTGCGGAATTCGGCGCCGTGCGCGGCAGCACTCTGGCCACCTACTCGGACTGGATTCGCGGCGATGTGCTCAAACGCGGGCGGCGCGAGCCGTACTTGAGGGAGATCCTCGGCGCAATCGTCAAGCGATACGCCACTCAGGTGACATGGAACGCACTGTCCGGGGACCTCTCGATCGACCATCCGCGGACCGTGGCCGACTATGTGGCCTTGCTGGAACGCATGGACGCGGTAGTCGTGGTGCCGGCGCTGCGCGAGGACAAGCTGGCGGCAGCGCCGAAGAAGGCCCGGAAGCTGATGTTCAGCGACCCATTCATCCTTCACGCCGTGCGCGCCTGGCTGGCCCCCGGAGACAGCCCCTTCGAGAACCAGATTCTTGCCGCCTGCAGCGACCCGCTCTGGGCATCAAGGATCGTGGAGGCAATCGTCGCCAGTCATCTTGCGCGCTCCCACCCCACCTATTACATCAAGGCGCAGGGCGAGGTTGATGTGGCTTATGTGCGAAGCGGGCGCTTCTGGCCGGTGGAGATCAAGTGGACCAGCCAGCTTCGGCCAAAGGCGCTGAAACAGATCGCCCGCTATGACAACGGCGAGGTCTGGAGCAAGGAGCGGCGGGCGGGCGAAATTAACGGAATCAGGAGCTTCCCGCTGCCGGTTCAGCTCCTGCTCATTGGCGGCTGACTCATGCCGGGATTACGGCGGCAGCGGCGGGGTACGGATGCTGGCTTGTCCTATAATCTCGCTACGGGCGCCGACCGCAGGCCCGGCGGGTGCCTTTTCGTTGAAGTCACTGGGAACGTATCTTTATGACCAGGAAAACCACCCTGCTCGCGTCGGCGGCAGCCGCGGCATTGATCGCGGTCTCCTACGAGGCCGCTCCGGCTTTCGGCCAGGAACTTGCCCTTGAGGAGATCATCGTCACCGCCCGAAAAAGGGAAGAGAGCCTGCAATCGCTGCCGCTCACGGTAACCGCGCTCACCAGTGAGGATATCTACGAGCGCGGCGTAAACGACATCCTCGACCTGTCCGACTACACGCCGGGCTTCTACACCGAAACGGTGGGCCGCAGGGATTCGAACCCCTATTTCCGCGGCCTCGTCGTCAACACCTCCGTGGTTGACCGCCAGAATTCTTCCGTCTTCGTGGACGGCTTTTTTGTTCTGGGCACGGCCGCCACCTTCGGCTTCAACAATATCGAACGGGTGGAAGTGCTTAAAGGGCCCCAATCCGCCCTGTTCGGCCGCGCGACCTTCGGCGGCGCGGTCAATTACATTACCAAAACGCCGGGCGACGAACTCGAAATCGACGCCAACATCGATCTCGGCCAGGACAGCCGTTCCGATATCGCCTTTACCGTGGGCGGGCCGCTGTTTGGCATGGACACCGTGAAAGCCATGGTGAGCGTTCGCTCGTACAGTTTCGGCGGCGAGTGGACCAACGTGGCCACCCATGAGGACAACGTCACCATCGGCGATGAGAAAACCCGGGCCATTCAGGGCAAGTTGCTGTTCGAGCCCTCGGAGAACCTCAGCCTGATGCTGTCCGCATCCTATGCGGAAGATGATGACGGCCCGCCGCCCACCTGGAGCCTGCCGGCGTCGCTGGACAACTGCCTGTTCTACAACTCCTCCCTCCCCCTGGGCTACATCTGCGGCGAACTTCCGGACGATCTGGACACCGTGAAGCAGAACAACAAGCGGGTGGAAGAGCGTTTCGGTGAGGAGGCCGGACAGTTCCAGATTACCCGCCGCTATACGGCCGAACTCAATTATGTAACCAGCAACGACTGGGAATTCGAATTCCGCGCCGGCAGCAACCAGCAGATCTTCGACGAGATTCACGACGCCAGCTGGGACGACAGCTTCGGCCTTTTCAATGGCCTCGGCGGTTTTGACGGGCTGGTGTTCGGCTCCGTCGGCCTCGTGGAAGCGAACAAGGCCTATCAGGGTTTCCAGGACCGGAGCCTGCAATTCAAGGTAACGGCGCCGGGGTCCGACAGGCTCTCGGCTTTCGCCGGCGCCTCGATGTATGAGCACGATATCCTCAGCCGCAACTTGCGGCTAACGCCCGGCCGCCCCTATGGCCAGGTGGGCAGCTCCCGGCATATCGAGAACGTTTCGGTTTTCGGCAGCGTGACCTATAGTCTCACCGACCAACTCGCCCTGGGTCTGGATGTCCGCTGGCAGAAGGACGATGTGCGTGAGTCCACCGCCGAGTTCGAGCCGCAGACGCTGGCGGAAGTGCCGACTCTGGGCTCGAACAAGGGTATTGAAGCGTTCGCATTCGATACCGCGAGCTTCAAGCGCACCCTGCCGCGCTTTATCGTGGACTACAAGCCCAACGAGAACGCCACCTTGTATGGCGTCGTATCGCAGGGCAACAAGCCCGGGTACTTCAATGACGCTGCGGTCGCGGAGCGTCTCGGCGTGTCTCCCGAGGTGAAGGAAGAAGTCATCTGGAACTACGAATTGGGCGCCAAGACCCTCTGGATGGACGGCCGTCTGCTGCTCAATGCCGCGGTTTACTACCTGGACTGGACCGACCAGCAGATCCGCCAGACGTTCCTGGACAGCCAGGGGCAGGACTCGCAAATCGCCACCAATGCAGGCAAGACCGAGGTGTACGGGCTCGAAATCGAGTCCAGCTTCGTTGTATCGGACAGCCTGGTTCTGTCCGGGTCGGTGGCTTTTGCGGACCCCGAGTACAAGTTCTTCGTGGAGGAAACCTTCGCGCCGCAACTGGGCGTGGACCCCGATCTGGCCGGCAATGAGCCGTACCGCTATCCCGACTGGCAGGTTCAGATGTCAGCAGACTACACCCGCCCTGCCGCGATGAACGACTGGGATTTCTTCGCCCGCACCGATGTGAACATGATCGGCAAGCGCTGGTCGGAGATCTACAACCTCTCCTACATCGGCTGGGAATACAAGTGGAACCTGCGGGCAGGCTTTGAGAATGAGAACTGGCGTCTGACGGCCTATGTAAACAACATCCTTGATGACCGCACTCTGGCCGGCTCGTTCCGTTTCCGCGATCTGCGCCGCTTCGCGCGCTTCGATGGGACCACGGGCTCGTTCACCTTCCCGTACGCCCAGTTGGTCAACCTGAACCGCGGGCGTCACCTCGGAGTCAACATCAGCTACAGCTTCTAGGCGCCTCGCGCCATCTGCTGAAAAAGCCCCGGCCAGTTCCGGGGCTTTTTCTTTGCGCGAGCTTGCGGTCCGCCCGATTGTCTTAAACTGTCCGACGGGATTGCCGATTGGATCGATGAAGCAGCGATACGTGAGTAGCGGCTCGCCGGATCTTCGCTATCAGGCCGACGAGACGCCCCCGTGGGCCATGACCGTCGGCCTCGGCGTTCAGCTTGCCGTCCTGAACCTGGCCGCCATCATGCTGATACCGACCGTGGTGATGCGCGCCGCCGGTCAGCCCGAAAACTACGTCACCTGGGCAGTGCTCGCATCGGTGGGCATATGCGGTGTAACAACCGTGCTGCAGGCGGTGCGCTACGGCAGAATCGGAGCCGGCCACGTGCTGGTAATGGGGTCTTCCGGGGCATTCATTCCTGTTTGCATCGCGACGCTTGCCCAGCACGGCCCCGGGGTGCTGGCGACGCTTGTCGTTCTTTCCTGCCTGATCCCTTTCGCCCTTTCCTGGCGGCTTTCACTGTTTCAACGCATTCTTACTCCCGCGGTATCGGGAACGGTAATCATGCTCATACCCATCACGGTACTTCCGATCGTCGGCGACATGATTACCGGTTCCGCCGATGGCGCTCCCGCCTCCGCACGCGTGATCAGCGCTGTCGTGACGGTGGCCACCATTGCCGGCATCGCGCTCACCACGAAGGGTGCGCTGCGTTTGTGGTCACCGGTCATTGGAGTCGGGGCTGGAACGCTGGTAGCAGCCTTCTTCGGCCTGTACGATTTCGGCCGCGTCGCCGGCGCCGGATGGATCGATATTCCGCAGGCGCAGTGGCCCGGGTTCGACTTCGGCCCCGAGGTCTGGACTTTGCTTCCCGGATTCCTCCTGGCAGGCCTGATCGCTTCGATTCGGACGATAAGCGGTGCGATCGCCATTCAGAGGGTTTCGTGGCGGCGAGGCCGGGCGGTTGATTTCCGCGCCGTGCAGGGCGCCATGACGGTGGACGGACTGGCCAGCCTGTTCTCAGGCCTCACCGGCACGGTGCCGAGCACGGCCTATTCGATCAGCGTTTCGGTGAGCGA
>JAJEFE010000088.1 GCA_022820625.1 Gammaproteobacteria bacterium | reverse complement strand
CCGGCAACCAGTCCCTCATATCGGACGGCAGCAACAAACCCTGATCCGGATGATAGGGACGAAACGTCGTCGGCATCGCAATCTCCCACAAACTGCGACACAATTATCTCATTAATTTCCTACGGCGCAGCCTCCTAGGGTCCGGGTGCTGGCGGCAACCGCAGTCGTCGCTCCGGCCGAACTGCGGTGCGGCAACGGTATGCGCTCAGGGGTACTGCGCAACAGCTAGTCATGGATGAATTGCCAGGTGTCATAGCCGCTGACGTCGCGCTCCAACGGCATGGCGCCGGTTTCGCGGGCATAGCTGTCCCACTGTTCGATCATCATCCGCAGGCGGTCCGGATGCCGTTCCGCCAGGTCCGTCGTTTCACCCGGGTCGGTGCTTAAGTCGTAGAGTTGCCAGGCGGCCTCGCCGGCCGGTGTCCACACCCAGGTGATCTTCCAGTCGCCGTTGTGAAGTGCGCGGTGGCTGTACATTTCCCAGCCTACAGGGCGCTCTCCTTCGAAAACTTCCGGGTTGTCCCCGACCAGGTACGGCAGCAGAGACTGTCCGCGCATTTCTCGTGCAACGGGATGGTCTGCGGGGTCGATGCCGGCCAGGTCCAGCAGCGTCGGCGCCAGGTCCATGGGTGTGATCAGTTCCCCGTTGCGTTCGCCCTGCCTCGCGAAGGAGCCGTGGTGCACAAAGGCGGGAACCCGCAAGCCCCCTTCGGTCGTGTAGCGCTTGTACATGCGCAGCGGCGTGGCGGAGGTCTGGGCCCAGCCCCGGCCCAGCATGATGTGGGATCCGGGGCGCCCCATGTTCTCGTAGCGGTTATCGAACGTTGCCGGAATCCAGTACAGCCGGTCGCCTTCGACCAGTTCCTCGGCCTCGGGCCCGTTATCCGACAGGAACAGGATGACCGTCTCGTCTCGTTCATCCATCGTCTCCAGTTGTTCGAGAACCCGGCCGACGTGGTAGTCCAGGTTCTCGACCATGGCGGCGTAGACTTCCATCCGCCTGGCTTCTACTCGCTTCGCCAGCTCGCTCAGTTCGTCCCAGGAAGGGATCGAGGGGGATTGGAACGGGGTGTGTTCAGCCGATATCAGGCCGAGTTCCCTGAGCCGTGCCAGGCGCTGCGCTCGAATCTCGTCCCAACCGGCGTCGTATCGGCCCCGCGTCCGCGCAAGCCACTCGTCGGGCGCGTGCAGCGGCCAGTGGGGCGCGGTGAATGACAGGTAGGCGAAGAACGGGTTGTCGCTGTCGCGGCCGGATTGCAGGTACTCGATCAGGGTGTCGGTGTAGAAACGGCTGGAGAAGAAATCCGGCGGCAGTTCCTCGACGCGTTCTCCGTCCTGCGTGTAGGTGGCCATGCCGAGGTAGACGCCCGTTGCATCGGCGTAGTGGCTGGCGCCTCCGTCCATCAGCGCGAAGGTGCGGTCGAAGCCGCGCACGCTGGGATCGTTGGCGCCGCCGCCCAGGTGCCACTTGCCGGCCATGTAGGTGTCGTAGCCGGCCGCGTCGATCAACTCCGTGACCATGGTGACGCTTTCTTCCAGGCGGCCGAGGTACCCCGGCAGGCCGTGCAACTCGGGGGCGCCTGCGAGCCGGGTGCCGAAGCTCCCCAGCCCGACCTCATGCGGGTGCAGTCCCGTCATGAGCATCGCCCGGGTCGGTCCGCAGGTGGCGGCGGAGTGAAAGTTCGTCAGTTGCACTCCGGTCCGGGCGAGCCGGTCCAGGTTGGGCGTACGAATTTCGCCCCCGTAGGCGCCAAGGTCGGAGAATCCGACATCATCGACAATGATCAACAGGATATTGGGTTGCTGCGCACGAGTCGGCCCGGGAACCAGGAATACCAGTCCCAGGATCAACATCAGGGGCGCCGCGAAGGCTCCTGCGGGGGCAAGGGCGGTCAATGGTGCATTCTTTGTGCGGATCAAGGCTGTCAAGGTCTTATTCTCCCTCGGGTCGCAGGTTGTTCAGCCCGCCCAGGTCTTCGCAGGCATAGGGTACGTAGGGTTCGTTGGTGAGCGAGTGCGTATCCTGGCCGGAATACGTTCCCTGCATGTACAGGGGATCTTCGAAGGTATAGTTGCGAGTCAATGTCCGCCCGTCCCGGCTCACCCGGAAGCGTTCCACGACGTGCCACTGGTCGCTGTGCATGCGAAATCGCGGCCAATCCAGGTGGTCGAACACGCCCGGTGCGAACCCGATCGTGTCGACCACCAGCGTATCGTCCTCCCACCAGCCGATGGAATGGCCGGTGACGCTCGGTTCGATGTCCCCCGGGTGCTCAGACCGGTTCAGGTGGATGGTCCTGACGAGATCCACATAGCCATACTGCAGGGTGATCCGGTCCTCGTCCTGGTAGATGTCGTTCGACTCCCGCTCGAATGCCCAGTCATAGAGGATGTTGATCGTCTCGCAACGCAGCGCCGGGCTGTCGAAGTGCCGGACGCGGCCTTCGGCGAGCCGGGCACCCTCCGGAGTCGGTTCGACCTCGGGCGGGTTCAGGGAGGCCTGGGTCGAGACCCACGGTCCGCGAAGGTTGGGCTGGCCGTTGGGGAGCCGGGCCGGCCGAGACCGCGCGGCATCCTCGGAAACAAGGCCGCCCGAAACCTCCTCCGCCGTCGGACGCCCATCGTATTCGGCCACCGTCGTACCGTCTTCAAGCATGATCATCCCGACATGACAGACATTCTCTTCACGCCAGGCCGGCGAACCGTCAATGGACATGATCTGGCCCGGCAGCAGCGACTCGGCCGTCCAGCCGCGCCGCCGGAGCCGGCTGGCGGCCGCCATCTCGCAGCGCCAGTGGGTCACGGCGCCCTCGTCGTCGGTTACGTCCAGGTACAGGTAGACGTGCGGATTGACGAACCTGAACTCGGTGAGCACCGCGTCGGCGAGGAAAACCTCCTGTTGAGGGTCAAAATTTCCCACAATCGCGTGATGGGCGAAACCGTTCGGTGCCGCCATGCACAGGAGGATCGCCGAAAGCAAACTCGCACCAATCTCCCTTGCTTCAAACTGCATTCGCATCGAATCGACCTGCGTGAAGCCGGACGATAGCAATACCGCATGGCCGAATCCACAGGAAACGGTGTCGGACCGGCTGATCGATCCGCGTGCGCTCGCAGATCCGGCCTACAATCACGGTGACGTTGCCGGTTCCATTTACCAGGCTGCAGTCGATGGCGCGGGCGGCAGGGGTTATGGAGTCTCGCGACCGGGAGTAATGGTGGGAATGACTTGGCGGCCGTTCTTCCGATAGATGCTGAAGTCGCTGTCCAATGTCAGAATCACGCCGTGGGCGTGCAATTCGGCCATACGCACCAGGCAGCCATCGGCAAGGGATATCGGGACGTCCCGGTACTTGTTCAGCAGCTGGGAGACGGCCTTCAATTCATCGGCCAATTGAAACGACAGGTCCAGAATCCCTCGCGTTATCAGGCCGAGCACGGCCGACTGCGCGCCGGCGAACGGCTGCACCAGGAAGCACGCCTCGGCGATGACCGGTTCGCAGGTCAGGAAGGGTGGGGCGGCATGCGACCATTGTTCCGATGCCCAGCCGTGATGTCTGTCGCGGCGATTCAGCAACGCCACGAGAGGCCCCGTGTCGAGAATCAGGCTCAACGGCCGAAATTTTGCAGGTAGTTCTTGTTGGTCGAGAGATCTTCCGGACCCGACAACATTCCCTGGACATCGCAGGCGAGCGATAATGCCGACCCTTGCGGAAGGGTCTCAATCCCGGACAAGTAGACCTCCAGCGCATCCCGGATCACGGCGGATTTGCTCGTGCTGCGGCGCTTGGCTGTCTGGGCCAGCCGCAAGGCAAGAGGATCGGGCAATTTCAGCGAAACCGTTGTCATGGCGCTTCCATGTAATACCACTATGGCAAAGTAGTATTATTTTTCCTGCGGAGCTGCCCGTCAAGTATCGGCGACTTGGTCCGGTTGGTTGCTGTGGATTCGGCACGCCGAGTTGCGTTCACCCGTCTCCGCCGTTTGCTTCCGCCTCGCACCTTTTGACTGCTGTGTTCAGCGCAACGGCCACGTCCAGATGCGCTACGCGACCAACGCCGCCACCGCGCCGGTCATGAGCGTGGCGATATTGCCGGCAACCAGGGACTTGATGCCGAGCTCGAGGACATCCTTGCGCCGTGACGGAACCAGCGCGCCAAGACCGCCGAGCATGATGCCGAGTCCGCCGAAGTTGGCGAACCCGCACAGGGCGTAGGCCAGTATCAGGCGGCTGCGGTCGCCGAGTTCGCCCGGGTCCAGTTGGCTCATCTCCAGATAGGCGACAAACTCGGTCAGGACGATCTTGCTGCCGAGCAGTTGCCCGGCGCTGGCCGCGTCACCCCACGGGACGCCGATGAGCCAGGCGACCGGGGCCAGCACCCAGCCGAGGATGCGCTGCAACGTGAGGGGCGCGCCGCCAACGTCCGGCAGGAGGCCGAATACGATGTTGGCAAGTTCCACCAGCGCCACCAGCACCAGCACGAAGCCGATGATGTAGGCCAGCAGCCGCAGGCCATCGATGGTTCCCTCGGCGATGGCGTCCATGGCGCTGTTGTAGCGGCGCTCGAGCTCGATGCGTTCCCGCACGGCGCTCGCCCCGGCGGGAATCATCAGGCGCGCCACCACGACCGCGGCTGGCGCGCTGAGCACCGATGCGGTCAGCAGGTGCCCGGCCGCATTGGGCAGAATGTCCTGCAGCAGAGTGGAATAAAGCACGAAGACTGTGCCCGCGATTGTCGCCAGTCCCGCGGTCATGACGACGAAAAGGTCCGCCCGGCTCATGCGCTCCAGGTAGGGTTTGACGAGCAGCGGCGCTTCGACCATGCCCACGAACAGGTTTGCCGCCGTGGCGAAGCTGGCGGCGCCGCCGATCCGGAGCGCCCTGGACAGGACCCAGGCAAACCCCCGCACGATGGGGGGCAGCACGCGCCAGTGATACAGCAACGCGGTGAGCGCGCTGATCACCAGCACCAGCGGAAGCGACCGGAACGCCAGCACGAATGTCGCACCGGGATAGGTCTCCTCGTACGGCAGCGGCGCGCCGCCGAGAAAGCCGAATACCAGGGACGTTCCCGCCTCGGTGGCCCGCTGCAGCGCGAGCACGCCGTTGTTTATCCAGACGAACGCGACCTGCGAGCCGGGCATCCGGATCAGTATCACTGCGGCCAGGAACTGGACCGCCAGTCCGGCCGTGACGAGCCGCCACGGAAATACGCGCCGGTCCTGGCTCAGGGACCAGGCGAGGGCGATCAGCGCCGCCAGACCGATGCCAGGCTGAACGAACGTCACGAGAGCCTGCTCTCGATTGTCCGGTCTCCCCGCAAGTGGTTCACCAAAGACAACCGGCTGGCACTTTCCATCTCCGGCCGGCGTCCCCGGCGCCTATCCACCGAATGCGCCGGCTACCCGGGGTACGAGTTGCTGCCAGATCAGCACCAGCGACATCCCGGTGAAGACCGCCAGGCTCAGCCAGCCGAACCACTTCGCAAATGTCGACGGATAGAAGACCTTGTCCTCCTTCGGGATGACCGTAAGGCAGTAGTACAGGTTGAGAAAGAAGACCACCGGCGCGACGAAATACGCCAGCGCGGAAGCTACCAGCACCAGAAAAACCGGGCGGGGCACACCCGCGATGATCGCCACCGCGGTCACCAGCGAGAACAGCATGGTGAGGCGGTAGATGTTGTACTCGGAGTACCAGCGGGTGCGATGCTCGGTTCCGAGGTCATCCCTGGCCGTTCCGGGCAGTGCCGCCGTGGCCGGGAAGAGGTTCCGGCAGCAGGCGCCGACGAGCCTGGGCCTGCCATCGAAGTAGTTGAAGGCGGTGGAGTAGGTGGCCGCCATCGCGCCCGCAAGAAAGACGAGCATCATCCCGGGACCGACGCTGTCGGTGAATATTCGGGCGATCTCGCCCATCACGGCATTGCCCTGGATCTCGCTCGGGAACAGCCACACCGCCGCCAGCAGCATGAAAACGCATGCCAGGATGAAGGAGATCACGTGCCCGACCCGGAAATCCCACAAGCCGATCTTGAACCACCGCCGGCAATACTCCCGGGCGTGCCCGGGCATCCGCGAGGTGTCCACGGCCAGGTCTTCCTTGGCGCTGGTAAACGTGTCGAAGCGCGCGGCCATGCCCTGCGCTTCGAGTTCGTCCCGGATCCGGCCCATGCCCGTGTTCTTGGCCTTGCCCCACTCCGAAGCCAGGAGCGAAACGTCGATCCCGGTGGGCAGCAGCCCCAGGAAGGAGGCGATGATCAGCCAGGACCCCTCGGGCGTGTCCAGTTGGAAGAAGTGCACGAACTCGCCCACCGGCGCGGGGTTGACCAGGTAGACGCCGACGCTGCAGACGATAAGGATGCCAGCGGTGATCTTGGTCACCAGTTCCACCGCCCCGTATTTTCCACCCAGGATGATGGCCACCGAAACGATCCCCAGCAGCAGCGCGTAGAACGAGAGTTCGGCGTCGTCGCCGAGTCCCGGAATGTCCCAGCCCAGGTACTGCCGGAAAAAGTAGTAGACCACCGCGGCGCTGGCCACCAGGCGCCCGGCCTGGCCGACGGCCGCCTGGATGATCGCGGTGATCAGCACGTACCACACCGGGATCTTCTTCCAGGCGGTGGAATAGGCGTCCAGAATGCTGCGCCCGGTGGCGTGGGTGAAGCGGAACGCCATCTCGAAACCGTAGTACTTGAAGATGTAGGCAATGGGAATGCACCACAGCAGCGCATAGCCGTACCGCCCGCCTGCCACCGGTGCGGTCACCAGGTGGCTGGTGCCGATACCGGTCATCATCAGGATCATGCCCGGCCCGAACTTGCGGATGAGGCTCGCGGGCTTCATGGACGGCAGTTGCAGCGACTGGAAGGAATCGCCGGTTGCCGGTGATTGGTTGGATTTATCGTTCATCGGTACTTGTTTCCGGATCCGGGCACGTGTGCCGGCGCTATGGTACATGAGGCAGGGTGGATCGCATGCAAGTAATTTCCAACACAAGTAATCTCCGACCCATGGACGTTTCCCTCAAGGTAGCCGGCTCGCCCGAAGACCGGCTGAAGGCATTCATGGTGCGGTGGGTCGTGTTTTGCGGCGAGCAGGGCGTACGCTATGACATTGAACATGACGAATTCGAAGACACCGCGACCCATGTCCTGGGCGAAATCGATGGCGAGCCCGTTGCCGCGGGCCGGCTGCGCTGCCTGCCCGATTACGCCAAGCTGGAACGCATCGCCGTTCGTGCGCCGTACCGCGGCCGGGGAATAGGCGCCGAAATCACCCGCTTCCTGATGAAATTGGCGCGGGAGCGCGGATACTCAAGTTATCGCATGAACGCCCAGGCGCACCTGGAGGAGTTCTATGGCCGGCTCGGGTTTCGGGCCGTGGGCGGGATCTTCCTGGAGGCGGACATCGAGCACGTGACGATGGTGCGTGAGGACTGAGTCCGGCTATTCGTAGCGCAGTGCGCCGATCGGGTCCAGGTTCGCTGCTTTTATGGCCGGCAGTATGCCGAATATCATGCCGACGGCCACGGAGAAACCGAGCGCCAGCGCGATGGACCACACAGGTGTGTGCGCCGCCGGGAAACCCGGGATGAACGATGCTGCGACCGCTCCGATT
The DNA here is from genome assembly GCA_022820625.1 of Gammaproteobacteria bacterium. GTDB lineage: Bacteria > Pseudomonadota > Gammaproteobacteria > Steroidobacterales > Rariloculaceae > UBA6522. The sequence continues at coordinate 56,846 of JAJEFE010000088.1, read as the reverse complement.
CCGTAGCCGGCGACCAGCCCGGCCAGGCCGCCGAGCAGGCACAGGAAGAGCGCCTCGAACAGAAACTGCAGCAGGATGTGTTGTCGCGTCGCGCCGATCGCCTTGCAGATGCCGATCTCGCGCGTCCGCTCGGTCACCGACACGAGCATGATGTTCATGATTCCGATGCCGCCGACGAGCAGGGAGATGCCGACGATGCCCCCCATGGCGATCGTCATGGTGCCGATGATCGTATCGAACGTCGCCCGAACCTGCTCCGCCGTCTGAATCCGGAAGTCGTCGGGCTCGGCCGGCTGCAGGCCGTGCGCATTTCTGAGCAGTCGGGCGATCAGCCGGACCACCGTGTCCATCTCGTTGAGATCGGCGACCGTCAATTGAATCTGGATGTCCGGAGATCTCTGATTTCCCAGCATGCTGACCATCGTGCTGTATGGAATCATCACGCGGTTGTCGAGCTGCTGCCCAAGAATCTCGCCCTTGGGTTCCGGCAGCCCGATGATCCTGAGCCATTCACCGTTGACCTGTATGAACTCGCCCACGGGATTTTCGGGTAACCCCAGGTCCGCGCGCGTCTGTTCGGCGACTACGGCGACGCGCCGGCGGGTTCTGTTGTCGCTGTCGGACAGGAACCGGCCATGCCGGGAAAAATACCCGCCGATATCCTGAAAGGAGTACGTCGTCCCGAGCACCCAGGCGAGGGCGGTCCGGGAGCCGTGGCGTATCCGGCTCTGGCCGCCCTGCGAATACATGATCGGTGTGATCGAGTCGATGCCGTCCACGCGGTAGCTGATGAGGTCCAGGTCCTCCTGGGTGAGCCGGGCGCGGCGGCCCTGCAGGCGCTGCATCACCGGTGTGTACGACTGGACCGTGATGCCGTTGCTGCCGAGACCCTGAAGTTGCTCGCCGATTGCGAAGCTCAGCCCCTGGATGATCGACACCATTCCGATGACCGACGCAACGCCGATCACGATGCCGAGCGTGGTCAGGAAACTGCGGAACCCGTGTGCCCGGATCGAACCCAGCGCGGCGCGCACGGCTTCGGTGGCCGCGAACCACACCGGAAACCTGGTGACTGCCAAGCGACGGCCTATTCCGGGGCCGCGGTCGTCACGCGGTCCCCGTCAGCGAGACTGCGCAGTACGCGGTCGGGCCCGACAATGACCTCGTCGCCCTCGTTCAGTCCGCCGGTCACGGCCTGCCAGGTATCGTCCGACAGGCCCACCTGCACCTCGACCTGGCGCGCCGCCCGGTCCTCGTATTCGAAGACGTGGTACGTGATGCGGTTTTCGCTGCGGATTTCGTCCACGAGAATCGCCTGAATGGGAACGGCGAGTATTCCCTCCCTGATATCCGTGTAGATCTCCACGCGGCAGCTCATGCCGGGCCGCAGCACCACGCGGTTGGTCTTCTCCAGGCGAATCTTGACTGCAAAGCTCAAACCCTGTGCGCCTTCGGCGACCCTGGCGGATACGGCGATCGAATCGATGACGCCTTCCATCGGCCGATCGGGGTACGCGATCGCGAAGATCTGCGCCTTCTGGCCGACGGCGACATTGGCGATGTCCGCTTCGTCGACGTTGACTTCGGCATGAATGCTGTCGGGATTCGCGATGGTCATGAGGCTCGAACCGGGAATGTTCGTCGTGCTGGAAATGGCCGTTTCGCCAACCTTGATGTCCAGCGAGGTGACGGTGCCGCCAATCGGCGAGACGACGCGCGTCTTGCTCAGGCGGTCCGCGGCCTGCTCAAGCTGCGCTTCAGCTTGTGAGAGGGATTCGCGGCTCGACTGCAGGTCGATTTCCGCGACGCTCAATTCGTTGGTCACCGCATCGAAACTGTCGTCATCGATGAGGTTGCGCTCGTGCAGCGCCCGTTGACGTTCCCACTGCGTGCGCAGGTTGTCCGCCCGCACCTGCTGGCGTTGAATGGCGATTTCCTGCATCCGCACGGTGGCCTCGTTCTGCTCGACCGCCGCACGGTAGATCTCGTCGTCGATCTGCAGCAACAACTGCCCCGCCGTCACGCGGTCGCCTTCCTCGACGTATATTCCGGTGACCCTGCCGATGACCTCGGTGGTCAGCATCACTTCCTCTTCGTGCACCAGGTGCCCGGACGCCAGCACCGACGCCTGGATGCTGCGCGGCGCCAGGGTCGCGACCTGGACTTCCTCGGTTCTGCCGTCCCACAACGGGCGGCTCAACAGCAGTGCCGCCGCGGCGGCCGCGGCGAGTGCGCCGATGATGAGAAGTTTCTTCTTCATGCCGTGTCCTGGGCGCCGGCCGTTCCCCACATGTGCGCCAGGGTCGCACGCGGGCCATGCCGGGACCTATTTTGAAAAGCGGTGCCGCGCAGCCGAATACCCGATTATTCTGAAGGCCGGAATACTGCGGTTAGATGGGCCAAGCAGGCCAAAGTTCGATCCGGCTGGCGCTTCAGTCCGCAGGATACTGGAAGTTGATCTGCCAGGTGACGCCGAACTTGTCGACGCACACGCCGAAGCGGGCGATCACGATACGCTGAGTCTTACTGACCCCAGCGCGCCATGGCCTGGGCGTGCTCGGACTCCGGCGGCAGTTCCAATAGCTCCATGCGGTTGCCGTTTGGGTCGAAGATATTCGACAGGATCGCGTTGGTGCTGCTGGAGCGCGCGTCCTGCACTTCGGCGCCGCGATCCCTCCACATGCCGATCACGGCATCCATGTCGTCCACAACCACGCCGAAGTGGTTGATTCCCGGTCCGCGGTTCTCGTTGGTGGGCTGCAGTTCCACGAACGTGCCCTGGCTGACCTGAACGTAGACCAGGGCAACCTCGCCGGCATCGTTCTCGATCCGGAAGGCCTCGGGATAGCCCAGGGTCTCGGTGTAATACTCGACAGCCGCGTCAAGGTCATCGAACGCGATGCCTACATGGTTGACGCCGACGATACCGCTGTTCTGACTCTGACTCATGGCTATCTGGATGCCCATTCCGACCAGAATGCCTCCGACGAGTACACTAAGCGTGCGCATGACAAGCTCCTCTTCGTTATTGTTCGAAACCGGTGAAGGACCGATGCGTGTCAGGAGCAAAAATACCCTTTAAGTTCCCTCCGGCGCAATTCTCCCGCGCCAGTCTCCGCCAAATCGGATTCATCGATTGAATGTGGCCGACGCTGCAATTCGATAGGATTGCGCCTTCCCCGGACAGGGAATGGAGATGAAAGCGGTATTGCAGACGGAGTTTGGGGGCGCTGGAACACTCTATACGGGGGAGACGGCGACGCCTCAACCCGGTGAGGGGCAAGTCCGCATCAGGGTGGCGGCGACAACCGTCAATCGGGCGGACTGCGTGCAGCGGCAGGGCAATTACCATCAGCCGCCGGGCGATTCTCCCATCCTGGGGCTGGAGGTGGCCGGAACCGTCGATGCGTTGGGCTCCGGAGTTTCGGGCTTTGAAGTCGGCGAGCGGGTCATGTCATTGGTGGGTGGCGGCGGTTACGCAGAATACGCCGTGGCCTACGCAAGCCACGTCATGAGAATCCCCGAACGCCTCGACTTCCATCAGGCTGCCTGCGTCTGCGAGACCTACATCACCGCCTATCTCAACATCTTCATGCTGGCGGGCCTCAAGGACGGCGAAACTGTGCTGGTCCATGGCGGCGGCGGCGGCGTGAATACGTCCGCCATCCAGCTCTGCAAGGCGTTGACCCCCAGTGCCAGGGTCATCGTTACCGCGTCCACCGGGAAGGTCGAGCGAGTTCGTGCCCTGGGCGCCGATCACGTCATCGACTACCGGACCGGGGATTTCGTCGAAGGCGTGGCCGCCGCGACGGAAAAAAAGGGCGCGGACGTCATCCTCGACCATCTTGGCGGACTCTACCTGAAGCGCAACCTGCGATCCCTGGCGCTGGGCGGCCGACTGGTGATCATCGGCCTGATGGGCGGTGCGAAGTCGGAAATCAATCTCGCACCGTTGATGGTCCGGCGTCAGCAGGTCATCGGCTCGGTGCTGCGTTCCCGCCCGGTCGATGAGAAGGCCATGATCGCCCGGGAATTCAACGAGACCGTCGTGCCGTTCTTCGCCGATGGCCGAATCGAGCCACTCATCCACCAGGTCCTGCCCCTGGAGGAAGCGGCGGCGGCGCACCGAATGATGGAGTCCAGCGCCCATTTCGGGAAGATCGTGCTGGCGGTGGCCTAGCAGCCCGCCGCTTCCGTCCCGAGTTTTCGGCCTACAGGTGCTGGACCCGGGCGCGGGTTACGGGAACGGGCGGGCCTGCCCGGCCGACGACCCCGGAACGGCCGAATATGCCGCCGGTGCGCACCGAGCCGGGACCTGGAGTCGCGATATTGGCCGTCAGGACTCGCACGCGCTCACCGTTCTGGAACTGTTCCTGGTCGTCCTGCACGATGGCCACGGTGCTGCCGCTATCCAGATCGACCGTGATCTGCTGGGCGCTCCTGTCCGTCACGGCCTGCTCGATCGCGGCGCCGGCCGCGGCGCCGGCGACGGCTCCGACAGCCCCGGCATTGTTGGAGTTGCTGACCTCCGTGCCGACGGCATGCCCGACCGCACTGCCCACGAGGACGCCCAACAGGGATATTTCACCCTCGACGTCCGCTGGCCGCACATCGACGACCTCTCCGTACTCGACATTCCAGACGGTTTGCGCACCGCTGGCCGGAAAGGTCTGGCTGGACAGGCTGCGGTTGGCGCAGCCGGTCAGGGTGGCAGCAGCCAGGGCTGCGAAGGCGACGGCGGCGATGGGGGCGCCGGCGATGTGCGAATTGCGATTGGCGGGGATCTGCATGGCGTTCTCCGGGACAGGTTGGAGTGCGGCCGTATAGTTTGATTGATTCCTGACAGTATGGCCGTCGGCAACAGCGCTGGCCGCAAGCGCTCTGATTGTTTGAATCCAAATCAGGAGAGAAGTTCCGTTTCGCGCGATCGGCGGGGCTATACTGGCGCCGCCAATCTTCGCCAGAGGACCTTCCATGCCCACGCCCGGCAAGTCTCCCGTCATCCCCGCGATGCGATATGAGGATGCACCGGCTGCCATCGAATGGTTGTGCAGCGTGCTCGGATTTTCGAAACACCTGGTCGTGCCGCTTGAAGACGGTGGCATCGCGCACGCCCAGTTGGTTCTCGGTGATGGCATGATCATGTTGGGCAGTGCGCGCGACGACGAATACGGTCAGCTTGTCAAAACGCCCGGGCCGAACTGCGAGAACACGCAGAGTGCCTGCCTGGTGGTTGACGATCCCCACGCCGTTCACGAACGCGCGGTAACCGCAGGAGCGGAGATCGTGGCGCCATTGCAGAACCCGGAATACGGTGGCGTGTTCTTCGCTTGCCGCGATCCGGAAGGGTACCTCTGGAACATCGGTTCCTACGATCCATGGGAGGAGCCCTCGGGGACCTAGATCTCGTCCACTACCGACCGGGGGAATTCCTCTCCGTATCGTCCAACCATGAGTTCCTTGTGTTGAGACTGCGGTAGCTGCACCACCGGTGACGCCGGAACATGCCCAGAGTGCGATTCGGCACGCCTGGTGCGCCACGATGCGTTACATGAGTTGACGATCGCGCATCTGGACTGCGACGCGTTCTACGCCGCCATCGAGAAACGCGACCGGCCCGAGCTGCGCGACGAGCCGGCTGATCGGCGTGGGCGCCCACGATCTGATCCAGGCCGCCGAATCTCCCCAGGGCGATCTACTCAGCGACGGGCCGACCGACGGGCCCGTGGATCGGGCGCTGGACAGCGTACGGGAACGGTTCGGCGAGGCGGCTATCGTCAAGGGGCGCGGCTTCGGCGTGAAGCTGAAGCGGCAGGGGCCGTCGAAGGTGGAGTAAGCCGCCGGGTATCCGTTCGTCGAATCGCGCCCGCTATAGCCCACGAGCGGCCTTCCGTCACCATCGAAGCTGTCGATTTCCGGAATCAGGGGGATTGGGTGATCCCGAACCCGCCCGTTTCTGGCGATTTCGGCAAGAAATGGGCGTTTCGTTTCGTGCCGCGAATGCTATCGTGGCTCTGTACCTGCGCCGCGTAAATCCACCCAGCGGCGGAACGCAGGAGACTGGTCATGGCCGCTAACGCTTTTGATACACTTGACGCCGCCCGCAAGCTCAAGGCGGCGGGCATTGAGTTCGAACACGCTGAGGCCATCGTGGAGGTCATGGGCCAATCCGTCAATCAACTGGTGACCACAGAGCACTTCGATGCGGAGATCGCGAAGTTGCACGCGGCCAACACCGAGTTGCACGCCCGGATTGACGGAGTTGTAGCCGAATTGCGGGCGGATAGCTTGCGTACGCACCTTATTTCAGTGGGAGTGATGATTGCCGCCATCGCGTTGGCGACGACGATACTCGGCATCATCATTACTCAGGGCAACGGCGTGTAGGCCGAGATTGAGGAATAACGGGAACGGTTGGCGCGCGTCGAAACCCGAATTGAGCACATTGCGCCCATGACCATGGACAAGGCGATCGACGCAAGGCAGTCGCAGGCATTCGTCGCGAGCGAGTTCGACGAGTCGATCGTCCCTGCGCTGGTCGATTACATCAGGATCCCGAACAAGTCCCCCGAGTTCGATCCGGACTGGGCGGCCAACGGCCACATGCACGACGCGATGGCTCTCATCGTGGAGTGGTGCCGGGCGCATCCGGCGGACCGCATGAAGCTCGAGGTCGTCGAGCTTCCGGGACGAACGCCGCTGCTTTTCATCGAAATACCGGGCGAGATCGACGACACTGTCCTGCTCTACGGCCACATGGACAAGCAGCCCGAGATGACCGGCTGGAACGAGGGACTCGGTCCCTGGAAGCCGGTGCTGCGCGGCGAGCGGCTGTACGGGCGCGGCGGCGCCGACGACGGCTACTCGACCTTTTCGTCGCTCTCGGCCATCCGTATCCTGCAGGAGCAGGGGATTTCCCACGCGCGCTGCGTGGTGATTATCGAGGGCAGCGAGGAAAGCGGCAGCCCGGACCTGCCCTTCTACATCGAGCATCTGCGCGAACGGATCGGCGAGCCGAGCCTCGTCGTCTGCCTCGACTCCGGCGCCGGCAACTACGATCAGCTCTGGTGCACGACGTCGCTGCGCGGCATGGTAGCCGGCAATCTGCACGTCGACGTGATCGGCGAAGGTGTCCACTCCGGCGACGCCGGCGGCGTCGTCCCGTCGAGCTTCCGCGTTCTGCGCATGCTGCTGTCGCGACTCGAGAACGAAACGGATGGCGCGATCCTTCCAGACTGGCTGCATGCGGAGATTCCCGTGCAACGCGTCGAGCAGGCGCGAGCCGCCGCTGCCGTAATCGGCGACCGCGTCTGGGCGCGATTCCCGTGGCGCGAAGGCGTGCGGCCGATGACCGACGACCTGGTCGACCTCGTGCTTGCCCGTAGCTGGCGTCCAGCGCTCGCCGTGACCGGCGCCGGCGGCCTGCCGGACCTCGGCGACGCCGGCAACGTCATGCGGCCTGGCACGTCGGTCCGCCTGAGCCTCCGGCTACCGCCGAGCGTCTCGGGCGACGCTGCCGCCGCGCGCCTGACCGATCTTCTGACGCGGGACCCGCCTCACGGCGCCCGGGTCCGCTTCGAGGCGCAGGGCAACGACGGCTGGAACGCGCCGCCGCTCGCGGCCTGGCTCGAGGCCGCGCTGCTTGCGTCGTCGCAGACCTACTTCGGCAGGCCCGCCATGTACATGGGCGAAGGCGGAACGATCCCGTTCATGGCGATGCTCGGCGCGGAGTTTCCCGCCGCCCAGTTCCTCGTCACCGGCGTGCTCGGCCCGGAGTCCAACGCCCACGGACCGAACGAGTTCCTGCACATCCCTACGGCGCAGAAACTGACCTGCTGCGTTGCCGAAACGATTCGGCAGCACGCGCAGCGACCCCGGCAAGCGTCGTGAGTGCGGCATGAATAACCGGCGACTCGACAACGCCCTGCTGCTGGCGATCCTCAATACTCGGCCGGTTAACGCGACTCTCCCCTCAACTCACGCACCCGGTCCCGCAGGTCATCGGCGCTGACCTTCGCGGGCGGTATCGGATCGGCCGCGACGATGTCAACCCGGCTCCATATGCGCGACCATTGCCGGTGGAACGCGCCCTTGCCCTGGCGGCTGAAGAAGCTGCCCCACAGGCCGCGCAGGGCCATTGGCACCACCGGCACCGGCGTTTCTCCGATGATCCGTTCGATACCCGGGCGGAAGACGTCGATCTCGCCGTCGTGGGTCAGGTGGCCTTCCGGGAAGATGCACACCACGTGGCGTGATTCCAGTGCCTCGCGTATCTGCGCGAACGCAGCCTCGTAGGTATCGGGATCGGCACGTTTCGAGGTGATGGGAATGGTTCGGCTGGTTCGAAACACGAAATTCAGCACCGGCAGGTCGTAGATGCTCCTGGCCATCACGAACCGGATCCGCCGCCGGATGGCACCCGCCAGCAGCAGCGCATCCACATAGCTGACGTGGTTGCAGACGATGACCGCGGGACCGCGTTCCGGAATGGCCTCCAGCCCCTCGTGGCGGACGCGGTACATGGAGTGCGACAGCAGCCACACTAGGAATCGCATGGTGAATTCCGGCACCTGCTGGAAGATGTAACCCGCCACTGCCGCGTTGGCTATGGCCACGAACAGGAACAGCGAGGGGATGCTGAAGTCCAGGTAGACGAGCCAGAAGATCGCAAGACCGGAGCCTGCGACAAGGAACAGCGCGTTGAGGATGTTGTTGGCGGCGATGATCCGGGCGCGGCGGTCGTCGGGCGTACGCGCCTGGATATTGGCCTGCAGCGGCACCACGAACATGCCGGCGAACATCCCCATCAGGCCCAGGTCCACCAGCAGCCGCGGCGTGCCCTCGCCCGCCAGGAATTCACTCGCCGTGCGCAGGCCTTCCGCCTCGATCTGGCCCATGGCGAAGTAGGAGTCGATGCCGAACACGCTGATGCCGGCGGCGCCCAGGGGCACCAGGCCGATCTCGACCCGCCGGCCGGAGAGTTTCTCGCACAGCAGCGAGCCCACGGCGATGGAAATGGTGAAGAAGGCCAGGATCAGGGTCACGACACCCGAATCGCCGGCCAGGTGCAGGCGCGTCATGTTGGCGATCTGCGCCAGGTAGACCGAGCCGATGAGCCAAAACCAGGACACGCCCAGCACGGACTGGAATACCGCCTTCTTCTCCGCCGCCAGGCGTATGAGCCCCCAGGTTTCCGTTACGGGATTCCAGGACACGGATCCGCGCAGCGCCGACGGCGCCCGGGGAATGCCGAGGCTGGAGAGGTACCCGGTCACGGCCACCATCACCACCATGACCGAAAGCGCCAGCGACACGCTGCCGCTGTTGTCCCCCGCCGTTGCGCCGCCGATGATGCCGCCGGCGATGGTACCCAGCAGGATGGCCACCAGGGTCCCCATCTCGACCATGGCGTTGCCGCCGACGAGCTCGGTGTTGTGCAGGTGCTGGGGAAGGATCGCGAACTTGAGCGGCCCGAAGAAGGTCGATTGCACGCCCAGCAGGAAAACCACGGCCAGCAGCACGGTGACGTTCTGCAGGTACAGCGCCAGTGCCGCGCAGATGGCGACGGCTATTTCACCGAGCTTGACGTAGCGGATCAGGCGCGACTTCTCGTACCGGTCGGCCAGTGTCCCGGCCGTGGCCGAGAACAGGAAGAAGGGCAGGATCAGCAGTCCCGCCGCGACGTTGACGAGCAGGTCGGTGGCGTCCTCGCTGATCAGGCCGCCGTAAACGAGGATCAGCGTCAGCGCGAACTTGTACAGGTTGTCGTTGAAGGCCCCGAGAAACTGGGTGATGAACAAAGGCAGCAGCCGCCGCGTCCGCAGCAACCCGAACTGCGATACACGCCCCGCCGGCGCCTGGCGTGCGATTGCGGAGGGATCGTTGCCGCCGCCGGTTGGTTCTGATGACATCGAGGAGTTGAGGGCCGTTTGCGCGACCGGAGATAAAACCGCAAAGAATTGTGATTGTAGCCCACACGCTGTCGACGGCTTGCGGTAATCCTCCTGACGTTAGGGTCTGTCGTTGCCGCCGGCCGGACGGTCGGATGTCACAGGTACACGCTTGCCGCCCTGTACGAGTCGGGCGCAACCGGAACGATTCGGCCGTGAGCCTTGGCGATCCGGCCGCAACGTGTAAGCAAGTTCAGTGAAACCATTCAGTTGACGTGCTATAAGAGCGCCGGTTGAGGAAGCGACAGAGACACGCGGGAGCAGATCATGGCGAGCGTAGCCGAAGCACGAATTAGATCCACCACGGCCGAAGACACTCTGGCGAAGAAGAGCCGGGAAGCCGGCGTCATATCCGGCGGGCACCTGGTGGGCGCGGCGCTTAAGAACGCAGGCGTGGACACGATCTTCACGCTCTGCGGCGGGCACATCATCGATACTTACGACGGTTGCATCGACAACGACATCCGCATCATCGACGTGCGCCACGAGCAGGTCGCCGCCCACGCCGCCGACGGGTATGCGCGCCAGACCGGAGGGCTGGGCTGCGTGATCACCACCGCAGGACCGGGATTCACCAATGCGCTGACCGGCATCGCCACGGCGCTTCGGTCCGAGAGCCCGGTGCTGCACATCGGCGGGCAGGGCGCGCTGACCCAGCACAAGATGGGGTCGCTGCAGGACCTGCCGCACGTGGACATCGCCGCGCCGATCACCAAGTTCTCCGCGGGCGTGCGCTCCACCGAGCGCATCGCCGACATGGTCGCCATGGCGGTTCGGGAGTGCTTCGCCGGCGCTCCGGGCCCCAGCTATCTTGAAATTCCCCGCGACATCCTCGACGCCGAGGTGCCGCTGGAGAAAGCGGTCATCCCGCAGCCCGGGCACTACCGTGCATCGACCAGGTCCATCGGCGATCCCGCGGACATCGAGAAACTGGCGCAGCTACTGGTGGAATCGGAGCGCCCCGCCATCCTCCTGGGAACGCAGGTCTGGATGTGCCGCGGCCACAAGCAGGCCATCGACCTGCTCAAGGGACTCAATATCCCGGGCTACATGAACGGCGCGTCCCGCGGGCTTCTGCCCCCGGGCGATTCCCACTATTTCCACCGCACCCGCGGCGATGCCTTCAAGCAGGCCGACGTCATCGTCATCGTCGGCACGCCGTTCGACTTCCGCATGGGCTACGGGCGGCGACTGCGTGACGATGCCACGGTGGTGCATATCGACATGGACTACAAGACCGTTGCGAGGAATCGAGACGTCTCCCTCGGTCTCGTGGGCGATCCGGGCGCGATCCTGGGCGCCGTGCTCGACGCGACCACCGGCCTCACCGACAACGGCGCGGCCCGGCGCAGCGAGTGGCTGGCCCACCTGCGCGGCATCGAGAAGGTGAAGACCGAGCGTCTCATGCCGCTGTTCCTCTCCGACGCCGAGCCGATCCATCCCTACCGGGTGGCGTGGGAGCTCAACGAATTCCTCACCGAGAAGACCATCTACATCGGCGACGGCGGCGACGTGGTCACCATCAGCGCCCAGGCCGTGCAGCCGCGCGCGCCGGGCAACTGGATGGATCCCGGCGCGCTGGGCGGCCTCGGCGTGGGCACCGGCTTCGCGATGGCGTCGGGGCTGGCTCATCCGGACAAGGAGGTGCTGTGCTACTACGGCGACGGCTCCTTCGGCATGACTGCCTTCGACATGGAGACCGCCAACCGCTTCGGCGCACCCTACATCGCCGTCATCGGCAACAACTCCGCCATGAACCAGATCCGCTACGGGCAACTGGCCAAGTACGGCGAGGTGCGCGGCAACGTGGGCAACCTGCTGGGCGACGTGCCTTTCTCGAAGTTCGCCGAAATGCTCGGCGGCTACGGCGAGGAGGTGCGAAGTCCCGGCCAGATCCAGCCCGCGCTGCAGCGAGCACGGGAATCGGTGGCCTCCTCCGGCAAGTCGGCGGTGATCAACATCTGGGTGGACCCGCAGGAATGGGCGCCCGGCACCAAGCGCCAGACCATGTACAAGTAAACGGGGTCCGGACCATGGACAAGGCTCTCTCAGGCATTCGAATACTCGACATGACTCATGTGCAGGCAGGCCCCACCTCAAGCCAGCTCATGGCTTTTCTCGGCGCCGACGTGATCAAGGTCGAGTCGCCCTGGGGCGATGCCACCCGCAAGCAGTTGGTGGACATCCCCGGCGCCGACAGCCTGTACTTCACCATGCTGAACTGCAACAAGCGCTCGATCACGCTGAACCTGAAGAACGACCGGGGCAAGGAGATCTTCACCAAACTGATCGAGTGCTGCGACGTGGTCATGGAGAACTTCGGTCCCGGCGTGCTCGACCGGCTCGGATTCAGCTGGGAACAGGTTCAGAAGATCAACCCGCGCATCATCATGGCTTCCATCAAGGGGTTCGGCACCGAGGGCCCCTACGCGGCGTTCAAGGCCTACGAGAACGTCGCCCAGGCCATGGGCGGCTCCATGAGTACGTCCGGTATTCAGGGCGGGCCACCGGTAGTCACCGGCGCGCAGATTGGCGACTCCGGCACGGGCGTGCATCTCATGGCCGGCATCCTGGCGGCGATCATCCAGCGCCAGCGCACCGGCCGCGGCCAGTACGTGGAGTGCGCCATGATGGACTGCGTGATGAACCTCGTGCGCGTCAAGTGGCGCGACCATCAGCGCCTCGACCACGGTCCACTGGCGGAATATTCGAGCCAGGACTTCGAGGACTTCACTCCGCGGGCCGGCAACGACTCCGGCGGCGGGCAGCTGGGCAACGCCATCCAGTGCAAGCCGGGCGGTCCCAACGACTATATCTACGTGGTGGTCCAGGAGCACGTGTGGAACGCGCTGGCCAACCGGGTCGGCGGCGAGGATCTGGCGAACGATCCGCGCTTCATCAATATCGACGTGCGCCGCGAGAACCAGGCCGAGATGTGGCAGATCCTGACCGGCTTCGCCGGCAACTACACCAAGCGCGAACTGATGGTCATCCTCAACGAGATCGACGTGCCCTGCGGTCCCATCATGAGCACGAAGGACTTGGCCAACGACGACCACGTCAAGCTGCGCGAGATGTACGTGGAACTGGATCACCCGCAGCGGGGCAAGTGGTACAACCTCGGCTGTCCCATGAAGCTGTCCGACTCACCGGTGGAGGTGAAGCGTTCACCGCTGCTCGGCGAGCACACCGACGAGATCCTCGGCGAGGTGCTGGACTACGCCGGCGACGAGATCGAGGCGCTCAAGGCGGCGGGCGCCTTCACCCGCTGAATTGGAGCAATTAAGGAGATGTCATGCCCGATAGGCAAGATACTGTCCGCGGAGTTCTGAATCAGGCCAGGGCCGGTGGGTTCACCGCCCTCACCGCGCCGCAATGCAAGATCGTCTGCGACGCATACGGAATACCCCTGCCGCGCGAAGGGCTCGTCCAGTCCGCAGCCGAAGCGCGCGCCATTGCGGATGACATTGGCTACCCGGTGGTAATGAAGATCGTTTCACCGGACATCCTCCACAAGACAGAGGCCGGAGGTGTCGTGGTTGGGGTCGCCGACGGCGATGCGACCGCTGCGGCCTACGAGGCCATCGTCGCCGGCGCCCGTGCGTACCAGTCGGATGCGCGGATCGACGGTGTGCAGGTCCAGCAGATGGTGACGGGCGACGCCCAGGAAGTCATCGTCGGGGCTGTCACCGACCCCAGCTTCGGCAAGCTCGTGGCCTTCGGTCTGGGCGGCGTGCTGGTGGAAGTTCTCAAGGACATCACTTTCCGGCTCGCGCCCGCCACCTCGGACGACGCCCGCTCGATGCTCGACGGCATCCAGGCCGCCGAGGTGCTCGATGGCGTGCGGGGTGCGGAGGCCGTGGATCGCGATGCATTGGCGGCCATCATCGTCAACGTCTCCGAGCTGATCGGAGACTTTCCCGAGATCAGCGAGATTGACCTCAACCCTGTTCTCGCCGGTGCGCAGGGCGCCACCGCGGTCGACGCGCTGATAGCGGTGGACTTCTCGCCGCCGAAGGAGATCTTCCGGCCCAGCCAGGAGGCGATCGTGGCCGCCATGGACCGGATCATGAATCCGCGAGCGGTGGCCGTCATCGGCGCTTCCGAGGGCGAGGGCAAGATCGGCAATTCGGTGATGAAGAACATCATCAACGGCGGTTACGCGGGCGAGCTTTACCCGATCAATCCCAAGGCGGACGAGATCCTGGGCAGGAAAGCGTACAAGAGCGTCATGGACGTGCCTGGCGTGATCGACGTGGCCGTCTTCGCGGTGCCGGCCAGGTTCTGCGCCGGCGCGATGGAGGAGGTGGGCCAGAAGGGAATTCCCGGCGCCATCATGATCCCGTCCGGCTTTGCCGAGGTGGGCGAGACCCAGGCGCAGGACGAACTGCTGGCGGTGGCGCGCAAGCACGGCGTGCGCATCATGGGGCCCAACATCTACGGCTTCTACTACACCCCGTCCAATCTCTGCGCGACGTTCTGCACGCCCTACGACGTCAAGGGCAAGACCGCGCTGTCGTCCCAGAGCGGCGGCGTGGGCATGTCCATCATCGGTTACAGCCGTTCGACGAAAATGGGGGTATCGGCCATCGTCGGGCTCGGCAACAAGTCCGACCTGGACGAGGACGACCTGCTCACCTACTTCGAGCAGGACGACAACACCGATGTCGTCGCCATGCACGCCGAGGACCTCAAGGATGGGCGCAGCTTCGCCGAAGTCGCCAAACGGGTCTCGAAGAAGAAGCCGGTGGTCATGCTCAAGGCCGGCCGCACCCAGCTTGGAGCCAGGGCCGCCGCTTCGCATACCGGTGCGCTGGCCGGCAACGACAAGGTCTACGACGACATCCTGCGGGCCAGCGGCGTGATCCGGGCCTACAGCCTGAACGACATGCTGCAGTTCTCCCGCGGTCTGCCGGTACTGCCTGCGCCCACGGGCGAAAACATCGTCATCATCACCGGCGCCGGCGGCTCGGGCGTGCTGCTGGCCGACGCGGTGGTGGACCACGGCCTGTCGCTGATGACGTTCCCGCCGGACCTGGACGAGGCCTTCAAGCAATACATCCCGCCTTTCGGCGCTTCCGGCAATCCGGTGGACATTACCGGCGGCGAACCCCCCATCACCTATGAGAACACCATCCGCCTGGGGCTGAAGGATGAGCGCGTACACTCGCTGATCCTCGGGTACTGGCACACCATCATCACTCCACCCATGGTGTTCGCGGAGCTATGTGCGCGCGTGGTGCAGGAAGCTCGCGACGAGGGCATCCACAAGCCCATAGTCGCGTCGCTGGTGGGCGACGTGGAGGTGGAGGAAGCCTCCGAGTACCTCTACGAACGCGGGATCGTGTCGTGTCCGTACACGACGGAACTGCCAGTCGCGATCCTCGGCGCAAAGTACCAGTGGGCAAGGGGAGCGGGGATGTTGTAGCGGGTGGCAGCGAACCGGTTCGGCCTGGCGTGAGGTTACCGTTGTCTGAATCCTTCTATTTCGGTGCAGATACGCGACGGCCGATCCGCCCTGACATTCCCGAGCCCTCCAGAAGACCGGACAGTCGCGCAGTTTCTTTTTCAACGGCCGTCAAGCGCGTGCTTAAGCGCCAGTGTGAGGCGACGATCAATCCAGCCAGCGTTACACCGGTTCCGATCACTGTGCCAATAATCTCCATGGGAAAGATCCTACCATCGGCCGAGGTCTCCCGTGAAAGGAAAATACAGCGCATTGGACTTGATTTGACGCGAATGCCGGTCGCATTTATTTCATCGAAACGTTAGTTGTTTCCCTTGACAAGCAGCGGGAGCGCCGAAAGGCCCCGGATCACCGTGGATGTGCGGTACTGCGGTTCTCCGCCACCCAGCTCCATCGTCCCAAGTTTTCCCAGCGCCACCCTGAAAATCGCGCTCGCTTCCAGCCGTGCGAGTTCGGCGCCGATACAGTGATGAACGCCCTGGCCGAACGAAAGGTGTCCGGGGCCCTTGCGGGTGATGTCAAAGGTGTCCGCATCCTCGAAGGCTCTCTCATCCCGGTTGGCCGAACCCGTCAGCAGAATGACGCCGTCGCCGGTCCTTATCTTGCGTCCCCGCAGGGCAATCTCCGTACGGGCGATACGGAAGTCGGTCTGCACGGGGCTGTCGAAGCGCAGCATCTCGTTTATTGCGTCGCGTATCCGGCCCGGTTCGTCGCGCAGGAGTTGCATCTGCCGGGGATGACGCAGCAGCGCCAGCATGCCGTTGCCGATCAGATTGGTCGTCGTCTCGTTGCCGGCGATCATCAGCACCATCAGCATGTCGCAGGCTTCGACGGGGCTGATTCTTTCTCCTTCGGCGGCGTGCCTCGCCAGCACGCTGATCGCATCGGGCTTGGTGGACTGCATCCGATCATCCAGCAGCCCCGCGAAGTATTGTTGGATCTCGGCACCCGCGAGGTGCGCGGTTTTGCGCTGTTGCCGGGTGGCAATCATTTCGAGCAGTCGTGCGCGATCACGCGACCAGATTTCCCACTGCTCCTGATCGCTCTGGGGAATGGCCATCATCGCAAGCATCACGCGCATCGCTGCCGGCGCGGCAACGTCGCCGACCCAGTCGATCGTACGCCGTCTGGCGGCTCGCTCGACAAGCTCGCATGCGGTGTCTTCAATGATCTCCTTCAGTGCCTGCAAGTGCGTCCTCGAGAAGACCTCGGCGACGACCTTGCGCAGACGGGTGTGTTCAGGCGGATCTACGAGCAGGATACTGTAGTCGTCCGGGGCAGGCGGCAGCACGCTGGTGGTCGCTCGGCGCCACCGGGGATCATTGGAGAAACGTTCGTGATCCCTTGCGGCGGTCAGGACGTCCTCATACCGGGTCAGCACCCAGCTTCCGAGGATTTTGCTTCGATGAACCGGGCTGTGGCGACGCAGCCGGGCATAGGTCCGGTAGGGATTCTGGATGTCGCGCGCTGAAAGGGGGTTGTACGACGCGCCGCACCTGGCAGTCTCCCAGAGGCTGACGCTGTGTGCGGCAGTGCCTCTCCATCCCTCCGGGATCTTCGGCCATCGTTTCATCGGGGCCTTGGACCGGCAGCACTGCCGATTAGTTCAGGCATTACCCCAAGCTGTACCGACCGAGGTGAAGCGCCTGTCGTGATATCAGCCTGTACGCCCGTGAATTTTGTTGATTGTTCTTCGCAATCAGAATCGAGGCGTGACCCACGCTAGAGCAGCGCGCTGGCATCAACGCCCAGCGAAAGGGCGGTAAGCGCGAAAACGACCTTGAGAGCTTTCCCGGTCGATGCCTCGGAGCGATCCATCCGCTCTCGAAGCTCGTCCAGTTGACGTTTGCATGTTTCCAGCGACTGCTCCGATTTATCGCGCACATAGCCCGTCGACCTGGCTGCCGCTACGCTGGCCACCGCCACGGCTGCAGTCGGAGCACCCAGAACAAGTCCCTGCAAAATTTCTCGTCGCCGCATCGAGCTGTCTCCCGGATCAAGTCGCAACCCGATTATCGCATGGCGGTATTCGATAGCCATGGTTCCCGGTTCATTGGTTCGGGAGAATGGCAACGCCCTCTTTTCCCGCAGCGCGGCGCAATGCCTTGTCCCGCGTCGCCAACGCCAGTCCGCGACGTGAGGCCAATTCCAGATAGCTGGCATCGTAGGTAGTCAGCGACGTTCTGCGCGCCAGTTGTACGATGCCTGATCGCGAGTCCGCGTCCATGGCGGTGTCGGTAGCGATGGGCAGGTCGGCAAAGAACGCCAGGCGCTGACTCGTCTCCGCCGCGGTAAGCTTTCGGCGGCGCTCGGCCTGTACCAGTACGTTGCCGAGTTCGAGATGCCACAGCGCCGGAACCACGGCTCGGCCACCGTCCTGCAATTCGCGCAGCAGCGTATCCGTGGCGTCGTCAGCCTGATCGTCGAAGACCCAGGCTATCGCCACAGAGCAATCCAGCACAAACTCGGTCATCGACGCCCTGCGTCACGCAACGCCTTCCAATCCGTATCGCCCAGCCGGCAGCCGCGGCGCACGGCCAGCAACCCGTCGACGGCCGCGCGAACACGTGCTTCATCTTCGGTCTTGTAGGGCACCAAGCGTGCGACGGGGTTGCCATGCCGTGTGATGACGACTTCCTGACCCCCACGGACGTGTTCCACCAGGGCCGACAGGTGATTCTTGGCTTCGAAAATTCCGACTTCAACCATTGTGGGTATGCGCTTTGTGAAAATCTGTCTAGAAAGAATAGGAATTCTAGCCTATTCTTGAGCCCAATTCATCTCAACAGGCGCCGCCGGGAATGTGTCCGCCGGCAGGTAGAACAGCCATCCGAATTGCCGAGGTTGATGCTTACGTGTCTTGGCTCAAATGCGTGAGTGTGTGCGCATGCTTCTCCCAGTTTTGCCCATCGAACTGCTCGATGACGACTTCAAGCGGCGGAGGTTCCAGGCAGTGAACGTTTACGGAAAAGCCATCCGGATTGGAGCGGGGAATATAGAAGGGCTTGATCCCGCAGGTCTTGCAGAAAAGGTGCCTGGCGATGCCCGTATTGAACGTATACGTGGTGAGTTCGGACTCACCCCGAAGCAGCTTGAATTGAGACTTCGGAACGATCAGGTGCAAGTTTCCCGATTTGCTGCAAATGGAACAGTTGCACTCCGCGCACTCCACACGCTCCGGCGCTTCAACCTCGAAGGCAACGGATCCGCAATGGCAGGCCCCTCTATAGAGCATTGCCGGTTCTCCCAACCAGACAGACCTCGGCAGGACGGTCCAACACAGGCCCCGTTTCAGATTCAGTTGCGGTTGAACAGCCAGGTCATTGCAAGGCGATAGCTGTTCGGGCTGTCTGCGGCATGGGTGCCGCCTTCGATAGTCACGGCATTCAGCTCCCACGGTGCATCGTTACGCTCCTGCCATTCCCGGAACCATTCAAGCGCGGACTCACGAAGCTCCGGATAGTCACGTGAACCGCTGGTGACGACCAGGCCCAGATCGTCGCGTGTAGCGGTTGCAGCCGGTGAAAAGAACCGCTCGCGCCCCGGTTCAAAGACCGGGTTGCTCGCGATACGTCCCCAGAACAGGTCCGGATCGGCAAAGGCGGAGTAAAGCACCATGTATCCGCCCCTGCTTTGACCGAACAGGACTCGACGAGAGGGATCGACGGGATAGCGCGATTCGACTTCGGGAAGAAGTTCCGATTTCAGGAATGCGTGGAACGCGGGCGCCCCACCCTGATCCGGACCGGCATCAGGCGCCGGCGCCGAGAAATCAAAGCCGCGCTTGTTCGTTTCGGGATCAAATGAACCGTAGGCAATGCCCACGACAATGGCTTCCGGCAGGCCGTCATCGTAATTGAGGAACAAGTGATTGGCGGCAAGAATCGGGAACAGCGAATCGCCGTCGAGCAGATACACGACAGGATACTGCTCGCTCAAATTTCCATCGTAACCTTCAGGCAACCGAACGTAGATGTGAAACTGTCGCCCGACATTGCGCGACTCGAACAGGAAATAATCGCCATTGAGAGCTGGAAGATGATCGAGCGGGCGTGGGGCTTCCGAAGCCAGTGGCGTCACTTGAGCGGTCGCCTGACAGGCGATCAGGATCACGCCGGGGACGAGCATTCCCCACGGGGCCATCTTTCTTGCCAGGCCTGGGCTCACGCTACTCTGTGCCCTCCTTGATCTCGGCCAGCCGGCCCGCATGATCCAGCTCGTACGGCGGCGCTTCGCCGCCCGGACCCGTGAGATAGTGATCCATCCAGCGCACGAGGCGCATCGAGTAGTCGAGCCGTGCAGCCATGCGGCTGTTGCCATGGCCTTCGCCGGGATAGATCACCAGCCGCACCGGCGTGTCGCCGCGCAGCTTCAGAGTCTGGTACAGCTCGAGCGACTGGGCGGGATTGACCCGCGTATCCCTGTCGCCGCCGAGGATCAGCAACGGCGTCCGCGAATTGCCCGCGTGGTAGATGGGACTTCGCTCCAGTGCGAGTTGCCAGTCGTCCCAGGGCCAGAAGCGCATGTGCACCTCGAATAGCTCGCGCGGAATATCGCCCGACACCACCTTGGAAACCAGGTTGGAGATACCGACGAAGGCAACGCCCGCGGCGAAGTGTTCGCTCAATGCGGTCGATGCCCACATGGTGGCATAGCCGCCGTAGGATCCGCCGGTGATGCCCACGCGGCCGGGGTCCGCCAGCCCGATGTCGACCAGATGGGCCTTGGCATCGACCAGGTCATCGAATTCCTTGCCGGCGGGGTCGTGGTGGTCGAGTTTCGAGAACTCCACCCCGCGGCCGGTGCTGGCCCGGTAGTTGGGGTAGAAGAGCGCATAACCCCTGGCGGCGAGCGTCTGCGCCGGGGCGGAATAACCCGACATCCAGCCGTTGCTGTAGTGCGCCTCGGGACCGCCGTGGATGACGAGAATCAACGGGTGGCGTTGCCCCGGGTCACTTTCCAGCGGGCGAACCAGAACGCCTTCGAGTTCCAGCCCGTCGCGGGCGGGGTAGGTGACGGTCTCCTGAACCGCCAGGGGTCTCTCGGCGAGCCCGGGATTGGAATCCGTGAGCCGCCGGTATCCGCCGGATTCGCTCCAGACGTAGAGTTCGCGCGGATGCCCGGGCGTGTCGGCGATCGCCGCCAGCGTGCCGGAGCCGGGTATCGCGTCGAATGAGCGCGCGATGGGATCGCCCTCCGGCTGGGTGCTCAGAACCGAAGACCCGTCTGCGGCCAGCACGCCGATCTCGTTCCAGAGGCCGCGCGAGCCGCGATACCAGAGTGTGTCGGCGTCGCGCCACTCCAGCTGGGCCACATGACCGGGGTAGCCAGGCGTCAGCGCACGAATCCCTTCGCCATCGGCCGCAGCGATGAAAATCTGGCCTGGCAACGGGTCGCTGAGGTCCACTGCGCCAACGAAGGCGACTTGCCCGCCGTCCGGCGACCAGGCGGCATCGCCGAGTTTGCCGACGGTTTCAAGTTGCACCAGTACTTCACCCGAATCCGCCTGGACGATGTGAAACTGCCGGCTCATGAAACTGTCGTCGACGCTGGGTGTCGGGGCCAGTGCCACCAGGTAGCGGTCACCTTCGGGCGCCCACAGAAAGTCGCTGGCCGATCCCGGCAGTTCGGCCGCTGCGGCCTCGGGCTCATCGGCGTCGATATCCAGGGTCCAGACTCGCGTGGAGCGCCGGGACTCCCCGTAAACCACGGCCCGGAAGCCCAGGTTCGCCAACTCTTCCCGCTCGGACGGGGAGCCCTCAGTGGCCAGGAAGGCGATGTGCCGCCCGTCCGGTGAGGGATGGAAACTCTGAATGTTGGCGTCGTGGGAGTAGAGGCGCTGCGACTCGCCGCCTGCGAGCGGAATGCCGTAGAGCGCCCGGAACTCGTCATCGTCATTGCGTTCCGCCAGGTAGTAGACGGTCTCGCCATCCGTGGACCAGGCGATCTGCCCGATGTTGACCTCGCCGGTGATGAAGCCGCGCGAGTTGCCTTCAAGGTCGGTGATGTGCAACTCGCGCCAGGCGCCGCCATCGTCGTCGACATACGGGATGCGCGGCACATTGAGCACATAGGCGATGTGCTCACCGCCGGGCGACAGGACTGCCGAAACCACCTGTCTGAGCGTGACGATGTCTTCAAGCGAGAGCGGATCATCCTGGCCGTACACGCCGCCAGCGTGGCCGAGGAGGATCAGTAGAATGAGTATCGAGGACCTTCTCCGCATCTTGTTTCCTCAGAGCCCGAATCGAACGCAATTCTACCCGCAGTGCCGGCGAAAGGCGCATGACAGGCGCATCCGGAGCGGCGCATTGCCTATCGCGGATGCACGCAGGCCCGTCCGGTATACGCAGGCCGATTGCAATTTCGGCTCCAGCCCCTCTAGCATGGAGCCAGCGTTGAAAGTTGGTTCAGCGGTACTTGCGGACGCCAGCTCCAGGTGGGGTACCAGATGCACTTCAGAAGCTTGCTATTCGTTCCGGGAAACAAGGAGTCGATGCTCCGCAAGGCGATGAATTTCCGGCCCGATGCCCTGGTCCCGGACATGGAAGACTCCGTTCCCGATGCCGAGAAGGCGAATGCGCGCGATACGATCGCTTCCTTCCTGTCGGAGCTTGCGTCCACGGGAATCCCGGTGATACCCCGGGTCAACGCCCTGGACACGGGTTGGACTGCGGACGATCTTGCCGCCGTGGCGGGTCCTTCCATCTACGGCATTTCCATCGGCAAGGTTCACGTCCCCGACGATGTGCACCGGATTTCCGCGCTATTGGACGGGCTCGAAGCTCAGGCACGGCTTGAATCGGGCCAGGTCAAGTTGTTTCTGTGGCTGGAGTCCGCCAGGGCCATGGTGCACTGCTACGAAATCTGCAGCGCCAGCCCCCGCATCGAGGGTGTCGCCTTCGGCGGCGAGGACTTCACCCATGACATGGGGATCAAGCGGCTCGAGGACGAGTCCGAAGTCGCCGTGGCGCGTAATCTCCTCTGCATCGCCGCTCGAGCGGCGGAAGTCCGGGCGCTTGACACACCCTATTTCCGTTTCAGGGACGAGGAGGGGCTGCGGGACAACTGTGCGAAAGCCAAACAGTTCGGCTTCAAGGGCAAGTTTGCGATACACCCGGCCCAGATCGAGGCCATCAACCAGTCCTTCTCGCCATCCCGGGCAGAGATCGAATACGCCCGGCGCGTGGTAGCGGCGTTCGAAGAAGCCGAACGGGTCGGCCGCGGCTCCACGTCGCTGGACGGCAAGGTCATCGACGTTCCCGTGGTGAAGCGGGCTCGGGCGTTGCTGCAAGTCGCCGAACACACCAGGTAGGCGGCGGCTGCGCGGCAGCGCGTGCCAAAATCGAGCCACGCCGATTGTCCGGGGGGCGCTCCCCGGCCGCTCAGGCAGTGTGGATCTGCAACGGCCGGTGGGACTGCTCCTGCCCTGCCGCGTGGTTGACGATCATGTCCGGCACGATGGGGATTCGGTTGAAGATGTGTCCGCCGAGGGCGTTGGAGATGGCGCAGACAATGGCCGCGGCCGCCGCGCCCATGGGCGGTTCGCCAATCCCGCGGGTGCCGACGGGGTTCTGGGGCTCGGGGAGGTTCACCGCATCCCACGCCATGGTGGACGGCACGTCCAGGTAGGTTGCCGGCTTGCACTGTTCGAATCCGATGTTGCCCGGCAGGCCGTTCTGCGGGTCGTAGATCTGCCGCTCGTACAGCGCCATGCCGATGCCCCAGACCGTGGCGCCCTTCATCTGTTGCGACAGCCCCTGGGGGTGCAGCACCGTACCGCAGTCGGCCACGGCGACGTAGTCCACGAGATCCACCTCGCCGGTTTCCACATCGACCTCTACCGCGGCAAAACCGCAGGCCAGCGCCGGCACGTCGCCTTCCATTCGCAGGTTGTCCTTGGCCACGCCGACCAGGCCCGTTCCGGCGACCCCTGCCACTGCCAGCTTGGTGACGTCGTGCAATTCCTCCGGCACTTCCTCGCCGGAGAACTTTCCGCCCAACTCGATGGCGCGTTGCGCCGCCTCCGGATAGGTCATGGAGCGGGAAGGGTCTGCCATCGCAAACACCCGGTGATCGCCGATGTCGTAGTCGTCGGGGGAACCGCCGAGATCCATGGCGGCGATTTCCTTGAGCTTGGCGATGGCGTCCCAGGCTGCCACCACGTTGGTGCGAACCATCGTCCAGCAGGTGTTGCTGCCGGTCTGGGTGGATGCGATGGGCAGGTGGCGCATGTTGGCGCCCTGGTGGACGACGCAGTTTTCCCAGTCGCACTTGAGCAATTCGGCCGCGGCGCGGACGGTGCTCGCATAGGAATAGGTGCCGAGGTTGCCGACGCCGCTGTGCAGGTGAAGCTGTCCCTCCGGCGTCAGCACCAGCAGGCCGTCGTAGCCGCGGCGGCCGACGTCATGGTAGGCCTGCCCGATCCCCACACCGTAGATCTTCGAGCCGTCGCGCTGGCCGCTGAGCTGGCGCTTGTTCTGCCAGTCGAACATCTCCGCGCCGCGGTCGAGCGCTTCGGGCATGTAGGCGCTTGTGACCGGGATCTGATTGCCGCCGATGCGGGCATCGTTGGTGGGGGCGTTGATCTTGCGCAGCTCAAGCGGGTCGAGGCCCAATTCCCGGGCGGCCCGATCCATGAACGGCTCCAGCGCCGCGGCGATCTGGTTCTGCCCCGGCCCGCGCTGCGGCCCGCGCGGCGTGGTGTTGGTCAGCACCGGGACGCCGCGAAAACGCATGGCCAGCGGCTGGTAGATGATGGAAACGGCCTGGGCCGCATCCACCGAGTCCCCGAACCCGCCGTTGCCGCCGCCGTCCTGGACCACCGAGAAGTCGATGGCCGTCACCCGCCCGTCGGCCCGGAACCCGATGCGCGCCCGGCCCTGGAACGTCCCGCGGGCCGAGCCGATATAGAACTCCTCCGCACGGCTGATGCGCAGCAATACCGGTCGGTCGATCTTCCTGGACAGCCGCGCAGCGATGCCGGCGGTCTGTGCCGCGGTGCCCTTGGAGCCGAAGCCGCCGCCGCAGAACTCGTTGACGTAGACCAGGTTCTCCAGTTCCACGCCGCACTGCCGCGCCAGGCTCGTCAGCGTCGCGGTGAGGCTCTGGCATCCGGCGTGCACGTAGCACTTGCCGTTCTCCCACCAGGCCATGGCTGTTCGGGGTTCCATGGAATGGTGGGAATTGCCCTGGGTTGTGAAACTTTCGTCGTAAACCAGCGCAGCCTCGGCCAGGCCTCCTTCCACGTCGCCGTAGGACCAGCCGACAGCAGGCTCGCCGAAGGGAAGCTGGCCATCCTCTACGGCAGCGAAGTCCCGGGCCGTCCACTTGACCTGGTGCGGATCGAGCCCGCTGCGGCCGCCGCCGACGTTGTTGCCGTTGGCGCGGGCGTCCGGCCCGCCCGGATACAGGCTCTCCAGGGGATCGACCGTGAACTCCAGCGGCTCGATGTCCAGCACGATGCTGTCGATGGCGTCCTGGGCGGTGGTTTCGTCGGTGGCCGCCAGCGCAAGGATCAGGTCGCCGACGAACTTCGGTTCGTTGGTCAGGAGCGTGTCGGCGCCCTCGTCATCGGCGGTGAGCACGCCGATGACGCCCGGCATGGCCATCGCGGCGGATGTGTCGATCCGGTTGATCCGGCCGTGGGGCATCGGGCTTGTCAGGAGCCGCGCAAACACCATGCCCTCGGCACGTATGTCTTCGGCGTACTTGGCGCTGCCGGTTACCTTTGCCCGGACGTCGGGCGGCGTGAAATCCTTGCCGATCAGGTTGTAGGCCATACGAGTTCCTCCGTTACGGCCCAAAATACTACAGGGTACGTTTCAGTGTCGTGGGTTACAGGGAGTTTATTGTCCCACCGTACGCGGGCCGTTGACACGGCCTCGCGGCGCCTTGCGATAATACGCGCCCAGTTGCCGACCTCCATGGAGGACACCTTGAACATGGCTGCCAGACAACGAATTTCCGGACCCGATATTCCCGAGCATGTCAACCCATTTCCCGCGGCCGTCAAGATCGGCAACATGGTTTTTTCGGCAGCCACGGGCGGCGATGATCCTGAGACACACGAGTTACCCGAGGACGAGGAGAGCCAGATCGCCAATGCCTTCCGGACGGTGCGCAACATCATGCGCAGGGCCGGCGGGTCCGCGGCCGATATCGCCAAGGTCACGGTCTACGTCAGGGACCGCAGTATCCGGCCGAAGGTCAATCCCCATTGGCTCGAGATGTTCCCGGACGAGGACGACCGCCCCGTGCGCCACATGGTTCCGGCGGACATGCCGCCGGGCCGGCACATCCAGTTGGAATTCATTGCCGTACTTTCCTGAGGCCCACCCATGAAATTCGAGATTGGCCTTGAGCCCCTGCAGCAACTCTTTTTCGATGCCCGAAGCTACAACGGATGGCTTGAGGGCCCGGTCGCCGAGGACCAGCTACGCCGCCTCTACGACATCCTGAAAATGGGTCCCACCAGCTTCAACTGCTGCCCGGCGCGGTTCGTGTTCCTGAGCACGCCGGAAGCGAAGAAGCGTATCGAGGCGCATCTGCGGCCGGCCAACGTCCACAAGGTGATGACCGCCCCCGTGGTGGCAATCATCGCCCACGACTCGCTGTTCTACGAGCAGATGCCGAAACTCACGCCCCACAGGCCGGAAACCCGGGATTTCTTCGCCGGCAACGAGGAACTCGCCAGGGTGACGGCGTTTCGCAACGGCACGCTGCAGGGGGCGTATTTTCTGATTGCGGCCCGGGCCGTGGGCCTGGATTGCGGCCCGATGTCGGGCTTCGACAACGCGGGTGTGGATGCGGAGTTTTTCCCCGACGGGCAGTACAGGTCCAACTTCATCTGCGGCCTGGGCAGGGGCGATCCGGAGAGTCTTTTCGGACGGTTGCCGCGGCTGGAATTCGATGAAGCTTGTACGGTTTTATAGCCGGCAAGAACAGGTTTGGATGAAGCAGGAGCAGCAAATGGCGGCACATGTGTACAAGACGAAGCTGACCTGGACGGGCAATCAGGGCGAGGGCACGAAGCGACGGTGACGGTCGTCTGACTGCCTACTCCTCCGTGCACCCGTAAAGTCGAATCTCAAGCCCCGGCACCCATACGAAGTGCCTGGGCAGCGTCAGCGAATCGCCGGTCGCCACGATACCCTCTTCGACGCCTCATCGGGCGGCCTTTGGGAATCACTTAGTGAACCATTGGGGCCAGTCGTACCGATCGACACGCCATTGAATCGAAGAATCGATCAGAGTATGCTGTGAAGCACAGAATCTGTGAAACTGTGATTATGAAGAACATCACCGTGGCAATCGATGATGAAACTCATCGTCTCGCGCGAATTCGCGCGGCTGAACTCGAAACCTCGATATCGGCACTGGTGCGTGATTATCTCCGGACGCTGTCCGGAAAGACTGCCTCGGCTGAAGTCGAGAGAGAACGCCGCCGGCGCCTGATGAACGAGGTATTCGAGGACATCAAGAGAACACGTCCGGGGTTCAAGGCGTCCGATAACGTTTCCCGCGAAGAATTGTACGAAAGACGTGCGCTTCGTTGACACAAATGTACTGATATATGCGGTCAGCCCGGCGATGCAGGACGCGGCCAAGCGTCGCAGCGCACAGAATCTCCTTGGGGATGGTGATCTCGCACTTTCGGTCCAGGTCATGCAGGAGTTCTTTCATCAAGTGACGCGGCCAAGTCGGGCGAACGCACTGACGAGCGGGCAGGCACAAGGTTTTCTGCATTCCATGGCGAGCTTTCCGGTTGTGCCCATGACCGTCGATCTGTTTCAGGACGCGGTATCCATCTGTGAACGGTTCAGGCTTTCCTACTGGGACAGCGCCATCCTGGCTGCGGCACGAAGAGCGGGCTGCGACGCGGTGTACTCCGAGGACTTCAGTTCGGAACAGGACTACGATGGCCTGCGCGTGATCAACCCTTTCCAGGAACCTCCACCATGAAAAATCTTACTGCAGTCTGGGCGGCCGCGGCGTTTGCCGCGATCGCAGGCATCCCGCAAAACGCCTCGTCGCAGGCAACCGCAACCACGGACACGCCGGCGATCTCCCATGCCTTCGTCGACGTAAACGTGTTGCCCATGGACAGCGAGCGCGTGCTCGCGGGGCAGACGGTACTCGTCGGGGACGGGCGCATCGTGCATGCAGGTTCGGCTGCCGACATCATGGTTCCCGACGGAGTCACAGTGATCGACGGCGGCGGCAAGTACCTGATGCCCGGCGTAGCGGAGATGCATGGGCATTATCCGAACCCGGACGCAAGCGAGTTCACCGAGGCGGTGATGCACCTGTACGTTGCCAACGGCGTCACCCTGGTGCGCGGCATGCAGGGCGGCGCCAGTCACCTGCCGCTCCGCGACGCCATCGAGGCGCGGGAGATCGTCGGGCCGCGACTGCTGGTCTGCGCGCCTGCCATGTCGGGGAACAATGTCACGCGGCCGGAGGATGCCGTGCGTCTCGTGCGCGAAGCGGCTGCCGCCGGATTCGATCACATCAAGGTGGCCGAGGGCCTGGCCCCGGAAGTTTTTTCGGCCATCGCCGAGACGGCGGCGGAAGCCGGGCTCACCTTTTCGGGCCATGTGTCGAACCGGGTGGGATTGTACTCGGCGCTCGAACAGGGGCAGAGCACCATCGATCACCTCGACAACTACATCGAGGCGATGATCGATGACCCCGAGGTCGTGGCGGAACTGGGTCTGCTGGAGCTGCCGAACGTGATGTCGCAGGTGGATGAGGCGAAGGTTGGGGACGTTATTGCCGCCACGGTCGAGGCCGGCGCCGGCGTCGTGCCCACGGAGGTGCTCTGGGAGACGTTTCTCGGCGGGCGCAGCGGTGCGGACATCCTGGCGGAATTGCCTGAGACCCGATACTGGGTCCGGGACAGCATTCCGGGCGTCGCCTCGGGCGTGAACCGCTGGGTGCAGCAAACGGATGGGCGCAGCGCGGCGCTCCCGCAACCGGACGCAGGCTGGCCTGTGATCGAAATGCGCCGCCGCCTCATCAAGGAACTCCACGACGCCGGGGTCCCGGTCCTGCTCGGCACGGATTCCCCCCAGATTTTCTCGGTCCCGGGATTCTCCATCCACAGGGAGATGCAGGTGATGGTGGAATCGGGCCTCACGCCGTACCAGGTGCTGCACGCCGGTACCGCGGCGGTCGCCGACTTCCTGGGCGCCGAGGACTTCGGCCGGGTTGCCGTGGGACAGCGCGCCGACCTCGTGCTGTTGAACGCCAATCCGTTGGATGACATCGGCCACTTTGCCGACAGCGACGGCGTGATGGTCAACGGCGTGTGGCTCTCCCGCAGCGACATCGACGCGCGCCTCGCCGAAATCGAGGCGCTGATGGAGGCGCTGGGCGGCTAGCCTGCGGTCCAGGGTTTCCCCTGGCGAGGGTTCCGGTTGGTAAGCTGGCCCCGTAGCGCGACAAACACAAAAGCTCTTCGCACGGAGATGAACCAACGCCGAAGGCCCGTTTACGCTGCAATACGGCAGCGGCATCGTCAGGTTCCGCAATGTGAGGATTCAGCCGCTCTAACCGGCATTGGACACTGATTGCACTTGCTCTTGAATCGCGCGAGTGCTGCGACCCGAGGTCAAGCGAGCGCGGTCACGCTTGATCTACATCACCTCCAGGACCGGCTCCGCAAGGGCCGCCGCCTGTTCCTTGAGCGCCAGCACGTGCTCCTCCCAGTATTTCGTCTCCACGAACCAGGGGAACGCCTTCGGGAACGCAGGATCCTCCCAGCGGCGGGCGATCCAGGCCGTGTAGTTGATCATGCGCAGCGTGCGCAACGCTTCAATGAGGTGAAGTTCGCGGTAGTCGAAGTCGTGGAACTGGCGATAACCGCGAAGCAGGCGCTGTAGCTGGAGGGAGCGCTCCTCGCGTTCACCCGACAGGAACAGCCAGAGATCCTGAACGGCCGGTCCGGTCACGCAGTCGTCCAGGTCCACGAAGTGTGGGCCATCATCTGTCCACAGCACGTTGCCGAAATGGCAGTCGCCATGAATCCGCAACCGCCGAAAAGGCTCCGCCCGGTCGAACGCTTCGTCCACGTCCACCAGTAGCCGGTCGACAATTGCGTGGTAGCTCTGCACCAGGTGCGGCGGCATCCAGTCGCTCAGCAGAACGAAGTGCGAGGCCTCCCGTCCCATGCGCTCGATGGAGATTTCCTGGCGGTGGGCAAAGGAACCGATCGAGCCGACCGCGTGTATGCGGCCGATGAACCGGCCAAGCATCTCCCAATCCTCGTCACGGCCGAGTTCGGGCCAGCGGCCGCCCTGGCGCGGGTAGACGGCGAAGCGAAAGCCTGTGTGGCGGTGCAGTGTCTCCCCGTCCACCGCGATCGGCGGCACGATGGGAAGCTCGTTCTCCACAAGCTCCAGCGCGAAACGATGCTCCTCGCGGATGCCCTCGTCACTCCACCTCCCCGGCCGGTAGAACTTCGCCACCACGAAACCGCCGTCCTCCTGCCCAAGCTGGTAGACGCGGTTCTCGTAGCTGTTGAGCGCGAGGATGCGTCCGTCGCAGGCGAACCCGACGCTCTCCAGCGAGTCGAGTATCCGGTCGGGGCTGAGGTCGGCGTAGGGCTGCTGGGTCTCGGGGATGTCCGCCACCGTTTTTCCATGGGATTCGGCGCGGCAATTATCCCCGAAACGGGGGGAGATTTCGGTCTTTGGCTTTTCGCAGTCGCCGCCGCAACCGAGAGCGATTCCGGTTTGAGGCTCTTCACCGTTCCTGCCGGAATCAGAGGATGCTGCGTCCCAGCGCGCTCTGAACCAGCGTGACGGCGCGTTCGGCGGAGATGTTGGCGTGATCCAGGAACGGATTGAGTTCGACGACTTCCATGGACATCATCCGCCCGTTCGCCGCGCATTCCTCCAGCAGCAGGTGCGCCTCCCTGAAGCTGACGCCGCCGGGGACAACGGTCCCGGTACCGGGAATCACGTCCGGGTCGCAGCCGTCCAGGTCGAAGCTGACATGAAATCCGGCGGTGCCGTTGTTGACGATCTCCAGCGCCTCGCCGGCGACCCGGCTCATTCCGAGCTGGTCGATTTCGCGCATCGTGAATGCCGTGACTCCGGATTCCCGGATGAAGTCGCGCTCGTCTGCGTCGATATCCCGAATCCCGATCAGGACGACGTTTTCTGCCTTGATCGCGGGGTGGACGCCGAGAATGCTGGAGAGATCCTGGTCGCCATAGCCAAGCAGGTGCGCCAGCGGCATGCCGTGCACATTGCCGGACGGCGATGTCTCGGGAAGATTCATGTCGCCGTGGGCGTCGAACCAGATGACGCCGAGCGTATGGTCCGCACGTTTCAGATGCGCGGCAACGCCGGACACCGTACCCATGGCGATCGAGTGATCGCCGCCGATCACCAGTGGCCACTCACCTGCCTCGAGCGCGTCGCGGGTGTGCTCGGCAACCTGGACGCACGCTGCCAGAATCTCGTCCTTGAAACGCGCCGTCGAGTCGCCCGGCGGCAACGTTTCCATGGATGAAATCGGGACGTCCGTCTCCTTGACGACCGAATAACCCAACGAGCGGATCGCGTTGCGGAGACCCGCCACGCGAAAGGCCGAAGGGCCCGCGTCGGTTCCCCGGCGCGAAGCGCCCAGGTCGAGCGGTACATTGATGATGCGAATGGGTTTTTCGGTCTGAATCATGGCCTGTCTCACTCGGTGCGGCGACTCACCACCATCCCGAACGGAACGGACCCGCGCCGACGCGGTTCACCATCCGGCGAAGGGTGGAAACATCAACGAACCGAGTCATGCCGGCTCCTCCGTGCAGTTACAGTTTGGACAATGCCGGATACATCGATGTTCAAAACATGGATGGCCAATGCGGTGCTCAGCCTGTCCCGGGGAGCGCCTGGTGATGTCCCGTCAGGTCTTCGATGGAAACGAAGTCGAAATCGAAGCCGAAGCAACGTGGCGCCACCACGGCCATGGCATCGTCCCTGCGGTAAAAGGCGGGACAACCAATGCCCAGCACCGTGACCCGCTGACCGTATCGCAACCGCTCTGCGTTGATCGGAGTCGAGGTTTCGTAGTCCAGCACCGTGATCAGGTCGGGTACCGACGCCACGACCTTCTCGCCGATCCGGGCGACCAGGTACTCGTTCTTGATGTTTATCTTCAGAGGCGCGGTGTCGTTGTCGAACGGCTCGAGCACCGCTTCGCCGATGTCGTATCCGCCGATGACCGTGCTGGAATGGTCGACGACCTTGCCCGTGTAGAGATGGAAGATGTCGCCGTACAACGATTGCGCGAAGGCGTCTCGAAGCGGGTGGAAAGTACGCAGGGCGTTGCCTCGGAACTCCCTGAGGATGCGGCCGATCTCGATGGAAAAACTGATGGTGTCCGGCACGATGCAGGACTTGAGCTGCCTGCCGGTCATCGGGTGCTCGACCGTGGTGATCATGCCGCCCATCGCGGCCGCCACACTGCGCACGTGGCGCTCGAATACCGCGGTGGAGTCGGTCGAGAACGTTACCCTGTTGCCGGCGTAGTCGAGGGCCACGGCAGGCGTCGGCGCGACTCCGGCGATCGGATAGGTCATCATCTGCGCTTCCGGCAGGGCACGGCCCATGCCATCGCCGTTGACCACCGGGATCCCCCGTTCGGCCGCCGCAATCAGCGGGACCATGGAGTTACCGCCGCCGATCTCGAAAGGTACGACCGCGTCAACCGTACGGCCGACGTGTTCCTCGAAGGCTTGCAGGGCCTTGATCGGATCGTCGACGGACGGCAGCATTTCGAGACTCACGGACGGTGCGCCCACGCCGCCGATGGCCGGTACAAAGGCGTCGTCGTCCAGGTCTTCGACCGGGATCAGTTCCACGGGCCCGGTCCGCTTCAGCACCTGCAGCGTCGCGAGATACGATGTATAGGGGTCGCCGCCGCCGCCGGTGGCCAGGAACACGGCGCCCGCGGAGAGATCTTCCAGCGACTCGAAACCCAGCTTCATGAGGCCTGCCTCGCGGCTTTGAAGCCCGTCAGTCCGGCAATTTCTCCGACCACCTTGGCGCGTAGCCGGGTTGTATTGCCCTCCATGTACGACATGGCCGTTTCTTCGACGTCCGCCACACGCAGCGTGGAACCGTCGGCGCCGGCCGCCACGGCGAGTCTCCTCGCCTCCCCGGTCACATCCCGAATGGCGTCCTTCCGCGGCACCTTGTCGTAGGAAACAAGCCGTTCGGTTTCCCCGCCGATCTGCGCAATGGCGGCACCGATGGCGTTGGCCACGCCTGCATGTTCGGGCCGTAACATCTCCGATGCCGCAGCCGGTTTTTCCGTGACGAGGATCGCGCCGCCGCCGACGAGAACCACCGGCAACGGATCGCTGCTCGGTTTCATCCTTTCTATGCTCAGGTTCAACGTGTCGGAAATGCGCCGCGTCGCCGCCGATACCGTGTCCGAATCCAGGTTGGCTACCCGGGAGGCATCGCCTATCGCCGCGTGGCCGCCGGCAACGACGATATCGGTGGCAGTCAGCGTTGTGCCTCCGAATACCAGCCCTTCCTCAACCAGGCGATGGCCGACGGAGCGCGGCCCGATGCGGTTTCCATCCGGCTCGACGAGGCTGCCGCCACCCAAGCCGATGGAGAGAATGTCCGGCATCCGGAAGTTCGTCCGCACGCCGCCCACTTCGATGACCACGTTCGACTCCCTGGGAAAGCCGTCCCGCAGTATTCCAACGTCGGAAGTCGTGCCCCCGATATCCACGACCACGGCGTTGTCCAGGCCGGTCAGCTTGCAGGCCCCGCGCAGGGAGTTGGTCGGCCCTGAGGCGAACGTCAGCGCAGGGTAGTGGCGGGCGAACGCGGCATCCATCAGCGTGCCGTCGTTCTGACTGACGAAAAAGCGGCAGCCCAGACCGCGGCTTCGGATCGCTTCGACAAAGGACGTGACGACATGGTCGGCGAACCTCAGCAGGCTCGTGTTGAGCAAGGCGGCGTTCTCCCTTTCCAGCAGGCCGAGCCGACCGATCTTGTGAGAAAGCGTGACGTGAGCATTCGGCAACGCGGCCCTGACGCGCCGGCCGACCTCCAGTTCCGGTTCGGGATTCATCGGCGAGAAGGCCGAGGAGATGGCGACCGCCTCGACTTTCCTGCGCATCAGGTCGCTGATGACCGTGTCGATCTCCACGTCATCCAGTTCCGCCAGGCGCCAGCCGTCGTACAGGTAGCCGCCCCGGATCGTGTACACGTTTTCCCCGAGGCAGCGGGCGATATCCTCGGGCCAGCCGATCTTGGGCGGCAGGCCGATTCCGGACGGATTGCCGATCCGGATCGCCGCCACCTCTGAGAGCTCGCGGCGCTCGACCACGGCGTTGGTGAACTGGGTCGTCCCCAGCATTACGGCTTCGATGGAGTCTTCGCGGCCGGGATGCCCGGAAAGGATCGCTTCGAGCGCATCCATGATGCCGGTGAGCACATCGGCTGTCGTCAACGCCTTCGTGGACGCGATGACGGCGTCGTCATCGAGCAATACCGCATCCGTATGCGTTCCGCCGACATCGATGCCGATTCTGAGCATGTCCGCTCCTCTCTATGCCGCCCGGGGATTCGACAATGACGGGTCGAAGCGGCTCAGGATGGCGTAGCCGCTGGCCGATACCAGCATCGCGTCCAGTGCCGCGACACCGGTGAGCCGGATCATCTCCTCGGCCCCCAGCAGGGCCACGACGCTGCCGGCCGCCCACGCGGCGAGCGCCATGGGCGACACGGTGCGTTCGGCCGCAACCAGTTCGCCGAAATAGGCTGATGGCCGGGCGAAGAAATGATCCACGGCAATCACGCCCGCCACGGGCACGAACACGATGGCCAGGTAGAAGAGGAACGTCAGAAAATAATCGAGAATGTTCATGAACGCGGCCACGGTTCCCAGGGCGCCCAGCACAACGATGAGGAGGCGGTTCTCCGTCCCGGGAAAGGTGGCTTCAACGCTCAGGGAGGTGCTGTACAGGTTGAGTGAATTGAGCACCCAGCTTCCGGCGATGACGATGACGAAGGCCGCCCAGCTCAGGCCCATCACGATGAGCACGTCCAGGAAGTCGTCGTTCGCCAGCAGGTCCGCCGCAAGCCCGCCGGCGACCATCACAATAGGCTGCACCAGCAAGTAGGCGAGGACCGCCGTAAAGATCGCGCCGCGCCAGTGGCGTATGAACCGAGTGATATCCGGAAGGATGACCGCTCCCACAATGATTCCGCCGACGATGGACGATATGGCGTAGCCCAGCCCGATCTCCGGTACTTGCAGGACGTTGAGCGTGTCGGCGAACGACCGCTCCCCCAGCGCCTGGTACAACAACACCGCCGTGACCACCATCATGGCGGGCACCAGCAGAGCGGACAGGGTATTGATTGCCCGGAATCCGTAGATGGTCGTGACGGTCATCAGCACGCCGGCGAACAGTTCGATCGCCCAGGGAGGGGCCGAAATGTCCAGCGTATCCCGAAGCAAGCGCAGGATGGCGCCGCTGAACAGGTCGATGTTGACGCCGAACCAGCCGAGCAGGGAAATCGCGAACGCGATGTTCACGATGGCAGCACCGCGGGTGCCGAAGGCGATTCGCGCCAGCATGTAGGAACTGAGGTGCGTGCGCGTGCCGATCGCGCCGGCGATGGAGCCGATCAGGGTCACCAGGGCGCAGCCCATCAGAATGGCGTCCATGCCGCGGGCGTTGTCGATGGCCAGCAGAACCTCCGCGCCGGTCACGAACGTCGGCAGGGAGAACGCCACCATGGCGCTGATCAGGCCGACCCGAATCCAGCCCACCCTGTGGCCGCGCGGCACGGGTTCCGTGGCGAATTCAAGCGATTCGCCGTCCGGTCCCGAACCGCCGGACTCTGTTCCGGCCGGTGCGTTCACTGGGCTGAGTTTACTGGAGGCGGTACGTAAACTCGGCCATCACCTGCCGCGGCGTATTGCGGAATCGTGCCAGCGTGGAAGCAATTCCGTAAAAGGCGTCTTCAGGTTCCAGCCGGTCCGCCAGGTTGGTGCCACGTAACTGGACTGTCCAGGCATCCGCCTCGATTCCCAGTGAAAGGTTCAGGTACGCCGCGTTGTCATCGACCATGAGGTTCTCGAGGTCGAAATGGCGCTTGCCGAGCCAGTTGCCGGAGACCCGGGTGACGAAATCCATGGCGCCGCCCAGCGGCGCTGTCCAGGTGACGCTCAGGTTGGCGTTCCAGTCCGCGACGCGCGGCATCGAGTTGCCGACGATGCCCTCGGGCGGGAATATGTAGTCGTCCGAATTGAAGTCCGTGATCTCGTTGTCGATGCTGCCGTACCCCAGTTGCACGTCGACCGACTCCGTCGGACTCCACCAGCCTTCGAACTCGAACCCGCTGATATCCACTGCGGCAATGGAGAGTTGCTCGAGCGAAAAGGTATCCGGGTTGAAGCGCGTGAACTGGGCATTGTCCTGACTCGTGTTGAAGAACGCCGCGTTCAGGCTCAGCACACCCTCCGCGAGGGTGGACTTGAAGCCGATTTCCGTGGTGTCGGAGGTCTCCGCTTCGAATGCCCGGATCACGGTCGGAGCCACCTCGTTGAAGCCGCCGGACCGAAAACCCCGCGCTGTGGTCGCGTAAGCCAGGAACCGCTCCGTCGCCTGCCATGCCAGGGACACTTTCGGCTGCAGTTCGTCGAAGGTGCGGCTGGCGAAGGAGTCCGGATCGCGCGGGTCCACGCCTTGCCGTTCTTCCTCGTCGTAGCGAAGCGCCAGCGTCAGTTCCAGCACATCGGACATGTCGTAGTTCGCCTGCCCGAACAGCGCGAATGCGTTGCTTTCCTGGCGGTCGCGGACAATCTCGAGCACGAACTCGTCTGCGAACGACGGCCGGTCCCGCACCACCGTTCCGACGAGGTCGTCGTAGATGTCGAAATCGTTGAGGCGTTCGCGGTCCTGGTAGTAGGCGCCGACGAGCCAGCGGAAGGCGCTGTCCGAAGGCGAGGTGAAGCGTGCTTCCAGTGTGGTGGCCGCGTCTTCAATCAGACTGTGCTGTCCACCGGTGAAGAAAAAATTGTCATAGTCGGGTGGCAGCGCGGAAAAATCCGAATCGAGGAAGTTGTCGTCCGTGGACTTGTTGTAGCCGGCGACCACCATCAGCGATCCGGCATCGGCTTCGTGTTCCAGCTTCGCGGAGACGTTGCTCAGGGTGTTCTCGTCGTTCGGAAGCACGTTGTGAGCCGGGGTCACGGACTTGTCGCTCAGGGTGTCGAAATCCACGTTCTCGTAGTAGCCGAGGCCGTAATCGCCGCTCGAGTAGCGTGCGCGAAAGTCGATGTACGTGCGGTCGGATAGCTCGAAGCCGAGCAAGCCTTGCACACCCGCCTCGTCGACGAAATCCGATGTCTCCCCGTTGAACGTGTCCTCGATCAGGCCGTCGAAACTCCGATAGAAGGCGGCCAGGCGATAGACCGCGTTGTCGGCAAGGGATCCGGAAACCGACGCGCTCAGGCGCGCGTCGCTGCCCGATCCCAGCGCGCCGCGAACCGCAAATTCCGTATCGTCCGAAGGCGCCCGGGTCGTGATGTTGATGACACCGCCAATCGCATTCTTGCCGTAGAGCGCGCCCTGGGGACCCCGGATGACCTCGATCTGCTGGATGTCGATGAGGCCCTGGTTCATGAATTCGAGATTGGGGACAGTGATCCCGTCGACGACGAACGCCACCGGAGGCTCACCGAGCTGGGTCGAAGTGAATCCGCGAATGGAAATATTGGTCAGGTTGGGCCGGAAGTTGCCGTACGCGGAAAAATTCGGCGTCAACGCGGCGAAATCCGACATGTTGTCGATGCCGGCGCGTTCGATCGCCGTCTCCCCGAAGACGGTGACCGAGTCGGGAATCTCCTGGAGATTCTCCGAGCGTTTTCGGGCCGTGACAACTACTTCTTCAATGACCCCGACGCCGGTACTCACCGATTGCTGGGCGCCGGCGACGGTCGCGAACCCGAGCGCGCAGGCGGTCGGCAGCGCAACCATCAAGGACTTGATGGATCCGTAGTAATTCATGATGTTCCCCCGTGGGCATTGCGAGCCACGATGCCGCGTTCGGAGGGTCGATGGCGCCGTCCGGCTCGCGGCTCCTGCCGCGTTCGGCCGGTCAATGGACCACTCCGGGACGCGGAATGGATTGTCCCTAAATTATCGTCCCGGTTGCGCAATAACTTGGATTGAATTGCAGGGCGCCCGCCGTGAACAATTTGGCGATTCGGCCTAAACTTGGAATTCTCTTCAGCAGTCAATGTGTCGAGCGGCCATGCCTACCCGGAAGCAGGTAAAACTCGATCCGATCAATCGCAAGATCATTGCGAAGATTCACCTGCAGTCGGATATCACCAATCAGCGGCTCGCGGAGGAAATCGGCCTGTCGCCGGCGGCCTGCTCGCAACGTGTTTCCGCCTTGAGGGAAGCCGGCTATTTCTTCAACTTCCATTGCGAAGTCGATCTCGACAGGACGTTCGAGCATGTGCTCGCCTATGTCGAATTCACGCTGAGCGATAACTCGCTGCCGTCCCGCCGGGTGTTCGAAGCCGAAATCGAGAAGTATCCCGAGTTCATGGATTGCCTCAGGGTATCCGGCGAAGTCGACTACGTTTCGTTCACCTGCGCGCGCAATATTCAGGCGCTCAACAAGATCTGCGACGCGATGAGCGCGAAGCCGGAACTCAGGATCAAGCGAATCGTCACGCGGCCCATACTGGAACGGTCGAAGTGGTATCTTGGCTACCCGATCGAGAAGTTGAAGTGGCTTGAGTGAGATGATGTGCCTGTCCGGAGATGAATGCGGATTTCGGTCTGCTCCGGCAAGAGGCGAGGACTACGTCCCATGAGACGGTGTCCTTCACTGGACCCGCAATCCCGAACGGCCTACCATGGGTCGAAAAGAGATTGGGGGAGCCGGAGGTGCGTATGGACCGCCGAGATTTTCTGAGAGCCGTCGGCGGCGCAGCAACCCTGACCATCGCCAGCCCGTCGGGCCGGACAGCGCCCGCCGACATCTACGACCTGCTCGACCTTCTGGAAGAAACGCCGCGCTCGCAGATCATCGAGCGCGTTGTCGCGCGGATTCGTTCCGGCACGAGCTACGAGGACCTGCTCGCCGCACTGACGCTGGCGACGGTGCGCAACGTATCGCCCTACCCGGACGTGGGCTTCAAGTACCACGCCGTGATGGTGCTGCACGCCATCCATCACACCACGATGGGCATGCCGCCTGCGGAGCGCTGGCTGCCGATGCTGTGGGCCGTGGACTACTTCAAGGAGGAGCAGGCAGACGAACGCCATTCCAGCGGCTGGACCATGGCCGCCCGCCCGCCGGTTCCGACTCCCGCACCCTCGCAGGATCAGGCCCGGAGTGCGTTGGTTGCCGCGCTGGACAACTGGGACCTGGAGGCCGCCGACACCGCCGTGGTGAATTACGCCGGCGTCGCGGAGTCGCGCGAGGTCTTTGAACTACTCTGGCAGTATGGCGCCCGCGATTTCCGCGGCATCGGCCACAAGGCCATCACGGTGCAGAACGCGCACCGGATGCTGAACCTGCTGGGCTGGGAGCACCGCGACCCGGTGCTGCGCTCTACGGTAGCTGCCCTGGTGAATTTCTACGAAGATCCCAATCCTGCAACGACCGAACTCCGGGAAGAGGCGGCGTGGCGGCAGAACACGGCATTACGCCGGGAGATTCCCGAGAACTGGCTCCACGGGCGGCTCGATTCGGCCGCGAGCGCCGATGTGCTGGCGGCGCTCCGGGAAGGCGACACGCTTGAGACCAGCCGCGCCGTCGTGGACTTTCTCAGGGACGGAATTTCGCCCGATTCAATCTGGCATGCCCTTCACGCGGCGGGGGCTGAGCTCCTGATGACCGATCCCGGCGTGGTGCCGTTGCACGCGCAGACCGTATCCAACGCCCTGCATTACGCGTTCCACCAGTCTTCGGACGCGGGGACCCGACAGCTCATGCTGATGCAGGGCGCCGCCTTCATCCCCAGGTTCCGGGGCATGTCGGGGCGTGCCAGACGGGGCGTGGCGGCATTGAACGAGTTTGAGCCCCTTGCCCTTACAGCTCCGGCATCAGGCGCGGAGGCGCTGGACGAAGTGTTCTCGGCCGGGCGAGGAGGGAGATCGCAGGCCATCGGCAAGACTCTGGCCTATCTCGAGGCCGGCGGCGCCGTGCAACCGCTCGTCGACCGGATCAGGCACTACCTGGTCGCCAATGGCACCGATTCGCACCACTACAAGTTCGCCGAGGCGGCCATCGAGAATCACGCTCTGTCGCCACGTTCGCCGTGGCGGGACCGCTATCTCGCCGCCGGCTTCGCCTACTTCAACGGTCCGTGGAATCGTACGAACGCCACAGTGCGCGGGGCGCGGGAGTTGCTCGAGGCCTGAACCGGTTTGCGTTTACGGTCGAGCAGAGCGATAAGCGACGCAGCGTCAAGCCACGAGATCACCGGCCGGGTCCGCACGGGTCGGTGAATCCGTACCCGTTGCTATCTGTCCAATAGTCGAATCGCCCCGGGCATGGATACGGCCAGAATCGCCAGCATCAGGACCATCCGGTTCTGAGCCAGCCAGGCCGGGTCATTCCAGCTCGTGGCCACCGTAATCAGGCCGTCGGAAAGCAGAACGGGCACTCCGGAGAGCAGGACGGACAGTTCGGAGAGCGGGCCGAGCGCCAGCGCGCCTCCAACGACCACGGCCGTGCCAAGCACCAACCGCCGCAACCATACGCGCCGCCTGATGCGCCGCAAAACGTTTGCGCTGAAGCCCTCGTCTTGCAGCGGCGGTGTGAGCGCCTCGAAGAGTTCCGAAAGCCGGCCTTCCTCTTCAGGGGTCACGGGTCTGTCCGTTCTATCCATGAGCAGGGCTCCCCAGGTCGAAGCGGTCTCGAATCCGCGCCGCCCCTCTGCGAATGTGCGACTTCACCGTACCCAGCGGCATGTCGGTGAGTTCGGTGATCTCCCGGTGACTCATGCCGTAAGCGTAGCAGAGGACCATGGCCGCGCGCTCGTCTTGGCTCAATGTCGCCAGCATCCTGGGCAGGTCGGCCACCCCGGCGTCGCGGCTCGGGGTGACGTGGCTTTCGGTCGCCAGTTGCTCCCGGCCCAGGGCGTCCGCCAGCCTTGCCTCCCTGCCCTGCCGACGGCTTGACTGGAGAAACATGTTGTAGGCGATCTTCATTATCCAGGCCTTGAACCGTTTGCCGTCACCGATCGTATGCAGCCGTTCCCATGCTCGGATGAAGGTTTCCTGCGCCAGGTCGTCCGCCCGCGAGGGTTCGCCCGTGAGGTGGCGGAGCCAGTTGCGCACATCGGAC
The DNA here is from genome assembly GCA_022820625.1 of Gammaproteobacteria bacterium. GTDB lineage: Bacteria > Pseudomonadota > Gammaproteobacteria > Steroidobacterales > Rariloculaceae > UBA6522. Next base: position 16,077 of record JAJEFE010000088.1, on the reverse strand, counting down.
TGGTACCGGCGGATCAGTTCGTCGTAGTCCGCTGGATTGCCGGTCGCGATGGCGCGGGCAACGAGTTCCCCGTCGCGGCTCTCCACGGGCGTGCGACCCGGCGTGCTAGCCGGACTTGCCCGACTTGCCGAATTTCCACAATCCGAGGTAAGCAACGCCGATCAGGAACGGAAGCGTACCGATGGCCAGCAGCGGACGCATGGCGTCTTCCTCGCCGACCAGCGCCCCGAAGGCCGCTATCCCGACCCCGACGCTGATCAGGATCACGCCCCGGCGCAGATCCGCCAGCTTGAGATCCGCCGGCTTTCGCTTCGGCGCCTGCCCGAGCCGTTCGAGTATCTCGGGGGTGAGTTCCTGACCTTGCTCGATCGCCGTTTGCACGGTCTTCTGGACAGCCTCGCCGGTGCGGTGGCGCATGTAGTAGTAAACGCACATGACGACCGCGATGGCGATGAACATGACGATCGGAACGAATATGGCAACAACTTCTTCTTCCATTGCTTTCTCCCTGAAATGAGTGTTTCGGCTTCGGAGTTATCCGTGGTTCAACAGCCCGGCTCAGACCGTCAGGATCGCGAACGACTGATACAGGCACTGAGCATAGGCGAGGCCGATTAGCACGACCACCACAAACTGGACTGAACCTTCATGGATTCTGCGGTACATCTTTTCTCTCCCGTGCAGCGTTGCGGCGAAACTGCCGCCTTTGTGGAATAGATGCCCGCAGCATCCGGATTGGATGCAGCCCGTAGCGGAAACAGCGAATGACGTGGTAAGATTTTGTTTTGTATCGTCGATAGTACAGGAAAATACGGGCGGGAAATGAGTACGGTAGAAGAGGTCGGTCGCCACTACTTTCAACAGCACGGTTTGCGCGCGCAACCTCCGGAGGCTCTCAATTCGGCGTTGAAGGAGGCCATCGGGCGCCTGGAGGCAAGTGTCTATGGACCCGCGCGATCGGAGTTGACGGCGGCGGAGGTGGCGATGCTCGAGCGCGCCGGTGCCGATGTGGATGCGCGCCCGGGAGAAACGGACCCCGTGCTCCGGTATGCGACGGAATTTGCCGCGATTCTGGCCACGAGCCTGACCCCGGCCGCAGTCGCCAGGCTGCTTGGCGTGACGCCCGTGAGAGTGCGGCAGTTGGTCCGTCAGCGCACGCTGTATGCGATTCGGGTGGACGGCCGGTGGCATGTGCCGATTTTCCAGTTCGACGGTAGTGCCCTGATTCCCAACATCGGCCAGGTCACCGAGCGGCTGGCGGAACTCGACCCGGTGTCGGTGATGCGCTGGTATACGACTGCGGACCCGGAACTCGAGGACAACTCCGGCAACCTCATGACCCCGCTGGAGTGGCTCAAATCAGGCCGCAATGCGCGGACCCTCATCAAGATCGTTCCAAACGCGTAGTGCCGAAGGTTCCTCGCCAACCGAACCTCGCGCGACTGCGCGAGGCCGAACCCGATGTCCACGTGCTTCCCAGGGGCGCCTTGCTCTGGAGGGTGTACTTTCGGGGCGGCAAGCACCCGACGTTCTGGAATGAATTCCGCCATGTGGGCCCACTGGATTCCCGCTTCGACCACCACGACGGAGAGGAGCCCGCGTATCAGGCAAGGAGCGTGCTTTACGCTGCGAGGAGTCCCGTGACCTGTTTGGGCGAGGCGTTCCAGAAGACTCGAACGATCCACCGTTCGGCGCTCGCAGGATGGCTGGCCGGGTTCGAGCTGGCATCGGATATTGAACTGCTGGACCTGATGGGCCGTTTTGCCACCCGGGCCGGGGCCTCGATGGGCCTTATGTCCGGACCGCGGTCCGTGAGCCGCAACTGGGCGCGGGGATTCTACGATGCGTACCCGGCAATCCACGGGCTTCGGTATCCGTCGTCAATGCACGCCAATCGAACCGCGGTCGTGCTGACCGATCGCGCGGAGGCTGCCGGCGCATTGCCGTCGCAACCCGGATTCCACCGGGCGCTCGCCGACCCGGCGATGCTGGAAATCCTGAGGAACGCCGCCGGCGAGCTGGGATACGGACTGGGTTAGGGAGACCCGAATTCCCGCGACAGGGTCAGGCCGAACCGCCGCGGTTCACCAAGCTGCGTGTAGCGGTGCCCGACGTAGCCATCGCGCGGGTCGTTGCCGAAGAAGAAGCCGCGCACGAAGTAGTCCTCGTCGGAGAGGTTGCGGCCCCACAGGCTGAAGGAGAAATTCTGCCAGTCCCAGTTGAGGGACGCATGGAAGAGATCGTATGCACGGGATCTGGCGTCGTGGCTGTCCGAAAAATAGAACGAATCCCGCCCTTCGAACATCAGCGACAGCCCGAGGTTCTCAAGCAGTCCGATGTTGGCCGCCAGGTGATATTGATAGCCTGGCGCGTGCGCCTGCTCGCGTCCCCCGAGGTCTTCGCCGTTGCCGTTGATGTAGTTCTCGTATTCGCTGTTGAGCAGGCCGAGACTGCCCGTGATTCGGACGCGGTCGCCGGGACTCCAGGCGAGTTCCGCCTCCACGCCCTGGTTGATTCCTTCGGCGGCATTGCCGATGAAGTCGATGAACTCGCTGCTGCCATCGGCCCGCAGCAGGGTGGTTGAACTGTCTATCTGGACATCGTCGCGGGTCATGCGAAACAGTGCGACGCGCATTCGCAGCCCGGCATCCGGCGACTGGCCCTTCAGGCCGAGTTCGTAGTTGTAGAGAAACTCGGCGTCGTACTGGCGCAGGCTCTCGTCCAGCGAACCGTCCAGGTTGAACCCCCCGGCCTTGTAACCGCGCGAAACGCTCGCGTAGCCGGACCAGTTGTCCGTGAGGGCCTGGTCATAGGCAATGCGGCCGCCGACCAGGTTCTCGTCCGGGTTGTAGGCCAGATCGGCGGTGTCCGAATAGTCGGACTCGTGGGCTTCCAGGCGCAGGCCGACCGTCAGGCGACCGCGGTCGGAGAGGTCGCTTTCGATGCGTCCGTAGGCGGCCAGGCGCTGGATCTCGAAACGGCTGCCGAAATCCGAGTCCGCGTACGTGTAGACCCGGAGCAGATCGACCTGCTGGCGCAGCATGTAGAGGCCGGCCACCCAGGCGCCGCGGCCGTCGAACAGGCTGCCGGCTTCGGAGGAAGTCAGGCGGACCTCCGCGGTCAGCGTGTCGCGGTCGCGGTTGTACTGGTCCGTTGAGGAGTAGCCCCAGGGATGGAATCCATCGTAGGTCCAGTCCTCGTCGTAGCCGTATTCGATGTCGGATTTTGCGCTGGCGATGCTGAGTTCGGTGTCGAACAGCTCGCTTGCAACCGCAAGGCGCAGGGAACCGAAGACGCTTTGCTGGTTATCGGCGCCGGGCTGGTCGGAACGGGTGCGCCGGTCGTTGTCCAGTGAGAAGGCGTCGTAGCCGTTATTCAGGTCCACGATACCGACATTCACATCGAGGCTGGCGTTGTCCGATACGTCGATCCGCAACTTGCCGCGCCAGGTGAGCTCGTCCAGCTTGTTGGTGTCGCGGGTGTCGAGATGGATGTTGTGGATGTATCCGTCGCCGGCATAGGTCGACAGCGAGGTGCGGAAGGCGACGGTGTCGGAAAGCGATCCGCCATAGGCGGCGCCGAGGCTGCGTACGCCGTAGTCGCCGGCTTCCAGTCGAAGGTGACCGGAAGGCTCATGTTCCGCGGCGTGGCTGCGCAGCGAAATGAGTCCCGCCAGCGCGTTGGCGCCGTAGAGATCGCCCTGGGGCCCGCGAAACACTTCGATCTGCTCGACATCGAAGAGCGTTGAGATGCCCCCGATGCCGCTGAAGTCCACGCCGTCGATGAGCAGGCCCACCGATGGGTTCAGGGGCTCGGTGAACTGGCCGCGTTCGCCGACACCGCGGATCTGGAAGAACCGCGCGCGGGAGGCGCCGTTGGAGAGATTCAGGTTCGCCGCAGCCGCGACCATCTCCTCGAAGTGCGAAGCATTGCGCTGGCGGATGAGCGCTTCATCGAGCACCGTCACGCTGGTGGGTACGTCCTCGATTTCGGATTCCCGCAGGTCGCCATACACGATGATCTCGTCGATCTCCTGGGCTTGCACCCAGGTGGGTATAACGGGCAGAGCGATGGGAAGCAGCAACGCTCCGCTTGTCAGTACGGGAAGGGACTGCAAACATCGATACGCAGCAGAGAAAAAACAATGGGAATTACGGTAGATGGGCATTGGCCTGTTCCTCCGCCAGCATTACCTGGTTCAGGTTCCAAGGGTCTGCCGCCGATTGGCGGGCATCTCAGGCGCGTAGCCACCCCTCAGGTCTCTTGCCGCATCCGTTGATTCGGAGTGCGGCGGCATCAAATTCGCACAAGTCTCACTTTGGAGTCAAGCAACAGGCGCAGAGTTTCCGGCATCCGTCAAAGTGCCCGGCGATAGCCGCGTTCATGTTGCCCTCGGACGTCTCGATGCCGTTCAGCTTCAGGCTCGTGATGTTGGCGCTGGAAAACGTGTGCGCGCGCACGCCATCCATGTTCGCCGTGCCTGCGTGGTAGCCGAGGAAGATGACGCCGTCGAACGTGACGTCGATCCCGCCCATCATCCTGGCTCCACGCATTTGCTGACAGCGTCAGCACGATCGACAAGAGTCTGCGTATTTTCATTGTGCCTCCATCGCTTGACTCGCAGGGTGATTTCCGGGATACGGGATACTATCGCGACGAAGAGGCATCAGGGAGCGAATATGGATTTGAGCGCGAAGGCGAGCACCGGCCGGCATCTTTGCGCCGATGGCGTAATGCAAGGTCTCCACGTGCGTTGTCGAGTCGCCGCCTCCGAAGGTACGCTCTGATGCGCGTCGGAATCGTCGGCGGAGCGATTTTAGGAGCGGGTGGCCAGGCGCATTGTTCAAACTACAATACGAACACTGGCAAGGAGAGTGGATCCATGCGAAACAACAAGAGACATCACGATCTGGCCCTGGCACTGATACCAGCGGCATGTATCCTGACGTTGCCAGGGCCGGCGATCGCCTACGAAACCTTCCACGGGCCCACTGAGCTGATCTACTCCGATCCCGAGAAGGCGGCGCCCGGATATCTTTTGCTGCCTTCGTGGCCGCGGCACGAGGATTACGAATACACCTACCTCATCAACCTGGACGGGGAAGTGGTTCACATGTGGAAGACCGTTCCGCCGGAGTACCAGGGGCGCGGATTTGTCCTTGAGAAAACCGCCCGCCTGACCGAGAAGGGCACCATCGTCCAAGGCCTCAGCACGGCCGGGCACACCACCGAAGGCGAGCGGGCCCTGCTGGAACTGGACTGGGACGGCAACGTCGTCTGGGCTTTCAGCGATCCGCGGGAGGGCTACCTCTACCATCACAACTTCAAGCGCATCTGGAACAACCACCTCGACGACTGGACCATCATCTTCACGTCGATGTTTCCGATGTCCCAGGAACAGGCCGTGGCGGCGGGCGCCGACCCGTCGGTCGAATGGGATGCCGCACCCGACGGGGTCGTCGAGGTGGACATGGACGGCAACATCGTCTGGGAGTGGTGGTCGCTGGACCACGTGATCCAGGACATGAATCCCGACTGGCCCAACTACGGCGTGCTGGCCGAGAACCCGGGGCGGTTCGATCTCAACTGGGGACCTGGGCTGAGTGGCGACTTCACGCACCAGAACGCGCTCGACTACCACCGGGAAAAGGACCAGATCGTGGTCAACAACGACCGGATGGGTGAGATCTACGTCATCGACCACGGCGGCACCTTCGTGGTCGGGGATTTCGAAGCCAGCAAGGCGCTCGCGGCAGGACCCGCGGGCGACATCATCTACCGGTGGGGCAACCCGGCGCTCTACGATTCGGGCGAGGCGCCAAGCTACAACCCCGACGGCGATGCGACCTCGGAAGGCGACCGGTTGCTCTTCCACCACCACGACATTCAGTGGATCAAGGACAGGTTGCCGGGCGCGGGCAATTTCCTGGTCTTCGACAACGGGTCGCGGCGCGCGGGTGCCTACTATTCGGTGCTGCTCGAGGTCAATCCTTATGACGGGGCGTATCCCGATGCGCCGTATCTGTCGGAGGTGGAGGCGGGCGGTCCGGCCAATCAGATCGTGTGGAGCTTCCGGGCCGTGCACGCCAACAGCTTCTACAGCGAGAATATCTCCGGCGTCCAGCGCCTGGCCAATGGCAATACGCTCGGAATCGCGGGCAGGCAGGGACACGTGTTCCAGGTGACGCCGGACGGGGAAGTTGTGTGGGAGTACATCAATCCCGTGATGTCCAGCGTGCCCGATGGGACCGCGCCGAGCGACGTCTTCAGGAAAGCCATGACGGACAAGGACGACAACCGGATCTTCACGGCGCACTGGATCGCGCCGGATCATCCGGGACTGGCGGGCAGAGAACTGACGCCGATGGGGAAGATCACGGACATCATGCTGGGTGACTGACGCGGAAAGAGGCAGGCGAATACCGCCCACCGAGAGAAAGCGCGCCATCGCAGCGCTCGATGCTTCAGCGGAATGAACCTGCTAAAGTCGCGCGCCATGAATGAGTCCAGACACACGAATCAGTCTACCGTCGATCTGCTGCTGACCCGCCGCTCCGTACTGGCCAAGGACATGATTCTGCCCGGCCCGTCCGACGAGGAACTTCAGACCATCCTGCGCTGCGGCCTGCGCGTACCCGACCACAGCCGGGCAGAGCCCTGGCGAATCCAGATCCTGGACAAGCCAGCCCAGCAGGCACTGGGCGATTTCTGTGCCGAATTGTTTCAGCGGGAACACCCCGAGGCCAATGAAGTCCTGGTCGAGCTGGAACGGCAGCGGCCGCAGCGTTCGCCGACGCTTCTGGTGGTGACGTTCCACGTCAACGAGCAGAAGCTGGCGAAAATCCCGGAGGTGGAGCAATTGCTGTCGTGCGCCGCCCTTTGTCAGAACATCCTCGTGGCGACCGCAGCGATGGGCTACCGGGGGCAATGGCTGACGGATTGGCCGGCATACCATCCGGAGGTGATCGGATACCTGGGGCATGGCGAGGGGACCCGGATTGTGGCGTTCATTCATATCGGTAGCGTGGAAACGCCGCCCAATGAGAGGCCGCGGCCGGAATTCGACAACATCGTCAGCGAGTGGCGGCCGGGCCGGAATGACGCAATACGCAGCGAACTGATCAAGGGTGAGGCGAGCGGCGAGCCCGAGCCGTTCGACGGCGAGTCGTTCAAGGAAGAAATGGCCACCAAACTTGTCGGGCGAAGCACCTGAATATCGGTTTTCTCCCGGAGCACGACGTGACCTCGACGAGATCTGGGTCGGCATGAACCTGCTATAGTCGAGCACCATGCACAAGTCTACCAATGACTTGCTGCTGATCGACGATGTTGTGGATTCCGGGTGGACACTAACCGTCGTATCCGCACTGCTCCGGGGATCCGGCAGCGGGTGCGTTTGGCCATTGGCGCTGGCAACGTCGAGCATGGGATCGTGAGATGTACCTAGACGCCCAGGCTCAGGCGATAATGCTCCTTACCGTCCGTTTCGGAAAACATGACAAGACGAGCGCAAAACCCCTTTCTGCAAGAGAATGGGCACGCTTGGCCGTCTGGTTGAAGGATCGTGATCTCGATCCATCGGCGCTGTTGCAGCGGGAGTTGAGAAACCAACTTTCGGAGTGGACGGATCGTTCTATTCCCCTGTCACGATTGGAGAGTCTCCTGCAGCGAGGGGGAGCCTTGGGACTCGCGCTTGAGAAATGGCAGCGAGCAGGTCTTTGGATCCTTACCCGCTCGGCACCGGAGTATCCCCAACGGTTGAAACGTCGACTGCGCATGGGTTCTCCACCGGTGCTTTTTGGGTGCGGTAACAAGGCGCTTCTGGAGAAGGGTGGCATCGCTGTCGTCGGTTCGCGAAATGCAGACAAGGATGAATTGGCTTTCGCGGAGAACATTGGCAGTGCTGCTTCGGCGCAGGGCTACTCCATTGTCTCCGGTGGCGCTCGCGGTGTGGACCAGTGTGCAATGTTCAGCGCGCTGCAGAAGGAGGGCACCGCAATCGGTGTATTGGCTGACAGCCTCATGCGGGCAGCGACTTCTGCCAAGTATCGAAAGTACCTGCTGTCGAACGATCTCGTACTTACAACTCCCTTCAATCCAGAAGCGGGATTCAACGTCGGGAATGCGATGTCCAGAAACCGGTACATTTACTGCTTGGCGGACGCCGCGATAGTGGCAAGCAGCACCCCCAATAGAGGCGGTACTTGGAACGGGGCTGTCGAGGATCTGAAAGCTGATTGGGTTCCCTTGTGGGTTAAACGTACCCATAGCGAAAAATCAGGCAATCCACATCTCGTCCGGCGAGGAGCACAATGGATTCCCGCCGAGTTGCCAGCCCTTGAACACTTGCTGAATGGCTCGTCTGCCAAAATGTACGAAGCCACCAGAGTTGACCATCCCTTACTGGCGACCTCGGATGATCCGATTTCAGGCAACGCCCCAGAACAGCGTGAAGAGGACTTCTACAAGCTGTTCCAGAATCGAGTGCTCACCATTACTGAAAATGGTCCTCTGAAACCCGATGAGATCGCGCTCTGTCTGAATCTTCAAAGCTCACAGGTGAAGACCTGGCTGAAACAAGGCGTAGACGACGGCAAGATTACGAAGTTGACGCGACCCGTGAGGTACCAGTCGACGGCGCACTTACAACATCAGGCATCTTTGTTTGTCGCTGATGGTTGAACGAGTTTTCCTTAGATGAATTTGTGTGTCGAGGAGTTGATTTGCAAGAATCAGGCCTTTGCGCTTCTTGACCACTGACTATAAGAGCCATATGGGCATCTCGGCCGAACAGATTGCGAATGTTCTGGGTGGTCCTCCGATCCTTGGCCGACGAGTCACCAAGATGCGCGAGCTCGATGAAGTCGTGCGCGCCGGGATGCCGAAGTCGGCGCTGGTCGCTTTCATCAAGGCCCTTCGCACCGGACAGGATGACGATTTTGCCATTCGGCTGCGCAATCGGATCGTGCCGCACACGATCTACAAGCGCGTTGACCGGTTCGACCACCGGGTGAGTCAAACAATCGAGCGCATGGCAAGGCTGTATGCGATTATGTTGGCCGTCTTCGGGGAGCCTGCAGCAACAGTTCGCTTTCTGGCGGGCACTCATCCGGAACTTGGGGATCGTGCTCCGTTGGAGGTTGCGCTAACCGAGATCGGCAGCCGTGAAGTCGAAGAGGTGATCGAGAGAGGCCTTCACGGTCTCCCCGCCTGAGAATTACAAGCGCACCTATCATATCGTCAGTTAGAAGTACGTATCGATCTGCCGAAGGCCGACATCTTACGTACCATTCACGCGATTGAAGGCCATACGAAATGCTGTATTTCGCCTACGGATCCAACATGCCCAGGGCCATGATCGAGCGGCGTGTCGGCCCGTGCGAGCGGGTCGGGGTTGCGTACATCGACGGGTACGCGCTCCGATTTCACAAGAAAAGCGTTATTGACTATTCGGGGAAGTGCGATGCGTATCGCACGGACGATCCGAATGACAGGGTGTGGGGGGCAATCTATCGGTTGACCGAGGATCAGATCGTCAGGATGGATGCGCTTGAAGGTCCCGGCTACCGGCGCGCTGCGGTCCGGACGATGCTTGGCGGGCAGGTCGTCGAGGCCGATCTCTACCTTGCGGAGCCGGAGTACGTAAAGCCCGATCTCCCTCCCTTTGACAGCTATAAGGCCTGTGTGCTCGACGGCGCCCGTGAACTCGGATTACCGGAGGATTATGTCGACGCCATCGAGGCGGTTCAGTCGATGCCGGATCCTGACCAGGGCGACTGAGTCAACGATACGTCCAGACGCACCCGTTGGAGCACATAGAATGCCCGCCAACGGCGAACACCGGACACTTGTCAACGTTTATTAACGGTGTCAGTTTCCTCGCTGTCCTCCAAGTCGGTCTGCGAGACTCCAGATTCCGTCGCCCTTTGAAGAGATGTACAGAAAGACGAAGCAGAAGAGTGCGGCGAGCTCTCCCTGATTCAGAATCGGGAAGAAATGATTGGTGCCATGCGAGATCCAGTAAGCCGCAGCCATGTGGCCACTGGCGATGAAGGCAGCCGGCGACGTGAACAGACCGATCATGATCAACAGACCACCGATCAGTTCAATCCCGCCTCCCACAACCAGGACAAACCCCTCTGCGGGCGAGACCCTCGGGTAACTGAAATACTTGCTCGTTCCGTGCCAAAGAAACAGAAATCCAGCCATGATGCGCATCAACGCATAAGCGTGGTTCTCGCAGGTCTTCATGAACTTCATGGGATTGATCCTCTCTACTGCAGAAACGCAAGAATACGCTCAAGAATAGCCACCCGCCTGCCATGGGCAAGAGCTTGGCCTGGTCATTTTGTGTAGATTTACTGCGCAGTCCGCGTTCATTGACGCAAAGGCGCGTCCCTAGTAGTAATAGCGCCCCCAACCCAACGGCACCCCATGGCCAAACTCTTCCCCGCGCTCACCCCCTCCGAGATCGCCAACCCAGGCGAACGCACCGTCGCTCGCGCCCTCATCGAGCACCTCCCCAACCGTGTAGAAGTCTTCCACGGCTTCAACTGGCTGACCCGCAGCCGCGCCGGCACCATTCAGGAGGGCGAATGCGACTTCGTGCTGCTCGATGCGAACCACGGCCTGCTGTTCGTCGAGGTCAAGGGCGGTTCGCTTGTGTTCGACGGCAGGCAGTGGGTGCGGATGGTCCGGGGCGAGGAACGCCTGCTGAATAAAGACCCTTTTGCCCAGGCGCAGCGCGGCATGTACGACATCGTGGGCCTGGTGAAGAACCAGTTCGGCCGCGCCGGCGACAACCTGCCCTTTACCTACGGCTTCGCGGTGGCGTTCCCCGACTGCCGGGTCGACGGACAACTGCCGCCGAGCATCCTGCGCGAACTGATCCTGGATGCGGCCAGCCTGCGGCAGGTCGACGCTTCGATCCGGCGGATCTTTCGCAGCTTCAACCGCGCCGACCACCGGGCGCTGACCGACCGCAGCGTCGAGTCCGTCCGCGCGGCGCTGTTTCCAAAGTACCGGCTGATCCCGGTGATGTGGCGCAAGATCGAGGACCAGGAGGAGCGCCTGCAGCGCCTTACCGACGCCCAGCAAGGCATCCTCGACATTCTCGCCAACCAGACCCGGGCGGCCATCCAGGGCGTCGCCGGTTCCGGCAAGACGATCCTGGCACTGGCCAAGGCGCAGGCCATCGCGCGGGCCGGCACGCGCACGCTGTTCCTCTGTTACAACCGCCCGCTCAAGGACTGGCTGCGCAACGCGGTTTCTGCGTCCCCGGGCGACAACCTGGTCATTGAGAATTATCACGGACTCACCGATGTGCTTTGCAGGCAAGCCGGCGTCCCCCTCTGGGAGATGGGCGACACCCACGACAAGGCGTTCTGGAACGACGTGGCCCCGGAGGCGCTGATGCAGGCGTGCGATCGGCTGGGTCCGGAGCACAAGTTCGATGCCCTCGTGGTCGACGAGGGCCAGGACTTCCACGAACTGTGGTGGGCGAGCCTCGAATCGGTCTTTCGGGATCCGGACGACAAGGCCTGCTTCTACGTCTTCCATGACCCGAACCAGAACCTGTACGTCGAGCGGCCCTGCCTGCCGGCGGAACTCGGCGAGCCCTACGTGCTGCCGGAGAACTGCCGGAATACCGTTCGGATCGCGGAACATTGTGCCTCGCTGGTCGGGCAGGAAGGCAAGTCCCGGGACGGGGCGCCCGAGGGCGACGAACCGGAGGCAGTGCGCGTGCGCACGCTCGCCGACGCGTTCCGCGAGGCGGGCCGCCGCGTCCGCAACCTGTGCATGCCCAATCTGGGCGGCCTCAAATTCTCACAGGTCGCCGTCCTCGCACCCGGCTACAGCACCGGCGATTGGCCGGAACAATTCGGCGCCGTTCCGGCCACGACGAGCTTCGAAGAATGGAACGAAAACAAGGGCGTGTTGCTCGCCTCCTGGCATCGCTTCAAGGGCCTGGAGGCCGACGCCATCGTGACCATCGAGACACCGGTCCGCGACAATGCCCGCGAGCGCGTCAATCGCTACGTGGCGCGGTCGCGGGCGAAGCACTTATTGACGGTAATCGAGGTTCGCGAGCCGTGAAACAAAATCGCGACACTCTAGAGCGCCAACGTCACCACCAGCGTCATTACCAGCGTCACGGTCGTCATGATGACCGACACGATGAGCCCCATGGTCAATGGAAGGCGCCAATTTATGCTTTGCTTGAGGCTGTTCACGGTGGAGACGAGCGTTTCCAGAGTGCGCATCATCTCGGTTTGAGACATGTATTCGCGTTCCATCACGACGCGGATGTCTTCGGGCGTCAGTTCGTCGCGGCCCTGATACGGGCCGGAGTATGGCGCATCCACCGGCCGTTGCAGGGCGTGGAACTCGACCGTAAGGAACACATCCGCGTGCGGCAGGGTAATGGGTCTTGTCGACAGGTTCGTAAGGCCGACGAACAATCTGCCCCGGAATCCCGGATCGACCTGTGTGCCAACCGAGGCGATCAACCCTTTACGGGCGTAGGTGCTTGTCAGACCGAAACGACCGGCATGGCTCAAGTCCAGCGCGAGCTTCTCGTGGGTGGACACGATTACAAAATCGCCGGGCTTGATTTCCACGAAACCCCTGGTGGCGAGGTTGACGACCTGTTTGTCTGAAGAAATCGCGGCCTGGTTTCCAACGCGCAAATCGTACGAGGCCGGTTGAACCGAAGACTCCGAGAACGGCTCAAGCCCGATTTTCCCACTCTCGTGGGCCAATCGAATATCGCTGTCCGACAGAATCATGCAACGCCTCCGTGAATGCGAGGAGTATACGCTTCGGAGTGATCGAACCGATGCCTCAAATCCAGGCATGTCGTGCAGTTTTGCAGCAAAAAACGACGCATGGCCGATGGTTGTCTCAACCCCTGAGCCAGCGATCCTCGAGTGCGGCCGTGGAGAGCTTTTCGCTATCGGCAATCCACCAGAGAAACGCATGGGTATCCAGCAACACCCGCACCGCTATCGGCCTTCCCACGCGATCACGACATCCTCGCCGGTCTCGACCCGGCCCAAGGATCGATGAACGCCACGCCCGTCGCTTCGAAATCGGTACGGTTGCCCGTGACGACGGTCATGCCGTGCACCATGGCTGTTGCTGCGATCAGCGCGTCGCGCTCGGCCCTTGGGTCGGGTACGTGCAGCCGGGCGCACTTCAGGGCGACGGCGGCATCGATCGGCAGTGTGCGTTCCTGAAACTCGGGCAGCACATGCCTGTCGAACCAGATCCTCAGCCGTTTCCCCTGCTCGGCATCACGCCGCTCGATGCGCAGAATGCCGATCTCCAGCTCCATGAGCGTCAGCGCGGAAATGAACAGGGTGGATGCATCCTGGCCGGAGACCCACTCGACAACGCGGGAATTGGCCGTGCCGTCGCCGACCTTTCGCAATTCCGAGACGACGTTCGTGTCCAGCAGAAACATCAGTCAAGGTCGGCTCGCGGGACTTCAATACGCAAGCGCGGCGGATCCAGATCGATCTCGCCGAGCCCCGCCATGGACAAGGCGTCTGCAAGATTGCGGCGCTCTCCGGCCATTCGCCTGTAGTCCTCGATGCTGAGCAACACATGTGCCGGTTTGCCCCGGGTCGTGATGAAGACCGGACCCGATTTCGCTGCCCTTTTTGCGCGGGCGACATCCTGGTTGAGCTCGCGGCTAGTGACGGTCGTGATGTTCATGCCAGCCTCCGGCAAAGAATGTAGGTATGTGACTACATTATTGGACGCCATGCAAGGGTTCCCTCATTTCCACCAGGCCGCAGTGCGACATTGTCATCAGCATGCAAGCAAGGATACTCACCTGCTTGCCGTCGAAAAGTGCTCTTTCTGGTCACTTCGCGCAAAATAATCGACCTTTCCCGGGTAAATGCCTGAGACCCCCATGAAGCAAACGGAATTGCAACGCGCCCTCACCGACTACCACCGCCTCGGCGAAGTCCAAAAACTCTCCCAGGCCGACGCGCAACGCATCAGCGAGCAGCCTCGGCTCGTCAGCCGTTTCTACGACGTCGTCACCCGGTTCTACGAGTACGGCTGGGGGGCGACGTTTCACTTCTCGCCGCGGCGGCCCGGGGAGAGTCTGCGCGAGTCGCAGCGGCGGCAGGACCTGGGGGTCGGCGAACTGCTTCGGCTGAAGCCTGCGATGCACGTTGCGGACATCGGATGCGGCGTCGGGGGGCCGCTCGTCACGATCGCCCGGGCCACGGGCGCGAGCATCACGGGCATCAACTTCAACGCTCACCAGATCCGGCGCGGCGAGGAGCGCGTGCGGCGCGCGGGGCTGGACGGCTCGTGCGCGTTTCTGTACGCGGACTACATGGATGTCCCATTGGACGACGGCACTTTCGATGCCCTGTACTCGTTCGAGGCCGTGTGCCACGCGCCCAACAGGGCGCTCGCGTTCCGCGAACAGTACAGGCTGCTGAAGACCGGCGCGGAAGCGGCGATCGTCGACTGGTGTCTCACGGATGCGTTTGACAGCGCAAACCGGGAACACATGGACATTCGGGCACGCGTCGAAAGACACAATGCAACACCCGAGCTGCTGACCGCGGGCGAGTACGTCGAGGCCGTGCAAAGCGCCGGCTTTGAGGTCATTGAAGCAGTCGACCAGCAAGCGGAGTACGGTCATCCTGCAACGCCCTGGTACATGGCCCTTCAGGGGAGAGACTTGTCGTTATCGTCGCTCGCCCGCATTCCGGCAGGCCGTGCCCTGACGGCAGGGGTTACCGGTGTACTGGAACGGCTGCGCATGGCGCCCGCCGGGACATCGGAGGCCGCCCGATTTCTCAACGTTGCCGCGGATGCCCTCGTCGAAGCGGGCGAACTCGGCATCTTCACACCGAGCTTCCTGGTCCACGCGCGCAAGCCGGCGTAGACGGGCGGCTGGAAAGCGTGCTGGGTTCGGCGATCAGCGTCACTCGAATTCTCATGGCGCAAGCTCCGCTGCTTCCCCCAGCCCCGGCGCCGGGGTCAACGAAACGTCCAGACGCACTTGATCGTATGTAACCCTCGGGATCAACCTGCCCCGCTCTCCTGCTGTCAAATCCACCAAGCCGTACCGCGACATAGTCTTCAGGGTGCGCGAGAGGTTGGATTTTTTGCGTCCCGCAAGCTCCGCCAGTTCTGTGAGAGAGTCCGGCTTCTCCCGCGCGATCAGCGCGAGCAGCTCGCAATTGCGTTCGGACAGCACCTTCGCAAAACTCTCAACGGAGGTGAACCAGACCGTCGGCTCGCCCTTCGCCGGCTTATACTTACCGCGCGCGATCGCCATCGTGCGGGCCTTCATCCGCTCATATTTGGCGATGCCGGTTATCAGTGTCTTCATGGGATTGATCCTCTTTCCCGCAGAACCGCTTCCACTTCCTTCCAAAAGTCTTCGAGCAGCATAGCGGCATCCTTGTAATCGCATGGCCGAACCGTGTTATCAGTTTATGATAACCCAAGCAAGCGCTGAAACGATCCCAAGGGTGCTCCGGGCAGCACGCTCATTCTGCTCGGCCCTTAAAATCATATGATCGCGGGGCGGGCCGTTTGCCGCCATCGGGCTCGGCCACCAACATGTCTCGTGCTCTCAAGGTATCCAACTCGCTCTCTCCGTAGAATCCGGGTGAAGCTTGAGCCTATCCCTCTGAATCGGGCCGATAAATTCCTTGAACTGGCTATTTCGTGCAGATTTGAAGCATAAGATGCATCCAAATGAGTTTGGCAGTAGCAGAAATGTCGGGCGCAGTCTCTGACCATCGGCTTTCTTCACCCGCAGCCAGCTACGCGGACCGCGCGCTGGACCTTGCGCGGGGCTGGCGAGAGGCCGGCGAGACGGTCAGGGCGGTGGAAGGCGCGCTGGCGCTCGCGGGGCGGGCTCGGCTAGATGGAACGGACTCTGCGACGACGGGCACGCATCGAACGACACAATGCAACACCCGAGCTGCTGACTGCGGGCGAGTACGTCGAGGCCGTGCAAAGCGCCGGCTTCGAGGTCATCGAAGCAGTCGACCAGCAGGCGGAGTACGGTCATCCTGCAACGCCCTGGTACAT
>JAJEFE010000053.1 GCA_022820625.1 Gammaproteobacteria bacterium | reverse complement strand
GACGGCCGATTGGAGCGCGCCCAGGGGCCTTTGTGCGCCCACGCCGAGCCATCGGCCGATTCCGCGGTCGCCCATGCGGGTTCATCGCCAAATTGCGCCCTTCGCCTGACCGCGAAACATCCTACGGCGCACGCTCCTAGGACGCGGTCCCCTGGGCCGAAAGCCTCGGGATGGAAATCGTTTGACTGTTCGAATGTCCGCTCGCCCGCGTCCCACACCGGCCCCGCCGTCGGCAAGTCCGCCAACTCCACGAACCGCCCCGCGCAGCCAAACTGGAGAATGAACCATGTCGTGGAATCAACGGGGATGGTCCGCGGAAATGACCAGTTCGTCCCAGCTATCCGGCGGGCCCTGATCCAGCAGCTTCATGAGCGTGGCGCGTGCCAAGGCGAAACCGGTCTCAAATGTGTCCGTCATATGTTGCGGGGTCAGCAGTTTTTTCAATTTTTTTGATGGCCTTCGCGAGTGAACGAGGGCTGATCGGAGATTGTAGACATCCCGAACCTGGCGAAAGATTCGCTCTCGTTGCCCGGAGTTGTCTGCAAGGAAACAGGCCGCCCGGGCTCTCAACTTGAAGCTGATCTCTCCAGGGTCCAATTCGTACATCTGTTCGAGCGCGATCGCCACGTCGAGAATCCTGTCCTGGTATGCGAAGGGACCCTTGCGGGCCCGGGATTCGGCCATCCTGGCGATAATGGCGGCATAGTCCTTGAATCGATTTTCGTTGCGTTGTTCGAAGGGCTTAGCGGCAAGGGCAAACGCCTCGTCATCGAGTGGCACGGGTTTTGGCAAGGCGTTGACAGAGGGCCGCGCGTGTGTCCAGTTGATCGCGGGGTTGTAGCGGTGATGCCCGAGAAGCCGCGCGGCGGGTTGCTGTATGCAAAAGCCCATCTGGCCCAGCGAAAGGATGGGCGCCGCGTGAGTTATGGAAAGGAGTCTGAGCATGACATCCGCATCCTCAAAGAAGCGCCTTGGCGAAGGCGGCAGGTAGTTATCCATGTTGCCTTGGCTCAGCACGAGGGGCTTCCAGCGACCGGGCTGGCGGATGGCCGCGATGAGGTCCGGGGCACGATTCGGGGCAATGTCCGGGGCCAGTCGTTGCAGGTCGTCGTCGTCAAGGTAGGGCTGGATTTCCTTGAACGGAACGAGTGTCATGCCGTCGGCAATTCGAACGTTTTCTGTGACCTGCAAACCGACGAAAGGCACGAAGTGGTAGGCGCGATTGTGATGATTTGGAAGGGCAGGTGGCTTGTCGAACGCTTGGCTTATCAGTAGCAGTGCAGCCAGCTCCGTGGACGCGACGCTGAAGCCGTCATCGGGCAATTCCCGTGCGCGGTCCATTAGACCCGCGGCCATGTACACCAGGTGCCTGAGCCCGCCTGAGCCCAGGAGCTGGATCCAGTATTCGAGATTGCCGTTGCGGTTCGACACGGCCTGCGCGAGGACGGGGTGTTGCCTGAGGACGTTCAGGACGCGTTCCAGCGCAGGGCGGAGGGGTTCGTGCCCGGGCGAGGCGGGCGTGTAATTGAACCAGGCGGCATGGTAGAGCCTGCCAAGGGCCTCTGCGTAACGGCCGGAGCGGTGAATGTCCTTGCCGAATGTGCCGGAGTGCTGGATGTCGCTACCAACCTTGCGGATGATGTGGATGCCCTCGCCGAAGTTGCCGGCGCGGTCGTGAAGTGGAGATTCGAAGTAGGCGTCCACGCAGTCCGCTTGGGCTTGCGACAGCTCCTGAAGGGTTTCGGCCAGACGGTTCACCCATTGGTTGTCGTCGAAGTCGGCGAGTAATTTCATGGCATTGAATCGATCAGTGGGGCAGGTCGTTGAGAGGTGTGGCAAGTGTGCGATTATGGCAGGGTGCCAGAGGTTCCAAAACCGGGCTCAGGTCAAGGATTGAGCGGCGCGGTCAGGGTGGATCCTCCCGATATGCAAGACGGGTCATTTCGATCTTGCCGTTTTGGCGGGGGAGGGTCTTCTACGGTTGCACGCAGCGATGCTCAGTGGGCCATTCCTGGACAGGAAGTCGCGCACGATTGTCTACACGGACTTTCTGGACGAAATCGTCTCCCTGCGGCAGGACACCGCCGAGAGTCTGTCGAAGATGATCAGGGTTCAGCATGAGAAGAAGGTGCCGGAATCGTCAAGGTCTACAGATGGCTTCGAAATAGGTTGATCGGGTAACCAAGTCACTGCAAAGTGTGCGGCGGTGCAAGTGATTAGAGCTGACGGTGCGGGTTGGACGCTGAGGAAGCAATAGAAACACTGCGTGGCCGCCTGTGGCATACGACCAGCGAGAAACGTTTCGAGGGAATCAGGTCGCGGAACGCCATTCTGTCGGAGCCACCAATCCCCGACGAAGAACGATGGGGAACCGCCATCGGCCCGGATGGTTGGCCATATGTCCGAACGTTGGGAGGAGTGAGCCTGTTCGACTTTGCCTGGTTCGAGCCGGAGACGTACAGCGAAAGATACCGGATGAGTTCGTGGCGGGAGTTCGTGCCGTTTCGGCGTTTATGGGGAGCATCGGTGTGGATTGAGATTGACCGGGAGAAAGCGGCCGAGAGATTGGTGGGTGCTGATGAGCTGGTAACACGCTGGCGCCGGGAAAAGGCCTGGCGGCACAAGATAATGCCCTACATCGAAGCGTGCTATATGGGCGACTTACCGAGTAGGCTGTTTGCTAGTGCTTTGGTGGTAGGGAAGGGCGAATCGGCATTTCGATCATTAGAGTTGTGAAAGGACCGAAGACTGGAGTAGCGGCTGTCACCAGTTTACGCCGCGGTTGTAGCGGCAGGTAAGAGTCTTCAAGTCAGCCGGAGAAATGCGGCTTTCAGTCGTATGTTTGGAAAATAGCAATGAATTTGTACAAGTATGTCTCGTTGCCCAGCGTCAAGAGAATCCTGACTAGTGGCCGTATCGGGTTCTCGCTTTCTAGTTACTTCAATGATCCATTTGACAAGCCCGTCGCAATGCCAGAGACAACTTCCGATCCTGTCAGTGAGATATTCGCTGATGTGCGCGCGTGGGCGAAAAGCAATATGTGGGAAAGCAACACCGGGATTTTATCGCTGACCCGCACAGCGACAAATACGCTCATGTGGGCGCATTACGCAGATTGCCACAGCGGCGCAGTGCTGGAAATAGACATGGTGAAGGCGGGATTCACCGACGTAAAGAAAAACATGATTCCAGCCCAATACGGTAGTGTCATCTATACCCGTCGCAGGCAAAGAGGCCCATATGTCTCCAAATTTGATGTAGGTGTTGAGGTAGGAGGGACACATAACTTCGTGCTCAAGCATTACGAAAAGTGGCAACGACTATTTCTTACCAAGCCACTTGACTGGGCGTATGAAGAGGAGGTTAGGGTTGCCAAATGCCTGAAGGGACTCGACCCGGATGGAGTTTCATCCAACGAGAGTGGAAATTGTGAAGTCATATCTATATCGGATAATGAGCGGCCGCTGCATTGTTTCGCATTTCCTGTAGGTGCGATTGTGAAAGTTGTCGTCGGTGTGAGAGCAAACGAAGCTGAGGTGACAAAGCTAAAAGAGGAATTTCAAACAATCTCCGTATGGAAAGCCACTCTTGATGAAGGGCTGTTTGAGATCAAATGCGCACGGTGAAACAAGATGTTAGGTGAACCGCGCCGGTTTTCCCGGAGACTGCAATACTTGAGATGGAGCCTCCGGAAAAGTCGGGTCGGTTCAAATGGCTCAACACACAGAATTATTTACAGGACCGGGATAAGCAGGGAGAACGGTCATGACAATGTCAGCTCACCCACCATGCCAATTTAACAGGCGAGAAATCGAAAAACGATTCACTAGGCTTGAAAACGACTTTGTCACCCTAGAGGCCATGCTTAAACGGCATGAGACGATGTTGAATAACATCGCCAAGTCACTCGTAGCTCTACACAATGCAACCCTGGGCAAGCAGCCTCCGACGGAGAAAAAACCATGAACGTCACGAAAACACTTCCGGCACTCGCGCTGTCCGCCCGGTTTTTCCATGGAAACGCTCAGGCACAGGAGATCGAAATCCTTAACGACGAAACGCGCAACAGCCGCCCGGCGGCCATGCAAACCAATTAAATCAGTCACTTAAACCGCGCGCAACGGCCCAAACCAGTCAAATCAGGCGAAAACTCGGTCGAGTTGTGGAAGTCGGGTTAGTGTCACTCGGGAATGTCGTAAGTGCCCTTCTTCATCTGCTTGAAGAAATTCGGATACATCGCGTTTAGCTTGAGAATTTCCTCGCCGGTCGGTGGGCGCCAGGTTCGTCTATCTGCTCGCTCTACCAACAGAAGATAGCGAGTGTCGTTTCGCCTTCCATCGTCGGGAATCATTTGTGCCTCAATGACGAGCATAACCCTTCGAGTGCGCTTCCCTTCCATGATCGGGCCTTATACAGTTAATGTCAGTGGCTGATGTCCAAGGTCAGGATCGGACACATCCGGCGTATCGAATCGCTTGCCTTCCAAAATATAATCGACCTTACAGTGCGAGACATCAAATCTGATGAATGACAAATGAGCTACCGTTAGTCTCTCTCGCCGAAGGCAGCGACAGCCACAGTGACTAATCTATCGAAACGCGCCTACGACCGAAGAATCAATTCCTAGCGGCCCGCGGCAATGGGCCGATTGCAGGCTTACACGGGTGGCTGAGCATGTTTCCGATACCTGAAGAAACCACTGGGTGAGCGCGCTATCGCTACCTGATGGCGCGATGCTCGCGTTGTTTGATGGATTCCGGATGCGTTGCCCGGGGACACGCGGGATGTCGGATGCACGTCGCCGGATCAAGCCGCTGCGTGGCTCCTGCGCTACGCTACCGCCCGTCGGTGACCCGCCGCCGTGCACCCGACGCGGTGTAGCCATGGCCGCAAGCAAGCTTCCGGCCATCGGGCCGTTGCCTTGAGCGCCTAGATGGGGATCAACCCCCGCAAGAAGTTCGGGGACGCGCCCCGGTTTGCAGGGCGTTGCCGTTGTTCGACAGACAGCGATTCGCTGGGAACCGCCCCGATGGGTTCTTCGTCCAGGGTCGCGAGCAGGGCATGGTGAGCCGCGCCGAGCAGGGTGTCGACTTCCTCGTATGGCATGGGTTGGGTGGCCATCGTGGCCAGCAGATGCACGGCGCGGTAGGCGGCCACGATCAGCGCGACGTGGCCCGGAGAGAACGAAGCGGGCATATCCGCGTGGAACGGCTTGTCGGGGAGCCCCGGGGCACGCGCCCGGACGATTTCGGATGGCGTCAGGCCATGCCGGGCGGCGGCCTGTTCGATCCCCGTCCACTCGACCTCGGTGAAGCGGATGGAGTGCGCGCGGCGTTTCTCGCCGGGATTTCGCCCGGGCGACCGGGTCGTGGCCGGATCGGGTCGACGGTTGCGTATCAAGGGTGCTGCTCCGTGGTGGTGTCCCGGCGCCGGACTGCGGGACGTGTTACCCGTTACCGTTACCCGCCACGCCTAGGGTTTCGGGCCAGTAACGCTTTCGGGTAGCATTAGTGCGCTCACCGGCTCGAAGATATTCACGCCGGCAAGACGCCGGTGACCAGGATTGAGGGTTTCTCCGATGTCGTCGTCGACGCTGACGGGCGGCGGATTCCGCGGCCGGAGCCGAAACCGCGTTCGCCGACACTGAAGAGGCTGCGGAATTGGTGGTGGCCCTTCGGCGGCACTACAACGGCGTGGCCCGCACGCTTGAGGAGGAACCGGGGCAGTACCTGCCGATGCTGGAGCTGGACGAGCGGGACGGGGCCGTGGTCTGGAAACCGTGGATGCTGGGTTTCGCCCGCGCCGTGCGGCTGCGCCCCGGCGCTTGGTCGAGGATCGTATCGATCGACGATCTGGACGTGCAGGAGGCGTTGCTGGTGATCAAGCGGCTATACCACGGCACGAACGGGACGAGCAATCTGGAGCCGATGGGGCTGGATCTGCTGGACGAGATGGCGCCGATGCTGATCTGCGGCATGGTGGGCGAACTGAGCGCGCTCAGGCCATTGCGGGGCGGCGCGAAAAGCTGTGTGTGGGAGGTGACGGAGGTATCCGTTTCGACGGCGGAGGAGCAAGTGCCGTGCCCCTGCGGTTCGGGTCGCCGGTACGGTCGTTGCTGCGGCACGCATTAAGAGGGCGACCGGATTATTTCTGTGGTGCCTTGGGGCGCAACCGCGGACTGTATACTGACGAGTACCGATTCATCCACGCAAATCATAGCGGCACGGTACCGGTTAATGGACCGGTCACAAGCGCGATTAGGTTAGCCCCTGCCTTTCCTAATGTTCCCCCTGATCGAGGGCGGGACAGGGGCGCTAATTGGTGGGAGAACCAGAACATGACTTCCAGAATCTTTCTACTTTTCATCGTCGGGCTGAGTCTGCACACGTTCGTCCAGACGGCTCGAGCTCAGCAAATCGACGTCGACACCCCGCTACCACTGCCGCAACGCGAGTACGAAACCACGGAGGTCTTCGGGTTCGAGATATTTAGGCACGAAGACCTGACTGAGGACGACGTCCAGTACACCATGCACCAGCTTCGCTCCGAACTCTGGCTTATCGAGCAGCACCCGCTCGAAGCCAAGGAGGCGCTACGCGACTATGCCCGTATCCTCCTGCACCACCCGAACAATGACCCGACTGGGTGCGAGTGGTTCTGTTGGCGCTACCCGTACCGCTCGGTCGTTATCGTGGACCATCGGAAGGACGACGGCTACCCTTCGACGGGCTTCCGTGAGACGGCACTGATTCACGAGTTGGCGCACGCGTGGCATTCCCGCATTTGGGATATCTATTGGATTACCTTCGATATCAACCTCGACGACTGCCTCAACGCCGCACTTAACAGGGCCAAGTTCAAGGCGCTGATGCCGGACCTGAGCGACTACGACGTACGCCATTTGCGCAAGCTCAACCGTCACGAAACCGGGTCGAACGTGCTTGGCCAGACGGGTACCCCACTGTACGACGGGCACCCCTATTGGGCGGTGAATCGCAATGAATTCTTCGCGGAGATGTCCTCCGCATTTCTCGGTCGTCATTCCATGTATCCGCGAAACCGCGTGGACCTGTTCGAGTGGGACGAGGCGATTGCGCAGACGATAGCAGACCTATGGCAAACCGATGACCTCTCTCCAGCCGAGGTCAATGACGCGTGCCGTCGCCGACTTTGGACGACTTGGTACTGAAGGCGCGCATTGCGAAACCCGAACGTATTTTGGCCTGACCCCACTCGCGCGCCTCTCGCCCACCAACACCACCGAGCCATCCGCAACAATGGCTTCGCCGAACAAGACAGCCCTGGCGCCGACGCCTCCGACGAGCCCATCGGCAGCGACATCACCGGCCGGAACCGACCGGATTATTCCGGCTTCTACGGAAAATCGGCTACGAATTAATGTGACAAAGAACGGAAGGGTTCAGATGGAATAATCTGCCCAACAACAACCGGGAAACTGTCCGGCGGATTCCACCGCCCGCCTCGGCGGCCCGCGAAACCGGGGTCGAGGGGGTTCTCCCAGGCCGGGTCGGCGATGCGTTGGGTGTGCTGCGTGGCGGGGAGATCTTTCACTGAAGGATACGGCGTAGCCAATCCGGCGTGAACGGTTCCCTGTTCCACCTCTCGGTCGGCTACTGTTCGTTTTTTCTCCATTAGGCCGCTGCTCGCATCCCTTGAAAAACCATCAGCCCTCGGCAATGGTGATCCCGGCGGAACTTGCCGCCTCTTGCGCACGGCGGTATCCGTTGCCACGATCAAGTCGCTCGGGTTCGCCAATCACGGCAAAATCGGCCGCCTGCAACCGATCGCCGAATGCGAGCAGGGCCTTCGCCGTATCGAACTGCCGCGAAACCCAAACAATTCCATCGGCGATACTGTCAGATTGGTGAATGGCTTCCGCCCATCGCGCCGTATGCGCATAGGTCCGCGCGCCGGTTTCGAGCAACTGCGAGCGGTCGAGGCCGAGCCGCCGTAATCCATGACCGCTCAGGTCCGCAATGATGATATCGCGTACCAACTCGACGCGGGCCAGACAGCGCGTTGCGAGTTCCGCCCGCAAGATGACGCCACCGGCGACGATGTTGTGGAACACCGTTTCCGACAGCGCGCCATCGATTCGGTCCGAGGCGTAGAGTGTCGGGATCGGAATTCCCTGTGCACTACGTATGGGATGAAATCGGCCGCGCTGGCCATCTTTCCCCGGATTGAACCGGTTCGGCGCGTAGCTCACCGGGTGCACTCGATACAGCCGGCGGCCCGCACTCCAGGTCGTAATGAGTGGATCGACGTGGGTTGGCGGCGATGGAACAGCGGGCTTGGCTGTCACTGACCTGGTGAGCGGTTGGACGTTGCGTGGCGTCGTTGTCCGTCACTAATGGACAACCGGCTCAGCCACGTCGGCGGCGGCATTGAGCACCGCGCTCGGCTCGCGATCAAGCAGATCCACCGGTTTTTCTCCATCGAGCCAGCCGTTCGGCGACGCGAACCAAAGGGCCGTTTGCCACCCGCCGACCTCGGTACCCAATGCGGCCAACACCTTGGAAATCACCTGCCTGGGGCGCCCCTGCGCATCGAATTGAAACGCCGGATAGAGGAACCGTCCGCGGTGCTGTACGGCGAATATCTTCTTGCCCGAGCGCCAGCGAGCCGCCAACGCCGAGCGATTCCTCGCCTTCGAGCCGAATAGCTCATGCACTTGATCGGCGTCGAGCACTTCGTATTCCCGCAGGAAAGCCGCGCGTGCCTCCGCATTGCGCCGTGCCTGATCGATGAATGCGGGCGGCGGCCGGTCGGTGAGCGAGGGCACGACTGCCTCGATAATTCGCTCCATCTCGGCCTTTTCCAAATCGCCCAGACGCTGGTCCAGGAGTTCGATCAGCAACCTGGCGTTCTCAAGCGTTGCCGGATCGTCAGCGGATACCACCAACACATCCTCCCCGCTGGTTCGCAGGCGGACGCCTTTGGTCATGATCGTATGCGTACTCATTCGCCCACTCATGCATGGTGATATTAATGAGTACAATTTTATGTCACTAAGGTCACTCTTTCAACGCGGGACGAACTCCCGGTATGCGGTCGGCGATACACATGAAACCGCCTTTCGGAATATCAATGGCTGACGATCCGATTCGGATTTCGGCACGATTTCGCAGGGTTTCCAGTTTCTGGTCCAGTGTTCATCCGTCTGTACATGCTGACATCACGATAGGAGATGCGGTCCATGCGCAGCCTCCCACAGCGCATCATCGACTACGCCGAAAGCCTGCCGGAGGCCACGCCGCTGTGTCCGGCTGGTCTGCTTCACCTCGGAAAAAGGGCCTACGGCTGTTGCACAGGGAAAGCATCGCAAAAATTCCAGTGCGTCAGCGCTCGAACTGGTGGCGGAGGCGGGGCAAGTCGATGGTGTCCCAACAAGCGCGACTGAGATGTGCGCCCTGCTGTTGTCGGTCGGATTAGTCGGACACCGATTCGTCGGATTATCCGGTCACGGTTGAGACTGGATTGGTCACATTGTTTTCCATTTACCAACCATCGCAGGCCGGTGGCCGCGACGGCGGTTGGGTGATGGGGCGCGTAGGG
>JAJEFE010000080.1 GCA_022820625.1 Gammaproteobacteria bacterium | reverse complement strand
AAAGAGAAAACCCCTTGGCCGGGACCTCCTCGCCAAACCGCCGGCTGTGCCGGAATAAACTGCCGTACCAGTCGATTAACCAACCAAATAATCTGACTCAAAAGCCGGATGGTTCAGTGAAAGAATGTGCGCTACAACACCAGCGAACCCCTCACAGTCCCATTCGCGAAAGACTAGGCGCTTTTGTTCGTAGCAAGCCAGAGGGCGCTGCTCGTGCGGTGTCGCGGGGTCGATTCCGAATGCCTGCGCCAGCAGTCTCATCGCCTCCCGCTTACCCTTCAACCCGAGGCAAACCAAGAACCTAGGTCGAAGTCCGTCCCGTATGGTGCGTAGCACCCACCTTCCGAATTTCTCATCGATGCGGACTTCGCTCGCCTGACCGCTCTTTTTTCGGCTGGGCTCGTTGGGTGCGCCGGTCGTAGCGCCCCCGCCCCTGGGTGGTCCCGACATGGATCCAGCCCGAGGCCCGGTACACGGCGCCGGTGTAGCGCGGGGTTTCGACGAACGATTCGATCAGCACGGGGGTGGTGGTGTAGCGCTCGGTCCAGTCCCGGGGCAGGCGCCGGCGCACCAGGGCGAGGATGTGCGAGCCGAGGTTGGGGATGCGGATCCAGGGCAGGATCAGGAACCTGGGGTTGTCGACGACCCGCGGGAGGTTCTTCTCGCGCTTGTGCGGCGACCAACCGATGAACTCATTGCGCGGGGCGAGCTTCCAGGCGGCGGTGGAGAACCCGAGCATGGCCAGTGCGGTGCCGTTGCGGTCGTGCACGGCATAGCGCATCTGGGCGCCGACCAGGGTGGTGTGGCCGAGGTAGTGGTAGCGGGCGACGAACTCGTTCCAGAGCCGGACTTCGCGGGTGCTGTGCACGACGATGCGCATCTGCAAAGGGCGGACCTCCTCAAGGCTCGTGGGGGGCGGGAACAGCGGCGGTTCGGTGCTGGGCCCGAATGGAATGGGCGCCACCCACACTGACGCCTGACGTCGGCGGGGTGAAGTGGACCCTCGCGGGCCGACGGCATCATAGTGCCCAGTGGGGAAGCATCCGCTTCCCAGGCAAACCGAAGATGGGGTAATCGGGTTGGGTACCGCTCTGGCGGTGGATTGGATTGATATTCCTCTAGTCTCGTGTTGAACGGAGGTCCGGATGGTCCGGACTCGAGCCTGAAGACGAGGGACGACGATGAACTACTATGCGGGACTTGACGTGTCATTGAATTCCACTAGCGTATGCGTGGTCGATGAGGAGGGTCGAATCGTTCGCGAGGCGGTGGCGCCAAGCGAGCCGGAGGAGCTGGTGGCGTTTTTCGCCGGGTTGGGTTGGCCAATGAAGCGAGTCGCGCTTGAAGCCGGGCCGGTATCTCAGTGGCTCTATGACGGTCTGGCCGAAGCCGGTCTTCCGGTCGTTTGTGCGGAAACGCGTCATATGAAGGCGGTGCTGTCGGCAACGGTGAACAAGTCCGACCGCAACGACGCCCGCGGCATCGCGCAGATGGTGCGGGTGAACATGATCCGCCCGGTGCACGTGAAGACACTGTCGAGTCAGCGCAAACGCATGCTGCTGACGAATCGCAAGTTCATGCAAAAGCAGGTCTGCGATGTGGAGACCCACATTCGGGGCACGTTGCGCAACTTTGGTCTGAAGGTGGGCAGGACCACTAGGCTGCGCTTCGAAGACCGTATTCTGGCCCTGGTCGCCGACCAACCAGCGCTGGCGGCTCTGGTGGGGCCGATGCTGAGTGCGCGGGAGCAGCTGATTGAGTCGTTCCTTCAATTGCACGAAATGATGTTGGATGAAGTCCGCTCCGACCCGGTATGCCGCCTCTTGATGACGGTGCCCGGCGTCGGACCGGTGACCGCCCTGACGTATCGAGCCACCGTGGATGTACCGGCACGATTCGCGCGATCCAGATCGGTGGGCGCGCACTTCGGATTGACACCGCGCAAATGGCAATCGGGGGAGATGGATCACAACGGGCGGATATCCAAGTGCGGGGACGCGATGACGCGAACGGCGCTGTATGAAGCCGCCGGCGTGTTGCTGACACGCACGACTCGATGGTCATGGCTCAAGTCGTGGGCGATGCAGGTAGCCAAGCGCCGC
Source organism: Gammaproteobacteria bacterium (assembly GCA_022820625.1). Lineage (GTDB taxonomy): Bacteria > Pseudomonadota > Gammaproteobacteria > Steroidobacterales > Rariloculaceae > UBA6522. The sequence goes on along the minus strand of JAJEFE010000080.1, from coordinate 1,968 downwards.
GGCATGGCGCGCGCCAGGGTTGCGCTCGCCCGCCGACTAGCCGTTATCCTGCACCGAATGTGGGTCGACGGTAACGAGTTCCAGTGGACCCGGGATGACGGCGCGGCCGCTACGACCTGAGACCGATGACCAATGAGGAGGAATAACCAGGGAGCTTAGTGTTGCAAGAGGATGTCCCTGTGGGGACGAAGGACGAGGTGAGTTCGTTTGGACCCTGGCCCTTTCCGCTGATAACGGAAGAAGGGCGCACCGGAGATTGATCCACCTTGTTTTCTGATCCCATCCTGTCGACGGCCCCGGGATCCGGGCCGATCACGAAGAGAAGCAAGACACCCACGGGACGACATCTGAAATGCAACTTGGCGAGAGGCAGGGGAAATCAAAGATAAGGAAAAGACGGACTGGGGGACAGCTTGAACCAACGGACCCGATTAGAGAAGGGTCCGACATGGAGAGTAGCAAAATGATCGTGGGTGTGGATACGGCCAAGCGGATGTTCCATCTTTACTGGGTGGATGTGGAGACCGGTGAGGAGATGAACGTGAAGCTCAGTCGGGCGAAGTTCCTGAGGCACTTCGCCAATTTCGTGCCTTGTCTGGTGGCGATGGAGGCCTGTGGTGGCAGCCAGCACTGGGCGCGTGAGCTGCTGGGGCTCGGCCACGAGGTCCGGATCCTGCCCGCGAAAATGGTCCGTCCTTTTCTGCGTGGCAACAAGAACGATACCCACGACGCCAGAGCGATCTGGACGGCGGTTCAGCAGCCCGGCGTTCGCACCGTGGCGGTGAAGAACGAGGAGCAACAAGCAGTGCTGGCGCTACACCGCATGCGACAGCAACTGGTGAAGTTCCGAACCGCGCAGATCAACGGCCTGCGCGGTTTGTTGGCCGAGTACGGGGAGGTCATGCCCAAAGGCCGGGCCGGTCTGAAGCGTGATATTCCCGGCGCGCTCGAGCGGATCGCTGAGCGGTTGCCGGCGATGGCGGTGGACAGTCTGCGCGATCAGTGGGCGCGAATACTACGGTCGGACGAGGAAGTCGCTGTCATCGAGCGCCGGCTCGGGCTCTGGCACCGCGATAACGAAGCCAGTCGGCGCCTTGCCGAGATCCCGGGAGTCGGCATAATCAGTGCGACCGCGGCGGTAGCCACCATGGGCGATCCCTCGGCCTTCAAGTCCGGGCGGGAGTTTGCCGCGTTCCTGGGCCTGGTTCCCCGGCATGAGGGCACCGGCGGACGGGTGAGGCTATTCGGAATCTCCAAGCGCGGAGACAAGTACCTGCGCACCCTGCTGATCCACGGTGCGCGGGCCGCGATCAATCAGGTCAAGAACCCCACGCCCTGGATGACGCGCGTGACCGAGAGGTGCCACAAGAACATCGCCGGGGTGGCCCTGGCGAACAAGAACGCGCGCACGATGTGGGCCCTGCTGGCCCATGATCGGCGCTATGATCGAAATTACCAGCGCCAGGCTGCCTGAGGCAGTTTGGTCGGGCATCAACCAACTAATCGGAGGAGTAGACGCCAGAAAAGTTGCACCAGGTACGACACGAGGTGATGGTCAACAGGTAAGACCGCGGTTCGCCAAACCTGATAAGCGTTCAGGGCATCGAGCCCATCAGCCGAATGAGGAGCGAACCGGCGGATTCCATCGGGGCCAGCAGGCGAAGGAACTGCACAGAAAGGCCGGATATAGAACTGCAGCCTGAAGTCCAAAACCTCCATTCGGACTTGGTAACCGGGTGGCGCCCATATAGAACGGTTACTACGGTTTCGACAGAACGGCGACTATTCGCGTTGGAGTTTGAGCGAATCCGCTTTCGAATTGCTTACTTAGCCGGAACTTCACGCGCCGATTTGGCGGATAGTGTAGTCGTATCAGTCGGTTAGCGTTATTCAACCTGGACGCGTACTGGGAACATTTTCGCCGGATCGACGTCGAGCAGTTCGAACGCGCGTCTTTGTAGGGGTGTG
>JAJEFE010000060.1 GCA_022820625.1 Gammaproteobacteria bacterium | reverse complement strand
CGCTTGGGGTGAAAATCCGGCGCCGAGACCGGAAACGGCCCAAAATCCCGCCAAAACCGCCGATTCCTGGGGTAAAGTTCTTTTTGGACTTGCTCGAAACCTTTATCGATCAAAGGCTTCCGAACAGCGCAAGAGGCTCTCTGGGGAGATGCGGGCGACAAGCCGCCTGATGATTCGTCATTTCGACCTTGGTATTGGCCGTCGTTTCCCGAGGCCGTTGAGCGTCGAAGAAAGCAGATCGAATTTGTAAAGGAGCATCTTGAAAGGAGCATGCTGGATGCACTGTCGTTTCCTCTGACGTGCATAAACAATCTTTCGCGCCACGCCAAGGCCGCACTCTGGCCTAGAGCTGGGGATGTTTCAGGGGAGGACGCGGAGGAAATGTTGAGGAATGTCACATTCCTGGAGTTTTTTAAGGTAGCAGGGCGTTCATTACCAGTTGCCAAGGAACGAACGTGCATAGCCGATGCAGTAAAAAAAGGGGATCACTCCCTTTTGGATTCGGTAGCGAGCGTGACTGCTGCGGAGTTGGACAGGTGGTTTCGCCGTGACGTGTTGGGTCCGCAGGACATCTTGGTAGATACACCACACTTGTTAATGAGAATGCCTTTTCTGCTCGGAGATAAAGTTGGCGACACCAAACATTGGAATGGCACCGTAGCCACGAAAGATGAATTTTGCGGTCTAGACGAAACGTACTATCGAAATCATCTGCTACCCTTAAGGTTCCCACACGATATGTGGGTGCAAAGGCCTTGCTTTTGGTGGCCAGAAATAAAGCAGAATAAACAGCTAGATGATTTATTCTTTAATTCAGGTGTGATATGGAATGATGCCCTATTTTGCGAAGATACTTCGACCTTCCGTGACTCATCAGATCAAGATCTCATTGAATTTGCAACTGAATACGAAGAAGGGACGTGGAATAGACGTGTTGTTGAGTGTATAGATGGTTACAACTATTCTCCTCGAAGCCGATTGACCTAGCTACATCCTGAGTCTGATCATGAGCACGAGTGCGGCGGATTACCTCAAGAGCGTGCTTAGTCTTTACGCACGTCGCGGTGTTGACGAGTGGAGAGACGCCCCTAGAGAAATCAGGAAAGCAGCATATAGATACGTTACAGTAGGAATTGCGGATAAGCAAGCAGAGATCGGGCCGGCTCTTCTGGATCGGGGGAAAAGCTACTTGGTTCCAATGCCAAAAGTTAAGGGAATTGATTGGTGTTTTTTTAAACCCAGATCACTATATGGCCCGTCTTTAATGTGTTCGTTCGATGTGTTACTACTGTGCGGGGAAAAAACGCTAGGATTACGTTTCGAGCCTCCGGAAGAAGTAAGTTCGACCCATGGATACACTCATGTTCAGTTTTCGAGAAAATTGGCTCACAGGACGCTGCCCATTCGTAGTGTGCCTGATTGGTTACCGACATCGTATCCGGCGGTGCCCATTCGCGCGACAAATTCTCTTGAGCTGTTTCTTTCACTTGGAATAGCTATGCACGGATTCCCTGATGGTATGGTCGGTATACTTCGGGATATATTTGGAAACAAAACGCGGGAAGCTCAACACTACATTAAAATCTTACGCAGGCTTGTAAGTGATTAATGTCAAACGCGAACAGCCACCAAGAACCGCTTATAGCAGCGGATATAGCCATTTTTGAGTTGTGGAGTATTTCCAAGGAGGCATTTTGCCAACCCGCCATCACGCAAGCGCTCATATATCAATTCCACTTGATTCATTGGTGGGAAAATAGCGTACAGTCCGTGTGATGGGATCAATCCGGATCGATCCAGGGCGATTCGAGGGTACTTGGCAATCTCCGGGACAAGCAATTTTGGGCGGGACCAATCGGTGGCCCGCAGTCGGTCGATGGTGCGATACCAAGGAGCTCCATTTCGTACGATATACCGGTTTTCCAGTCTGTTGCGAAAGCGATCAAGACGATGCGCCAGTTTGGGATAGTCGGTTATGTTCAGTAGACTCCCAGCGTTGTCGAATAGCGAAATCACATGACGGCCACGCCAGGAAACTTTGCCCTCGTCGACTTCGGAACAATCCACCCAAGGAACCAGAAGTTCCTGCTCGACATCGTCGGCTCCTCGCTCGACAACAAAAGCTGGCGTGATTCCTAGAGCTGGACCGACGCGAATCGTGCATCCCCGGTCGATCAGAGTGCGCCCTCGGTGGGCGGGGCGAATTTGTGTGGACGGAGATTGTGGCGACCTCTTGAATGCAATGAGTATGCTCGGGTAGGCATTTACATTTCGCGTGTACGCTTCCGCAGCCTGGATGGGAGCATTAGAGAGAATATTGAGTTGCGGCAGCCATTTACCTCTAAACGCGGCTGCGTAAGCTGTGTACTGCCATCGGTCCGAGCAAAGGAACCCGCATTTCCCACCTATTGCCAACTCGCCAAAGGCCTTGTCCAAAAACGGCAAATAAAGGTCGCCGCCAGTGAGAGTACGTGAGAATCTTGCCTCGTAGGCGGTGCGTAGCGGTACCGGTATGCGATTCCAACGGAGATAAGGGGGATTGGCCACGACATGGGTGAATGGCGTTTTCGGCGGGTCGGCGAGGAGGTAGTCGGCGACTCGGATCCAGGCTTGCGAGCAAGCCACGGCTGTTCGTGGGTGCACGTCAAGATCGAGTAGCGCGCGAACAAGCCGGAGGCGTGCGGCACGCGCGGCTGGTCGATGAATCTCGAAGGCCGTAATCTGGGTACGAAGGTGCCGAATCTTCGGTTCGATACCCTGTCGCCTGAACGACTCTACCAGTCTCGTAGCGGCCTGAACAACGAACTCTCCGGCGCCCGCTGCAGGCTCGAGGAGGCGCTTCTCGGACAGGTCAGCCGATGCGCTCCAACCGACTTCGTCCAATATCCGATGGGCAACCGTCGGCATCGTGTACACTCCACAACGCTCGTGAAGCGCTCGGGTCGCCTCGTTGATCGATTCCTCGATACGGCACGGGGTATTGTAGGTACCGTTCGACTCTCGGATCGCGAGTTTTTCAGGAATTGAGCCGGATTCGTGGCGGAGCGGCGTGCTGGTATCGGGATTGTTTGCGGGCATCGGAGGATTCGAGTCAGGCTTTCGCCGCGCGGGCCACTCGACGATTCTACTATGTGAGAACGATCCCTACGCCGTGACGGTTCTCAATCATAGATTTCCACGCGTACGTCTGCATGAGGATGTCGCCGACCTGGAGGCGCTTCCTGAGAACACCGATGTCGTTTCTGCTGGTTTTCCTTGCCAGAACCTGTCGATGGCAGGTGACAAAGTCGGAATACGCGGTCGTGAGAGCTCGATGGTTGATCATCTTTTCCGCTTACTGGACAACCATCCCGTGCCGTGGGTAGTGATCGAGAATGTCTACTTCATGCTCCACTTGGCGAAAGGTGCGGCGATGGAGTTCATTCTCGGTCATCTCGAGGCGAGGGGTTATCGATGGGCTTACCGTGTCGTGGACAGTCGGGCGTTCGGACTGCCGCAACGGCGCCGACGTGTATTTGTCGTCGCCAGTCAGTCGGAAGATCCCCGATCCATCATTTTGTCGGACGATGCGCCGCGCGGGGCATGGCCGCAACCGGATATGGCGCGACCTATTGGCTTCTACTGGACGGAAGGGCGTACTGGAAGCGGTTTGACCGGGGATGCAATCCCGCCCCTCAAGGCCGGCTCATCGCTGGGGATACCGTGTCCACCGGCCGTGCTATTGCCGAGCGGACGTGTGGTGACTCCGCCAATAGAGGCGGTCGAACGGTTCCAAGGGTTCCCCCCGCGGTGGTCTTCGGCGCTACGTGGGCGAGCAGCACGGCGGCGATGGCGGCTTCTGGGTAATGCTGTATCGGTTCCAATCGCCACATGGATCGGTAACCGGTTGAGTGAACCTGGGAAGTATGAATCCAGCCAGGATGTACCCTTGGATCAGGGGAAACCATGGCCTACAGCGGCATGGAACATGGGAGAGGGCCGAGTATCTGCAAGCGTTTCCGAGCTTCCAGTCCGCAAGCGGCGGGGGCGCTTGTCGGCCTTCAACACAGACAGGTGGCCTGATCTATCGGAACGGGCACTAAAGGGGTTCGTAAAGCGAGCCCGTCGTAGCAAGTTGAAGTATCCCGATGGATTTCGGACAGCCCTTGAAGCTGAGCTCATTCGGCGTGCCGGGACAATCGATCTGAACGAAACCAAGGGCTGACTATCGGTGGCACCCTGCTAGTCAGGCCCTTTATCTGTTTAGCACGGTTCCGTCGAGCTTGCCTAAATTTGACTTTATGGAAGTCCGGGCCTGATTTTCCGCACGTTACCAAGCCATACCCCATTACTCTGACGCTACCAAACGAAGGCGCTCGTCGTTTGCGGGGACTTCAGTCGCGGAGACGCGCACGTTCTTCAACAGATCGTCCGCCGAATCCCGCAGCCGCGACAGGGCCATCTGCATGTAAACCGGGTCGATTTCGATTCCAAGGCTGTTGCGCCCGACTTTGGCTGCGGCGACCTGGGTAGTGCCAGTGCCGGTGAACGGGTCCAGCACCGTGTCGCCGACGAAGCTGAACATGCGAATCAGGCGCTCGGCAAGCGCTACCGGAAAAGGTGCCGGGTGCGCTCGCGTGGATGCGCCGCCGACATCCGTCCACACTTGCTGGAAGCACGCTCGAAAGTACTCTCTCGAAAGCAGGCTCAGTATTCGTGCGGATTCGGTCGGTCGTCGATAGCCGCCGGGCTTACGCTGCATGAGGATGTATTCGATGTCGTTCTTTATTACCGCGTTGGGTTCGTACGGTTTGCCCAGGAAACCGCCGGGGCCTCGTTCCACCTCGTAGACGGCATTGGCGATCTTGCTCCAGATGATGGGCGCGAGATTGTCGAAGCCGAGCTTGCGGCAACGTTCCTGAATCGAGGCGTGCAGGGGGACGACCATGTGTCGCCCGGCCCGGCCGCGCCGGGAGAGGCAAACGTCGCCGACCACGCAGACCAGGCGGCCACCGGGCGTCAGCGCGCGGTAGCACATGCTCCAGACCTGGTCGAGTTGGTCGAGAAATTCGTCGTACTCGGCAATGGAGCCCAATTGGCCTTCGGATTGGCGGTACTCCTTGAGTGTCCAGTAGGGCGGAGACGTCACCACGAGCTGAACCGAACCCGGAGGAAACTCGGCATCGCGCGCGTCTCCCAGCATCAGTTCATGTCTGCTGGGAACTTGCTGCAACGCGGCTTCGATTGCGGCGGTTGCGGTCGGATCCTTGGCCATCCGGGGGAGATCCCGCGCCAGGTCGTCAAGTCCGCGGCAATACTCGGGAACGTATGAATGGAGTGAGTCGGTGGAGGTCATCGGTTCAGTGCTTCGGAAATCCTCATGATCGGCGCATGTCTCCGATTTAACGCCCCCAATGGTAACCCGTCAATCGCCGATTCTCGCCCTTTTGAATACGATCGACACGACGACAAGAAGCAATCCGATGCCCACCGAGGTCAGCACTATCTGCGTGTACAGCCCGGGCATCGTCTCTATCGCGTCGGCACGGAACTCGCCTGCGATCAGGCCTGCCAGGATGGCCCCCAGGGACGCCGCCAGGAACCACGCCCCCATCATCTGGCCCACGTAGCGCCTTGGCGACAGCTTCGTAACGGCGCTCAGGCCCACCGGGCTCAGTGCCAGCTCGCCCATCGTATGAAGCAGGTAGGTGAAGATGAGCCAGGTTGGCAGTACCGTATCGCCTTGAACGACCAGTTGGGCGGCAAAGATCATCACTGCGAACCCCAGCCCGAGCATGATGAGGCCCATGGCCATCTTGAGAATCGGGTTGGGATCCAGCTTGCGCGTGGCCAAAGCCAGCCAGAGCATGGAATAGAGCGGCGCCAGAATGAGGATGAACCCCGCGTTCAGCGACTGGAACCAGGTTGCAGGCACGGTAAAGTTACCGAAATCGCGGACCGTATAGCGTTCGGCGAAGAGGTTGAGGGATGAACCCGCCTGCTCGAATCCGGCCCAGAACACCGTCGCCGCGAAGATCAGCACGGCGATGACGATCACCCGGCCACGCTCTGCGGAGTTCAGTCCACCAAGGCCGAGGACGTAGGCAAAAAAGGCTGCGGTGACAAGAACGATGGCGTAGCTGGCGTTTTGGGAAAGGCTGACCGCGTCGTATCGAATCAGGCCCGTCAATCCGCCGATCAGAAGTATCCCGATCACTGCAAGCGCGGTCGACACACCCAGCCAGGCGCGGCGCTTGTATGCGGCATCGTCACCGGCGGCACGGGCGGGCTCGAGGCCGGCTGTCCCCATGTTTTTGCGCGTCAGCGCGAACTGGATCAGCCCGAACAGCATGCCGACGCCCGCCGCGGCGAATCCGTAGTGCCAGTTCTGCGTGGCCAGCCAGCCGCAGGCCAGAGGCCCCATGAAGGCGCCCACGTTGATGCCCATGTAGTAGATGGTGAAGCCGCCGTCCCGCCGCGGGTCGCCCGGCTGGTAAAGCTCGCCGACGACCGCGCTGATGTTGGGCTTGAGCAGCCCGGTGCCGAGCGCGATCAGCACCAGTCCCAGGAAGAACGTCGGGACGCCGGGAATGGCGAGCGTGAAATGTCCGCTCATGATGACGATGCCGCCGTACCAGATCGCGCGCTGGGCGCCCAGCAGCCGGTCGGCCATCCAGCCGCCGGGCAGGGACAGCAGGTAGACCGCGGCGGTATACAGTCCGTAGATCGCCACGGCGGTCTGGTCCGTCAATCCCATGCCGCCGTCCTGGATGGCCGCGACCATGAACAGCACCAGCAGCGCCCTCATGCCGTAGTAGCTGAATCGCTCCCACATCTCCGTCATGAAGAGCGTGAGCAGGCCGCGCGGGTGTCCTACCCACGTGGCTTCCGGTTGCCGGGGCAATGTCGCCGCGCCGGCCGTTTGGGCTGAAGGTGGTGTCATCCTGGCTATTCTCCCAAAGGCGATGTCATCCCGAAGGTGGCGTTATGCCGAATGCGGCGCCAACCCCAAGACCGCGTCATCCTGCTGATTCTCCCGCTTTCTCAGCGTCTTCGGCTGCCTCGCCCGGGGTGACCAGGAACCGGGCAAGGATGAGTCCGCTTTCATACAGGAGGTAGACGGGTACGGCGAGCAGCGTCTGGGAGATGGCGTCCGGCGGAGTCAGCAGCATGCCGGCCACGAACGCTCCGAGGAAGACGAACGGCCGCGCCTTCTTGAGGGTCTGTGTGGATACCAGTCCGCTCCACACCAGCATCACGGTCACGATGGGCACCTCGAACGCCACTCCGAAGGCGAAGAAAATGGTGAGGATGAAATCCAGGTACGACGCGATGTCGGTCATCATGGTCACACCCTGGGGCGAGACCGCGGCGAAGAACGAGAACATCAGCGGGAAGACCACGAAATAGGCGAACGAGACGCCGGCGTAGAAGAGCACGATGCTGGCGAAGAGCAGCGGGAAGGCGAAGCGCTTTTCCTTGCGATACAGCCCCGGCGCCACGAACTGCCAGGCCTGGTAGAGCACCACGGGCATCGCCAGGAACACCGCCACGAACAGGCACATCTTGAACGGCGTCAGGAACGGGGAGGCCACCTGGGTGGCGATCATGGTGGCGCCTTCCGGGAGCCGTTCCATCAACGGCGTTGCGATGAGCGTGAACACGCGCTCGGCGAAGGGAACCAGCGCGATGAAGATGACCAGTACCGCCGCGGCGGCGCGAATCAGCCGGGTCCGCAGTTCTACCAGGTGGGAAAGCAGCGTTCCCTCGGCGAGCTGTTCTTCCCCGTTGGGCGATTCGGGCGGGGTCATGAGGATCCGGCCTCGCGGGTCTCGGGAGCTTCTCCGACCCGGGTCGATGCCTGGGACGGTTCGGGGCCGGGGTCCTGTTCGCCCACTGTCGAATGATGTTGTTGTGCTTCAGTGGTGTCGCCCGAAGCGTGTTCAGTCGACTCGGGCTCTGCGCTCGCAGCCGCTGTAGCCTCTCTCAAGGCCTCCGACTCCTTTTCAGCATCGGACTTCGTGGCGTTGGCGGGAACGGTCGTGGGCGTGTTGCCTGTTCGGGTCGTCGTCTTCGGCCGCGCCGCCGGGCGATGCTTCGGAACGATGCCGTCACGCATCAGGTCTTCCAGTTCCAGCTCCCGCTGCAGCTTGCGGCGAAACTGGTTGGCAGTCCTCTGGGCCCGGCCGATCCAGCGCCCGATCTGCGCGGCGACCCGCGGCATGCGTTCCGGGCCCAGAATCATGAGCCCCATGCCGAAGATCAGCAGGAGTTCCCAGAAGCCGACGTCGAACATGAGAGATGTTTCCCGTTGCGTTCCACGGACGCGTTGCCCATCGGACTGAAAGATACCGTATTTTGAAATTGCGATCTTGCGAGCTTCGGCATCCGGGTGAATTCGTTGCGGCGGCCGAAACAGGCGAGCAGGTTTCGCCGTATGTTACAGTCGAATTCGGCGTCCCACCCGGCGCCGCACTCACCACGACGGAGAACTCGGATGTATGGAAGGCATGGATCACTGGCGCTCCTGGCCGGCGTTGTACTGGCTGCCGGCAGCGCCCGGTCGCAGGAATTCGACGATCTCGTCGAGCGGGGAAGCCAGCTCTTCCACTCCGAAATCGGCTGCCACGTGTGCCACGCGCCGACGGGCGAAGGGCTGGTGGGGCCGAGCCTGCTGTTCGGACCGACCCCGGTGGATATTTTCGATCAGCTCGAAAACAATCCCGTCATGGGCGTCATCGTCAGCGAGATGGACCCATCCGATGACGATCTCGCCGCGATCTCGATGTACATCCGCACGCTGGCCGGGCTGCCGCTGGAGGCGGGGCTGCCGCAGATGTGGCTCGGCGACCTGGAGACGGTCAGGGCCAGCCGGGGCCCGGACATCGAATTCGAGAAAACGGCCCGCGATCTGCAGATCGAAGCCATCGAGACCTTCGAGTCCCTGCAGGCGACCTGGACGCGCCGCTCCCGGGAAGGCAGCCTGCTGAGCCACTACGACGCACAGGTGCTCGCCACCTACGATCCGGGCGAGCCGAAATTCACGCCCGAGCCGGGCAAGACCTACTTCTACGAGAACGTCGGCGCCTCGAGCCGGCCGGCGGTCCTGTTCGAGGGCTACGAACTGCCGACGAGCAGTTCGGTGGTCGTCGGCGACGCCGAAACGCGGGAGGTGATCGCAAGCTACATGCTGCCCGAATCGCTGCGCGGCGCCGTTCACACGACGGTGGTGTCGCCCGACGGGCGCCACGTCTACATCGTCGGCCCGCGTCCGGCGGGCGCAGCGGAACTGACAGGCGGCGGCATCGGTCCGGACCGCCCGGCCTGGGTGGGCCGGCTGGGCACCTCGGCGACACTGATCAAGGTGGACGCGGTGACGCTGCAACCGGTCGCCCAGATCGACATCGGCGGGCGCCTGCACCACGGCCAGGTGTTCCGCGACTACGTGCTGCTGGACATGTTCGGCCGGGACCAGGGCGGGCTCGCGCTGATGCTGCTCGACCCCGATACGGACGAAATCGTCGGCGGCGTGCTGGACTCGGATCTGGGCGGTTACGCCTACACGGTCTGGACCGATCCGGACTACGAGTACATCTACGCGCTCATGGAACCGGCGGGTTACGCGCCGGGCCGCGCCACCGGCATGTTCAGCGCCATCGCCATGTACCAGGGCCGGCTCATGGCGATGCGCCCATACTGGATCGCCAAGATCAACCCGGATACCTGGGAGGTCGAGGCCGAGTTCCCGATTCCGGGCTACCGTCCCAACTGGGCGCTGGTGGATTCGGCGAAGGAATACATTTACGTCATCAATACCATGTCCAATGCGGCCAAGATGGATATCGAGACGGGCGAGGTCATCTGGACCAACGGCACGGGCATCGGCCCCTACGGCGGCTCGCTCAACGCCGACGAGACGGAGTTATGGATTGCCGACAAGGGCGAGGCCGCGGGCCACTACGGCAGGACGCTGACGGTCATCGACGCCGAATCCGGGCAGCACCTGGACACGCTGTACGGCGCGTACATGGTCGACCATGTACTGCTGGCGCCCAACGGCCGGGAGATGTGGGCGACCAGCAACGCCGAAGGGCGGCTCTACGTCTATGACGCGGCTACCCGGGAACTGATCGAGAAGATCGACATGCCCGGCAACGGCGATGCCCACGGTCTGGCGTGGGTACATTACGACGAGCACGGCGTGCCGCGCACGGTGCGCGATCAGGGTAATTTCCACAACGGCGTGAATCCGATGCGGGGTACCGCTCTGGACTATTAGTTATTGGTCCCGGGCCGGAGAACCGCTCACCGGACAACGTCGATCGTCAGGTCCCGCTGCTTTGGCTCTCTCTGCTTTGTTCGGCGAATTCGGCGTCCGGCTCGGCGGTCGACAGGCGAGGGTTTTCGGCGGATTCGCCGGCCGGATCCTCGTCGTTCTCCACCGCGCTACGGAAGCTCTTCAATGCGCCGCCCAGGTCGCCACCCAGGGTCTTCAGGCGCTTGGTGCCGAACAAAAGCACCACAATCAGCAGCACGATCAGAAGCTGCCAAATGCCTATGCCACCCAATCCCATCCTTTCGCTCCAATACCGACCGATACGCCAATGATACGCGAAAGCCGTCAACAGGCCCTAACTCGCGGGCGGGACGCGCAGCCAGAAGGTCATCGGGCCCTCGTTACAGAGATCGACCTGCATCGTGGCGCCGAACCGTCCCGTCGCCACGGGAACCGGGGCGTCGGCGCCAAGCTGCGCCATGTGGTCGAACAGTGTTCGGCCCAGCGCCGGCGGGGCCGCCTTCGAGAAGCCCGGCCGATTGCCCTTGCGGGTATCGGCGGCCAGGGTGAACTGCGGCACCAGCAGCAGGCTGCCGCCCGCCTCGCAAACATTCAGATTGATGCGTCCCCGATCATCCGCGAAGACGCGATACGCCAGCAGCCGCTCCATCAGCCGCGCGGCCTGGGCCTCCGTATCACCGATTTCCACAGCAACGAAGACCAGTAGACCGGCGCCGATCTCGGCGATGGTCCGGTCCTCTACCGCCACGCTGGCGCGGCTCACTCGTTGCAGCAGTCCGATCACGGAAGCAGGTTCCCGGTTGCAGGTTCCAGGTGCGATATTTTACTTGTCCGGGTGACGGTCGTGGATGCCGGCATGCGCGCGCCTCCAGACAGATGAATCGAGGTGCGCGCGGAGGCTGCCGCCGGGTTGATAAACGGGGCCGCCGGGGCCGTGCCTGAATCGAAAATTGCGTAGAATATCCGTTACCCGCCGATGGCGGTTCTGTTAAAATTCGCGCCCGAAATCCACGGACTGTGAATCCGGTACGCCGTATTTGCGGGCCATGGGCGAAAGCGGATCTACGCATCGTCCCGCCAACGGTCGAAACGCGCGGGCAACCCGGTCAGGAGTACGAATCGATGAACAGATTTCTTGCGGCAGCGGCCTTGTTGGGTCTCGCGATTTGCGGTACGGCGCAGGGACAAGAGTGCACACAGGTCATCGAAGGCAATGACCTGATTCAGTGGAACGTGTCCGAGATTCGCGTCAGCGCCTCATGCGAGGAGGTGACGATAAACCTGGTTCACACCGGACAGCTTGCCGCCAATGTCATGGGCCATAACTGGGTGTTGACCGCGACAGCCGATTACATGCCTCTGGCCACGGTCGCCGCGGCGTCGGGGCCGCCCGAATACCTGCCGGCAGACGATCCCCGGATCATCGCCACGACCGGAATGATCGGAGGCGGAGAGGAGACGTCGGTGACCTTCAGCCTCGCCGGGCTCGAGCCCGGAGGCGCGTACACGTATTTCTGCTCGTTTCCCGGTCATTACGTGCTCATGAACGGGAGCTTCATCATCGAATAGGCCGGTGACCGGGTCACCGCGCCTCCGGCGTGCAACGCTCAGGCAACGAGATAGTTCAATAGAGGGCCACGACTCCTCATGGTGCTAGCAGTCGCATTGATATTGCTTGTGGTGGCCAGCCTGGCCTTCCATTTCCTGAGCCCGTGGTATTTCACCCCGCTGGCTTCCAATTGGGGCTTGATCGACCTGACGGTGAACGTCACGTTCATCGTGACCGGGCTGGTCTTCGTGGCCGCGAACCTGTTCATGGCGTGGTGCATCATTCGCTACCGCCACCGCGCCGGACACAAGGCCGACTACGATCCCGAGAATACGAAGCTGGAGACCTGGCTCACCGTGGGCACGAGTATCGGCGTGGTGGTCATGCTGGCGCCGGGACTGGTGGTCTGGGGGCAATTCGTCAACGTGCCCGACGAAGCCAGTGAATTCGAGGCCGTGGGCCAGCAGTGGCACTGGAGCTACCGCTTCCCCGGCGACGACGGCGAGTTCGGCAACGTCGACATCCGGCACATCACGCAGGAAAACCCGTTCGGCATGGATCCCGATGATCCCACCGGCCGGGACGACATCCTGATCGCCAGCCCCATCGTGCACCTGCCCGTGGACCAGCCCATGCGGGCCTGGTTGCGTTCCAGGGACGTGCTTCACGATTTCGCGATTCCGCAGTTCCGGGTGAAGATGGACCTGGTGCCCGGCCACGTCTCCTACCTCTGGTTCACGCCCACTGTCGTCGGCGAGTATGAAATCCTGTGCGAGGAACTCTGCGGCCTCGCTCACCACACCATGAGAGGACGCGTGGTGGTCGATGAGCGCGCCGACTTCGAGGCCTGGCTGGACAGTCATCCCACGTACGCTGAGACCATGGAACGCGGCCTGGGCGACGGGGAACTCGGCCAGGCAAGCTACGCGCTTTGCGGCGCCTGCCACGGCCAGGCGGGGCAGGGCATGCAGATACTCAACGCGCCTGCCATCGCCGGAATGGACGTGGAATATACGGCTCGGCAACTGCGCTACTACAGGGACGGCGTGCGTGGAACTCACCCCGAGGACACCGTCGGCGCGACGATGAGGCCGATCATGGCCGCGATCCCGGACGATGAGGCGATCCAGAATGTGTCCGCCTACATTGCGTCAATGCCGGTGCAGCCTCTGGAGGAGACGATTTTCGGCGACGTGGCTCGCGGCGAACGGATCTACGGCAATTGCGCGGCCTGCCACGGCGCCAACGGCGAGGGCATCTGGGCCGTGAACGCCCCGGCGCTGGTCGGCCTGAACGACTGGTACCTGGCGTCGCAGTTGCGGAACTTCCGGGACGGCATCCGCGGCGCCCATCCCGGGGACCTGTACGGCGACCAGATGATGCTGATGGCGGACATCCTGCCGAGCGACGATGATGTCGATGACGTTGTCGCCTACCTGAATACCTTGAGCGGGGGAACCAACTGATGGCGTATGCAGCGATCGCCGACCGCGATCAACACCTTCACGATCCCGACACCTTCATCACGAAATACATCTGGAGCCAGGATCACAAGGTGATCGCGATCCAGTACGCGATCACCGCCATCTTCGTCGGCGTGGTGGCGCTGGTGCTGTCGCTGCTGTTCCGGCTGCAACTGGGTTTTCCCGACACGTTCAACCTGGTGGACCCCAACCAGTATTACCAGTACGTGACCATGCACGGGATGATCATGGTCATCTACCTGTTGACGGCGCTGTTCCTGGGCGGGTTCGGCAACTACCTGATTCCGCTGATGTGCGGCGCCCGGGACATGGTCTTCCCCTACATGAACATGCTCAGCTTCTGGGTTTACCTGTTGAGCGTCATCGTGCTGCTGGCCAGTTTCTTCGTCCCCGGCGGGCCCACCGGCGCCGGCTGGACTCTCTATCCGCCACAGGCCATCAGCGAGGGGACTCCAGGTATCGGCGGCGGCATCGTGCTGATGCTGGTGTCGCTGGCCATCTTCATCGTCGCGTTCACCATGGGCGGGCTGAACTACGTCACCACGGTGCTGCAGGCGCGCACCCGCGGCATGACCCTGATGCGCATGCCGCTGGCGGTGTGGGGCATCTTCGTGGCGACCATCCTGGGTCTGCTGGCGTTTCCGGCCCTGCTGGTGGCGGCGGTCATGATGACGCTCGACCGGGTCGTCGGGACCAGCTTCTTCATGCCCGAGATGCTGTCACTGGGCCGGGAACTCGATTACGGCGGCGGCAGCCCGATCCTGTTCCAGCATCTGTTCTGGTTCTTCGGGCATCCGGAGGTCTATATCGTCGCGTTGCCCGCGTTCGGAATCGTCTCCGACGTGCTGAGCGTACACGCGCGCAAGAACATCTTCGGCTACCGGATGATGGTCTGGGCGATCGTGCTCATCGGCGCCCTCAGCTTCGTGGTCTGGGCGCACCACATGTACGTCAGCGGCATGAATCCCTACTTCGGGTTCTTCTTCGCCACCACCACCCTGATCATCGCGGTGCCGACTGCGCTGAAGGTCTACAACTGGATCCTGACCCTGTGGCGGGGCGACATCCACCTCAGGGTGCCCATGCTGTTTGCCATCGGCTTCATCTTCACCTTCATCCATGGGGGGCTGACCGGCCTGTTCCTGGGTAACGTGACCGTGGACCTGCCGCTGTCCGACACCTATTTCGTCGTCGGTCACTTCCACATGGTCATGGGCGTCTCCCCGGTGCTGGTGGTGTTTGCCGCGATCTATCACTGGTTCCCGAAGATCACCGGGCGGATGTTCAATGAAACCCTGGGCAAGGCGCATTTCTGGCTGACGCTGCTGGGCACCTATTCCATCTATCTGCCCATGCATTACCTGGGCATCCTCGGCGTGCCGCGCCGCTACTACGCCTACGGCGACACCGAATTCATTCCCGCTTCGGCGCAGACGCTCAACTCGGGCATCACCGTCGCGGCACTGTTCGTCGCCGCGGCCCAGACGCTGTTCTTCATCAACGTGATCTGGAGCCTGTGGAAAGGACCCAAGGCCGATCCGAACCCCTGGCGGGCGACCACGCTGGAGTGGATGACGCCGGATACGCCGCCCAAACACGGCAACTGGGGCGCCGAGCTTCCCGAGGTGCATCGCTGGCCCTACGACTACAGCGTTCCCGGAGAATCGGAAGACTACATCCCGCAGACCGAGCCGCCCCACAAGGGCGTGATTGCCGGGCGCGACCACGGCGTGCATCACTGATGAACATTTCCGTACTATTTGCGGCCCTGGGCGGCGCCATACTGGTGTGGCTGTTCCTGCTGCAGCGCCTCAAGGCCAAGCCCTGGGTGGAACAGGGCGTGATCGAGGAAGGCGGCGCGGTCAACGCCGCGCCGGAACGGGTCGGCCTGTGGGTTTTCCTGGCCGTGGTCACCAGCCTGTTCGGCCTTTTTGCCATCGTCTACAACATGCGCTCGCAGTTCCCGGACTGGCGGCCGCTGCCGGACCCTGGCCTGCTGTGGGTCAACACGGTGCTGCTGATACTGGCCAGCGTTGCGCTGCAGCGCGCCCGCAGCGCCGTCGCCCGGGAAGACCTGGATGGGCTGAAGCCGAATCTCGTTGCCGGAGGACTGCTGACCATCGCCTTCCTGGGCGGCCAGTTACTGGTGTGGCGCCAGTTGATTTTGTCCGGATACTACCTGGCCACCAACCCCGCCGATGCGTTCTTCTACATCCTCACGGCGCTTCACGGACTGCACCTGGCCGGCGGGTTGTGGTTCTGGGCGCGGGCTGCGGGCGCCGTGTGGAAGGGCCTGGAATCGAGGCCGGTGACCGAGGTCGCCGGGGTGCGCCTGTCCGTCACCCTGTGTTCGGTCTACTGGCATTACCTGCTGCTGGTCTGGCTGATTCTCTTCGGCCTGTTGCTCTCCACCTGAATGATCGAGCTGGCTGATGTTATTCCGTGAGCGATCGAACCGGCAATTGTTATCCACGTGAGCGTTTGCAACTGAACCGATGTCTTCCGAACTGACCGACTCCGCCGGCGCAGCCGCCCTGCCTCAGGGCTTCAGGGGCTTCGCCCGCGACTGGACCGCCGACAAGCAGACCTTCCACGTCCCGTGGGGGAAGGCCATGATGTGGATCTTCCTCCTGAGCGACACGTTCATCTTCTCGCTCTTCCTGACCTCGTACATGAACGTGCGCATGTCCACGCGGGTGCCCTGGCCCAATCCCAGCGAGGTCTTTGCGCTCAGTTTCGGCGGCGATCCCATCCCCCTGATCCTGATCGCCATCATGACGTTCATCCTCATCACCAGCAGCGGCACCATGGCGCTGGCGGTGAACTACGGATACCGCGGGGACCGGGCGAAGACCGCCGCGCTGATGTTCGTCACCGCCGCCTTCGGCGCCACGTTCGTCGGCATGCAGGCGTTCGAGTGGATGAAGCTCATCGTCGACGAGGGAGTGCGGCCCTGGGGCAACCCGATGGGGGCGGCACAGTTCGGTTCGACGTTCTTCATGATCACCGGCTTCCACGGCTTTCACGTGTCCTGCGGGGTGATCTACCTGGCGGTAATCGCGCTGAAGGTGCTCAGGGGCGACTACGAGGCGTCGGGAAACTACGAAGTGGTCGAGATCGCCGGCCTGTACTGGCACTTCGTCGACCTGGTGTGGGTCTTCATCTTCGCTTTCTTCTACCTGTGGTGAGTGTTGTGGCGAAGACTGCGGCAAGGCGAATTCAACTGAGGCGGCGCTCCGGTTTCGAGCGAATCCGCCGGACGGGAAACTGACAATGGCAACGGCAACCGAAGGACATCAGCAACACCCCCTGGCCATCTACCTCTGGGTCTGGGTGCTGTTGTTCGTGCTCAGCGCGTTCTCCTACATGGTGGACTACATGGGCCTGCAGGGTTACCTGCGCTGGTCGCTGATCCTCGTCTTCATGCTGGCCAAGGCGGGATTCATCGTTGCGGTCTTCATGCACATGGCGTGGGAGCGCATCGCACTGATCTACGCGATTCTCGGTCCGCCGATCCTGCTGCTGTTTGCGATCGGTTTTTTCGCGCTGGAGGGCGACTACACGTTGCTGACGCGGCTGGACTTTTTCGGCGAGACGAATTTCGTGCCGAGCCATCCGGGCGAGGCCCACTGAGGCGGGCCGGGGTAATCTGACTGAAGACCGGCCTCGCCAGAACACTGAAGACTGGCCTCGCCAAGACACGGAGACTGCGATGTTCTGGACCATGACTGCCTTTGTCGTCTTCCTCCTTCTGTGGGGGCTGACGTGGCGCAGTCAGCCGAAGCTGGCGTTCGGCATCGTCATCGGACTGGCCATCGGCGCGATCGCAGCCGGATGGATCGGGCCCTACGAGAGCATCAACGACGTACCCCTCTGGCTGCCGCCGCTGCCCTTCGCCGTGGTTACCGTCGGGCTTATGGTCTACGCCGGCCTGGCATGGTGGGGGCTCAGGGACGACGCCGACGAGGAGTGACGGCGGGCAGCCGCGATCACTTCTTCACAGGGTTCAATACCATCCGGGCATACGCCCGATGCTGAACTGCGCGAGGTGGCGAGGCGCGTCCTGCGCAGATGTCGCAATTGTTCAAACGTGCGTCGCACACGAAAATAGTTTCACGCATCGCAGACTTTTGGAGGTTGAACTGGTGGTGCTATTGTGCGGGATGGTCGGGTGTAACTTGAGGGGGATCTCAGATGTCCGGCAATGTTCGTGAAACTGTCTCGCGCGGCTCGGTCGCCGCTTCCCGATTTCCATTCGAAAAGACCTCTGTCGCCCTTCATCAACATCTCAAGCCGGATTCCCGGCGCGACCACCATGGTCATGCGTGGAGTCTCCGATGGCGGCGGCGGCGATACGGCTGCCAGCGCCACGTCCGGCGCGGTGCGCATCGTTGCCAACAAGCCGGACCCCAATGCTTTCAGCGCCGGCGTGGACCTTCGGGCTGGAGCATCACGGACGGAGATTTCGTGAGCACGTTTGAGGGCTTTGTCAACATTCCCCTGGCCAACGGCAGCTCCGCGCTGCGCCTGTCCGAGCCCGGACCGGACCGAACCCGCCGGAGGAGTTGCCCATGAATACCGATGTGATCATCACGTGTGCCGTCACCGGCGCCGGCGATACCGTGGGCAGGCATCCCGACATTCCCGTTACCCCGGAGCAGATCGCGGATTCGGCGATCGATGCCGCGAAGGCCGGGGCGGCGATCGTGCACTGCCATGTCCGCGACCCGGCCACCGGCAAGGGTGCCCGCGACGTATCGCTGTACCGCGAGGTGGTCGCGCGCATTCGCGACTGCGGCACGGATGTGGTGATCAACCTGACCGCGGGGATGGGGGGCGACCTGTTCATCGGCCCCGACGAGCAGCCGACGGACTTCGGCGAGGAAACCGACCTGGTCGGCGCGCTGGACCGCCTTCCCCACGTCGAGGAGCTGCTGCCTGAAATCTGCTCCCTCGATTGCGGCTCCTATAATTTCGGCGAGGGCAGCCTGGTCTACGTCTCCACCCCGGACATGCTCCGGCGGGGCGCGAAACGCATTCAGGAACTGGGCGTGCGGCCGGAGATGGAGATCTTCGATACCGGCCATCTGAGTTTCGCGTTGCAGATGATCGATGAAGGCCTGATCGACGATCCGCCGCTCTTCCAGCTCTGCTTCGGCATCCCGTGGGGCGCTCCGCCTGAGCCCGGTATCATGAAATCATGGGTTGACCTTCTGCCGCCCGGCGCGAACTGGACCGCGTTCGCGATCAGCCGCTTCCAGATGCCGTTCGCGGCGCAGTCCGTGCTGCTCGGCGGCCATGTGCGGGTCGGGCTGGAGGACAACCTCTACCTCAGCCGGGGCGTCTTTGCCACCAATGCCCAGCTTGTCGAGAAGGCCCGCGGCATCGTCGAGATGATGGGGGCGCGCGTCCTCGGTCCCGAGGCAGCGCGCGACAGGTTCGGCCTGGTGAAGCGAGGCTGACTCCGGCCCGCAATGCCGTCCCTGCCTCTGTTTCGCTTGTGTGCCCTATGGCTGGCGCCACGCCGTCCATGCATCGACCTGTCCGCACCCTGGCCGTCGTAGGAACCGGCGTCATCGGCGCCGGCTGGGCGGCGCGGGCGCTCGCCCACGGGCTCGACGTGGTGGCCTGGGATCCCGCACTGGGCTGGCAGAGGCGCCTCACCAGCGCGGTCGGGAATGCCTGGCCCGCGCTGGAAAAAGTCGGCCTGTATGGCGGCGCCAGTCCCGATCGCCTGCGTTGCGCCGACTCGTTGGGCGCCGCATGCCGGGCCGCGGATTTCATCCAGGAGAGCGCGCCGGAACGGCTTGCCCTGAAACAGTCCCTTCATGAAGAAATCGACGCGGAAGCGCCGCCGGACGTCGTCGTCGCATCGAGCACCTCTGGCCTGTTGCCGACCGAGATTCAATCGCGGTGTCAATATCCGCAGCGCCTCGTGGTCGGGCATCCCTTCAACCCGGTCTACCTTTTACCGCTTGTCGAGGTGCTGGGCGGCAGGCAAACCTCGTCGGCGAGCATCGACCATGCCATCGCGTTCTACCGCGAACTCGGGATGCATCCCCTCAGGGTGCGTGCCGAGATCGAAGGCTTCCTCTCCGATCGCCTGCAGGAAGCCCTGTGGCGCGAACTCCTGCACCTGGTGAACGACGGCGTGGCGACGACTGAAGAGCTCGATGCGGCCATCGTCTACGGGCCGGGCCTGCGCTGGGCGTTCATGGGCACGTGCCTGACGTTTCACCTGGCGGGGGGCGACGCCGGGATGGAGGATTTCATGAAGCAGTTCGGTCCGGCGCTCAAGCTGCCGTGGACCCGGCTCGAGGCGCCGGAACTCAGCGGCGAACTGATCGCCCGGATGGCGGAGGGGACGCGGCGTCAGGCTGCCGGAAGGTCGGTGAAGGAACTGGAGCGATTGCGCGACGACTGCCTGGTTGCCATCATGCAGGCGCTCAGGCGCTACGAGATCGGCGCCGGGCGTACGCTTGCCGAGGACGAGGCGCGCCGGCTGGGCGAAGGGCGGAACGGGCGTACGCCGGGAGGATGACGTTGGACTTCGAACTGACCTCCGAACAACAGATGGTAGTGGACTCCGTGCGCGACTTCGTGGAGCGGGAACTCTACCCCCACGAAGAGGAAGTCGAGCGCAGCGGCCGGGTCGCGCCCGAACTGGGCGAGGAGATCAAGAACAAGATCATCGAGATGGGCTTCTATGCCCCGAACCTGCCGGTGGACGTCGGCGGCGGCGGTCTCGACCACCTGACCCTGACCCTGCTGGAGCGCGAACTGGGCCGTCCGTCCATGGCGCTCAGCGTCTTCTGGGGGCGCCCCTCTGCAATCCTCATGGCCTGCAACGAGGAGCAGCGCGCGCGTTACCTGCTTCCCGCGGCGCGGGGCGAACGCTTCGATGCGCTGGCCATGACGGAGCCCGCGGCAGGATCCGACTTGCGCGCCATGCGCTGCGAGGCGCGCCGCGACGGCAGCGACTGGATCCTGAACGGCAGCAAGCATTTCATCTCCCACGCCGACATCGCCGACTTCATCATCGTATTCGTCGCCAGCGGCGAGGAGGATACGCCCCGGGGACCCAGGAAGCACATCACCTGTTTCCTGGTGGACCGCGGTACGCCCGGCTTCGGGATCCGTCCCGGCTACGAGTCCGTCTCGCACAGGGGCTATCACAACAGCATTCTCATGTTCGACAAGTGCCGGCTGCCGGCCGCGCAGGTGCTCGGCGAGGCGCACCGCGGCTTCGACCTTGCGAACGAGTGGCTGTACGGGTCCCGCCTTACCGTGGCCGCCATGTGTGTCGGCCGCGCCCGGCGCGCCTTCGACCTGGCCCTTGCCCACGCGGCGGAGCGGCGCCAGTTCGGACGGCCCATCGGCCGTTTTCAGGGCGTTTCCTTCAAGCTCGCGGACATGATCACCGAGATCGACGCCGCGGACTGGCTGACGCTGGCCGCCGCCTGGCGCCTCGACCGGGGGCTCGCGGCGAATCGCGAAATCGCCTCGGCCAAGCTGTACGCGACCGAGATGCTCGCGCGCGTCACCGACGAAGCCGTCCAGGTGTTCGGCGGCATGGGCCTCATGAACGACCTCCCACTGGAGCGGTTCTGGCGGGACGCCCGCGTGGAACGCATCTGGGACGGCACCTCGGAAATACAGCGGCACATCATCGGACGCGAGCTGCTGCGTCCCCTCGGCGCCTGAACATGGCCGGGCGCACGGCCCGAGGCTCCGGCGGCCCGGCTTTGCCTGCCGGTGCACGGCTGGCGCGGGTCCTGCGCCCGCGCACGATCGCGGTGATCGGCGGGAGCGCTGCGGCGAAAGTAATCAGGCAGTGCGACCGGCTGGGGTTCGACGGCGATATCTGGCCGGTTCACCCCACGTTCACAGGCGTGGAGGGCCGGCCGGTGTTTCCAACAGTGGCGGACCTTCCAGGAGCGCCGGACGCGGCGTTTATCGCCGTCAACCGCCATGCCACGGTATCCGCGGTCGCCGACCTTGCCCTCCTCGGCGCCGGCGGCGCTGTCTGCTATGCATCGGGATTTCGGGAAGCGCCGGACGGCGGCGAGCTTGAGAGCGAACTTGTTGCGGCGGCCGCAACGATGCCGATTATCGGACCCAACTGCTACGGACTGCTCAACTTCCTCGACCGCGTGGCGCTCTGGCCGGATCAGCACGGTGGACGGCCCCTGGCCGCCGCCGGGCGCGGTGTCGCCATCATCACGCAGTCGTCGAACATCGCCATCAGTCTGACCATGCAGCAGCGCTCGCTGCCGGTCGCCTTCATGGTGACCGCGGGCAACCAGGCGCAGCTCGGCGTCTCCGCGCTTGCGCACGCGCTGCTCGATGACGGCCGGGTGAGCGCGCTGGGACTGCACGTCGAGGCGTTCGATTCGGTCGCGGGCTACGAAGCGCTGGCGAGGAAGGCGCGCGAGCAAGGCGTACCCGTGGTGGTGATGAAGGCCGGTGCCTCGAAACGCGGCCGCGCAGCGACCCTGAGCCACACCGCATCCATCGCCGGTTCCGACGCCGGGGCGCGGGCTTTCATGCGGCGGCTGGGGTTTGCCAGGGTAACAGGCATTCCCGAACTCATCGAAACGCTGAAGCTGCTTCATGTGCACGGTCCCCTGGACGGCAAGCGCATCGGTGTCATGTGCTGTTCCGGTGGCGAGGCGGGCGTGGTGGCCGATGCGGTTGACGAAACCGGGCTGACATTGCCGATGCTTGGCCCGGACCACGCCGCCGCCGTGGCCGCCACCGTCCATCCGCTCGTTTCCGTGGCCAATCCCCTCGATTACCACACCTTCAGTTGGGGAAACGAAGCCGCCCTCACCGAGACGTTCACGGCCTTCGTCAGGGGGCCTTTCGACATCGCAGCGGTGGTGCTCGACTTCCCCCGCGGCGACCGCTGCCGCATCGATGACTGGCAGGTCACGCAGCAGGCCTTCGGCCGCGCCGTGGCCGCCGCCGGAACCCGCGGCGCGATCATCGCGACGCTGCCGGAAAACCTGCCCGAGGAGACCGCCGCCGAACTGATCGGGCGCGGCATCGCGCCGCTTGCCGGCGTGCGCGAAGCCCTGGGCGCGATCGAATGCGCGGTTTGCGTGGGCGCTGCCTGGCGTTCGCCGGAACACCGGCCACTCGTATCCCGCACGGTCGCCGCAACCGCGCCCGTGTTGCTCGACGAGGCCACGGCGAAGACCCGTCTTGCCGCTGCAGGCGTCCCCGTACCGGACGGCCGGACAGCCGCAAGCGCCGAGGAGGCGGTGGCCGCTGCCGAATGCCTCGGCGCGCCGGTGGTTCTGAAGGCGCTCGGCATCTCGCACAAGACGGAGCACGGCGCTGTAAAGCTCGATCTTTCCGGTTCGCACGAAGTTCGTGACGCTGCCGTAGCGCTGTTTGGCGCGCTTCGGGATTCGGATGCAACGGCGGCCGTCGAAGCGGAGCCCGGAGCACGGCTGCTCGTGGAGCGCTTCGAAGCGGGCACTGTGGCGGAGCTGATTGCCGGCCTGCATCGGGATCCGTTGTTCGGACTGATGCTGACCGTGGGCTCGGGCGGCGCACTGGTTGAACTCATGGGGGACAGCGTGACGTTGCTGCTGCCGGTGACGCGCGAAGAAGTGCGCAACGCGCTTGCGGGGCTCAGGTGCGCGCCGATCCTGGCGGGCTATCGCGGCGCGCCGCCCGCCGACCTCGATGCAGCGGTCGACGCGATCCTCGCGATCGCGCAGTATGGCGCGGACAACTTCGACCGGCTGGAAGAACTCGATGTCAATCCGCTGGGCATAAGGCCGCGCGGCCAGGGCGTGGTGGCGCTCGATGCGCTGCTCCGAACCAGGGAGGCTGACACGGCCACGGATGCGCCCGAAGCCGGCGACTGTACAGGAGAGACCGAATCATGAGCGATCCGATCAGAACCCGGAGCGAGGGCGGCATCCTTGAGGTCACCCTGGACCGCCCGAAGGCCAATGCCATCGACCTGGCCACAAGCCGCATCATGGGCGATACCTTCAAGGCCTTCCGCGACGATCCGGACGCACGTGTCGCCATCGTCACCGGCGCCGGCGACCGGTTCTTCAGCGCCGGGTGGGACCTGAAGGCGGCGGCCGCCGGCGATCCGGTCGACGGCGACTACGGCGTCGGAGGATTCGGCGGCATACAGGAACTGCCGGGGCTGAACAAGCCTCTGATCGCGGCGGTCAACGGCATCGCCGTCGGGGGCGGATTCGAACTGGCGCTCTCCTGCGACCTGATCCTGGCGTCCTCTTCGGCACGGTTCGGCCTGCCCGAGATCAATGCCGGCACCGTCGCCGATGCGGCCAGCATCAAGTTGCCGAAGCGCATGCCCTGGCACGTCGCCATGGAACTGCTGCTGACAGGCCGCTTCATGGACGCCGGAGAGGCCCGGCGCTGGGGCATCGTCAACGAGGTGCTGGAACCGGACGCGCTGCTGGACCGCGCCTGGGAACTTGCACGCCTGCTCGCGAGCGGACCGCCCCTCGTGTTCGCGGCAATCAAGGAAGTTGTTCGCGAATCCGAAAACCTGCGGTCGCAGGATGCCCTCAGCAGGGTGATGAAACGCCAGATTCCGACCGTGGACCGGCTCTACGACAGCGAGGACCTGAAGGAGGGCGCGCGGGCATTCGCCGAGAAACGCGCGCCGTCCTGGAAGGGCCGATAGAACGGCAGCCGGGCTTCCAGCGAAGGTTGCCGAAAGTCAGGGGCCGTGCCCGGCATCGAACCCTTGCGATGTGAGGCGCCTCCACCAAAAGGGCGCGAGCAGCGCTGCACCCAGGATGGCGAACACCGGCAGGAGTCAGGTCTCATCGGGTAGCGGCAGGATGAGCTTCGAGACACCGATGAGCGTCAGGACCTGCCAACGCTGTCCTGGGCGAGCGGCCCGCCAGGCTCCACGCGGACCGTCACGATGTCCGTGTCATGGTACTGCTGGTGGCGAACCGAGGATGCGAGGTGACGCAACAGGCGAAGCGAGACCTCCCGTTCCAGTACCTCGCTGGCGCCGGTATCGCCAAGCAGCGCGATCCGGTCCTGCAGATTATCCTCCCCTCGCGAGGCGATGAACTCGAGCGTCGCGCCGCCGTCTTCGCGGCGCGCCACGACCAGCAGCCGCCTCGGCTCCGCTTCCGGGGCGTCTTCATCCGCCGCCAGAAGCGTCAGCAGGGTCTCTTCGCCGACCGCGTCGAGGCGAGCCGCCATCGCTTCGTCCCAGCCCGATCGTGATACGAAGCCGGCCATGAACGCGCGGATGTCGTGCAGGGCCGAAGGCTCGAATGCGACCTCGATCCTGCTTCTGCGCGGTTTCGTCAGTTCCATGAACAGCGTCGCGGCGATGGCGACCACACCCCCGGCGATCATTCCGTTCGGCGGAAGTCCGCCCGTCAGTCCGGCCACGAATTCGGGAAAGATGACGCCGTTCTCGAACCCGATGCCGGTCCAGAACGCGACGCCGACGATCGCGCCGTTGCGGTAGTCGATGCCGTCGTGCACGACCACCTTCACGCCGATAATGAAGATGGCCGCCATCGTGATCGTGATGAACGTCGCCGTGACCGGGCCGGGTATCGCAAGGACCACGGCGAGGGCTTTCGGCAGGCACGCCAGGAGGACGAATACCGCACCCAGTGCGATGCCGATGGATCGGGAAGCGATTCCCGTGATCTCGGCCAGCGACGTACCCGTTGGACGGTTCCCCAGCGGCATCGAACCGGTGAGCGCCGCCAGCAGGTTGCCCGCCGAGTCCGCGGCGACCGCGCCCTGGACCGCCCGGAAATCGATCGCCCTGGGCGTACGCCAGGACACCCGCTGGATCGCCACCGATCCGCTGATCGTCTGAATCGTGCAGACCACGGCAATGAACAGGAAGGCCGGCAGCAGCGCCCAGAAGGCGGCTCCGAACTCGAGATCGAGGTCGGGCCACTCGGCCGACGGGAAACCGATCCACGGGGCATTCGCGATGCGGCCGATGTCATAGAGGCCGAACGCGAACGAGACCAGCGATCCGGCGACGATGCCGACGATCGGCGCCCACAGGCGCAGCACGCCCCGCGCCTTCAGCATGATCCCGACCACGACGGCCAGTGTCGTGATCGCGCTCAACGGAGCGCCTGCCGCCGGCGTACCCGCGGGCACGTTGTTCAACTGCTCGAAAATCACCGGCATCACCGTGACCGGAGTCAGCATGATGATCGTTCCCGTCACCGTGGGCGTGAGGATGCGCCGGAACAGGGCGAGCCGGGCGGAGAAGGCGAACTGAAACAGCGCCAGGGCGAGGACCAGCGAGGCGAGCAGAGCCGGGCCGCCCGCTTCGAGCGCGGCGATGCTGACCGCGATCGAGGCTCCGGACGTGCCCGTGGCAATGAGGTAGCCTGCGCCGAAACGCCCCGCGCCCAGGGCCTGGATCGCCGTGGTTGCTCCGCTGGCGACGAGTGAGGCGAACACTGCCCACAACAGAACCTCCTCGGGTTGGCCGCCTCCGCGGAACACGATGGTCGGAATCAGCACGGCGCCCGGCAGCACCAGAGCGGCAATCTGCAAGGCCAGACCCACCGTGAGCGGCGCCGGAATCCGCGCATCGGGACCGGTTTCGCGCGGGTTCGTCGAGAAAATCATATCAGCCCCGACAGCCAGAGACAGACGCCCGGCGCCCAGAGAAGAATGGCGAGAAGCACGAACCCGCTCAACAGGAACGGGACGGTACCCCTGAACGATTCGGCCAGCGGCACGCCCGGGTCCATCGCGTTGATCGCGTAGACGTTCAGGCCGATCGGCGGGGTGATCAGGCCGATCTCCACGACGATCAGCGCCATGACGCCGAACCAGATGGCGATCTCCTCCTGCGTGTAGCCGAATTCGAGCCCCGTCACGAGCGGAAAGAAGACCGGCACGGTCAGCAGGATCATGGCCAGGCTGTCCATCACGCAGCCGAGGACCAGGTAGACCAGCAGGATACCGATCAGGATGACCATGGGCGCCAGCCCCGACGCCGCCAGTGCATCGGCCAGCGACGCGGGAACCTGGGACAGCGCAAGAAAGGCGTTGAAGACTTCGGCGCCGATCAGAATCAGGAAGATCATGCCCGTCGCTCTGGCGGTATCCAGCAGGCTTGCCGACAGGGCGCTCCAGCCCAACCGCCCGGAGACGAGGGCGACCAGGGCGATCGCCGCGGACCCGATCGCGGCGGCCTCCGTCGGGGTGAACACGCCGAGGTAGATGCCGCCGATGACCGTGAGAAAGATGGCCGCCACCGGCCACGCCTTGCCGATGCGCCGGATGCGTTCGCCGAACGGCATGGGCGGCGCGGCCGGCCCCGCGGCCGGGTTCATCCGGACGTAGACGCCGATCGCGGCCGCATAGCCCAGCATGGCGATGATGCCCGGCACGAGCGCAGCCAGGAACAGCTTGCCGATCGACTGCTCTGTGATGACCGCGTAGAGCACCAGGATGATCGACGGCGGAAACAGGATGCCCAGCGTTCCGCCCGCGGCCAGCGTGCCGGTGGCCAGGGCGCCGGAATAGCCGTGGCGCCGCATCTCCGGGAGCGCCACCGCGGCCATCGTGGCCCCGGTCGCGATCGAGGAGCCGCAGACGGCGCCGAACCCGGCGCATCCGCCTATGGTCGAAACCGCCAGCCCGCCGCGGCGATGTCCCACGCAAGCCCTGGCCGCATCGAACAGCAGGCGGCTGAGTCCGGCCCGGGTCGCGAGATGGCCCATCAGCAGGAACAGCGGCAGCACCGACAGCGTGTAGCTCGACACCCGGCCGAAAGGCGCGGTGTTGAGCAGGTTGAAGAACGCCGGCCAGCTTGCGAGCGAGGCGAAGCCGAAGCCGCCGACAACGAACATCGCCACGGCGACCGGCATCCGCAGCGCTACCAGCATCAGGCAGACGCCGAAAAGGAGCGCGCCGAACCCGATGTCGGTCATTGTCTCAGTGACCGAAGGTGACGGTGGATGACCGGGAAGCAGACCGCGGTCAAAAGTGCCGCGGCGATCAGCGCGGGGAAGTACCCCCACCAGATCGGAATCTCCAGGAACAGCGTCGTTTCGCCGTCCTGCAGTTTGCGCATGCCGCCGATGAACAGGCGCCAGGTGATCACCCCCGCCATGATCGTGAAGGCGATACTGTGCACGCCGTCCAGGGCCGCCCTGTGCCGAAGATGCAGCCGGCTCGTGAAGAAGTCGACGACGACGTTAGCGTTCGTCACGTGGCAATAGGGGAAGAAGGCGAACACCGCGATGCCGCAGGCGAGTTCGGTCAGTTCGTAGTCCCCAGGAACCGGCATGCCGAAAAGGTGGCGTCCGAGGACACTCGCCACCGTCATCCCCATGACCCCGATCAGCAGGATGCCGCCCGCCAGTGCGAACGCCCGGGCCAGCCGCTCGAAACCCAGGCTCAACCGGTGGCCCACCGAACTGTCCGGGCCGGGTGGCGCCGGGCCTGCCGTCCCTTCGGACGGTCTACCGGTTCCGGGCACCGCTGTAGCTTGCGATCAGACGCTTCGCGTCGGTGAGCAACGCCTGCCCGTCGTATCCCATGGCGTCGACCCTGGCGACCCAGCCGTCGGCCACGGGCGCCGTGACCGTCCGCCACCGTTCGCGCTCCGGTTCCGCCAGCGTCAGGATCGAGTTTCCGCGCTGCACGGCGAGGTCCCGGCCGCGCTTCTCGTCCTCCTGCCACAGGCGGCCGAGCCGCTGGGCCAGCGCCATGCCCGTGGCGTCGTCCACGATCTGCCTGATGTCCTCGGGCAACCCGTCATAGCGAGCCTTGTTCATCGCCAGCACGAACGGACTGCAGACCAGCGAAACCTCCGTGTGGTACCGCGTCACTTCCTGCAGCCGGTACGGCCGCAGGACGCTCCATTGAATCCACGCGCCCTCCACCACGCCCCGCGACAGCGCCTCGTAGGTTTGCGTGATCGGCATGCCTACGGGGATGGCGCCGAGCGCTTCGAGCATCGCGGCATCGCTCCGGGAGGCGACGCGAACTTTCAGCCCTTCGAGGTCTTCCAGGGTGCGGACCTGGCGGTCGACGGTGTGGATGTGGCCGGGCGCCGTGGTATGGAATACCAGCGGCTGCGTGTCCCCGTACTCATCGAGCATCCACTCGCGGTGGAACATCGTCAATGCCTGGCTGGCCGCTTCGGCGTCCGCGCAGACGAAGGGCAGTTCGAATGCCTGAGTCAACGGAAACCGGCCCGGGGAATACGCGGGCAGGGTCCAGACAATATCGACCACGCCATCGCGTGCCTGCCCGTAGAGATCGGCGGGCCTGCCGCCAAGCTGCATGGCCGGAAACACCTGGACCGTGACGCGGCCGTTCGATCTCGTCTCGATCTCGCGGGCCCACGGTTCGAGGAACTCCTGCACGGCGATCGCGTTGGGCGAACTGAACGTGTGCAGCCGGAGCGTGATCGGCTCAGCAGCGGAACCGTCGATCGGCGCCAGGAGAACGCATGCGGCGAGAAACGCCCAGCCGGCGGCCCGGCGCATCCTGTTCATCCCTGAAACGCCAATGTCCGCCCGTTCACAGATTCGCATCGCTCGCAAGCCTTTATGGTGGAACGGCAGGTTCAGGGTCCGCCACGCGGCCGATCCCGAGATGTCCCTCGATGTAGGAAACGCGCTGCGCGACTCCGGCGATGGACTCGAGAATCAGGGTGTGCTCGTTCCTCATTGTGTCGTGAAGCATGTCGATCCGGGCGCCCTGTGCGTCGATGCGCGCGTTGGTGGCGGAGTGCAGCGCGAGCATGACCGTCACGACGACCACCGACCACCCGCCAACAGCGCCGACGACCACGCCGATGATCGCCCACGTATCCGACTGCAATTTGCGAAACCTGTTTTTCATTGACCGCACCTTACCATGGCGATGCACGCACCCTCGCGGCCCCGGCCGGAGCCACTACCCCCCGTAAACCACCTCCGGCAGCCAGGTCGCCAGCTCCGGCCACAAGGCCAGCATGGCCAGGCCGACCAACTGGATGACCACAAAGGGAATGACCCCCCGGTAGATGGCCGTAGTTTCCAGCGTTTCAGGCGCCACCCCGCGCAGGTAGAACAACGCGAACCCGAACGGCGGCGTCAGGAACGAGGTCTGCAGGTTGATCGCGATCATGACGCCCAACCAGATCGGGTCGACCCCCAGGGTCAGGAGAATTGGCCCCACGATGGGCACCACGACAAACGTGATCTCGATGAAGTCCAGCACGAAGCCCAACAGAAACATCAGCAGCATGACGATGAGCATCGCCGTGACGACGCCGCCCGGCATGCTGACCAGCAGTTCGTGCACCAGGCGGTCGCCGCCGTAACCGCGAAACACCAGGGAAAAAACCGATGCGCCGATCAGGATCAGGAACACCATGCTGCTCACGCGCACCGTGCTCTTCATCACGTCGATCAGCCGCGCCAGCGAGAACTGACCCTTGCCCAGGGCCAGCAGCAGCGCGCCGACGCCCCCCACGCCGGCGGCCTCCGTGGGCGTGGCCAGCCCCCCCATGATGGAGCCCAGCACCGCCAGGATCAGGAACAGCGGCGGAAACAGCGCCAGCGCCAGTTCGCCGAAGCCGACCTTCTCCGTCTTCTCGCGCGCCGGCATGGTCGCAGGCCTCAGCAGGGCCACCGACATGATATAGATGATGTAGAGCGCCACCAGTCCCAGGCCCGGTATCAGCGCGCCCACGAAGAGATCGCCCACGGACACGGTATCCGGGGAGAAAATGCCGGCGTCCAGTTGCGCCTGGCTGTAGGCAGAGGAGAGCACGTCGCCCAGCAGGACCAGGATAATGGAGGGTGGAATGATCTGCCCCAGCGTGCCGGACGCGCAGATCGTGCCGGTGGCCACGGCCGGGTCATAGCCGCGGCGCAGCATGGTCGGCAGAGCCAGCAGGCCCATGGTCACGACCGTGGCGCCGACGATGCCGGTGCTCGCCGCCAGCAGCATGCCGACCAGGGTCACCGAAATTCCCAGCCCGCCCCGCAGCGTGCCGAACAACCGGCTCAGGCTGTCGAGCAGGCTCTCGGCGATCTGCGCCCGCTCCAGGGTGATGCCCATGAAGACGAACAACGGCACGGCCATCAGCGTCTCGTTGCTCATGATCCCGTAGATGCGATTGGGCATCGTGCCCAGGAAGGCGCCGTCGAATATGCCCAGCGCCATGCCGATCCATGCGAACAGCAGCGCGACGCCGCCCAGCGAGAACGCCACGGGATAGCCGGCGAGCAGCACGGCCACGACGACGGCAAACATGAGCAGCGCGACCCACTCCATCAGATCGCCTCGCTCGGAGGACCGCCCGATTCGGCATCAGGCTTCACCGCCCCGGTGAGTACCATTACGGCGCCAATCAGGTCCGCAATGCCCTGCAACATCAGCAGCACGGCCGTGGCGGGTATCAGGCTCTTCATGATGGGCACGAAGGGGAAGGGCAGTCCGCCCGCTTCCCTGGACGCCTCGCGGATGGCCCACGATGTAGAAACGTAGTCCCAGCTCGTGACCGCGACGAACCCGGCAAGGGGGAGCAGGAACACCACGGTTCCCGCGACGTTCACCCAGGCGCGGCGTTCCGCGGTCGTGCGCCGATAGAAGATGTCGACGCGGACGTGTTCGTTGTGCTTCAGCGTATAGCTGGCCCCCAGCATGAAGACCGCGGCGTGCATCCACACGATGCTTTCCTGCATCGCGATCCAGCCCAGGTCGAAGACATAGCGCAGGACCACGATCACGAAGGTTCCGAGCACCATCAGCACGGTCAGCCACGCCATCGCGGAGCCCGTCAGTTCGCTGATGCGCTCGAGGATTGACTTCAGTCGCTGCATGAGTGAAGGGTCAGGTCGGATGGCCGCGGTCGAAGTGGGAGCCGCCCGCCTCAGCAATCGGGCCGGTCCTGAACCGGTTTGCGCAGCCGCTTGAGAAATACGGTCATTTCGCGGGCGGCCTGGATGTCGCCGCGCTCGTTCGCCACGCGGATGCCGCGCCGGTAGGTGTCCATGGCTTGATCCTCCAATCCGGCGTCGCTCTGTGCCCGCCCAAGTTGTTTCCATGCCGCGGAATAGTCGGGCTCCAACGCCACGGCCTTGCCGAGGTGCTCGGCGGCCCTGGCAGGATCGCCGGCCTTCAGGTATTCGCATCCCAGCGCGTACCGCAGGCCCGCACTGTCGCCGCCACGCTCTAGTATAGCCTCCAATCGCGGCGCCATGCTCACGTTCACGGCCTCCAGAATGTGGGCGTGATCAACACCAGCAGGGTGAAGATTTCCAGCCGCCCCAGCAGCATGGCGCACACCGCTGCCCACTTCTCGATCGCGCCCACACCCCCGAAGCCGGACGCCACTTCGCCGAGTCCGGGACCGAGGTTGTTCAACGTGGCCGCCACGGCGGAAAACGCGGAAACCTGGTCCAGGCCGGCGGCGACCAGGACCAGCAGCAGGACGCTGAAGACGACCACGTAGACGGCAAAGAATCCCCAGACCGCGTCGACCACCCGGTGGGGCACGGCCTTGGACCCCAGCTTGACCGGCACCTCGGCGCTGGGGTGCACCAGCCGCTGCACTTCGCGCAGCCCCTGCCGGTACATCAACAGCCAGCGGATGACCTTGATGCCGCCGGCCGTCGAGCCGGCACACCCGCCCACGAAGCTCGAAAAGATCAGCAGCACGGGCAGCACGCCGGGCCATACGGCGAAATCGGCCGTGGTAAATCCGGTGGTGGTGGCGATGGAAACGGTCTGGAACAGACCGTGGGTGAGGGTTTCGGTGAGCGTCGGATAGTACCCCTGGAAATGGAGATATACGACCACCACCACGATCAGCCCGCCAAGCAGCTTCGAATAGGCGCGAAACTCCGGGTCCTGGAGGTAGTGCTTGACGGAACGGTGCCGCCAGGCGAGGAAATGCAGCGAGAAATTGATGCCGGCAATGAACATGAAGACGACGGCGACCAGTTCGATCGCGGCACTGTTGAAATACCCGAAGCTCTCGTCGTACGTCGAGAAGCCGCCGATGGCGACCGTGCTGAAGGCGTGGCAAATGGCGTCGAACAGGCCCATCCCGGCCAGCAGGTAGGCCAGCGCGCACAGCACGGTGATGCCCAGGTAGACATACCAGAGCGCCTTCGCCGTCTCGGTGATCCGCGGCGTCAGCCGGGTATCCTTGACCGGTCCGGGCGTCTCCGCCCGGTAGAGCTGCATGCCGCCGACGCCCAGCATGGGCAGCACCGCCACGGCGAGCACGATGATGCCCAGGCCGCCGAACCACTGCAGTTGGTGGCGGTAGAACAGGATCGACTTCGGCAGCTCGGCAAGCCCGGTCAACACCGTCGCACCGGTGGTGGTCAGTCCGGACATGGACTCGAACACCGCGTCGGTGAGGCTCATCTGCGGATGGCCGGTCAGCAGCAGCGGCACCGCGCCGAACAGGCCCAGCACGATCCAGAATGCGGCCACGACCAGGAATCCTTCTCGCAGCCGCAGCTCCTGGGTCTGCTCGCGAACCGGCCACCAGATCGCGATCCCGGAGCAGAGAATGATGAGAAACGACGCCGCGAACGCGAGCCACTGGCCGTCCGCAAAGATCACCGCAACGATGATCGGCAGCAGCATCGTGGCGCTGAACATCGTCAGCAGCAGACCGAGAACGCGCTGTATCGTTGGCCTGGCTCGCACTTCTGTATTTGGGCTTACCGTGGTTTGCGGGCCAGGAAACAGTAAAGAGGAGTAAATATCCCCGTCTTGCCGCCCGCGACATACGCCTCGGCCGTTCGATCCATCAGTCGGATCACGGCGGCAGAGCCCTTCGGAATCAGTCTTGTCGCTTCCGCGATCCGCAGGCCGCCAGCCATCGCCTTGCGGCCCAGCGGCGTCCTGCGAAATGCATTGCGCAACGTTCCGGCCTGTCCAACCATGGGTTCGTACCAGGGCGTGCTCGAACCGTCCTCGATGCCCCTGTCCGTTGCCTCCAGTATATGGAAACCGATGTCCTCAAGCGCTCGGTTCACTTCGGCGAACGTGGCGACGCCGTTGAGGGCGATTCCGAGCTCCAACTCTCCCTTCATGACCCGGTGACGACTGTTGCCGGGGTCGAACCTGTCCGTCATGCACATCTCCTGACCCCAGAACAGGGCTCCGGGTTTCAGGACGCGGAAGATCTCCGCGAATGCGCCCCTCTTGTCCGGTGCGTGACAGGTCGACTCGATCGCGTATCCCGCGTCGAACGAATTCGCTTCAAAGACGCTCATGTCCATGAAGCTGCACTTCACGTACTCTGCCATATGATCGAGGCCAACCTCGATATTCCTCGACCGGGCTTTATCAAGCTGTTGAGCGTTGTTGTTGATGCAGACGACGCGGGCGCCGGACTCGCGCGCGACGCGGCGCATGGGACCGCCGACTCCACAGCCGATGTCGGCAATTCTCATCCCCTCCCGCAGTTGCAACTGTTCGATCATCAGGCGCTGATGGCGGACGATCGACTCCTCCAGCGTCTCCGCAGGCGACAGTGGTGCGAAGTGCAGGGACTCGTTCCACCCGAATTGCATGAATTCACTGCACAGGTCGTAGTAATTGTTGACGGTCTCGGCGTGGTCATAGTCGCCACCGTCGGCGTCGGCCCGATTCTTTCTGTCGAGCCAACCGCCAAAACGTGAGACGCGACTTGCGACGTTCCACCCCCGGTACGCGTTCCGCAGGGATTTGGGCAGCGTGGTCAGCGAAGCGTGTTTCATCTGAATTCGGTCAGGGCGTCGGCGGGTCGCCGCTGGGCTGCGGCAACGCGTCCGCGAGGCGCGTCAGAAGGCGTTGCGGCGTTCGTCAATTCGAAACTTCAGTTTCTTGTTGGGCGCGCTCGTGGGGAATGGATTGAACGCGATTTCGTAATCCGATGGAACGACGCTGATGTTGAAGTAGTGGGTGATCAGCATCAGGTTGACCGCCATCTGCAACTCCACCAGCCTTGAGCCCAGGCATCGATGAGTGCCAAGTCCGAATGGCACGTACGCACCGTTGTTCTTGTGTTCCTCCCTTGGTGGCGAAAATCGCTCGATATCGAATCTGGCCGGATCGCTGAAGCATTCCTCGAGGTGGTGCGCGGCGGTATGACCGAACACGACGCGGGTGTCTTTGGGAATGTCGAATCCATGCAGTATGCAGTGATTCATGACGGTGCGGAGTTGCATCGGGATCACCGGATACAATCTCTGCGATTCCAGATAGACCCGATTCGCAACGTCGATCGCGGATGCTGTCAGATCGCCCGCACCCGGATCGCCATTGGTAAACAGGGCATCGGCCTGCTCTTGAACCCGGCGGTAGATATCGGGGTGCGTGGCCATGCAATAGAGCGCGAAGCTCAACCCGCTGCCCATGTAGATGCTCGCGATCAATGCCGCGACGAACGGGAATCTCATGTCCGTTTCGGGCAGGAACTGGGGGTCGGCGGCGTGCAGATCCATCAGGTAATCGACCACGTCGCGCGGTTTGTTCCTTCTTTGCGCCGGCGTGTGCACTTCGTAAATCGACTCGATGACTTTGGTGATATAACGACGTTTTTTCCTCATCGAGGGGGTGTGCATCAGGAACTTCGGCAGCGCCCTCTGAACGTGCGTCACCAGCGAGCGGTGCTGGTACTTGAGCAGTTCGCCGAGGTAGTCCGTCGTGTCGACTCCAATCAGAATGTTCGAGATCTGCAGACTGATGTGTTTCTGGCAGGCCGCCGCGGCGGGAATGACATCCCCTGTCCGCCATTCCTGCAAGGATGTGCGGCAAAGCCTGTATAGTTCGTCCAGCCGCGCTTCGAGCAGCTTGCGCGAATAGCTCCCCCGCAGCGACCTGCGCATCCTGAAGTGCTCCGCGCCGTCCATGCCGGGCATGGTGCGCGAGGCGCCGTACAGTTTTTCGATATCCGCCATATGGTCCCGGGTCCGGAAAAAATAGCGGCCGTTCTGGTTGATCCAGGCGTTGGTGTCCGGGCCCGCGAGAACAACGACGCCCCTGCCGATCAATGGAGGTTTTATTCTGAACACCGGTCCATATTCGAGGTACATGTCCGTAAACAGTCTGGACAAGTTGCCACGCCTTAAATTGCGATTCCCGATCAGCCCCGAAAGCCTGACCCTCGGAATCGGCTTCGAATGGGAAACATACATCCGTGCCGGTCGCGTCCGGCTTTCTTCGATGGCGTTGCCGATCGCCTGGCCGACAAGATCCATCTTGCAGATCAGATTGATCCGGTCGCGGGCATGTTCGAACTCTTCCTCCGTAAGGAGCAGGCGAAACGCGTCGCAGGCAGCCACGAGGCTGACGAGGAGAACGTCGCGCGGGTCCGGGATTTCGTCATCGAGGAGCGCACTGAATATTCGCGACTTTGTCACCTGTCTCGTGACTCCGCCGGTGGGGGGATACACTCCGGTTCGCGACACGTTGCGGTTCAGCGACCAGAAACCGCCGCTGTCATGGTCCAGAATGTTGTTCTCCACCAGCCGTTTCAGCACGGTTTCAATCACCCATTCGGTCCGGTCTGCCGTTTTCTCAATCCAGTACTGGGCGGTTTGATTCTCGGGCGGCGCAGCGGCTATTTGCGCCAGAACCGGGTCCAGCAATTCATCGCCGGTCGGTGTGGAATCGAGCAAAGTGAGGGATTCCAGGTCCGTGTCGATGCGAAACTCCAGCGCCAGGTCGGCCAGGACGGAACCCGCCATGGCGCAGGCCATGTTCCATCCTCCGACATGCTCCATGTAGCCGCTTTCTTCGTTCAGCAGCAGGAGGATCACTTCTTCGGACAGTCTCACTACTCAACTCCGCTCATGCCGGCACGCACCAGGCGATGGCAACCCGGAAGTTTGAATCTAGCGTGTTCCGGCAGTCTACACCACTACCATTTTCCTTCACGCCCCATAAGTTTGTCTAATTTTGCCTCTCGGGCGCCTTGACCGCGGGCGTGCGGGCGCCCGGCCATCGGCTCGGCGCTGCCGGCGCGGGTGCCCGCCTTGACCGCAAGGGTGCGGGTGCCCATCATTGCGCCTTTGCGTACCGCTGACGGAGAGACGATGGCCAAGTATCTGTTTCGAACGAGTTACACCCAGGCTGGCGTTGCGGGCCTGATCAAGGAAGGGGGAACCGGGCGCCGGGAGGCGCTCCGGCAGACCGTGGAGGGATTGGGCGGCACGCTGGAAGCTTTCCACTACGCCTTCGGTGACGATGACCTCCTGCTGATCGCCGATCTCCCCGGCGAAGAGGCGGCTGTGGCGTTCTCCATGTTCGTCAGCGCCGCCGGCGCCCTGACGGTTTCATGCACGGTGCTGCTGGAGCCGGAAACGATCGACGGCGCTATCGGGAAGAGCGTGCCCTACCGCAAGCCCGGCGACTGACCCGGAATTTCGCGCCCGCGCGAACCCGTTTTCCCCGGCGGTGCGCCGCTTAGCGTCCTGTCAGGAAAGTTCCTGCCGTTTCGGCTCGGGACATGACGCTCGAACGGATCGTATACAGCGCGGGTACGACCATCATCAGTATGGCCGTCGTAATCACGATGCCGAAACCGAGAGATGCGGCAAAGGGGCGCAGGAACTGCGCCTGTATGGCCCGCTCGAGAATCAGGGGCGTGAATCCTAGGAAGGTGGTCACGGAGGTCAGCATGATCGGCCTGAAGCGGCCCTTGGCGCCCTCGATGATCGCCGTGCGCGTCGGCGCGCCCTCTCGAAGCCGCTGATCGATGAAGTCGATCATGACCAGCGAATCGTTCACTACGACACCGCTGAGTCCCAGGATGCCCAGTATGGCCGTCGTGGTGAACGGAATCCCCAGTATCAGATGGCCCAGTATCACGCCTACGATTCCGAACGGTATCACCGCCATGACGATGAACGGTTTGGTATAGGACCGAAGCGGAATCGCCAGCAGGGCGAAAATCATGAGCATCGCGATCGCAAATCCGCGATAGAGCGACCCCAGGGAATCGAGTTGCTGCTGCTGTTCGCCACCGAACGTGTAACTCAGTTCGGGGTTCTCGGCGGTTAGTTCGGGAAGGATCGAATCGACCAGAACGGCATTGGCTTCCCCGCCGGTAATGACCGTCCGATCCACATCCGCGGTCACGGTGACGACACGCTGACCATCAATGCGGCGGATGGCCGGAGGCGATATGTCCGAATTCAGCGACGCAACCTGGCTCAGCGGGACTTCAGCGCCCTCTGGGGTTCGGATCAGATACCCTTCGACATCGGTAATGGAATTGCGCTCGTCGGCGGGTAAACGAACGAATACCCGCACCTCGTCCCGGCCTCTCTGCACTCGTTCGACTTCCGTGCCGAAGATTGCGGCGCGCGCCTGCAAGGCCAGTGTTTGCTCGGTGAGTCCCAGCGTCCGCGCCTCGCGCCGCAACTCGAGCTGGATTTCGTCGATCCCCGGCGTGTGATCCGAGCGCACATCGAACACCCCCGCGATTCCCCGGAGGTTATCGACCAGCGAACTTGCAATACCGGCAAGACGTTCCGGGTCGGAGTGCGACAGGACAACCTCGACGGCATTTCCCAGGTCGATGACCTCGCCGCTGAAGGTGATGCCGCGCACATAGGGCAGAACGCCCACCTCGTTCCGCCACGCCTGCACGATCTCCGTGGTGGAAATCTGCCGCTGCTGGGCGCTCACGAGTTTGAACTCAACGGCAGCCACGTTGGCTTCGGGGTTCAGGGTGGGTACCGGAATGAGTCCCCCGCCCTCGACACGCGGCCCCCGGCCAACCGTCAGGGTCACTCCGGACAGAAGGGGCGCCGCATCGTCCGGCTGCTGGCTTGCGAAACGCTCGATCACCCGATGTCCGGTCGCTTCCAGTTCCCTTGCCACCTCGTAGGTTCTCTGCGCGGTCGTGCCGTCCGGCATCTCCAGGCTGGCCGTGACGAAGTCGCCCTCCACGACATCAGCGAAACTGGACGTGACGATACCCGCCGGCAACAGGGAGACGCTGAGTATCAGCAGGCCGATGGCGCCGGCGATCGTTATCGCGGGCTGGCCGGTCGCAAACCGCAGCGCCCGATCCAGGGGGCCGGCCAGAAACCTTTCCAACTGACGGTCGACGAAGCCCTGCGTGCGCGCGAAGAACCTGTCAACTGGATTGGCCGGTACCCATTCCGGGCCGTGCAGATGCGAGAGGTGATTGGGCAGGATCAACAGCGATTCGAACAGGGAAATCATCAACATGGCGATGATCATGATCGGCAACGCCTGCCAGACCTGACCGATGCCCCCGGGAATGAAGAATACCGGCGTGAAAGCCACGACCGAAGTCAGAACGGCGAATGTCAACGGAACCCTGATCCGCCGCGCGCCGCGAATCGCGGCCACAACGCCCGGCGTGCCCCGGTCGCGTTCGAGATGGATGTGCTCGGCCACGACGATGGCGTCGTCGACGATGATACCGATGGCGAGTACGAACACGAACAGGGAAATCGTGTTGATCGCGACATCCAGCAGCAGCATGACCGCCAGGGTGCCGACGAACGAAGTGACAAGTCCAACGACGACCCACACCGCGAGCCGAATCTCCAGAAACAGCGCCAGCGAAACCAGCACGAGCAACAGGCCCAGGCCGCCGTTCTTCAGGAGCAGATTGGCGCGCTCCGAGTAGACCTGGGATTCGTCGTTCAGAATGTCCACTTCCACGCCCTCTGGAAGCGACGGGGCGATGACATTCGCGACATGCTCGTGCACTGCCGTGGCGACGTCCATCACGTGTTCGCCTTCCACCCTGGAGACTTCCACGAATGCGGCCGGCTTGTCCTCGTGGCGTACGATCAGATCGACATCCTGGAAATCGTCCCGCACCGTGGCGATATCGCCCAGGCGCACGACGGTGCCATCGCTGCGTGCGAGCACCACGATGTCCTCGAAGTCCTGCTGATCGTAGCGTTGCCCGAGGGTACGAATCCGCACCTGGGAATTCGGCGTATCGATACTGCCGGCGGACAGGTCGAGCGAACTGCGCCCGACCGCGGCCGCGATGTCGTCCAGGGTAAGCCCCAGTGCGCGCAGGCGGTTCAGCGGTACTTCGATGGAGATTTCGTAGTTCCGCACGCCGCTGGTCTCGACCAGGGAGACCGTTGGAAGCGAAGCGAGTTCATCTTCAATCTGGTAGGCCAGTTCCTTCAGC
The DNA here is from genome assembly GCA_022820625.1 of Gammaproteobacteria bacterium. GTDB lineage: Bacteria > Pseudomonadota > Gammaproteobacteria > Steroidobacterales > Rariloculaceae > UBA6522. Next base: position 2,187 of record JAJEFE010000060.1, on the reverse strand, counting down.
GAACGTTCCGGAATGTCTCCATATACGACCAGGCGGATGATGCTCTGCCGGCTGGTCATTTCCGTGATTTCGGGGCGTTCGGCACCGGCGGGAAATGACTGGATGCGGGCGACCGCCGATTCTATCTCGTCGATCGCCAGGGGTATGTCGGTACCCGATTGCACCTCGATTCTGACTGACGCGATCCCCGGGGCCGCCACGGACTTGACAGCCAGGACGCCGTCGAGCGAGCTGACCTGCTCCTCGATCTTGACGACGATCGACTCCTCCACCTCGTCCGGCGTGGCGCCGGGATAGGCCACGGACACTTCGATATGGTTGAACGCCAGGACCGGCCACGATTCCCGCTCAAGGCCCGACAGCGCAATCAGACCCGAGGCCAATATGGCGAACATGAACAGATTGGCGGCAACCCCGTTGCCCGCCATGTAGGCGATCGGCCCGCCAGGCTCGCCGGAATAGTCGTCGTTCGGGCTCATGGGCCCGGGGCTGCCCCGGTGCGCACCCGCATGCCGTCGGAGGCGAACTGAACGCCTCCGGTGATCACCACCTGGCCGTCTTCCAGGGTGCCCGTCACATAGACTTCATCGTCACCGCGCTGCAGCGTACGCACAGGAACGATGGTCACGGCTCCGTTACCGTCCACTGCCCAGACCTCGTTTCCGGGCCGCAATGCGGCGCGCCTTACCCGAAAATAGCTCTGCGGCGCCAGCCCCTCGATCTCGACATCCACGAACTTGCCCACCAGCAGCGGCGGGGCGCCGTCAAGCGCCGTGGCCGCGCCCACCGGGACGCCTGCCGCGAACGGATCCGGAACCTGCACGATTACGTCAATGGTCCGGGTCTGCTCGTCGAGCGACGCCTCGGCCCGGTCCACATAACCGGTCCAGGCGTAGCGGGTATCGCCGTACTCGGCTATTACGCGGGCCGCTATGCGTCCCTCTCCATCATCGCCGCCTCCGTTGCCCTCGCCGGCCTGACGCGTCCACAGGGCGGGGATCAGGGCCGCGTTGGCATCCGACAGGGGCACGACCACTTCCACCGCATCCGCCGCGAAAAGGCGCCCGACCGGCTGGCCGGGCGCCACGAACTGGCCCACGTCCACCGACTCGTCGCGGACGTAGCCGCTGAAGGGCGCGTTGACCCGGGTTCGCGCGACAGCCAGGGTGGCCTGCGCGACCCGTGCTTCGTCGCGGTCGAGCGCCGCCTGCGCCGCGTTGAGCTGGGGCTCGCGCAATGCGAGCGGACTGGCCTCGGACAGTGCGGCCGAAGCCGGCTGCTGCTCCGCATAGCGCTGGTATTCGGCCCGGGCAATCGCCGCTTCCTCCTGGGCCTCCAGATATGCCACCTGGCGGTCGGCCAGCGTGGCTTCGGCTTCCCTGAGGCGGTAAACGTAGTCTTCTTCCTCGATCCGGAACAGGGTCTGGCCGGCGTCGAACCGCCCGCCGCTCCGGAAGGCGGGATCCACCCACACGACCCGTCCGCCGACCTGCGGGGCGATATCGACCTCCGCGCTGGGGCGGACCGTGCCGGCGCCGAAGACCGGAATCGGCCCTGAGTCCGCAGTGACCGTGGCGGTCGTCACGAACGGAAGCTGGGATGGGGGCTCCAGGCGTTCCGGCTCCGGTGCCAGCGATATCAGAAAGGCAGCCAGCGCCACGGCGCCAGCGACGATTCCGACCGCAATCAGCAAGCTTCTGATCCTTCGCACGGTCTTACTCCTCTGCCGTCCACGCGCCGCCCAGGGCGCGGTGCAGCGCCAGGCGGGCCAGGCCGAGATCGCGTTCCGCCGTCGCCAGCGCCGAGTTGGCGCTGACCAGGGTCCGGGATGCCACGAGGTAGTTGGTGTAGTCCGTGACTCCGGCGACGTAGCGCCGCTCCTGCAGAACGGCCTCGGTGCGGGCCTCTTCCGCCAGCGAGGCGATCAGGGCGTGGCGGCGGCGGCTGCCGTCCCATCCGGTCAGGGCGGCCTCGACCTCGTTGACCGCGGTCACCACGGCGCGCCCGTACGCGGCGGCGGCTTCGTCCAGCCGGGCTTCGGCCAGTGCTAGGAGGCTGCGCCGTAGGAAATTAATGAGATAATTGTGTCGCAGTTTGTGGGAGATTGCGATGCCGACGACGTTTCGTCCCTATCATCCGGATCAGGGTTTGTTGCTGCCGTCCGATATGAGGGACTGGTTGCCGGAG
>JAJEFE010000098.1 GCA_022820625.1 Gammaproteobacteria bacterium | reverse complement strand
CTCCGGCAACCAGTCCCTCATATCGGACGGCAGCAACAAACCCTGATCCGGATGATAGGGACGAAACGTCGTCGGCATCGCAATCTCCCACAAACTGCGACACAATTATCTCATTAATTTCCTACGGCGCAGCCTCCTAGGAGCCTTTAAGGTTGCGCACAAGCATGGAGCCGCATATGGTAGATTCATTTCGGATTGTCTACCCTAAGCATCAAATGAGCCTCAACATAAAGAACGAAGAGACCTGTGATCTGGCCAGCGAACTCGCGCGCCTAACCGGTGAAACTATGACCGGTGCCGTTACCGTTGCACTACGCGAGCGGCTCCGGCGTGAGAAGCGCGCCCGCAGTGCCGAGCGCAGGCTTCGGGAAATGCGTGCCATCGCAGAGCGCTGTGCGAAGCTCTTAGCGCCCGGACCATCTGCCGTCGAGCATGGCGACGTACTCTACGATGAGCGGGGGCTACCCGGATGATCGTTGACAGTTCGGCCCTTCTGGCCGTGCTGTACCGTGAGCCCGATGCCGAGCGCTACGAGGAACTGATCGCCACTTCGGGGTGTCGTCTGTCGGTCGCAAACGCGCTGGAGGTGGCCATCGTGATCGAGGGCCGCGGTGGATCGGAAGCGGGCCAGGAACTCGACGCTTTTCTTTCGAGAACCGGTATCGAATTGGTGCCGGTCACCACGGAGCACCTCACGGCGGCGCGACGTGCGTGGCGGCGCTTCGGCAAGGGCCGCCATCCGGCAGCCTTGAATTTCGGTGATTGTTTCGCCTATGCGCTGGCCGACGTAACAGGCGAACCGCTGCTGTTCAAGGGCACTGACTTTGCCCGCACGGACGTTCGGGCAGCGCTGCCCGCAAATGGGAGCGCCGACGCGTGAGCGGAGCCCGCCCGTTCCAGGGCAGCCTTTTCGCCGAGGATTTCCTCCTCGGCTCGATCTCGGATTTGCCGGACTGGGAGACAGTGTCCGAATCGGCGCTCGACGAGATCGAGGCCGAGCTCCGGGATGTTTTCTTGCGCTTTCCAGTAGCTGCATCTCCCAATGAGAGCCAGACCGAGGATGATCTGATCTGGCCGGTGCTGCAAACGCTCGGATGGACGGCAAGCCTTCGTCAGCAAAACCTTTCCGCACGCGGCCGCGACGATGTTCCCGACGGGTTGCTGTTCGAGGACGATGCGGCAAAAGACCACGCCAACAGTTTCTTCGAGGAATGGAAGCGGTACGCGTTCGGGTTGGCGATCATGGAGTCCAAGCGCTACGCCCGCCTGCTGGACCGCCGGTCAGGTTATCGTGGCGAGGAAACCGCCCCTTCGACTCAGATGCTTCGCTACCTGCGCCGAGTGGACGACCTCACCGAAGGGAAAGTGCGGTGGGGCATTCTGACAAACGGGCAGTGCTGGCGCCTGTATTGGCAGGGCGCTCTCTCGGTCTCCGAACAGTTCTGCGAGATCGATCTGGCGGCAGTGCTCGATCTTCCTGGACACAACGACGGCCTGTTCGTTCTCGACGCGGCCGAGCGCCGCCATTGGCTCCGAGTGTTCGTGCTGGTGTTCGGGCGAAATGCATTTCTGCCGGATCCAGCCGATGGGCGCACCTTCCATCGACGGGCGATCGATGAAGGCCGGTTCTATCAGCAACGCGTGTCGGCGAGCCTCGCCAAAGTCGTATTCGACGAGGTGTTCCCCGCTCTGGCGCTCGCCATCGCAGAGGCTGCGCCGGATGCGCCCTTGGAAGAGGTCCGGGAAGCGGCGTTGATCCTGCTCTACCGGCTGCTGTTCATCCTCTACGCCGAGGATCGAGACCTGCTGCCGGTCCGCGATACCCGTTACGACGACTACGGCGTGCGGGACAAGGTGCGCGGCGACGTGGGGCGCCGCAAGGACAAGGGCGACGTGTTCTCGAGGATGGCATCCCGCTACTGGTCGGCGTTCGACGATCTTTGCCGCGCCATCGACACCGGAGACACGTCCATTGGCCTGCCGCCTTACAACGGCGGACTGTTCGACCGCCAGCGCACTCCCCTGCTGCGCACCGTGCGTTTGGGCGATGCGGTGATGGCGGATGTGATCGACGCGCTCTCTTTCGAACAGGCAACCGAAGGCCGGCGCTACATCAACTATCGGGATCTCGGTGTTCAGCAGTTGGGATCGATCTACGAGCGTCTGCTGGAGCAGGAGATCGTACGCGAAGGCGACACATTAGCCGTTCGCCCCAACATCTTCGCGCGAAGGAACACCGGCAGCTATTACACGCCTGACGATCTGGTCGGGCTGATCGTGCGGGAGACCGTCGATCCGCTGATCCAGTCCCGCTTGGACGCCTTCACGGCGGAAGCAGCCGAACTGGCGTCGAGCGCGCTTTCCGAAGACCGCAGAGTGGGAAAGCTGAAGCGTCTCGACCCGGCCGAGAAAATTCTGGAACTCAAGGTCTGCGATCCGGCGATGGGCTCGGGCCACTTTCTGGTCAACCTGGTGGATCATCTCTCCGATCGCGTCATTGCCGCCATGGCCGAGGCGGAAGCCGCTTGGGATGGGTACCTGTCGCCGTTGAACGAACGCATTGACAACATCCGCAACACGATCATCGGCAATGCGGAGATGCGCGATTGGTCGGTCGATCCCGGGCAACTGGACGACCGCCACATCGTCAGGCGCATGGTGCTGAAGCGCTGCGTCTACGGAGTGGACAAGAACCCGATGGCGGTGGAACTGGCCAAGGTTTCGCTTTGGCTGCACACGTTCACGGTCGGCGCGCCACTCAGTTTTCTGGATCACCATCTGCGCTGCGGCGACAGTCTGTTCGGCACGTGGATGAAGCCCAGCCTCGACAAGGCCGAACAACAAGGTGGCCCGATCTTCCTGCGCGCCCCGCTCGCGCACGCCACGCGCGCCGCAGCGCCGATGGAGCTCATTGAGGGACTGACTGACGCAGAAATTGCCGAAGCACACCGTTCCGCGGACGTGTTCGCCCAAGTCACGGAAATGACGGCACCTCTGCACGCGTTCCTTTCGCTTTTCCGGGCCTTCGAGTGGATGGATATTCGCGACCGTGACGACCGCATGGCGCTTCAGTTCTACCTTGACGGGCGGTTCGGCGACCCGGTCGAGATTGCGCTTGGAACGACCGATCCGGATACAGATGCCGAGGAGGCGAATCGCTTCGAGCATCTTCTGCAAACGGCTCGCCGACTTGTGATGGACGAACGCTACTTGCACTGGCAGGTAGCCTTTCCCGGGGTGTGGTCGGATTGGGAAAAATCCGGAAGACATGGCGGTTTCGACGCGGTGATCGGCAACCCGCCATGGGACCGCATGAAGCTGCAGCAGGTCGAATGGTTCGCCGCCAGGCGGCCGGAGATTGCGATGGCGCCACGTGCTGCCGACCGAAAGCGCATGATCGCTGAATTGCGGAACGCCCGGGATCCGCTGTGGGAAGACTTCGCGGTGGCCAACAAACGCACGGGGTGGGCGCTACGGATGGCCCGCAAGGGCGGCGATTACCCTCTTCTCGGGCGCGGCGATATCAACCTGTACTCGCTCTTCGTCGAGCGTGCGATGATGCTCATCCATCCCGACGGCATGGTCGGTCTACTCACGCCCTCTGGCATTGCCTCGGACAAGACGGCCGCGAAGTTCTTCAAGCAGGTGGCCACGCAAGGGCGACTGAAGGCATTGTACGACTTTGAGAACCGGCGCACGCGCTACGGGACCCAGCCGTTTTTTCCCGACGTTGACAGCCGGTTCAAGTTCTGCGCTTTCGTTGCCAGTCCGTCACCGGTTGGCACATCCGCGCACTGCGGTTTTTTCCTGCAGGATATCGCCGAACTCGACGACCCGGACCGTTGCTTCCCACTGTCGGCGGAGGACTTTGCCCGCGTCAACCCTAACACCGGGACCGCTCCGATCTTCCGCACGCGACGCGACGCCGAATTATCCGCCGCAATCTACAGCCGTTTGCCCGTGCTTGTTAATCGCTCCTCGGGCGAGGCAGAAAAGGTTTGGCCAGTGAAATACACAAGAATGTTCGATATGACGAACGATTCCGGTTTATTTCGCACACTTGAGGAACTCGTGGAAAAAGAAGGCGCCTGGCCCATCGGCGGCAACCGGCACGGCAGTCCCAGCGGGGAATGGGTGCCGCTCTACGAAGGCAAGATGGTACAGGCATTCGACCACCGCGCTGCTAGCATCGTCGTCAATCCCGCAAATGTGCATCGGCCCGGACAACCTCAACCGGCTACACTCGAACAGCATCAAGATTCAAACTGGCTACCCGATCCCCAATACTGGGTATTGACTGGCCAAACAGCCTTTCCAAAGGCGTCATGTCTATTGGCCTTCAAGGACGTAACAGCACCGACCAATGTGCGTTCCATGATCGCAGCACTAATTCCAGTCTCCGGTGCAGGCAACACACTCCCGGTATTGGCCCTCGACGGCGTAAGTGTGGCAGCCGCCGCTCTGCTCCTTGCGAACCTCAACGCAATTCCGTTCGATTACGCTGCGCGCCAGAAGATTCAGGGTCAACATCTGAACTGGTTCATCCTCGAACAACTTCCGGTCGTACCCGTCGAAACTTACAAAAAAGTCCGTTTTGGCCCTAAGACCGCAGCCGAGATCGTGCGCGAAGCCGTGCTAGAACTTACCTACACGGGCCACGACATGGCGCCCTTCGCACGTGAGATGGGGCATGTAGACAAAACAGGTGCAGTCCTTCCGCCCTTTCGCTGGAATGAGGACCGGCGTCTCAACCTCCGCGCGAAGCTGGACTCACTCTATTTCTACCTGTACGGCATCACAGATCGCGACGACATTCGCCATGTCTTTTCGACATTTCCCATTGTCGAACGTATGGAACGGGAATCGTATGGAAGTTTCCGGTCACGAAACCTCTGCCTTGCGTATATCAACGCGTTATCCGCAGGCGAACCGGATGCAGAGCTTGGTCCATGACTCAACTGTCAGGACCAAGCACAATCAACGGCGCGAGATTACGGACAAGAAAGGGGAACGCATGATTGTGGGTATGTTTGAAATCTCCCGCCTACGGAAAGGCCGGCGGATCCGGGCTTCTGGAGTGAGTCTTCTACTTATTGCACGATATCGTTCACATAGAGCTCGTTCATGACACGTGCCGCAATCGCAGGCGTGACCATTTGGACGTATCCCCAATGTTATTGATCACGCTCCACCGTCATTTGGGTCTCGACTGCGTCACAAAAGCCCGTGATCAGTTCATGCGCCCGATACAACTCCTCCAGAGCCACCCTTGACGACGGGTAGGTCGTGCGATCCCTTGCACTTGGATATCGGAAGCGGTCGCCCTTGCCGTCATGCGAATCAAGCGCAGAAATCGTATCCCGCACGGAACCGGAGTAGAAATCGTCGAGCGGAGTGCCCATCTGATTCTCCAATTCTGACTTCAACTTCGTCCACAACTCGTGGAGTCCATGACCTTCGGGCGGGTCCGTCTGTGTAACCGAATGAATCGCCGCCTTGAGCCACAACTCTATGCTGTGTCGAGCGATGAATAAAACTGGATAGTCCAAAATCCCGGTGGACCTCCGCGCGTACGCGGCATCCCAGAGAACTTCAAATGCTTTGCAATAGCTGTAGGTGCGGTAAAGCATACTTTGAGGCGCTGGGGGTGAAGGAGGATTCGGCTCGATACGAGGTTTAGGCCCAGTCTAGATGAATAGCTTGCAAGTCTGGATGGTAGGTAGATTGGTAGCTGGTTAGGAAGATGTCCCATTTACTAGCTGTTCTCAGGTAGGATTTCGCGAACAACTAGAGACAGATTAGCGAGTGTTGAACAATAGTGATCGAAGGGAAAGTAAGATTTGCCCTTTTCGAACAATGGCGTCGATTTTATCCCTCATCGCATCTTCAAACCGTATTTTTCCATCCAAAACGAGGGCAAAATCTTCACCTGACATCAGTATTATTCGGGGCGAATCGCCGGAAAACTTGTCAATGGCGCCCTGATCGAACCCGCTAGCGGATAGGAAAAAACCACGTGTGCTTTGTGCTTTGCCTCTTATTTTTCCGTCGAATATCGACAAAGCGTCTTGCTTTGTTAGCTTCTTGGTCCACTTGACTTCTACGAGATAGTCGAATTTTTCGTATCGAAAATGCCCGTCAATTTGTTCACTTGCACTACTTCGAAACGGCCTCTTGTGCTCGAACTCACAAAAAGCAAGCAAGTCAAAGAATAATTCCTCCAATGCGTATCCACGCTGTTGTGGTGTTGTACCATGTAGCGTGTGCAATGATATGAAGCGCTCATTCAGTTGCTTAAGTTTCCGTGACTGTAATCGACTCTGATTGACGGCAACACTATATTGCTTGCGCTTCTGTGCCCGTCTACGGCGTTCGATCTCCGATTCAATAGGATCGTTACCCAACAAAATGCGAAACTCCTCAAGAAGTAATCTTGCTTTTTCAATATCGAGTTGATCTCGATCTACAGGGCCACTCAACCCGTAGAAATTCGATGCGATCGCTCTTATTGTTTCTGTCTTTCCAGCTTGTTCAAGATCACTCAGAATATTCCTCATTAGATCGTATTTGTTAAACGACTCTCTAGGATATCGTCCGCGAAGCTCTCGAGGTACTCCGCAAGTATCGAGAAAACTGTAATAGCTATTCCAGTACCAGAAACAAGCACCCGACAGGTCAATCATTTTTTGTTTGGCTTCGAAGCTGAGTTTTTTTTCCATCGTGATTGGTTTGTTTGGACTGTCGATTCCGCGATCCCAGAAAATCGCAAGATTACGAGATCATTCTGTACCAGTCTTTCACTGCTAAACTCGGTCTGTAGACTTCATCATCTTCTATCGGTCAGAGGTGTGCGTCTGGTCCTCGAAGTAAGTTGAGACTACTCGTCGCAGGCTGCACTGTAACATTAGCGTGTGCAGCGACATAGGATTGAGCAGCCAAATTTCTCCCCTGTATGGGTGTGACAGCATATTGCTATGGGGGCATATGGACGAATTTCAAGGCTTTGTGTAAGTACGCAGGCAGGTACTGATTAGTGTGATGCATGCTAGCACTATCTTGAATGGTGCTGACTTAGCCGAGTTTCTGAGGCATAGAAATGTCGATCAATGTATAGAATGTCTGGGACCGATGGACATTTCTGATTTTTCCAGTAGACCACTGACGCATGTCCGGACAGGTCTGCCGCTCGGACGTTACGTTGCGGCTCACACCAGCAAGAAATACTTCGATTCACATAGAAGCGTGTCTTGCTATCAATCACTTCCTTAGACGATCGAATGGAGTTCTCACAATCCAACTACTTGGCGGTCGGGCTGTCGAAGCTGCTGGCGTTCATCCTAGGCGTGCTCTGGTACTCGCCCCTGCTGTTCGCAAAGGCTGCAATTCGGGGCACGGCGGCTACCCGATCGTCGAGCGGGACCTTGAATCGGCGCTATCGGCAGCGCGAGACCGACAGCCGGTCGCGCGCGATTCCGGATCGCGCCGCCCCATAGACTGAGTTGGTGGCACCCACCGACTGGGTCTCCCGATCATGCTCGCGCAGACAGAGTCGTTCCAGGCGTTCCAGGCGGAAGGACGATTACCGCGATTCGCGTGGCACCAGCGCGACCGCTCTCATCGGGGCGCCGGAGCCGCCCTCGATCTTCATCGGCAATGCAAACACCGTGAAGCCCGCCGGCGGCAGCCGGTCGAGTCCCGTCAGGTTCTCCAGCGCGCCGACATTGCTCGCCGCCGCCAGTACGTGGACAGCGAAATCCTGTGACCGCCCATAGTCGATCGACGCGGAGTCGATGCCCAGAACAGAGACGCCTCTCTGCTCGACGAGCAGCCGGGCGGCGTCCGCCCCGTAACCGGGGAACGACAACCGGGTCGCGTCTCCCGGAGTATCGTCGCCCATATAGGCCGACGTATCGGGCCAGCGCTCGCTCCAGCCGGTGCGAAGGAGCACGATCGTGCCGCCTTCGATTTCCCCGTGACGCGTTTCGAAAGCGAGCACGTCTTCGACCGTGAGCCGGTAGTCGGGGTCGGCGGCGGCCTGCGCGGACACGTCGATGGTCACGGCCGGCGCGATCACGTCCTCCAGGGCCACCTCGTGCACCGGGGCGCCGCTCGCGGAGAAATGCACCGGCGCGTCGAAGTGGGTGCCGCCGTGCTCCGGCGTGCACAGCGAATAGGCTGAGTAGAACCACCCGCCCGGTGTCTCCCCGTACGCAAGCTCCGTCAATTCGAATCTCGACGGCGAGGTCGGCCAGTAGATCGTCTGTGCGTTGTAGGCATGCGTGAGATCCACGATCCGGTACTCGGATACGTCGAGACCCGAAACCGGGGTCGAGACGGTAAGAACGAGGGCTGCAGCCAGCGCGATTCTGGACATGACCTGGATCCTCCTTTTGTTTTCCGGGCGGCTCGGGTACCGCACCATTCGTCGCCGTGCAACAGTGTAGACGACCTGACCGCTCGCCGGTGAGCCCCCAATGCCGGTCGGGTACTGGATTTCGTTTGAACGGATCATGTCGCGCCCTAATGTAAGCAACGATGGCCGGCCGCAAACCGCGCACAGGTGCGCCCGCCACGTTGGCGATACTTGAATTGACCGAGAGACAGAGCAATTCGGAGTTGTGGATCACGAACGCCGCATCCCGCATCTATAGCGAGGTGCTAGGATGCGCACCGGGAGTGGAGCTGCAAGGTCGACCCGAGCTCCCACCCAATCCCGGCCCAAGGAGGGCCAAGGTCTATGAACAAGTCTATTCGATTCGTTTTCGTGCTGACGTCGATTTGGGGCGGCGCGGCTCTGGCGCAAGACAGTCTTTCGTGGGACAGCAACGCCGAATTTGACGAAGAGTTGCAATTCTTGATGCTCTATTTAGGAACCGACGGCTTTGAAGCCATGATGAGCGAACTGGTTGAAATAATCGAGCGCGACACAGACCGGGAATGCGTTGCAATATCCTCTGCCAGGGTTATTGAACATGGGGACGATGGCATCACACTCTTCGGAGTGACCTGCAATCAATTCGAGGATACCTACAGGGTACAGGCAGGCCAGCGGGCAGGACAGGTGACCAGTACCGCCGTATACGTTCCGCCCAGTCTTGTTGAGTCTTTCGAAGCCGCTGAAGCGGAACTGGCAGCGCAAGAGGAAGCCGCTGAACGCGAGCGTGCGGCGCAAGCGAGTGACCAGTTCGCTGAACGCCTCACTGCTGCATTTCGGAGAGGATGGGATGCTGCTGACGCGCGAATACGAGCAGAAGAAGAAGCGAGTCCAGCTGAAAGGGAAGCGGAAACGGAAGAAGCTCGGCAAACAGAAAACTTGTCTGCCTATGAAGCAGGAGTCCAGTATCGACAGGAACTTGAGGATGCTTGGGATAGAGCTGCATCACAGTGGTTCACTTGGCAGTGGGCTGTGAGATGGTCATATAGGTTTTTCGTTTACGTTTTCTTGCCTCTCATGGCTGTTAGCCTACTCGCTCGATTAATCTTTGGCAGAGAGCGGCTTGAAAGATGGGGCGACCAGTTTGAACAATGGGTGGACCAGCTAGACAAAAAGTAGGCGACCGTGAGTGCCCGAGTCGGGCGGAATCGCGCTGGATTCCTGTTTGGCTGTCACGGTCAGCAAACATTGGAAACGATGCCTGAGGCAGCTTTGGTCTGCAGATTGACAAGCCGGTAGGATCAAGCCTGAACTGGTGCACAAAGCATCGCTTGCTGAACAGACGGACAAGTCCTGTGGCGAATTGGCTGGCAAACGTGTCCCATGGGACCATGGCAGAAGAGCCGTTTCCTTTGCGGGATATTCTGCACAACTCGCTTTACTACCCCGCCTCGGCATTTGACGGTTTCCCGGTGAAGCACGTCGCAGGCTGCCTGTCCAGTTTTGTCTACGTCGACAACGGTTTTAGTTCCGATATCAGTCGGGCATTACTGGCTCGTGAGTTGGAACGTGGGTTTTGGGGCTACCGAATCGTTGGCAGGCGCGAGGTTAGCCGAGAGGATCTGTTCTCGCGACGGCGTTTGTCGAGGTCGATTCTCGATCTGATGACGGACCGGCTGGGGGAAGACTGGGTTCGAGACCTTCCTCCCGTTGGTGACGTGCAGTTCTTTTGCGAGTGGCTTGTGTTCGAGCGCAAGGCGGAATTTGGGCGCCAACATGGGCCTTTGAGGTTTAGCTGGCTATTCGTCTGTGCGGAATGTGTGCGAACATTTACCGATCTATACTTGGCAAACTCCATCGCCCCCGGGGCCGTTGCAGTAATTCAGTCGGGCATGGGTATGCCACTGGAACAGCCCGATGGGTTGTTCGCGCGATGCGTTCTCGCCAATCCCGATTGTCGCCCAGGGATTCTGCTGATTGGGGGTCAGGGCGAGGCCGATAGATTCGGAGATATGTGCTGGCCGGGCTACAGGCGGCCGTGCGTCCACGAATGGGAGAGCATTCAGCACAAGGCGCGCGTAAGTTCGCACGAGGAGTGCGGCGACATCTGCATTGACGCTGTACTTATCGAGTACGACTACAGAGTGATTCCGGCCACGGTCAAGAGCAGTGCAACCGTGTGGCTCAGAAGCTAGAGCGCCGGGCGCGCGACCGCCGTTACGGTTAGGTGGGAGGGGGCGTCCCTAACTGTTCGGCGGCCAGGGGATCAATTTGAACTTGGCGACTGAAAGATAAGGCATGACGCCAAGATTGCGCTGGTACTGCGCCACGATCCCCTTAGAAGCGAACAGTTAGGTGAGGGCGGGCCGCGGCGAAGAGGTGATGACTCACACATTGGGCGGTAATCTGGATGTTGCAACTGTGCTGGGAGAATCAGATGCCAAGACGAAGAAAAATAAACCCGTTCCTACTGGTGATTGTAGACAGTGACAACAAGACATTCTCCATAGAAGGGCCAATGACGGACGATACAGCGTGGATAAGTGCTGTCGTTCGAGTTCGGAAGAGTGGTCGCACTGTCAACTGTTATTTTGGCGGATCAGACCGCCACGCGATCATTTCAGACTATGGGCGCGGAAACAAAGAAGTTCCCTCAGGTACGATTGTTCACAAGAACTAGCGGAACGTAACCGATCGGACACCGGGGGATGAACTGGGTCCTGATGCGCACAAGGCGAGGCATGACGCCAAGTTTCTTCCAGTAATCTGCTGCCATTACCCTAGAACCGAACGGTTACTGGCATCCAGTCATCCCCCGACGACAGTTACCATAAATCGGGACAGGAATACGCTTGAGTTTGAAAAAATCTGTATACGGTATGCTTACTGACTATTTTGGGCGAAGGTGAATACCTCCTGAGTATGCTTAGAATATTGCCATAATTCAACGAGTTATGGATTCTTTCCGCGTGTAGGATTCTCACTATGGTTGAGAGCGCCGAGTGCTGGTCCAAGTGCTGCGGACTTGAATCGAAAGGCCAGCGAATACGTCGTGGCAGAACTCTGGCAGGATGCAGAGCGTGTCTGGGCTTCAGCATTCGAACGTAATACACCAAGTCCGGCATCACCTACTTGTAGCGAACGACCACCCTTCCCGACGGTGTTCGAATGCGCGGCTCGCATTTCGTCGCGATCGAGGAAGCTGGGAAGATTCGGATTACTCTCTATCCAGCGGCTTTGACCTTTGTCACGAGCATTTCGAAGAGCTCAAGTGTGCAATTCCGTTCAGAGCCGAGAAACCGCCGAGCGCGCCCGCCACGCAACGTGCTCCAAATCAGTGACATTGCTGACTCGACGAAGCATCCTGGCAAGAGGGCAAGGCACATTTGGTCGAGTTCGTACGGCACGTGGAAGATGCGTGGCGCAAGCACGAAGCGTAGGTTGCTGCCGCGACCTAGGGAAATTGGCAACCTCGTATCTGCACATCTGATGGTCTATTGCCGGAATCTCCCTTTTAGCAATCCTGGACATGGCGATGGGTGGCCTGCCCGGCCTTGGTTCTTTTCGGCCGCCGTGTAAGTGGCGCGTAATGCCTCGCCGCGAATTCAGGCTGGGTCACGCGGATTAGCTTCGTACACGTTTGAACGCAATCTCGAAGTTCCGCGGTCATCTTGGCGCGCAGAGCCGACAGTTTGCTAGCCTCCCTTAGGTTGGCTGGTGTCGCATGGTGGCATGCCGTGTGGGCGAGATGTAGACGCGCGCTGAATTGGCGTTGACGCCGCCCATTCCAGTGGCATAATCCCCCGTGCTACCCGAGGCGAGCTGCCCATGACCGCCATCGCTCCTTGTAGAAATTCGCTCATCGAGCATCCACCCGAATCCAACTTTGTATTGAGCTTGATGTCGGCGACCGCCGACCTGTGGGTTGCCGGACGGTTCGACGCTGCACGGGAGGCTCTGGTGGAAGCCGATATCCCTATGCTCCGTGAATGGTTTCACTGCTACGCCCAGGATACGACGTTCCAACTTTGGCGCCACGGCATTACCCGATCCGCACTCAACAAGGAGTTGCCCAAGGACCGGAAAACGCCGGGAGACGCCTCCGCGAAGACGAAATACGCCATCTTTGAGCGTGATGCATGGCATTGTCGATTCTGCGGAATACGGACTATCGATCCCCGGGTACCGAAACGATTGGCGAAAAGTTTTGAAGAATTCCCATGGGGGAGGCGTAATTTGGATAAACACGCCTGTCTGGCCGTGCTGGCTACACACGACCACGTGGTCCCGCGTCAGTGGGGTGGCTCGAATGAAGTGGACAACCTAGTTACCGCCTGTTGGCCTTGCCAGTTTTCCAGGGTTAACTATCGAATCGAGGACTGTGGGATATTCGATCCGCGGGATCGTCCGCCCATTGATTCCGGCTGGGACGGACTTTGCCGCGTTCTCGATGTTGCTTGAGAGCACCGGCGACGGACCCGCCCCGAACCCGGATCGCGAAGCCAACTGGCCTGTCGAATTTCACCGCCGCGACGCAGGAAAACCATAACGAACACGATGACCGCGCACCGCCAAGCACTACCACTGACGCCAAAAAGTGAAATCGAGAAAACCGATTATCGGGGCTGGCGGATCGCCCGCCAAGAAGACGGCTTGCTCCTGGACGGCGGGGAAGCGGCCCCGCGCTGGGTTGCGAGCAACAAGCGTCACAGCAGCATGATCGTCAAGGCGCGGAATTCCGGCTCGCTTCTGCGCTGGATAGACGAATTTGAGCATAGCCGGCTGCCCTATTCCGTCAAGGAATCGGGCCGGCTCTGGAGTAAGCTCCGCACAGGAGCGTCGCTCGCGAAGTTGGCACAGCGTCACAACGTGTCCGTTGGATTTGAGACGGAGCACGGTCAAGCCATGATTCTGGGGAGCAAAATATGGCACAGTCGCGCCACGGTTTTGGGGACCACAATATGCACGATATTGTTTGCGGCCCTCGGTGTGGGCTTTTGGTGGTTGTTCGGTGGGTTATTGCGTGCGGCGTTTTCGGGCGTAATGTGGTTTGCCAGTTCGGACGCGTTGATGTGGATCTGCGGGGCGGTGATCGTGTTGTGGCTCGGCGGCGTCATAAGGCCTTGGCGGTGATCGCGTTCTCTTAAGCGATGTATACCGCGAGCGCGCCGATGTAACCGAGCGCAGGCTTCGCACGCCGTAGATCGGCGACGGTGGTGCTACACGTCGTTGTACCTATCGGCGCTGCCAGAACCATCGGCGGGGAGTCCGGATTCGGCGGCGTAGAAAGTCCTCAGTCAGTTTTCGGTCCAAGGCGATCTGGCCCGATGAACTCGCCGTGTCGTCGAGCAGCCAGTCCGGGATATCCGCTCGCATACGGGTGAACTCCATGGCAGAAACACCGACGAGAACGCGGCTGCCGCTGAGGTTCCAGCAGCCTTCGGGCGGGCGGCGCGACGCATCGAACCGGTCGGGGCCGAGCAGGCTCTGAAGGAGAAGCCGTGGCCGCTCAAACGCCCGTTCCTGATAGCTCGCAAGGGTCATGGGAGCGCACCACTGCGGCATTGAGGTCCCGTTGGGCAGGTTTTCACTGAATAGTCCGCACAGGATGGTCGATGAAAGATACAGTGCGTCGGATTCCGTTGTTTGACCGTCAGCTTGCGCGTGGTTGCCTGGGTTTTCCTGCACCTCGTCCAGCAAGCCGACCATTCGCTTTAGATATTCCCGATACAGGGAAGTTGTAAGGCGATCTCGGATATTGGCGACAGATCGCTGCAGCGTCCGCCGGGCGGCGACATTGTCTCCCGGCAGCGCGGTTCGCGTGTAGATCATCAGGCAGCGCTTGACGATTTCCGGTTTAAAGCTGCGTGCGTCCGCGTTCATGGACAGCGCGAAGCACGGATATTCCGCGTAGGGGATGGTTTCGTCCTTTACGATTTCGTCGGCGTAACGGCTGAATCGGCTGCGGGTCACGTCGTCGAAGACCACCGGAAAACGCTTGTACGCTTGTTGCAGCGCACGTAGCTTGGCGGGCGTGAAGTTCTGGGTCTCCACGATTCGCGGATGGGAAAACATGGAGGCCATCAGCGCTTCGACCAGACTTGTCTTGCCGCAATTACTCGACCCGTAGAGCACGGCGAACATCGGTTGATCGAAGCTGAAGGCGTTCTCGCGAAGTGCGGCATTGCGCAGGTCGCACATCAGCGGGGCCATGTAGAACCAGCACATGAACGCGAAATAGTCGTTCTGCAGACGCGGTACGTCACCCACGAATCCGTTGTTGTAGTTGGCGAAGAACCTGATCCAGAGAGCGGCATCGCTGCGGACCTCTTCCGGTTTGGCATCCAGACTCATCTCCTCGCCCGAATGAACAAATCCGGCCTGGCTGCGCGACAGGTAGGTGGGCGGAGCGCCCTCGGCCTCCCGCGAATGAACAATCTGCACGATCTGCTTCACGATGCGGGGCCTGATGCGCAAGCGGTTCTGGCGGTCGGGCTTCAATTCGGCAAGTCCGCGACGATACACCGGGGCGATGGCTTCGACCCGGGCGGCGATTTCGGGTACCGAGTAGCCTGTTTCCTCGGCCCGCTCGGGCGGCACAAAAAGGGTTTCGCCGTCCGGGTTGGACTGCGCGTCGATCAGCGCCGGCGTTTCCTCAATGCGCACCGACTTTCGATCAAGCGGCAGCCGGGTCAAGGGAAGTCGGCTGGTAGCAGCGTCGCGCACGGCTTCGTACTGAGCCACGTAATGACTCCAGGCCGTATCGTCGTCATCGAAAACGATGAGCGTCTCAGCCTGGCGGCCGGAGAAAGCTCGTTCGGACAGATTCGCGGAGCCAACAATGACCCGTTTGCCACCGTCTCCTTCCAGCAGGTAGATTTTCGCGTGGGCAATCGCATCCTTGACCACGAAAAAACGCATCTGGCCGTCGGCGACTCGGCGGTAGACGGCTTCGCGGGCCTCGTCGGGCAGGCCCTTGACGCCGACGATGGCGCCGGCAAGCTTGTCGAGCACCACGCTCTGAAATGCAAGAATCTGCGCCGCCTCGCGGGAGAGGATGCCGCCGTGACCGAAGATGCATTCGAACTGCTCGAACTGCTGGGTCGCCATCAGTTCGGCGATCATGGGAATGCTTGACGTGTAAGTCAGCGCCCGCATCGACCGGTAGCCCTTGAAGTAGGAAGTTTGGAACGACGCGATGGACTCGGCGGCTGCATGCACCACATTCAGCGCCGAACGGCGAGTGGTGGACTCGGCGTCCTCGAACAGCAGATTTTGCGGCTCATCCATGCGCACGGGAATTCCTGGGAGTTGATCGGGCGCGAATCGCGTGGTGAATTGAGAAACCACCGCAGCCCAAAGCTTGGAATACGGCCGATCAATAATCAAGGACGCACGAATGAACCAACTTGATCTGTTCCTGGATGGCCGATCCGTACGGCTGTCCAATGCATTGCGGTTGGCTTTGCTGGACGAAGATGTGGATGCTGCGGTGTGCGCCCATCGCGATCTGGGGGAATTCGATCCAACCCATCACTGGCTGGCACCGGCGAAGGCGCTGATTGCAGGGCTTCGAACGTCGATTCCGGGCAACCACGAGGAGGGGCTCGCAGCCATGGCATGCCTGGAAGAGGAATGGATCCCGACCGCGCTCACCGTTCTCGGCGAGGGCAGCCGCGAATGGCTGCATCGCAAATGGCGTGATGTGGGCGGTGCACTGGAAGGCAGGCCGTTCGATCTGGAGTTCCCCGAGCGTCATGCGAGCTACGCCTACACAAGGTGCGAAGACTGGTTCTCGGTGGAGCGCTGCATTCTTGCTGTACCCGATTTTTCGGAACAGCCGATCCTGCTTGAAAGGATGGCGGAAGCCGTGTGGCGCCAACGACGGTGGAAAGACGCGGCGGGATTGTGGTTCGAACTCTGCTGGTCCGCACCGGACCGATTCCAGGGGTTGATGAATGATGGAGCGGTACCGGACCCTGTACTTCGCGATGGCTGGGAACGCTGGCAAGATTTGGATCTGGAGTCACTAACGTCTCCATCGTGGTTCCCGGCGTGGATGTTGATCCACGAACCGAAAATCGCCGAGCTTATGCCGGTGCCCGCGATGAGCGATGCCCCCAAGGCCGCGTTCGCGGTGTTGTAGCGCACATTCTTTCACTGAACCATCCGGCTTTTGAGTCAGATTATTTGGTTGGTTAATCGACTGGTACGGCAGTTTATTCCGGCACAGCCGGCGGTTTGGCGAGGAGGTCCCGGCCAAGGGGTTTTCTCTTT
>JAJEFE010000006.1 GCA_022820625.1 Gammaproteobacteria bacterium | reverse complement strand
CTCCGGCAACCAGTCCCTCATATCGGACGGCAGCAACAAACCCTGATCCGGATGATAGGGACGAAACGTCGTCGGCATCGCAATCTCCCACAAACTGCGACACAATTATCTCATTAATTTCCTACGGCGCAGCCTCCTAGTCTTTCGCCGGGGGATCGGGCGCGTTCCACCTGCTCCCCGTAGAGCCTCCGGCCAAAGTCCAGCACATCGGTCATAAAGGCGTTATGACTGCTGCCGACGCCTTTGAGGCTGCCGTGGTAGACGACTTGGGTCCACCAAGCGTCGAGCACGGCCTCCCGGTCGCGTTGTCCATGATCGAACACCGCCTCGGGCGCCGCAAGCAGCGCTGCGGCAAGTGGCGCCATGCAGTGTTGCGAATCCAGCGCCGGGGCGAGGAAGCCGACGTACAATCGACCCGCCCGCTTCTTGTCGGTCAGCGCGAACCACGAATCATCGCAGGATAGGCCGGGCGGCGGGAAAACGGCGAGGTCCCGCGCGTACAATCGCTTCACCTGGTCCTTCGCCATGCGGATCGTCGCTGTGGAAGCCACGTATTTTGGACGCGCGCCCAGGCGGCTCAGCAAAGCATCGAGGCCGGCCTCGTACAGCCCGGCGACGGAGCCGAGCGGCCCAGTGACCAGATGCAATTCGTCCTGAATGACCAGTTCCGGAGGGCGTACCGGCTTTCCGCCCGAGCCGCCGGAACCGAAGAAGGCGCCGGCCCGCGGTTCCCAAGCGAGGCGCGCGAACTTGTCGATGGTGCCAATCAGCAAGGTCGGCGGACGGTCGTACAGCGCCTCGTCCACTACATTGCAGGGTAGCGGCGCCGGGTCGCCACTGAATTCGCACTCGCGATTGGGGCAATGAAGCTGAAACGCGTTGTGGGCCGCACGATAACTGCCAAGCATCACGTCGAGTTCGGCACGGCACCATAAACACCGGTCCACGATCAGCCTTTGCCGCGCGTCCGGCTTGCCTGCGCCGATGTCGTGCACCGTTTCCATCGCTTGGCCGTACCGGTTCGGACTGATCGCTCCGCCGACCCAGATGCCGATGGTGATGGGTTCCACGCCGAGGAGTTCGGGTTGCTTCCGCCGCATCAGTTCCAACGCGAATATGACGCCAGCCGCCCGCTCGAACTGCTGGCGTGTGAGCAGACGGAGCGTGTAGCGCATGAACGCGACCGTGCCGCCGCCTTCGCTGCCGTAGATCAGCCGACGCCAGACAATCAGAATCGCGATGAGGCCCAGGTAGGCCTCGGTCTTGCCGCCGCCGGTGGGGAACCAGATCAGGTCCAGCACGTCGCGGAAGTCATCCGCCTCCCGCACCGTCGATTCCATTGCCGTGAGCAGGAAGGCGAGCTGAAACGGTCGCCAGAGAAAGTTGTCGGGATCGGCTTCCTTGCCATCCGCCAGATGCTTCTGCCGCATCTGCTCCAACATTGCCCGGTTCGCCAAACGGAACGATTGTTCGGCGCGCGGGTCGGTGCGCAGCAAGCTGACGCCGCGGCGCATACGCTTGCACGTTTCCTCCATGCGCCCGCACATGAACTCGCCCGTACCACGTTCGATCGAGTCCCGCAGCCCGTCGGCCTCCCTTTCCTGTCCGGCAATCCACTCTCGGTATCCCGCCACGAAGCCGTCGAGGGCATCGAATGGCGTGGATTCGGCTAGTAAACGCATGGAGAGCGCCCGGCGGTGCTCCGAGTGGCTCGCAACGGCAACCATCGGCACCTCGGTCGCCGGCATGAAGTCCGTCCAGATTCGTGTTCCGCCGTCGGGCTTGACGGTCCAGTCGACCGCAGCGCCATGTCCGACCGCGTAGATGCGGCGGTTCCGGTACTGAAGTTCCAGTTCGCGTTCTTCTTCCGTGAGCAGGCTTGGGTCCACCCGCGGATACTCGACCGGATGGCCGGCTTCGACCGCGCACTCGATCCGCGCCTCGAACAGCGACCGCTCGATTCGGTGCGGAGACCTGCGTCCTGCGAAAACGTCCGGCTCAAGCTCGTTCCGATTGAAAAGCGTGACAGTCAGAATGGTCCCGGACGCGTGCTTGCGGGCTCGAACGTCGATGCCGCCGAGTCCATCCCAAACATCCCACGAGGACTGGCCGCTCGGTTTCCATGTGACCGGAAAAGGGTCGAGCTTTTTCCTTTCGTACTCCCAGGGCAGGAAGCGACCATGCGCATCCCGCGGCTCGCGGCACCGCTCGTAGCGGGCGGCGGATACGGTGATCAGCAGCTGAGCATCCCCTCGGATGCAGAAGGACATGCCCGCCGAGGACGGCGGTACGTAACGGCGGCGGCGCACCGCATGGGCGGCTCTTGCGGTTTCCGGCTCGTCGCCTCCCGCCGTATCTTCATCCATATCGTCGTCGTGCAGGCTCGCGTCGATGTCGGCCACAGACTCGGGAGAACCCGGATCGGTGCCCGATACCCCGGGCTCAATGGGGTGCAGAACACCGGTCGGGTACCGCTCCAGTGGAGAAATCGAAATGCGACCGTGACCGGCAGGTCCTATCAACTGCTTGCGCAGCCAGTCCACCAACCTTTTTCTCGCCTCGATATAGATCAATTTTCAAGCCGGCGCGAACGGTGCGAAGTATCCTATTGAATTGCTGTCCGACTCGCTAGATGGAATGTGGAGCGCGACATGGCGCGAAGTCTCGGGGCGTAAGGTGAGCGTGATTCAGAGTTCCGGAGAATGCAGCGTCGTTCGCGACGGGCGCTCCGCTCTCGAAGTTTCCGGGTTAACGCCGCCTGACGCTGTGTTGCACCGGCCGCGGGCCAGCCTTAGACTGCGATGCCCCGCGCGGTTGACGCGCGCGATCAGGAGCAAAGATGTCCCGTCCGAGCCGATCAGAAGCCGAAACGGCAGTTCGCACATTGCTTCGCTGGCTCGGGGAAAACCCCGACCGCGAAGGACTCCGTGCAACGCCCGGCCGGGTGGCGAAAGCCTACGAGGAGTATTTTGCCGGTTACCGCACCGATCCCATCGAGTACCTGCGCCGCACATTCCGCGAAGTCGATGGCTACGACGAAATGATCGTGCTGCGGGATATCAGCTTCGAATCCCATTGCGAGCATCACCTGGCACCGATCATCGGCAAGGTGCAGGTAGGTTACCTGCCCGATCGAAAGGTTGTGGGCATCAGCAAGCTGGCCCGGGTCGTGGAAACCTTCTCAAAACGGCTCCAGGTACAGGAGGCCATGACCGCGCAGATCGCCAATTGCATCAACGACGTCCTGAAACCCAAGGGCGTCGGTGTGGTCGTGGAGGGGGTGCATCATTGCATGACGACACGGGGCATCCACAAGCCCGGCGTAGCCATGATGACCAGCTGTCTGCTGGGGGACTTCCGTTCCGATCCGCGCACTCGCGCTGAATTTCTGAATATCATTCGTCGGGCGCCGTTGTCGGAGTGATTCTCGCTCGGGGATGCCGCGGGGACGCGGGTGAATCTCTGTTGTTTTCTTTGGCTTCGTTGCCGCGAGGTCGTGTGCGAATAGCCCTTGCGCGCTAAATTTCGCCCGCCATCCATGGCGGGCTCAAATCGGTGCGCGGCGCTCCTGGCCATCCATGGCCCCGCGCAGCGCACACGACGCGTGCAAGGGCTATTCGCACACGACCTCGCTACGCTGGTGGGTGCGTGGCAGGGATAAGCGGGATCGTGGAAGTGTGAGTTCGGCTAGGTTTCTTTTACGCCTTGCCAGCGCCGTACCAGGTTCGATTCGATATCGAACAGGTCGAGCATTCGGCCGACGGTCTGGTTGACCATGTCGTCCAAGGATTCGAGTCTGGCATAGAACGACGGCGCCGGGGGGAAAATGATGCCGCCCATCTCGGTGACGGCGGTCATGTTCCGTAGATGTGCCAGGTTCAGGGGTGTCTCCCGTACCATCAGCACCAGGCGGCGGCGCTCCTTCAGGACCACGTCGGCGGCGCGGGATACCAGGTTGTCGGCCAGGCCGATGGAGATGGCGGCCAGGGTCTTCATGGTGCACGGCGCCACCAGCATGCCATCGGTCCTGAACGAGCCGCTGGCGATGGTGGCGCCGATGTCGCGGTTGTCGTGGACGACGTCGGCAAAGCCTTCCAGTTCGCTGCGCCGCATCTCAAGCTCGGTGGCGATGTTGAGGAAGCCGGCGCGGGACACGATCAGGTGTGTTTCGATGTCGTCGTGGCCACGCAATTCTTCCAGCAGGCGCACGCCGTAGATGGAACCCGCTGCACCGGTGATGGCGACGATGATTCGGCGCTTGCTCAATGAGGCCTCACACGAAAAATTTGCCGCAGAATAGCATGGCGCCGACGGGCGGCTTGGTGATTCCGGCGAGCGGATGTTCGAGTCGACGCTGCTTGCGGTGACGGCGGTTCGTTGACATCGCGGCTGGTGGCTGGCTTGATCGAGGGATGGGCGTGATCGAATTGGGGCCGGTCTGGCTGAGTCTGCAACTCGCCGCAGTGACGGTCGTGGTGCTGCTGATCCTGGGGACGCCGCTGGCCTGGTGGCTGGCCTTCACCCGGTCGCGGTTCAAGCCGGGGATCGAAGCGCTGGTGGCGTTGCCACTGGTGCTGCCGCCCACGGTGCTCGGCTTCTACCTGTTGATTCTGCTCGGACCTGCGGGACCAATCGGGCGATTCTGGGTGCAGCTCACGGATACCGCGCTGACCTTTTCCTTCCAGGGGCTGGTGGTCGCGTCGGTGATCTATTCGTTTCCCTTCGCCGTGCAGCCCTTGCAGAATGCGTTCGAGAACGTGGGGCGCGGGCCTCTGGAGGCGGCGGCTACCCTGGGAGCCAAGCCGCTGGATTGCTTCTTCCGCGTCGCCGTGCCCCTGGCGACCCGGGGGATCGTTACCGCCATCGTGCTCGGTTTTGCCCACACGCTGGGTGAGTTCGGCGTCGTCCTGATGGTGGGCGGCAACATCCCCGGCGAAACCCGGGTGGTGTCCATCGCCATCTACGAACACGTGGAAACGCTGAGCTACACGCAGGCGCATGTACTCTCGGCGGGCCTGCTGGTGTTCTCCTTCGTGGTGTTGCTGGGCGTTTACGCCTACAACCGCCGCCTGCCCATCAACAGGGTCTGAACCGTGTCCACGCTGGCAATCGACATACGGCTTTCAAGGGGAGATTTTTCCCTGCGATTCGATGCAGAACTGCCGCTCGAGGGCATCACCGCGGTATTCGGCCCCAGCGGTACGGGCAAGACGACCCTGCTGCGGGTGGTCGCCGGGCTCGAGAAGGGGGCCGTGGGCCGCGTGGCTCTGGGCGGGGAGCCATGGCAGGATACGGACCGCCGGGTCATGGTGCCGGCGCACGCGCGGCGCCTCGGCTACGTCTTTCAGGAAGGGCGCCTGTTTCCTCACCTTTCAGTGGAAGGCAATCTGCATTTCGCAGCGGAGCGCGCGCGGCGGCGGGATCGCAGCGGTCACGCTGGTCAAGGCGGTCGTGGGGGGCGCGCCCGGAAAGTCGGCGCACGGGCCGCCTCGGCCTCGGACGACGCCATGTCTTCCGTTGTAAGGGCGCTGGACCTGAAAGATCTTCTCGGAAGGAAGCCCGATACGCTTTCGGGCGGGGAGATCCAGCGGGTCGCGATGGGGCGTGCCCTGCTGACGGCGCCCCGCGTCATGCTGCTGGATGAACCGTTGTCGGCGCTCGATGTGCGGCGCAAGGCGGAGATCATTCCTTACGTGGAACGCCTGGCCGGCGACTTCGGCGTCCCTGTGCTCTACGTGACCCACAATGTGGATGAGGTCACTCGGCTGGCATCCTCCATGGTGCTCCTGGCCGAGGGGCGATTGGCCGCCATTGGCGGCGTGGCGGAGATCCTTGAGCGGGTGGAGTTGTGGCCGATCACCGGGCGTCTGGAGGCAGGATCGGTTCTGGAGGCGATCGCCGCGGAAACCCGTGACGGGATCACTTCGCTGGATGTGGAGGGCGAGACGATGCGGGTCCCCGCGCTCGGCGTAGGCGCCGGAACGCCTGTGCACCTGCGCGTTCAGGCCAGAGATGTGGCGATCTCCATCGAGCGGCCCGAGCGGCTGAGCATTCGGAATGTCATGCCGGCGAGCCTGGTGAGCATCGAATTCACGGAGCCTCCGTTCGTCGAATTGCTTCTGGACGTGCACGGTCAGCACCTGCGTTCCAGGATTACCCGCGAAGCGGTAGAGGATCTCGGCCTGCGCGAGGGTCAGGCGGTCTTCGCGCTGATCAAGAGCGTCGCCTTCGAGGGCCGGTTATTGAATTGATCCGCGTGTCGCATCGAACATTGCGGCGAAGTACCATGACAATTCATGACCGCACATGTGACCAGTCTGATGAAAAAACAGGCGTGTTTCCGGAACAAGGGGCGTGTCTGCCGCAACAAGAGGGGAACGACGGGCGTTTGGGGAGTTCCCGGGGAGAAAATCATGAAGAGAAGTGTTGTCTGTCTTCTTGGCCTGAGCGCGTCGCTGTCAGCGCATGCCCACCATAGCAACTCGGCGTACGATGTCAGAAATGTCATCTCATTGACAGGGACGGTCCAGGAGTGGCGCTGGGTCAACCCGCACACCTGGTTGTTCCTGGTCGTTGAAGACGAGAATGGCGAGCAGCGGGAGTGGGCACTTGAAGGACGTGCGCCGGGCATACTGGCACGGGCCGGGTGGAGTCCGGAAGCTTTTCAGCCCGGCGAGACGGTCATGGTTTACGGGAGTCCCGCGAAGGACGGCAGCGCCGAGGCGATCATCGCCCGGGTGACGAAGGCCGACGGAACGATTCTGGGTAATTCTCCCAATTACTTTTCCGGGGCCGAAGGCGTGGCCGCACCAACCGTCGCTTCCACCGGTACCATGCCCGATTTCTCCGGCGTCTATTATCCTTACCGGCCCAACACGGCGGGTGGCATGGGCGCCGGGACAGCCACGACCTCCGATGGCCCACCTCCGCCTCCTACCCGGTCGGCTCCCATCAGTGACGGGTCGCTTGGACGGTTGCCCCACGAGCCAAAGCTCACGCCGGAGTACTTGGCGCAGTGGGAAGTCATTGCCGAATCCCTCACCGCCGGGTCCTACGAGTACGACAACAGTCACAACTGCCTGCCGCCGGGCATGCCGTCGATGATGGCCATGCCGTACGGAATGGAAGTGATGCAGAACGAACAGAAGATCACCTTCTTCGGCGAGCACCTGGACGCACTGCGGCGCGTCTACCTGGATGGGCGCGAACCCTCTGAAAGGGTCCTCAACGATCCCACTTATGCCGGTTACTCAACCGGCCGCTGGGAGGGCGACACGCTGGTGGTGGAAACCGTTGCCCTCACCACCAGGTCGTACATCACCGGGAAATCGCCGCACAGCGACCGGATGACCGTTCACGAGCGCATCCGGTTCACGGAACCCGGGATCCTGGAAAACCAGATCACGGTAAATGACCCGGTGGCCCTGACCGAGCCCTGGGAGGTCGTTTACCGGTACCGGAAGGCTTCGTATCCGGATGACGAGTTGCGGGAGTTCGCGTGCGCGGAAGGATTCAGCAACCCGCTGAATCATTAGCGGCTCGCGGAACAAATCCCGCAGCGCCGCCTGCAGCCCGCGACGAAAGTCCCGCGTCACAGGCTGCGCCCGCCCTCACATCAGCAGGTGCGGCAGGAACAGCGTGATCGGCGGGATCAGGATCAGCAGCGCCACCCTAACCACGCCTGAGAGCAGAAACGGCGTTACGCCGATGAACGTCTCGCGCATGGGCACCTTGGGTGCATGGTGGTTGATTATCAGGACGTTGATGCCCACCGGCGGCGTAATCAGGCCGGCCTCCACGACGATCAGCACGACGATGCCGAACCACATCTTCAGGTCCGCTTCCGGCATGGCGAAATCCAGGCCGGCCATGATGGGCCAGAAGATGGGGATGGTGAGGAAAATCATGGCCAGGCTGTCCATCAGGCAGCCGAGCAGCAGGTAGACGACCAGCAGCAGGATCAGGATTACGTAGGGATTCAGCCCGCTGGCGGCGGCGAGCGTGGAAAGCTGTTCCGCCACGCCGGTAAGCGCCATGAAGATATTCAGGAAGCCGGCGCCTAGGAGGATCAGGAAAATCATTCCCGTGGTCTTGGCCGCGTCCTTGACGCAGGAGAAGAACCCCTGCAGATCGAGATTCCCTTTCCAGACAGCCAGTGCGCCGGCCCCGAAGGCGCCCACTGCGGCGCCCTCGGTGGGGTCGAAAATGCCGAAGTAGATACCGCCGATCACCACCACGAACAGCACGAGCGTGGGCCAGGTATCCAGCAGCGCCTGGACACGTTCGGCGGCGCTGGCGCGGGCGCCCACGGGTCCCGATTCGGGGAAGATGCGGACCCAGATGGCAATCGCCGCCAGGTAGCCGACCAGGCCGATGATGCCCGGAATGAGCGCCGCCTGGAACATCTGCACGATATTCGCCTGCACGGCGATGGCATAGATGATCAGGGCGACCGAAGGCGGGATCAGGATGCCGAGGGTGCCGCCCGCTGCCAGGGCGCCGGTGGCCAGGCTGCCCGAGTACCGGTAACGCTCGAGCTCCGGGATCGCCACCCGCGCCATGGTCCCGGCCGTCGCCAGCGACGAACCGCAAATCGCCCCGAACGCGCCGCAGCCGCCCACCGCGGCCATCGCCACGCCGCCGCGGCGATGGCCCAGGAAGACGTTCGCGGCGGAAAACAGGGACCGGCTGAGCCCCGAGCGGGACGCGAACTCGCCCATGAGCAGGAACATCGGAATCACCGAGAACTCGTAGGACGCAAACTGCCAGAAAGCGGCAGTCTTCATGTAGGCGAGCACCGGATCGAATCCGGCCAGCGCCACGTAGCCGCAGATACCCACGGCGAGCATCGCCAGCGCCACCGGAATGCGGATGACGAGCAGGCCGATAAGCACGGCCAGCCCTATGAGCGCCAGTTGCACGCTACTCATCGGCGGCGTTTCCCTGCGGATCGGCGCTGGCGCTTCCGGACAATCCAGCTCCGGTACTCCCCAGCGTTTCGACGGCGGTGTAGAAGCAGCAAACCGTCAGCAGCGCGAACGAAGCCACGCCGAACGGGTGCACGACCCAGACCGGGAAGCCCAGGATCATGGAGATGTCCCCGTTCCTTACCGTATCCGCCAGGCCGAAGACCGAACGCCAGGCGAACAGCGCGGCAACCACGCCGAACAGCGTCGCTGCGAGCACATCCATCGCCCGCTGCACCCCCGGCGGCATCCGGGAGATGAAGATATCCACGGCCACATTGCCCTTCTGCATGTAGCAGTAGGGGAGGAAGAGAAAGATTGCCACGGCCGTTCCCAGGGCAACGATCTCGAAGTCCCCCGGGACCGGGCTGGAGAACATCGCGCGGCCCAGAATACTGATCACCACCAGCGTCACCATGGCGGCCAGCACGCAGCCGCCGCCAATCGCAAACCACGCGGAGATACGGTGCAGTTGTTTGCCCAGGTTCTTCAAGGCCTCGACCTCGCAGGATCAGCTGTTGGCCACGGGCTGATTATGGTGCTTCCGGATTTGATCTTCACGAGCGCCAAAACCCTTCAACCGCCGAACCCGTAGAGCCTGTGGGGGTTGTCGACCAGCACCTTCTGGCGCAGCGTCGGGTCGGGCACGAACAAGGGTATCAGGTCCACCAGGTCACCGTCGTTGGGCATGTGCTTGTTGATGTTGGGGTGGGGCCAGTCGGTACCCCAGAGGGTACGGTCTGGGCAGACTTCCAGCAGCGCCTGCGCGAAGGGCACGGCGTCAGTGAACGGTGGGCCGGCCGTGGATATCCGTTCGGCGCCGCAGATCTTCACCCAGCAATTGTCCCGGCGCGCGGTCTCCAGCAGCAACCGGAACGGCCGTTGCTGCAGGCCGTCGCCGGTGGGCACGCGGCCCATGTGGTCGATGATGAACGGCACCGGAAGCTCGTCCAGCAAGGTGCTGAATTCGAGCAGGTCGCCGGCATCGAAATGCAGCACCACGTGCCAACCCAGGGTCCTGATCTGATTCACGACGCGGTGAAAGACGTTCATGTCCGGGGTTCCGCCCAGGTGCTTGACGAAGTTGAACCTCACCCCACGAATCCCGCCGTCGTGAAGCCGTTCCAGTGCGCGGTCATCGAGACTGCCGTCCACGTTCGCCACGCCGCGGTAGCGCCCGCCGCTCTGGGCGATGGCGTCGAGAATGACCGTATTGTCGGCCCCGTGGCAACTGGCATTGACCAGCACCGCGCGTTCCAGCCCCAGCGTCGCCTGCAACTCCCTGAACCGTTCCAGCGGAGCATCGGGAGGTGTGTACTTTCTCCCCGGAGCGTACGGATAAACCGATCCCGGCCCGAATATATGGCAATGGGCGTCGCACGCCCCGGGAGGCGGAACGTAGTCCGGCCTGCGGGTATCGGGGTCCGGGGCTCTGCAGGTGGGAATCGGCACGGCGCGGTATGTTACCAACAATCGTGAACGGGAACTTGAGACGCTCGTTTCAGCACGCATTGTCTGTCCGTGGAGCATGCTTGCGCGCGTCGTCGGCGACGAGCGGGCCAGGGACGGCCATTAGCGAGGAGCCGTCGATGCGAGCCCCGCCAGGGATGGCGGGGCTCGCTTGAGCGCGCAAGCATGCTCCACGGACAGACAATGCCCCACGGCTAAGGGGAGAATTAAGATTTCCTAAGACTGCCGCCCCTCTCACCGGTGTAAAATCGGCGCTCGCGCGGATGCGTGCGGATTTGACGGTGTGGAGTGGTATTGATGGCCGAAAGTGCTGCCAGAATGGAATTCCAGCGCGACTTCGCGCTGACGATCGACGGTCAGTTCGTGGCCGGTGAAGACATCCTGGAGGTGATCGACCCGGCGACGGAAGAGGTGTTTGCCATCGCCCCGGTCGCCGGCCGCGAGCACCTGGAGCAGGCGGTGGCGGCCGCCCGGCGGGCGTCGGGCGACTGGCGCGCGCGATCCTTCGAGGAGCGCGCGGAACTGATCCGGCAGTATTCCGTGCTCCTGCGCGAGAGCAAACATGAACTGGGCACGCTGCTGACGCGCGAGCAGGGCAAGCCCATCGGCCAGTCGGTGGCGGAGTTCGAGCGAGGCACCGCCCAGGCTGACGGCATGGCGGGCATCGGGATTCCGATCGAGGTGCTCCTGGAGGACGACAACCGCCGCATCGAGCTGCATTACCGGCCGCTGGGCGTCGTCGGCATCATCACACCCTGGAACGCGCCTGCCGCGCTGGCGCTGGGATCGCTGAGCGCGGCGCTCTACACCGGCAACACGGTGGTTCTCAAGCCGTCGCCGTACACCCCGCTGACCACGCTCAGGATGGGCGAACTGGCGCAGTCGGTCTTTCCGCCCGGGGTGGTCAACGTGCTGGCGGCGGGCAATGACCTTGGCCAGTGGATGACCGAGCACCCGGACATCGACAAGATTTCGTTCACGGGCTCCGTGGTCACGGGCAAGAAGGTCCTGGCGACCGCCTCGGAGACGCTCAAGCGCGTCACGCTGGAACTAGGCGGCAACGATCCGGCGATCGTCCTCGACGACGCCGATCCGCGCGCCATCGCCAAGTCCCTGTTCTTTGCCTGCTTCGTGAACAGCGGCCAGGTCTGCATGGCGGTCAAACGCATCTATGCGCACGAGAGCGTCTACGATGAGCTGTGCTCGGCCCTGGTGGACGAGGCGAATGCGGCCAAGGTAGGTAACGGACTCGAACCGGGTACCAAGCTGGGACCATTGCAGAACAGGATGCAGTTCGACAAGGTCTCGGAGATTCTCCAGGACACGAAGAACAACGGCGCCACGATCCTCACCGGGGGCGAGATTCCCGACAAGCCGGGCTATTTCATTCCACCGACCCTGGTGACCGACGTGGACGACGACAGCCGGATTGTCAGCGAGGAGCAGTTCGGGCCGGTGGTGCCCATATTGAAGTTCACCGACCCGGAGGATGCCCTGCGGCGCGCCAACGACACCCGTTACGGGTTGAGCGGCTCGGTCTGGACGTCGGACCCGGCGCGCGGCAAGGCGCTGGCGGAGCGCATGGAAGTGGGCACCGCCTGGGTCAACCAGCACCGGGCGGTGTCCGCCTACGTGCCCTTCGGCGG
Source organism: Gammaproteobacteria bacterium (assembly GCA_022820625.1). Classification (GTDB taxonomy): domain Bacteria; phylum Pseudomonadota; class Gammaproteobacteria; order Steroidobacterales; family Rariloculaceae; genus UBA6522. The sequence continues at coordinate 7,690 of JAJEFE010000006.1, read as the reverse complement.
CGCCAAGCAGTCGGGCCTGGGCCGCCAGTATTCCATCATCGGGCTCAAGGGCTACATGGAGCCGCAGGTGGTGAGCGTCTCCAGGCTGTGAGCGCGCCGGTCGGGGGAGAGTAAATGAATCGGCAACGAACCGTAATTGGTTGCAGACGGCCTTGACAGGCCAGGAGGAGCGACGATGCTGTTAGGCGAGATTCTGAGGGTTGCCCTGCAGTCCATCAGGGCCAACATCATCCGGTCGTGCCTGACCATGCTGGGCATCATCATTGGCGTGGCGGCGGTCATCACCATGCTGGCCGCGGGCTCCGGCGCCCAGCAGCAGATCGAGGAACAGATCGATGCGCTGGGCGCCAACGTGCTCAACATCACCGCGGAGACCTGGTTCCTGCGCGGTGTTGCCCGCGATGCGCTGACGCTGGAGGTCGAGGACGTCTGGGCGCTGCGGGAGCACGCCCAGCATCTCGACGCCGTTGTCCCTACACTGGAGGACCGCGGCCAGATCACCTACGACGGCCGAAATACGAACACCCGGCTGGTCGGCACCACGGCCGACTTCGCCGACATCTTCAATTACGATGTGCGGTACGGGCGCATGTTCACCGAAGCCGAAGATCAGGCGCGCCAGCGCGTCGCCGTGGCCGGAGCGTCCATTCCGCAATACCTGGATATCGACAACCCGGCGGACCTGCTGGGCGAGCGTGTCTTCGTGCGCGGCATTCCATTCACCGTGGTCGGTATCTTCGACGAAATCGGCGGCGACTTTAACAGCCCGGATCAGAACTTCTTCCTGCCGGTTCGAACCGCCGAGACCAGGGTGTTCGGCTCGGAGGACCTGGAAGACATCAGCGTGCGCGTGGTACCGGACGTTTCCCTGGAAACTGCCATGGTGGACGTGGAACGCGTGCTCCGCGCCGAGCATAAGATCCTCCCCGGCATGCCCAATGATTTCGCCATCTACGACCGCAAGCAGTTCCTGGAAACCCGTGAAGAGGCTCAGCAGACGTTTACCATGCTGCTGGCGAGCATCGCCGGCGTCAGCCTGCTGGTGGGCGGGATCGGCATCATGAACATCATGCTGGTGTCGGTGACCGAGCGTACGCGGGAAATCGGCATTCGCATGGCGTTGGGCGCCACGCGTTTCAACATCATGTCGCAGTTCATGATCGAGGCGATCGCGCTGTGCCTGCTGGGCGGCGCCCTGGGCGTGGCGGCCGGCGCAGGCATGGCGGTACTGATGTCCCGAACGGCCGGGTGGGCCGTGCATGTCTCGCCGGAATCGATCCTGTTGGCTGTGGCCTTCAGCCTCGGTGTCGGGCTCTTTTTCGGACTGTTGCCGGCCCGGCGCGCGGCGGCGCTGGATCCGATCGAGGCGCTGCGATACGAGTAGGGGGCGAGCACGGCAGCGATAGCCCGCGCCGCTCACGTGACAGTGGTGCCGAATCCGGGCGCCTTCGCCTCCGAAACGCTGAATATGTTTTCGCTTCGGTTTCGACGATAGATAAATGGGCGCGGCTTCTCCGGTTGACACGCATATCGATACGCGATAAACACTGAAAATGATCAGGAGCTTTCGCTGCAAGGATACCGAACGGCTTGCGGGTGGAAATCGGGTGCCACGCTTCATCAGCTTCGAGCGGGTCGCCCAGCGCAAACTCGCGCAGTTGGATGCCGCCACGACGCTTGACTTCCTGCGGGTACCGCCCGGCAATCGGCTGGAGGCACTGCACGGGGACCGCGAGGGTACCTACAGCATCCGGATCAACGATCAATGGCGGCTCTGCTTCCGTTTCTCGGATGGAGACGCCCACGAGGTGGAGATTGTCGATTACCATTGAATCCGACTGAGGAGAAAGATCATGACACGTTTGGACCCGGTTCATCCCGGCGAAGTGCTCAAGCATGAATTCATGGATCCTTTTGGTCTGTCCGCCACGGCGCTGGCGAAAGCGCTCGGCGTGACGCCGGCGCGAATAAACGAAATCGTGCGCCACCGCCGGGGGATCACGGCCGAGACCGCTCTGCGCTTGGCGCGGTATTTCAACACCGACGCTCGAAGCTGGATGAACCTTCAGAACCGATACGAGTTGGAGATCGCGGCGCGAGACAAGGGTGAGGCGTTGCGCGCGATTCGTCCCCGCGAGGCAGCATGAGAATACCTGGCTGGAGTCTGTGGTCTCCGGGCGTTGAGGATCGTTGCACGATAGTCGGGTAGAGTTGGCTCATGAACCAACTCCTAATCTAATCCGTTTGCAGCCGTCTCATGCTGCCGTGCGTACGCGGGGAACGCGCGGCGGCGCTGAGTTTGATCGAGGCGCTACGGTACGAATTGTTGCGGTAGCGCGCCGCTGCCAATCCCGGCAAGGTTCATTCATGGCGGCGTCTTGCCGTGGTGTAAACTACGTCTCCGCTTCGAAACCGGCAAGAGAAGTCAATGGCAGAGAACACCCCCAAGCCCGAAGCTCGCCCAGCCTCCGGCAAGCGCCTCCTGATCAGTGTGGTCGCCGCGGCGGCAGCCGGTGTGCTGCTGGTCTTCGCGATCATCATGCCCGCGGAATACGGCATCGATCCGCTGGGTACAGGACGTCTGCTGGGTCTCGAGTCGATGACCGCCGAGCCCACCATTACGATCGAGATCACCGATGTCATCGGCGGTAACGAAGTCGTCTCCGAAGTGGAAATTCCCGACTACGGCGATCCGGTGCCCCTGCCCAATCCGGCGGTACACCAGGACGAGACGGCGGCACCGCAGCGCACGACCATGGAAGTCGCCATCGGCCCCTTTGAGGAAACCGAGATCAAGACGGTCCTGGGGGAAGCCAAGGTCATCCTTTACTCGTGGAGCGTCGACCGCGGTGACATCTACTCCGACTTTCACGGGCACGCCCCGGAGTTCGGCCCCGATTTCTTCGTGCGCTACGAGGAACACCAGGAAGGCTCCGGCAATGACGGTTCGCTGGTCGCGCCCTTCGGCGGCGAGCACGGCTGGTACTGGTTGAACTACAACGAATATCCGGTCGTTGTGACGCTGACCGTGGAGGGTTACTACGACGACATCATCGACTACGGTATTTTCTAGTCATGGCCGGTGGCGGGCCTTGAAGGACCCTTGGGAGCCACACCCGATTACGACTGAACCGCCAGAATGTCACAACAACGAAACCCCCGGTACTGGGCATCGCGCTGGTATACGACTAAGTTCGCGCGCAAACCCATGCCCGCCGGGTGGTACTGGCACGATGAGCATTACACCTGGAGCGGTCCCTACGATACCGAAGAGCAGGCCCGCAAGGACCTGGACGCCTACGAGAAGAGCCGCGAAACGCCGGTTCTGAGTTCGTTTCTCAACTACTGAAGTCGACGCTGTATCACCTGGAGGAGGCCGATGTCGCTCAATATCTATCTCTTCTTCGACGGCGATTGCCGTGAGGCGTTTGAGCTCTATCGCTCGGTGTTCGGCGGCGAGTTTCAGGAGCTGCAGACCTATGGCGACGCGCCGCCGGATGCGGCAGTGCCCGAGTCGGAGAAGGACCGAATCATGCATGTTTCCCTCGCCGTTGGATCCAGTGTGCTGATGGGCAGCGACATTGGTTTGACGCAGGGTGGGCCACCCGTTCAGGGCACCAACTTCGCGATATCCATCGTCGGCGAGAGCAAGGAGCATTGCGATGAGCTTTTCGCGAAGCTGTCGGCAGGCGGCACGGTCGAGATGCCGCTGCAGGAAACCTTTTGGGGCGCCTACTTCGGTAGCTGGACCGATCGGTTCGGCGTCGGGTGGATGATCAATTTCCAGCTTCCCCAGGAGTAGCCGTCGCCGGCACGGAGCCGGGAATCAGGTCGCTTCCGTCTCGCGTTCCTGGAGAATCCGCGACGTTTCCGGTACCAGGAACAGCAGCACCAGGCCGCCGAGAATGCCCAGGCCGCCGGCGAACAGGCTGGCGGTCGCCAGGCTGAATGCCTCCACTAGCACGCCCGCCAGCATCGGACCGCCGACCCAGCCGACGTCGCCGATGAGTCTCCACACGCCCAGGAACTGACCGCGCTGGCCGGGGGGCGAGAGATCCATGCCGATGATCATCACCAGTCCGGTGCTCAGTCCGTTGCCGACGCCGAGCATCATCGCGGCTACCAGCAGGGTCCAGAACCCCTGGGCGAACGGCAGCATGGACAGGCCGAGCACGAAGCCGACGATGCTCGGAACGCCGGTCCACTTGCGGCCCCAGCGGTCCATGGCGATGCCCACCGGGTAGGAGAGCGATACATCCACCAGCGCGGCCACGGAATAGATCAACCCGATGGTGGCGGGTTCGAGGCCGACCAGCACGCCGAACAAGGGAACCAGAAGCTGGCGGGTGGCGCGCATGATCTGGAACACCATCGCAACGGATCCCGCGGTTGCGAATACGAGCCGGTTGTCCGCGAGAATCCGGCCGATGGTCTTCAGGTGTCCCGATCTTGCCGGTGAATCGGGCCGGACATCCGCCGTGTAGACCAACGAGATCAGAAAGGCGATGCCGCAGAGCGCCGCGGCCCCCAGGTAGGCTGCCGGGTAGCCGAGGGATTCGGCGACGATTCCACCCGCCAGGGGGCCGGCCAGCGCGCCCAGCCGCTGGATTCCCGCGTTGACGGCGGTGGCCTGCCCACGCAGTTCGGGCGGACAACTATGGGTTATATAGGTCAGCCAGCCCAGAAACCAGGCCGCATGGCCCGCGCCCAGGGGAACCGCGAGCAGGGCGATCATCCAAGTCTCGGTGGCGAACGCCATGCCGAACATGGAGGCCGCCAGCAGCACGAATCCGCCCAGCAGCACCGACTTGTCGCCGAAGCGCCCGACCAGCAGTCCGGCCGGCACGTCGAAGAGAAGCACGCCGACGCCCCTGAGCGCCATCACCAGGGCGGCGAAGGCGGCGCTGCCGCTGATCTGCAGCGCATACAGCGGCAGCAGCAGGAGCATGGCCTGGTTGGCGAAGGCCGTGAACGCCGACGGCAGGTAGACCGGGATCAGCAGGCGGTCGTATGGAGCGGGCAGACGCACGTCGAATCGTCAGCGAGCCAACCGTGCGCCGCAGGGCGTCACGTCCTATTGGAGCACCGCGATGATGGAGTCGGCGACGTAGTCCATGTTGGACCGGTTGAGCCCGGCGAAATTGATCCGGCTCGATTCCACCATGTAGACGTGGAAATCCTCCCGCAGGCGGATGACCTGCTCGCGGGTGAGTCCAAGGAAGGAGAACATGCCGCGTTCCCTGGCGATGAAGGAAAAATCCCCGGGTGCGCCGCGTTCCGCGAGCTTGTCCGCGAAGGTGCGCCGCAGGCCGTTGAGCCGGTCGCGCATACCGCCCAGTTCGTCCAGCCACAGTGCGGTCAATTCGTCGTCATTCAGGATGCGGCTGACGATGGCGGCGCCATGGTCGGGGGGCATCGAATAGATTCCCCGGCCCATTTGCGCAAGGTTGGTCCGGGTCACGGCAGCCCCGTCGGCGGTTCGGGAGACGGTGGTGGCGAGCCCCACTCGCTCGCGGTACAGGCCGAGATTCTTCGAACAGGACGCGGCCAGCAGGAGTTCGCCGGTCCGCTCCGCCATGACACGGGCGCCGTAGGCGTCGTCCTCCAGGTTCTCGGCAAGACCCTGATAGGCGATATCCACGAAGGGCACGATACCCCGGGCGGCAAACAGGTCCGCCAGAGCGTCCCACTGTTCACGGGAGAGGTCCCCGCCACACGGGTTGTGGCAACAGCCGTGCAGCAGGACCACGTCGTCGGGTCCCAGCTTCGAAAACGTTTCGACCATGCCGTCGAAATCGACGACATGGCGATCGAAGTCATAGTATGGATAGTGCGCAAGCTCAAGCCCCGCCAGCCGAAGCAGGGGCAGGTGGTTGGGCCATGAGGGCTGACTCAGCCAAACGGTGGCCGTGGGCCTGGCGCGGGCAATGAGGTGACCCAATACGCTCAGCCCGCCGCTTCCGCCGGGGGTCTGGACCGACGCCATGCGTCCGGCCGCAAGTGCCGGGTGGCCGGCGCCGAACAACAGCTTCTCCATGGCCTCGTTGAACCCCGGATTGCCCGCGATGGCGACGTAGCTCTTGCTGTCCTGAGCTTCGATGATGCGGCGTTCGGCGCGCTTCACGCATTCAAGTATGGGCGTACGGCCGGTCTCGTCCTGGAACACGCCCACGCTCAGGTCGACCTTCGTGGGGGCCGGATCGGCGCGAAACATCCCCATGATGCCGATGATGGCGTCAGGGGGCTGGAGTTCCAGATTCTCGAACACGGTCAATCCAGTGGGCTTGGCAGGCGTGGGACATGGGGGACGAGCCGATACTAAACGATCAACCGGACCGTGGTAAGACCTGAACTTCCCAGTTTACGCGAGCGGGTTGTGAACGAAGCTGCGCTGGTTACCGGCGTCCGCGTTCCGAGTCACTTGGCGCTGGATTTCCATTCATGGCTACGCGACTTTATCATCAAGGCAGGCACAGGGGGACACAATGAGAAAACGCGCTGGCATTTATCTGGTCCTGATTATGCTCTTGCCCATTGTTGCGGCGGCTCACCACTCCAGGGCAACTTTTTTCGACATGGATCAGATCGTTGAGCTGGAGGGAGAAATCACCCGCGTGCAGTGGCGTCATCCGCACGTGCGCTACTGGCTGCAGGCGGACCCCGCCTACGGCGGCGCCGAGTGGGAAATGGAAACCACTCCGCCCAGCCTGCTGGAACGCCAGGGAATCAGTCCCGACATTGTCGCGGCGGGAACGCGGGTGCGCGTGGCGGGCCCGCCATCGAGGTTTACGGCCAACACCATGGAAGTGAGCCACGTACTCCTGCCGGATGGTCGTGAAGTGCTGCTGCATACGGGACTGGATCCTCGCTGGACGGAGAACGCGGTGCACCGGCAGACGCTCGGCTTCGACCCGGAAGCGGTGCGAGCGGCCGAAGCGGCGGCCCGCGGCCTCTTCAGGGTGTGGAGCCGGATGGGCATGGCCGCCGATGACAGGCCACAGTTCTGGCTCGGAAGCTATCCGCTCACGGAGTCGGCCAGGGCGGTAGCGGCGGCGTGGGATCGCGCGATCGGGACGGATGTGGGTTGCAGGGGCAAGGACATGCCCTGGATCATGGCCAGCAACTGGCCGTTCGAATTTCTCGACGAGGGTGACACGATCCGCCTGCTGGCGGAGGAGTTCGACCGGGAGCGGCTCATCCACGTGAACGGGTCGGTTGCCGAGGCGCCGCCGTCTCCCATGGGCTACTCTACAGGCCGCTGGGAAAACGGCGATCTCGTGGTCGTCACGACGCACATCAATACAGGCCAGATGGGCAGGGACGGAATCCCGTTGAGCGACGAGGTCGAGATCCGGGAGCGTTTCAGTCCGAGCCAGGATCAGCGACGGCTGGATTACGAGATGACGATCATCGATGCCGCCACGTTCATCGAACCAGTGACCATGACATCCCACTGGATCTGGCGGCCCGGCGAGACCGTCAAGCCCTACAATTGCATCGAGACGCCGGGTTCGTGGACGACCGCTGACCAGAGCGAGTTTGTCGAAGGGCGCTAGGAGCGTGCGCCGTAGGATGTTTCGCGGTCAGGCGAAGGGCGCAATTTGGCGATGAACCCGCATGGGCGACCGCGGAATCGGCCGATGGCTCGGCGTGGGCGCACAAAGGCCCCTGGGCGCGCTCCAATCGGCCG
>JAJEFE010000106.1 GCA_022820625.1 Gammaproteobacteria bacterium | reverse complement strand
CTCCGGCAACCAGTCCCTCATATCGGACGGCAGCAACAAACCCTGATCCGGATGATAGGGACGAAACGTCGTCGGCATCGCAATCTCCCACAAACTGCGACACAATTATCTCATTAATTTCCTACGGCGCAGCCTCCTAGTTGTCCTTGTACGGACTCGCCGCGCGCTCGGCCTCCACCGGATCGATCCCTCCGGGCGGAGTGGGAATGTAGTGTTTCGGCGTAGGCCCGCCCCGCGCCACGCGCGCTGCAGCCTCCGCCGGCGTCTCCAGCAACTCTCCTGACGCCACTGCCGCTTTTCGGTCTACCTTGGCGGATCCTGCGGGCGCATCGGGAGCAGGCATCACGTTGGCGTTGTAGTAGGCGATCTTCTGTTTATCCGGGTCGATATACCGGCCCAGTCTCAGATCTCGCTTGTTGGTTCCTCGCTTCGGCGTCGTTGCCACGCCGTTCACGATCTCGTGGTCGAACCACCACTTCTTGGCCGGATTGCGCTTGCCGTTGCCCAGCCAATCGTCCAGCCGCGTGGCTATGGGGACCATCAGCGGCTTGAGCCACATGGCGTTGATGCCGAGCCAACTGGCCATGCGTGTCACCATCGGGCCGTCCATGTCCACAACCTTGTTCAACGGGCAGGTTTTCATGCAGCGCCCGCAGGCGGCGCCCTTGGAATTGGTCAGGCGATACCGCGTGCAGCGCTCCGCGTCGATCTTCCACATCTCGTAGGCGTTGAACATGACCTTGTTGCCCCACGGGATCGCATCGCAGGGGCACTCCCGGGCGCACTTCAGGCAGTTGTCGCAGAAGTATTGCAGCCTGAAGTCGATGGGCTTGTCCACTTCCATGGGAAAGTCGGTGGTGAAGACTACGGACTTGAAGCGCGGCCCGACGAACGGATTGAGCACCAGTTCGCCAATGCGGCTGAGTTCGCCGAGCCCGGCCCAGAGGATCAGCGGGATGTGCAGCACGTCGCTGTCGGCGTTGGTTTGCGAGCGGGAGGAGAACCCCTGGTCTCGAAGCAACTGAGCCATGACCCCGGCAATTTCCGCCCCCCGCAGATAGCCGCGCATGGACTGGGTCCCTGAGATCCAGTCGTCGCCGCTGGCGCCCTCCATGGTGTCGAATCCCTGGTCGATGAGCATCACCACGGCGTAGCGGTGGTACATGTCGATGGGGCGGCCGTCTTCCTTGTGGGAGTGCCAGGCGTAGCGGGGTACTTCGCAGATGCCGGTCAGGTCGGCGCCGAGGAAATAGGACAGCGCCTTGACGGCCTTTGCGTTGGACGCGGGGTCCCCGTAGCGGTCCATGTCCGGCTCCGAGGTCACGTCTCCGTCCTGATAGGGAACCAGCGACCGGATCGTTTTGAGAAGGCTCTGGGATGTTGGGTGTTTGAACGAGAACCGGCTGCGCTCCTTCTGGGCGCGCGGTCCCAGGTCCCCCTGGAGAGCGCGCTCGAAGAACGCGGCTCGCTTCGGTACGCGGGGCACTTCATCGTCGATGATCAGCGTGGTCGGCCGGTCGACCTGCTTCACCGTCTCCATGGGATAGCGGCTGTAGTGCGACGGGCGCGCCGCGCGCCGCCGCCGCTCCCGGCCCGACTGGGCCCCGTTGATGCCCCACCAGTAGCGCAACCCCCTGGCCCTCAGCGCCTTGGCGTGCATGGGGCGATCGGTGGCGAGCTCGTAATCGGTTGCGATGACGGCGATGGAAAAGTTGTCGATGTATGGGTTGCGGATTCGGTCCCCGTCCCGCACTCCGAGCCCGGCAAGCACGGCAAGGCGCTTCGCGTCGAGGAATTCGTGGCCCCGTATGTGGGGACGCGCCGAGAAACCCATGTGACGGATATGCCCGGCAATGACCACGGCGATCTCGGCGGCGCGCATGTCGGTGACGGCGCGCACCGAGGGGGCGACCCAGTCGTGCGCCAGGTTGTCCTTTTCGGGAATCTTGCCGTCCTCGACCAGCAGCACGATGGCGTAGGCGTCGGAACTTTTCTCGGCGCCGTTGAGCCAAGCGTTGTCGGGAATCCTGCAGATGCCGGCCTGGGACGCATCCATGAAATAGGCGTTGCCCTTGAGGTCGGCCGCCCGGCGGTCGAGATCATCGGGAACGGGAGCCCGCCCAGGAGCCACCTCGTCGGTCACAAACTGGGCGAGAACAGATCGATAGTGGTCCACGACCTGTGCCAGATCACCGCCATTTGAATTTTTCGCTGGAGCGGATTTGGCGGGCGCCGCGCACTCCACGGCGATGACGTCGTCATCTCGGGGAAGCGTTTCCAGGGGAAACAAGCCGTAGTGAAACGGCCGGTTCTTGGATCGCGCGTGAAATATCATTGAAGGATTCCCTGTCAGGAGGCGGTTATAAGCATTCTACCCGAACGACCGCACGCCAAAGAATCCACAAATGCTGTGGATAACTCTGTGGAAAATACATTGATTGAGGCGCTTATGGCGCGACGCTGCGCCGTTTCGAGTCAAATTGGTCAAAAAAACGTCAAATTTCTTTTTCTATTATGAATCAATTAGTTAGATGATCTTTTCTCAGCGCTGTACGAAAATAGCGCTCCAACTACCATTTTTGTTACACCGATTGGACGCTCGCCGGGCGGATGTGGACAGATTTCGCCGCGTCGAGTCCTTGCATCGGTTATTTCCAGTCAACTGTTTCGGCCGCCTTGATCGATGGTTGGGCGATTGCACCGGCGTGGTCACTGTGTAGAAACGTACACTCGTGTATTCTAGCGGGTCTGGGCACTACAGTTTTGGAACCACCTCAGCGGAGACCTGCAGGGAGGAAATCATGATTTATTCGCGTATCGCTTTGCTTTGCCTGTCCGTATTCTTTCTGATGGCATGCGAGCCTTCCGGAGAAATGACCGCGAGTGACGAACCGGCCGCGGAAAATGGATCTTCCGAGGCGATGCCCGACGCTGCCGAACCGCAGGCGTCGATGCCGATTGCCCAGACTACGACGCAGGCGTCCCTGTTGAGCGAGCCCGAGTGGGCCATTCTCTTCGCCGGACACGACCTGAGTTCCTTCAATGCCGTCGGCGATGCAGAGTGGAACATCATCGATGATTATGTGGAAGCGGACGGCTACACGGGTTCCTTCCTGGTCACGAGGGGGCACTACACCGATTTCCTGCTACAGGCGGAATTCTGGCCGGGCGCCAACTCCAACAGCGGCATCTTCATCCGCAATGGCGATCCCCAGGCGATCAGCGCGATGGGCGGCTATGAAATCAACATCTACGATACCAACGAGAACCCGGACAATCGGACCGGGTCGATAGTCGGTCATGTGCCTCCTCTTGCGGAGGTCATTTCAGAAGAGCAATGGAATACCTACGAGATCACGGCCGAGGGCAATCGCATTACCGTAATGCTGAACGGCACGCTCACTGCCGAACTGGAGGATGACACCCACGCCAATGGTCCCATTGCGTTCCAGAACAATGGCGGGCTGATCCGGTTTCGGAATATCAGGTTGCGACCGCTTTGAGGCGGGCCTGATCGGAAGCACGTCGCTGCCGCGAATCGGCGTGGTTCCTGTTTGAGACTGTCGGCGGCTGTGCGAGCGTAAGGGCGTTTTTCAGTCGCTCTGATGCCTTAGCTGCATGGCCGACAAGCGGCCGTCGGCCGCCGGCTGATACCAGACGTCGAAGTCAGCGGAGGCGACTTGCAGATCGCCCAGCGGGTCATCGCTTTGCAGTTCGAACGCGTCGAACCCGGTGCGCTCCATGAAGTGAAGCTGCTCCAGCAGCACGTCTCCCACCGCCCTGATCTCGCCGTCGAAGCGGTACTGTCCGCGAAGCAACCGGGCGTAGGAGTACGCTCGCCCATCCCTGAACACCGGAAATTCCAGTGCGACCAGGGCCAGCGATTCGAGGTCGCCGGCGATCAGTTCCGGCGGCTGATCGCTCCTGAGCCTGACGCCAACGGGATCGGTCCGCTGCGTCAACTGCTCCCGGTGGGATTGCCACTGGTGCAGATCCACAATAACGGGGCCGTCTGCGGGTATCGTCTCCTGCCCGGTGACATCGACGAAGGGATCGTCGATCATTGCGTTGTTTTTCACCAGTGCCATCAGGCTACGGCTCGCGTCTGCACCGGGCTGTATACCGCCTGTTTGAAGGGCTCGATGCCGACCCGCCGGTAGGTATCAAGGAAACGCTCACCGTCCAGCCGCATGGCCAGATAGGTATCCACGATGGTTTCCACCGCAGCGGGGACTTCGTCCTGCGGCAGGGCACGGCCGAGCCGATCGCCCAAGGCGGCGTTTTCGTCCGAAGAGCCGCCCAGGGTCAGCTGGAAGAATTCCTTGCCGCGCTTGTTGACTCCCAGAATGCCGACATTGCCTACGTGGTGATGCCCGCAGGCGTTCATGCATCCGGAGATGTTGATGGTGAAGTCGCCCACCAGTGCCAGGTGGTCGACGTCGACGAAATGGCGGCTGAGATCCTGGGCCACGGGTATCGAGCGCGAATTCGCCAGGTTGCAGTAGTCCAGTCCGGGGCAGCAGATGATGTCGCTCACCGACTGTATGTTGGGCGTGGCCAGGTCATGCAGCTTCAACTCCTTCCAGAGGGTGAACAGGTCGCGCTGGCGCACGTCCACGAAGCTCAGGTTTTGGCGGTGGTTCACGCGGATTTCGTCGAGGCTGTACCGGTCGGCGAGGTCGGCAACGGCATCCATGGTGTCGGCGGTCATGTCGCCCGGCGGCATTCCCGGCGCCTTCAACGACAGGTTGACGATGCTGTAACCGGGTATGCGGTGCTCGGCGACGTTGGCGGCCATCCACTGATCGAATTCGGGGATTCGCGCGCGAACATCATTTAACTCATCCGGAATGTCGGCGAGGCATTCGTACTCCGGCGGCGCGAAATAGGCATTGATCCGGTCGACCTCCGCCTGGGGAACCTTCAGTACACTGTCCCTGATCTGCTCCCAGTCGGCCTCCACCAGTTCGCGGTAACGGTCGATGCCCATCTGGTTGACGATGATCTTGATGCGCGCCTTGTGCATGTTGTCGCGCCGGCCGTACATGTTGTAGACGCGCAGGATCGATTCCACGTAGGAAAGCAGGTGCTCGGGCGCCAGCCACTCCCGAATGGTGTGGGCAATGAAGGGCGTACGCCCCTGGCCGCCGCCGACGAGTACCTCGAACCCGATTTCCCCGGCCTCGTTGCGGTGCATCCTGAGGCCGATGTCATGCAGGGCCACGGCCGCGCGGTCGCGGGGCGAGCCGGTCAGGGCAATCTTGAACTTGCGGGGCAGATAGGAGAATTCCGGATTCAGAATCGTGTATTGGCGCAACAGTTCGCAGTAGACGCGGGGATCGGCAAGCTCGTCCCTGGCCCTGCCGGCGTAGTGATCCGAGGTGATATTGCGCACGCAATTCCCCGAAGACTGGATTGCGGTAACCTCGACTTCGGCCAGTTCCTCCAGGATGTCCGGGACCTCTTCCAGCTTGATCCAGTTGAACTGGATGTTCTGGCGCGTGGTGAAATGGCCGAAATCCCGGTCGTAGGTGCGGGCGATGTGGGCGAATTTCCGCAGTTGCCGGGAGGAGAGGCTGCCGTAGGGCACGTTGACCCGCAGCATGTACGCATGCAGTTGCATGTAGAGGCCGTTCATCAGCCGCAACGGCTTGAACTGGTCTTCGGTCAGCTCGCCCGACAGGCGGCGCTTGACCTGGCGGCGGAACTGGCGGGCCCGCTCGGCGACCAGCTTGTGGTCAAACTCGTCGTATCGGTACACGGCTAGTTGCCCCCAAGGCCCTGCGGAACGAGGCCTACCGACGGCCCGAAGGCGCGGATCCTTTCCCGAACCAGAACGGGACGCCGCCGTCCGCCGTCCGCCGCTACATCGATGAGATAAGGGTCGACCACCTCGTTCTCTTCCACGGCCCGCTGAGCCGCATTCAGTTGTTCGGCCGCGTCCTGTTGGCTGACGAGCAGCGAACCGTCCGCGATTTCGTTCACCCAGCCGCCGGAGTCGTCCAAGAAAACGACGCGTCCGTCGATGAGTCGATTGGCGATGATCATCTGCATGGTCTTCGTTGACGCGCCGTGCGCGGAGTGCGCGCACAAGGACCCCCCAATTCACAGTCAAGGCGGACGAACAGAATACACTCTCCAAGCGTCTGTATTTATTCCACTTCCGCAGAACAATATTCAGAAAATGCAGGTACGCTCGACGGCTCGGCGGCCGTCACGGGATATCGTTGCGGCGTGCCTGCCGGCGCTGTCGGGCGCCAAGCCGGAACGAGCCCGAAGTGTCGGGCGTCAGGGCACCGGGGATGAATCGCTTGAGCGTGCCAACGCCGCATCCAGCGCTTCCCGAACTACCGTGGACCAGAACTCCGCCACTTCCTCGCCCGGCGGCAAGTCAGTGGACTCCCGGCGCCAGGACACGGTGCCGGTACCGTCCACGACCATCAGCCCCGGAATGAAATGGACATCGTAGTCGGCGGCGATCGCGTCACCCTCCAGAATGCCCACGAGAGAAAATCCGAGATCCTCAAGGTATGCCTTGGGGTCGCCGTCGGATTCGTCTTCCCGTGTATTGACGGCAATCACTTGCACGCCCTGGTCGGCGTAGTCTTCCAGGATTTGTTCAAGATTCGGCATGAAGACCCTGCAGTAGGGGCACCAGGTTGCCCAGAAGACCATGACCGCCGGTTTTCCGTCCAGCACCTCGGGGAAGTTGACCTGCCGGTCCCCGGCATCCGTTCCAACCCATGGGGGTGCGGTATCGCCCGCCTGAACGCCCCATGCGGGCAGGGCGGCTCCCCCCGCCAACCCGAAAACGCCCACCAGCGTCAACACCGCGAAACGCAACCGGACAAATGGCGCCGTCCGGTGTCCGGTCATTCTTGTTGTCCTCATCATGGCTCCAATTCCACCCCGAACATGTTAGTGGCATCAGGGTCGCAGTCGAAGGGCGACATTGCAAGCCGCGGAACGTGAATCAGCTCCCGAGCATGCGTCATCGGTTCGGCAAGACATTCCGTACCCGCTATTGCGGCAGGTAGCGTCGGGTGGCCTCGATATCGCAGTTGAACGGCGTCATTTCCATTTGTGGCGAGTAGATCAGGTCCCGGTCGTAAGTCATCTGGCCAACGATGAAGTCGGGGTCTTCGAGCATGAACCAGACGTTCATGCGGATACCGTCGTCGTGCAGGCGAAAGCGCTCCACCACATGCTTTCGGGGGCCCGAAGGCACTCCGTTCTGATAAGGCGATCGATGATCGGCGAAGTTGGCCGTGTCCACAACCAGCACGTCGCCCTCCCAATGACCGACGGAATGGCCTTCGTGAGTGCGCTCTTCCGGATCGGGATGCTCCCGGCCGTCCATGTAAACGGTGCGTTCGTGATCGAAATACTGGCTGCGGATCATGATGATCCCGTCGTCCTCGAGAAATTCGAACTGCAGCGGATACAGGTCGGTGTAGATGATCGTTCCCGGTGTCGGCTTGGAAATGCACGCAAGCTCGGGATTTTCGTTGGAATCCTGCGAGAAGGCGTCCATGGCTGCCTGGCCGGCCTCGGTCAGCGTCAGCTCGCGGGTCATGAGTTGGTCAAGACCGCCCGGATAGTCGTCTCCCAGACTGTTGCGGTCCACGATCCACAGGCCTTCCAGCGTATCCGAGGACGCGGTGACCACCGGCGCGGCCTGGCGCGGCCCGTCACCGAAGGGCGTCGCGACGGGAAGTCCGTCGCGTTCGACGGAGACCAGCAGGCCGTATGGCCGTCCGTCGCGGGCGGGGCGAACACCCACCGTCACCCGATCGCCCACCGCCAGGGTATCGCGCGCCCAGCCCCTGCGAGTCACGGTGATCGCCGACCCCATCTGCACGGTCCATTCCACCTGTTCGCCGTTTTCGTCCGTAGACGCGACAGTGAAGTACGTATGTGGATTTCTCATGCTGTACTCGGTGACGGTTCCTTCGAATGTGGCCACGGTGTCCATCTCCAGGGCAGCGTCGCTATGGTGCGCCCACGCCGGGCAGGCCGGCAGTATCGACAGCGCGGCAAAGGTCACAGAGTTCGTAGTTGTTCTTTCCAAGACAATCTCCTCACCAATTCGCTGCGATTCGGCCTGGGGCGGGATGCATTGGACTACGTTGTGCCGCCCCACTGCTCGCGGTGCGCATTCGCGGCGCCGTTGCGGAGTTTTCCGTGACGTTTGGAGAGCAAGAGGCTGTCCGGCGAGCACACTCTCGCCCGGATGATGCCCAGGTCCAGAGCGGCGTCGAACAGGCTCGGGTACCAGCGATTCCAGCCCGGCAACACCTGTTCGATCTGATCGCGAAGACTCACCTGGACGCCTGCTTCAGGAAGGGGTAGGGGTCGCGGGGGCCGCCGCGGTTGCGAAGGTAGACCCCGAAGTGCAGGTGGGGTGGCGTGGTCCTGGCATTGCCGGTATTGCCCACCGTGCCGATCACCTCGCCTGCAAATACATATTGACCGGCTTCGACGCTCTGCGAATCCAGGTGTGCGTAGTAAAGGCGCGCGCTGCCGAACAAGGGCTCCAGCCACACCACCTTGCCCCCGAGATCCGTGGTGTCGACGCGGCGCACGCGGGCATCCAGCGACGCCAGAACGGGAGTTCCCCTCGGCGCGAAAATATCCACGCCGTGGTGCTCCCGGGCTCCACCGTCACGGGCGGCGCCGAAGCCGCTCTGTATGGAGCCCGTGCCGTGGCCGCTCACCGGGAAGAGCAACTGCGGTTCGAGGCGAATGGCGAGTCGGTACTGGCCTTGCTGTTCCTCAAGACCGGGCTGCACACGGACGATGTAGTCAACGTCGCCGAGAGCGTCCATGGTGATGTGCTGGCTGGGGAGCGCCGGCTCCCCAGCCGGAACGGCCGGTGTGCTGGACACGTAGCGGGGGATATGTCCGTCGAGACGAAACAGGTCGACGAAGACCTGGGAGCGCTCGGCGCCGTTCTCCCGGAACAGCTCGACCTGGACGCGTCGACCCGATTCGACGGAGAAGAGATATCCTTCCGCCCCGGGCTCGATAGCGACGAGATCCCCCGTGGTTTCAAAAGGCAACGTGACCGGCGTGGGTTGGAGAATCGCGCGATCCGCCTGGTTCACCCAGGCGTGCAACGGCGACGTACGACCGGAGCTCAGTTCCGCGAGCACTACACCGTAGGCCTTGTGAGGCGATTCCGGCACGTACGGCCTCAGGATGGACGATGTCGAAATCGGACCGGCCGGCATCGCAAAAACCGCGAGCAACAGCCCGCAGAGGCTGGCCAACGACACTCTGAACGCCGTCAGCATTGTCCGTTTCACCTCCTGCCGGGATTGCCGGCTGCCGATCTGCGTCGCGCTTCCGCTACCGAATCGTGGGCATACACATGCCCGCCGCATGCTCGCGCACGGGATTCCCCGGATACGACGATCCTACAATTCAGGAGCGCGACGTGTCGAGTAGTGCACCAGTCCATCGCATGCGTACTGGCGACATGCGTCGTCCTGCCTGGCAGCCCGTGGCAAAAGTCGCGCGGCATCGGAGTTCTCCACAATTCTTCAGTTGCGTTGCCTTGACGGTGCTGCGGTCGATGCTAGGCTAATGACCGCAGTCGAGCCGAAATCCGGAGCGTCCACGGACCATGCTCATTGGAGAAATCATCCGCGTCGCGTTTCAGTCGATCCGGGCCAATCTGTTCCGCTCGATGCTCACGACGCTGGGCATCATCATCGGCGTGGGCGCGGTCATCGCGATGCTGGCAGCCGGGGCGGGCGCGCAGAAGCGCATCGACGATCAGCTCGCGGCGCTGGGTTCCAACATCCTGTCGCTGACGACCTCGCAATTCTTCTCCATGGGCGTGTCCAGGGAACAGATGACCCTGACCGTCGACGATATCGAGCCTCTCCAGGAGAACACGCGGTATATCGATGCGGTCGTGCCGGAACTGCAGACCCGGGGTCAATTCGAATATGCAGGGAACAACACCAACTCCCGGCTGATCGGCACGACCCATCACTACCCGGAGATCTTCAACTACCCGATCGCGTACGGCCGTTTTTTCAGTCTTGAGGAAGACCTGGCCCTGCGCAGGGTCATCGTTCTGGGCAACGACGTTCCGGAGGATCTCGGCCAGACGCCGGAAGAAATCCTGGGGAAGACCGTGATGGGCAACGGACAGCGCTTCGAAGTGGTCGGCGTGCTCGACGCGATCGGCAGTTCCGGCGGACCCAGTCCGGACAACTCGACATTCATTCCGATCTCCACGGCCGAACACCGGGTGGCCGGGAACAGCCGCGTTTCGACCATCAATCTCCGCGTCGTGGACGGCGTGCCGCTGGAGCGGGCGATGGTCGATATCGAACGGGTGCTTCGTGCTGCGCATCAGATTCTTCCCGGCGAGCCCAACGACTTTGCCATCATCGACCGAAAACAGTTTCTGGCTACCCAGCAGGAGGCTCAGCAGACCTTCACGTTCCTGTTGGCGAGTATCGCCGGAGTGAGTCTGCTGGTCGGCGGCATCGGCATCATGAACATCATGCTGGTCAGCGTGACCGAGCGCACCCACGAAATCGGCGTCCGCAAGGCGCTTGGTGCAACCCGAACCAACATCCTGATGCAGTTCCTGGTCGAATCGGTCGCGCTGTGCCTGTTCGGCGGGTTGGCAGGCATCGCCGCCGGCATCGGCACGGCCAACGCGCTGTCCCGGTATGCGGGTTGGGAGACCTTCGTTTCGCCCGAATCCGTGGCGCTGGCATTTGTGTTCAGCATCGGTGTGGGATTGTTCTTCGGTATCTGGCCGGCACGCCGGGCCGCGCGCCTGGATCCCATCGAAGCACTGCGATACGAGACGTAGCAGCCTGCGGCGTACGCCCGGCGTCGCCGGACTCAGGCGCCGCGCTCGGCGGACTCAGGCGCCGCCGCGCGCTTGGGTGGACTCAGCAGCAGCCCAAGAACAGCGGTTCTCTCGCTGGACTCCAGGGCAATCTTGGCCGTCATGGTCAGCGGAACGGACAGCAGCATCCCGATCGGACCGAACACCCATCCCCAGAAGACCAGTGAGAGAAAGACAACCAGCGTAGACATCCCCAGGCCGCGGCCCATGACCCTGGGTTCGATGACTCCGCCAATGGAGATGTTGATCACGAAGTAGCCAAGCGCGATGAACGCCGCATTGAGTCCTCCGAACTGGATCAGCGCCAGCAGTACCGCGGGGATGGCGGCGATCAGCGATCCTATGTTGGGAATGAAGTTGAGCAGGAAGGCGAGTAGACCCCACAGTACGGGAAAGTCCAGTCCAAAGCCTGCAGCCAGAATCCCTACCGCCAGGCCGGTGGCCAGGCTGGTGAGCGACTTGATGCCCAGGTAGCGCTGCACGCTGCTGGTGAATCGCTTGAAGTACTCGGGCTCACCTCTGGATGCGCGCAACACCAGGCGTATCTTGGCGGGCAGCGATGAGGACTCGAGCAGCATGAAGACCACCGAGAAGGCGATCAGGAAAAAATTCGCCAGCAACCCCTGGATCGCGTTCAACAGCGTAGTAACAAGACCCATCGCCGCTCCAGGCTGAATGAGATCGCGCAACAGGTCGACTCCGACATCCTGGCCCAACAAGGCAGCCATTTCCGTAAAGATCTCGTCCAGGCGGGTCTGATAGAACGGCAGCCGGTCGTTGAAAGCCGCCAACGAGCCGCCAACGAACGTACCGACCAGGGTCAGCGTGCCGATGATCATGATGATGACGATGGTGACGGCCACTCCGGTCGGTATGCGGATTTGCTCCAGAAGACGGGTGATGGGAGCGCACAGCACGGAAATGAAAACTGCCACCAGCAGCGGCACGAGGATGGCGCGCGCCGACTGCATCCCGTATATCACCGCCACGACTGCAATGACTGTGACCGCTATGGCGATTCCCGACCGTGTTTGCGCCTGGGGTTCGATGGTGCCGTCCTCCTGTTTCAGTGCGCTAACTGTACGCGCAAGCGGCCCGTGACAAAAGCCTTTCTGTAGCGATGTTTCCCCTCCTTGGCTAGAATTCGCGCCGGTTGCAAGTAGTTCCATGGATGATGAGGCGGCACGCATTCCGGGTTTCGTGCGCATTGGCGCTGTGCTGCCTCAATGCGTGCGTGGCTCACTACACCCGGGATCAGCGCACGGCGGACGGCTACGTATATACGCCGCCAGTGGCGAACGATGACTGGGAGTACGCGACCAACGGACCGGTGGAACTCGCGCCGCCTTCGAGGACGCTCCGTCATCACGAGGCGATTCCACTGTCCTATGCTTCCAGCGGCGCCAACGGGCACGCGCAAAACCGTGTCGAGGGACTTTACTTGCGGAGCCGTCTGCCCGGCGCGAAAAAGCTGTTGATCGTACTGCCGATCTGGGGGTCGAGCCGGTACCCGCCCGGGCGGATTGCCTACGGCTACGCCCGACACTCCAGGGGGGATGCCCATGTGATCTGGCTCTATGGAGAGCCGCCGCTGTTTCCATGGCAGACATTGTGGTCCACCCCCAGCGAGGAAGAGTGGATCGAAGTCGCGGAGGCCAGCGTGGGGCGCTATCGGGCGGCGGTCAACGACACACGGCGCCTGATCGACTGGCTGGGAACGCGGGAGGAAGTGGACCCGGACCGGGTCGCCATCATCGGATTCAGCATGGGCGCGCTGGCGTCCGCCACGATCATGGGCAACGACCCCCGTATCGCCGCCGGCGTCTACATGGTGGGCGGTGCGATGTTTGCCGAGGTCATGGCGCAGTGCCGGGGCAAGGCCGGGCGCATGCGCCGGCATGCCCTGAATACGTTCGGCTGGTCACTGGACGACTACCGCCGGTTTTTCGAGGAGCGGATGGGAGCGGGCGAGCCCATGCTCTACGCGGGCCACTACGATCCCGACAGGATACTCATCATCGACGCCCGGTTCGACAATTGCATCCCGCCGGTTTCCAGGGAAGCGCTCTGGGAAGTGACAGGGTACCCGGAGCGAATCACCATGCTGTATCGGCACAAGGGGGCGTTCTACTCGCTGACTCCCCTGGGGTTCAATTTCGCCCGCGGGATCATCTACCGGTTCTTCGACCGCGTGCTCTAGACATCATGGATTGACCTGCCCTGGCCTCAAGCATCGTGGGTTATGTTTGGGGTCGGAGCCTTTAGCACAGAGCCACATTGAGGAGGGCAGGCCATGAAGGAGTATAACGCGTACGTGGGTTTGGACGTTCACAAGG
>JAJEFE010000159.1 GCA_022820625.1 Gammaproteobacteria bacterium | reverse complement strand
ACCCGCAGGCCTTCTTCACACACGCGGCATTGCTGGATCAGGCTTTCGCCCATTGTCCAATATTCCCCACTGCTGCCTCCCGTAGGAGTCTGGGCCGTGTCTCAGTCCCAGTGTGGCTGATCATCCTCTCAGACCAGCTACGGATCGTTGCCTTCGTGAGCCGTTACCTCACGAACCAGCTAATCCGACTTGGGCTCATCCGTCAGCGAGAGCTTTCAAGAAGAGGCCCCCTTTCTTCCGTGGAACGTATGCGGTATTAGCCCGAGTTTCCCCGGGTTATTCCCCACTGTCGGGTAGATTCCCAAGCATTACTCACCCGTCCGCCACTTTAATAGCCCTCCGAAGAGGACGTTCTCGTTCGACTTGCATGTGTTAAGCATGCCGCCAGCGTTCAATCTGAGCCAGGATCAAACTCTTCAATTAAGTATCTTTTGAGCTTGAGTCCTGCGCTATATGTATGTGTACATGTACACAGGTCTCTCGCGCGGCCCCGTAAGGGACCCGGAACGCGAGTTCCCACACACAAACTTGTCGCCTGTTGAAAAAGAACGCCCGCCCGATGAAACCGGACGGACCGCGAATTATAGTCCAGCCGGCCCCTCAGTCAATCACAAATCGCGAGATATTTTCCGCAAGCTCCCCAAGCCCTGTCGCCTCCGTCAGGAGCCCTGGAGTCGTTAACTTGCAAATTCGGCATAGCGTTGCGGATTTGCAAGGTCAAGTGCCTGCAATGGTGACGCGGGCGAAGCGGCGCTTGCCGACTTGCAGGATGCGGGTTACGCCTGCTTCGACGAGCAGGGAGCGGTCGGTTACGCGCTCGCCATCGAGACGAACGGCGCCCTGGGCGATCAGGCGCATCGCCTCGCCGTTGGTGTTCGCCAGTCCGGCACGGCGCACCATTTCGGCCACCGGCAGGCCACCGTCCCTCCCGACGAGGCTTACTTCGGGCATCTCATCGGGCATTTCGCCGCGCCGGTGGCGGCGAGCGAAGTCCTCGGCGGCCCGTGCTGCCGCGCCCTCGCCGTGAAAGCGCGCCGTAAGTTCGTGCGCCAGCGACATTTTCGCGTCCCGCGGATTGCCGCCGCCAGCCACTCCTGAACGTAGTTTGTCCAGTTCGGCCTGGCTGCGCAGGCTCAGCAGCTCCAGATAGCGCCACATCAGCTCGTCGGACACCGACATCAGCTTCCCGTACATTTCCGCCGGCGGATCCATGATCGCGATGTGATTGCCCAGCGACTTGGACATCTTCTGCACGCCGTCGGTGCCTTCCAGCAGCGGCAGCGTCATGACGATCTGTGACGGCTGCCCGTGCTCGGCCTGAATCTGCCGGCCGAGCAGCAGATTGAAGGTTTGATCGGTGCCGCCCAGCTCCACGTCGGCTTCAAGCGCTACCGAGTCGTAGCCCTGGGCGATGGGATACATGAATTCGTGAAGGCCGATGGGATTGCCCTCGCCGAACCGCTTCCTGAAATCGTCGCGCTCCAGCATTCGCGCCAGGGTGCGCTTGCCGGCCAGCCGAACCAGGTCGGCGGCGCTGAGATCGTTCATCCACTTCGAGTTGAACTCGACCCGGGTAAGCTCGGGGTCGAGCACGCCATGCACCTGCTCGGCGTAGGTCGCGGCATTCTGCTGTAACGCATCTTCGGTAAGCGTGGGCCGCGCCTTGCTGCGTCCAGAGGGGTCCCCGATCATTCCGGTGAAATCGCCGATCAGGAAGATCACTTCATGCCCGAAGTCCTGGAACTGGCGCATCTTGGTAAGGATCACCACATGCCCGAGATGCAGGTCCGGCGCGGTGGGATCGAAGCCGCACTTCACCCGCAACGGCCGGCCTTCGCGCAGCCGGCCGAGCAGCTCCTCCTCGCGCACGAGATCCACCACCCCGCGGCGCAATTCCCGCAACTGATGCTCCGGCAAACTCATTCCGCGAGAATATACGAAATCGCTCCAGATTGAAGGGGCACATGGCGCATGAGTAACGTTTATAATACCGCCACAATGATGGTTCGGACCCAAATCTCCATCGAATCCGAGCTCCGCTCGCGCATTCGCGCACGCACAAGGGCGCTGGGTATCTCCATGGCGGAGTATTTCCGCCAGTTGGTAGAGCGCGATTTGTCGCAAGCGCCGCGGCATGCGGATCCGGCGGCGGTATTCAATCTGGGCGCATCGGGCGGCGCCGACGTTCGGAGGCGCAAGGACCGCATGACTGCGGAGGCGGTCCGGTCCGGGAAACTCCCGCCAGGCTAACGGTTGAGCGTATTCGTAGATACCTCGGTTTGGTACGCTGCCGCCGACAGCAGCGACGTGAGCAACGCCCGCGCGGTTGAACTGCTTTCCACTGCCGAGCCGCTTGTGACAAGCGATCATGTGCTGGTCGAAACCTGGCGTCTGATCCACCATTTTCTGTCCCCGCGAGCGGCCGAAAAGTTCTGGGACGGGCTCCGTAGCGGCGTGGCCGCGGTAGAACAGACAACGGAGGCGGACCTGGAGGCAGCTTGGGCAATCGGGAATCAGTTCCCTGATCAGGATTTTTCCATCGTTGACCGAACCTCGTTTGCAATGATGGAGCGGCTGGGTCTTTCGCGCGTGTTCTCCTTTGATCAGGACTTTGCAGTTTTTCGTTACGGCCGCGGGCGCCGGATGGCGTTTGTCGTATTCGGTTGATGCTACGGAAAAAGCGAGGCGGGCCCTGGACGCCCGCCTCGCTGCAGTGAGCGTTGTTAGCCGCGTCAGGCGATATCGATTCCGTCGTCGATGATCAGCATGAAGTCCTCCAGGATGTCCTGCTCGAAATCGTCCATGTTGCCGACGAAGTCCTCGATCAGCCCAACCGACGTGCCCGGAGGCGGTGGGATCGGGCC
>JAJEFE010000022.1 GCA_022820625.1 Gammaproteobacteria bacterium | reverse complement strand
GGGGCCTTCGACATCGCCTTCGTGGTCATTTTCCTGCTGCCCATCTTCATTCTGGCGATCAGCTACGACCTGCTTTCCAGCGAAAAGGAGCGGGGCACGCTGGCCATGATCCTGGCGCACCCGATTTCACTCAAGGAGCTGCTGGCGTCCAAGATTTTCGCGCGCGCGGGGGTGTTGCTGGCCGGAGTGTTGGTGTTGGGGTTGGTCGCTCTGTTCGCAGTCGGCACGAACCTGGCTTCCGGCGACACCTGGGCCCGCTTCGGCCTGTGGATGTCGGCGACGCTGCTGTACACGCTTTTCTGGTTCGCCATGAGCGTGCTGGTCAACGTCTACGGCAAGAACTCGGCGGCCAACGGCATCGCGCTGGCAGGCACCTGGCTGGCCCTGGTGGTGGTCGTGCCCACTCTGGTGAGCCTGCTGGCCACGACGATCTATCCCGCCCCGTCGCGCATGGAACTGACAACCGCGGCCCGGGCAGCGCAGACCGAGGCCGAGAAAGACTATATGGCCCGGCTGGACGAGTTCTACTACGACCACCTCGAGTTCGTGCCCGAGGGCGACGAGAGGGCAATGGACTTCCTTACCGTGGCGATGGCTAATCGCAGCGCGATCGAAAAGGCGGTGCGGCCCCTGTACGACGGGTTCCAGGCACAACTCAACCGCCAGGAAAGCCTCGTGCAAAGGTTCCAGTTCATTTCGCCGGCGATCATGATGCAACTGGCGCTGAACGAGATTTCCGGCACCAGTGCGGACCGGTATGAGCACTTCCTGAACCAGGCCTACGCCTTTCACGAGGAATGGGGCGAGCACTTCACCGTCAGGTTCCTCCAGCGCTATCCGCTCAAGCCGGCGGACTACGACCAGTTCCCGGCGTTTGACTACCAGGAGGAGCCGTTCGGCACGGTGCTGATGCGCCTGCTTCCGTCACTGCTGGGAATGCTGGTGCTGCTCACCGGGGCGCTCCTGATACCGTTCCTGGCGCTACGGCGCTACCAGGTCGCCACTTCCTGAGCCGGGCAAATAAGCGTCCGTCCGTCCCCGACGGTGGGTGAAGGCACTGCCCTCACGGTGTCTCGCCCTCCACGAGGCCGGGGCGGACTGGCCCCCGGGGTACGAACCTGAATGACGAACGAACGCGAATCCGGGCGCCTGCCCCTGTTTCTCAAGGCGAGCTGGGGCGTCGGGGGGCTGGGCGGCACCTCGATGCTCTATCTCATCAACATGTTCGTCGTGTACTTCCTGGTGCGGCACGTGGGGATATCCGCCGCGATCGCCGGCGTGCTGTTTGCGATCACACGGATCTACGACGCCGTAATCGATCCGTTGATCGGCAATCTGAGCGACCGGTCCGAAACCCGCTGGGGGCGGCGCAGGCCCTGGATGCTGGCGGGGGCCCTGCTGGCGACCGCAGCATGCGTTGCGGTGTTTCATCCGCCTGACCTTGAACCGGGGCTGCTGCTGTACGGCTGCGTGCTGCTGGCCCTTTTTGCCTACACCACCGGTTACTCGCTGTTCGCAATCCCGTACATGGCGCAGGGCGCGGAGATGACCGACAACTATCAGGAACGGGCCTCGCTGATGGCATGGCGCACCTTCTTCGTCTACGGGTCCGGCCTCATGACGGTTTCCGGAGCCGCCTGGCTGGTTGCACGGCTGGGCAGCGACAAGGCGGCCTATGGCGCGATGTCGCTGGTTGCAGCGGCGGTCATAGCCGTGACCATGCTCTGGGTGGTTGCGTTCACCGGCCGCGCCGCAACCACGACGGGCGCAGCCGGAAAGCCGCCGCTGTTTTCCTCGCTGCTGGGCACGCTGCGCAACAGGCCGTTCCTGATCATGCTTGGTACCAAGATCCTCGGGCAGTTCGGGACGGCTTTTTCGGGCGCGTCCATGCTGTTTTACATCACCTACGTGATGTACCGGGACGAAACGGCGATAGCGGTGTTCAGTCTGACCGCCAACATCATCGGGATCTGTTCCGTTCCGCTGTGGAACCGGCTGCTCAGGAACGTCGAGCGGCGGACCCTGCTTCTCATTCTCCTCACGACAAGTGCGTTCGTGCACCTGTCCTGGATGCTCGGCGGACCGGACGAAAACCAGCTTGTATTTGTCGGCCGGGCTTTTGTGCTCGGCGCCCTGGGCAGCGGCTCGGTCCTGCTCGCCATGGCCATGCTGGCGGATACCATCGAACTGGACCGCATCAGGAGCGGCGAAAAACGGGAAGGGGCGTTCGTGGGCGCTTTCGAACTCATGCAGACCACGGCCTTTATCGTCGCGCCCCTGATTGCCGGGTTCGCCTTTTCCCTGGCGGGCCTGGAGTCCGGCGAGGTCGGCAGGACCGATCAGCCCGAATCCGCCGTAATGATGATCCGCATGTTCATGGGGGTGGCGCCGGCCATATGCGTCGGGCTGGGCGCCGCTTTGCTGACGCTTTACCGGCTGGACTCGGCCAGACTCAAGGAGTTGCGGTCGCAGGCCGCGGCTGCTTCAGGCTGACGAAGGCGCGGCACGAAACCAGTCAACAGCGAAATAACCCGTGGGCGTTGGCTGACACCAGTTTGTCCTGGGTAGGCGCATCCAGGTCGCCGCGCCCATCCAGCGCTTCGCGGTACATGATCGTGTCGCCGATATCGCCGGGATGGCCGTAGTCGCTGGAGGCCATCAGACGGTCGTCTCCGAGGTAACGCATGATGTGCGGCAGGTCCTCGTGAACTTCGCAGGTGAAATAGAAATTGTGCTGCTCGAGTTTTTCCTGCACGAATTCCATCAGTTCCGCGGGATTCAGGCGCACATGCAGCGCGGTTTGCACTGCGGCGGCCACCCAGCTGCAGCCCGACTCGAAGAAACCGAAGCGGAGGTTGGGAAACCTGGCGGGAAGTTTGCTGTTCAGAAGCACCGAGAAGGCAAGGTAGTTGGGGCTGTCCGAAATAAAACGATTGAATCCGGCGCCGTCCCGTCCCTGGATTGACTCGAACGCGGGACTGCCATGCCCGATATGCACGCAGATGGGCAGGTCGAGGTCGGCGGCGGCCGAGTAGACCGGATCAAAATCCGAGTGGTCCAGGAACCTGTCGCCTTCCAGTCCCCGGAACAGGACACCGATCGCGCCCTGGTCTTTGCAGGCACGCATATCCTTGACTGTCTGTTGGGGATTCTTGAGGGAAGGCACGAAAACCCACCTCAAGCGGCCGCCGGATTCGCTGCAGCGGTCCGCCATCCATCGGTTGTAAGCGCGCGTCAACGCCAGTTCGGCACGAGGCCGGGCGCAGCGAATGTTGAGGAAGAGACTGGAAAAAACCACCTGCGTATCGACCTGCTGGCGGTCCATGTCTCCGAGCCGGGCAGGGACATCCTCGAGCGTAATGGCGCTGGCCTTGAATTCGCCGTTCGAATGCTCGGCGATGAACTCCGGATCGTGCATCCCGTACAAATGGTTGTCGATCACCCAGTATTTCCGGGTGAAACCACCTGAAAAATGGGCGCTGATGGCGGCGCCGGACTGCTTGCGCAGAATCGAGGGACGAAACTCCTCATCGCCGGACGGCAGGAGGTCCCAGACGGAGCCCGGCTCCACGACATGGGTATCGGCATCGATGATCTGCATGAGCGCCTCCGTTTCCTGGTGATACGCCAACTAATGTAATTGCGGGACGCCTATCGTGCGCCCATTCGGGACACAAATCCGCGATATGAATCCAATATTGGAATCTCAGGCGCGTCCGCTGATAGACTGTTGCTCGAAACCACTGCGTTTTGGGCTGTAATGAATGATCGTTCCAGGTCGGTTGGCAGGGTAATCGCCATTCTTGACCAGCTGAGTGTGTCACCCCGCCCCATGTCAAACCTGGAGTTGGCAACCGAGCTGGACGTGCCTGCGTCCAGTATGCATCGGCTTTTGCAGAAGCTGACCGTGCTCGGCTACATCGATTGCGATTCGGATACGGCCCGTTATTCCGTAGCGCCACGGCTCAGCGAACTGGGCGTGCGCCTGGCCGAGGTCGGCGGTTATTCGCAACCGCTTCGGGACCTGATGGGCGAAATCCGCGACCGGACCGGTTACACGGTCAGCGTCTGGGTGCCCAGCGGCGCGCATGTGCGGATCTCCGCATTGCTTGTGGGCACAACTCGCGGGGCGACATCCAGACTGCCGGGAGAGCTCGCAGATCTTTTTTCGACACCCGGGCTGGCAATCGCTCCCCAGTACAGCGACGAAGAGATCCGGCGACTCATTACGATGGCCCGTCGCCACGACGTCCCCCTCGGGCGCGGGTTTACCCACCTGGCCCAAATCAGAAACGCGGTCAACCAGGTAGCGAAACGTGGCTACCTGATCGGCTACAACCTGCGTGGCGATGGGTGGGCAATGGCTGCGTGGCCGATCCCCGTAACGATTTCGCCGCCCAGGCCCGGTTGCCTGGCCGTAGGTGCGCTGGTGCCGGAAATGCGCCGGCGGCAGGAGTACCTGGTGGACCTTGTCAATGGGTTGCGTGAAAACTATTTGCGGAAGCTGAGCTAATCCGGGAGGAGATCCGGTTTGAGTGGACCGGTAATTCGCCCGCCGGAATGACGGCGCCGAGAAACTGCCGGGTCAGTTCGGCAACTTCTTCAGGGGCCTCCAGGGGAGGGTAGTGGTTAACGTCATCGAGTCTGTCCACCCGGACGCTGGTGGAACTGAGCCGGGCGGCCAGCAGTTCCAGGGTGGGCGGAGGCAGAACCGGATCCAGCATTCCCCAGATGAGTTGTGTGGGCGCCTCGACGGCGCCCAGGAAACGCCGCACTTCGCCGTCATCGCGCATGATGGCAGTCATGCTGGTGAATTCTGATGCGCCCGGGCGGCGATTCAGGTCGTAGTATTCGCCCACCAGCGCATCGGTAACACGCTGCCGCCGCTCGAAATACGAGTTCAGGAAATCACGCCAGCAGGTCCGGGAGAACGGCCGCGCGTAGCGGACGCAGGCGCCCATGGACCAGCGCAATTTCAGCGGCAGGCGGGCCCGCGCTCCCTCGTTATCGACCGGGGCGGACGGCGGGATGTTCGAGAGAATGACGGCCCGAACACGCTCCGGATAGGTGGCCGCGAACCGGTAGGCGATGATTCCCCCGCTCGAAGTCCCGAGCAACGCAACCGGGCCGACGCCCAGGCGGTCGAGGAATTCGCTCAGGAAGGCTTCGGAAGTGAGGGTGAATTCCGGCGAAACCGGCCCCGACAATCCCGAGGGCGGCTGGTCGTAGCGGATGGTCCGGTAGCCCTCGCCGAGCGCCCGCACCATTTCGTCGAACATCCGCAGGCTGCCGAACGAGCCGTGCAGTAGCACCAGTACCGGTCCGCTGCCCTCGTCACGATAGTTGACTTCAACGCCGGCCACCTCGATCCGGCTCGATCCCTCTCCGTATAGGGCTTCCACCTCGGCAAAGCTGATCGGAGGCGCGCTGCGCCGCGCAGAGAAAAACTGCGCGCTTACAAGGAGCGCAACGCCCGCTGCGCTCGCCGCGACAAGCCAACGGACCCGCACCGGCGAGAAACCCTCGGCGGATCGTCAGAACCGGTAGGTGCCCCGAACGCCCACGGAGCGCTTGTTCGGGAGTGCGGCCACGAAGGCGCGCGCGAAATTATCCAGGTCGGTGTTGATCGCTACGTAGTTGTAGGTGTCGTCGTCAAACACGTTCGTGACATAGGCCTCCACTCGGTAGCTTTCGGCCTCGACGCCGAAACGCAGGTTCACGAGGTTCCGGGAACCGGTTTCGAATACGTTAGCTTCGGTAGCGTATTTGGTGGACTCGTACATATACTCGCCGCGAACGAACCCGTCCATGCTCCCGCCAAACACCGGGCGCGTCCAGGTGGCCGTGGCCGAACCGGTGAATTCCGGCGTCCAGTTCTGCTGGTTGCCCAGGTGGTCCGTGTTGGTTGCCAGGGCGCCATTGCTCACGCAGAGATTGCAGATGCCTTCCACGTACTCCGTGTAGTTGCGGGCAAACGCAGCGGTCAGAAGCCATTGCTCGGTAAGCTGGAAGCGGGCCTCCAGTTCCATACCGTTTATGTCGAGCAGGCCCGTGTTCGTGGTAATGCCCACAGGAGACTGGAGCCCGGTATCGTCGTCAATAAAATAGCCGAGCTGCTGAACCTGCTGGTCCGTGAGCTCTCCTACATAGCCGACCAGCGAGGCCTGCAGCCGCCCTTCCAGCAGCGTGCCCTTCACGCCCACCTCATACTGGTCCAGCGTTTCCGGTTCCACTGCAAGTTGCGCGCCGGAGTTTTGCTCCAGGCTGGCGGCTTCGGTAGGGGAGAGGGTAACGATGATGGAGTTGAACGTGCCGGGGCGGAACCCGCGCGCGTAGTTGGCGAACAGCATGAGATCGTTGTCGGTCCGGTACTGGATGGTGACCCGGCCTCCCACGTCGTTGAATTCCGCCTCAAGGTCGCCGGAGGGCACACTGACCTCGTCGTTCTGATAGCGCACTTCACCGCTCACGGTGAGTTTTTCGGTGAAATCGTAGTAAACGCCCCCGAAGACGCCCCGCGTTGTTACTTCCTGGATGGGACGGCAGGTAAATCCACGGGGTCCGAAAAACCACCCTGCCACGCAGGATGGCACCCCTTCGCTCTTGACGATGTTGGCGCCTGCCGTCCAGCGGAATTGCCCCTCGTTCGCGGAAGACAGCCGCGCCTCGTGAGAGGAATTCTCGGCGTAGCGCTCCACTATGAAGGTATCGGCGATCGCGGAAGTGGGCGCCCTGGGAAGCGTGTTCTCGTCGCTGACCATGATCGTCTTGGTCTCGTTGAAGCCGCTGATCCAGTCGAGGGTCATGCCGCCAAACAATTCCGCCGCAGCCGAGAAAGTCCCGCCCTGCACGCGCTTGGCCAGACCCATGCCTTTGATGAATATGCCCTCGTCATCAATCTGCCGCGGCGAGGAATCGGAATACATCGAGAAGGCCTGTATCACATCCGCAAAAAAGGTGCTGCTGGTCGGGTAGCCGGGAGAAAACGCATCGTTGTGGCCCACCATGGATTCGGCAATACTCAAATCGGGCGCTATACCGCAGCGGTAGGTGGCGCTTCCATTGCCGTTCGAATCGCAGTTCGCGAAAGTGCTCGGAAAGCGGAAGGAGGGCTGGGGGCCATCATCGATTTCGATGTCTTCCAGGCGCAGCTTGAACCGCAGCGTATCCGTGGGCGTGGCCAGGATGGTTGCCACCAGCGACTGCGTTTCCTCGTCGCCGATCTCGCGCACATCGTTACGGTTGTTCTTGTAGTGTCCACCCTTCTTGTTGTTCCGGGCGGTAAAGCGGACAGCCAGGCGGTCCGGGATAATCGGTCCCTCGACGGAAAGCGACAGGTCCGCGGTGCCGAACCGGTCGACGTCCAGGCCCACCGAGCCCCCGAACTCCTCGCCCGGATCCTTGGTGACCATGTTGACGGCGCCGGACAGGGTGTTGCGTCCGAAGTAGGCGGTCTGGGGTCCGCGCAGCACCTCCACGCGCACCACATCGACAAAGCTGCCGACCTCGCCGCCGAAAACGGGTGCGCCGTCGATGAAAAACAGCGCCGGCGCCGACGAACTCGAGACCCCAAGGATGTTCAGTCCGCGGATGATGATGTTCGGCACGCCGCGGTCCGCGCGGTTGGCGGACGCGTTCTGATAGGTCAGCCCGGGAGTGAACAGCGACATATCCACAAAGTTCTTCAGGTTGGATATGTCGAGGTCTTCCTCGGAGAAAGCCGATACGGCAAACGGGATGTCCACCAGGGCCTCTTCGCGTTTTCGGGCCGTCACCACGATCTCCTCGAGCGCCACCCCCTGGGCAAGGACCCTGGATTCGGGCAAAAGAAAACTCGCGCCTACGGCTGCGCACAGCGCGAAGACCACAAAGCGATGCCTTGTCCTGAACATATTTTCTTCCTCCTCGCGATTCTCAATCGCGCGCTCTCCAGTATTGCACGATTCGGGCAATTGGCCGCCCGATTTGCATTCATGTATACCCAATATTCCGCATGTGGAATCTTTGGCGGTGTTTGAATCCGCCTCGTGTGAACGGGAAATCACTAAACCTTCCTTGTTGCCCTCTATGCCGGGCGGTTTGCCGAAGTGTTTCGACGCCAGATGACGGGGAAGAATTCGCCGGATGGCGCACCGCCTTCAGGCAGCGTGTCGACGCTGGGGATGGCGGCCTTGTAGGAGGCCGGATACCAGCGCACGTCGTCGCCGAAGACGCGCACCGCCAATCCGGTGCGAGGCATGGTCCTTGAGTAGTTCCCCTTCGAGAAATGGGGTGTGGACGGATGAAAGACTACCGCGTCGCCCGGTTCCATGTCGAACGATACGAACCGGAACGGAAAGTCCGGGTTGTCCCGTTCCTTTTCGAAGTCGGGGCACAGCCCGTCGGCCTGGTCCGGAGCGAATCCGAAATGCAGCTTGTTGTCCACGCAGTGGCGATGAAAGCCGGCGACATATTCCACGCGCCCGTTGTGACGGTCCACCGGCGTCAAGGCGACCCAGATATTGGGGGCCATCTCGCCCTTGACCGGCCAGGCGGTCTCGTCGCAGTGCCAGACCATGACTTTGGTGGAGCCGGGGGGCTTGTGGAAAAGGTGGTCGTGATAGATGCGGATGGTTTCCGACCCGATGACGCGGCCGACAACCTCCCCGACGGGAGATTCCAAGGCGAAATCCCGGAACACCCCCGGCTGGCGCCACATGAAACAGACGGAAGCCATCGATGCGCCGTGAGAGGGTCCGGGCACTCCATATTTCTCCGGATCTTCCAGGAGCCTGTCCACGCCGCGCCTTAACCGCTCGATCCATTGCCGGTCGAACATGCGGCGAAGGTGAACCACACCGTCCCTGTCATAGGTTTTCCGGTGTTCCGTGGTTATCGGATTGAGAGGACGCCTGTTCATGCAGGTTTGCGTCTTGCGACAGACCGCAGCCTCTCCAGCTCCTGCTCGCTCAGGTTATAGCGCGCGATGGCAGCGATGCTGATCGCCTGCAACGCAAGGGGCAGGACCGCTATGCACAGATAAAGGCCAAGCAATGCGCTTTCGGTCTGCTCGACCCGCTGGCCTTCTGTCGCTTCAATGTAACCCATGGCGCCGAGCAGGACGCCGACGAAGGCGACGCCGAGTGCGCCGGACAGTTTTTCCACGAGAACATAGAGTCCCGTAAACGCTCCTTCGCGCCGCAGGCCCGTCCGAAGGTGGTCAAATTCCAGTGCGTCGGGCAGCATCGCCTGAGTCAGGAGAAAGGTTCCGCCGCCCGCAAGGCCGATGAAAGCCGACCGCAGCAGGACCAGGCCGGTGGGCTCGCCAGGCCCGGCGAACCACCAGGAAAAATGCGCCATGCCGTAGAGCGCCGCTGCGATCACGTAGCCGTTCCGTTTCCCCAGCCGGCGCGCGACGAAAAGCCAGGCAGGTTGAGAGAGAATGAGTATTACGCTCATGAAACCCAGGTAAATGCCGAGCAACTCGTCGGAAGCTTCCAGGACGTGTTTCGTAAAGTAGGCAGTGGTGGAAACGGAAACCGCCAGCGTCAGGAAGTACAGCATCTTGGACGCCATGAGCCAAAGGAAAGGCACGTTTTCCAGGGCCGACCTGAACTGCTCCTTCAACGGCGGCTGCTGCAGTTGTTGAGTTGTTTGCGGGGCCTGGCGAAGCGACCATACGCAAACCGCAAACGACACCACCGCGATGCTCGCCAATACCCAGGCCATCCTGGCATGGCCTGCCCGGGTTGCTCCCCACCAGGCCAGCATGGCGGGTCCCAGGCTCAAACCGATCAATGAGCCGAAAGAGGAAAACACCACCCGGAACGACATGAGCTGGGTGCGTTCGTGATAGCTGGGCGTCAGTTCCACCGCCATGGCGATATAGGGAATATTGAACATCGTGTACGCAGTGCGGAACAGGAGCAGCATCGCCGCCAGGTAAATCAGCAGGGCCATCCCGTTCAGATCGGGAGTCGTGTACAGGGCCACGACGGTGAGCGCGCACAGCAGGCCGCCGGATGCCAGCCAGGGCAGCCGCCGCCCCCACGGTGTGGTAATTCGATCCGACAGAACGCCCATCAGCGGGT
Organism: Gammaproteobacteria bacterium; assembly: GCA_022820625.1. GTDB lineage: Bacteria > Pseudomonadota > Gammaproteobacteria > Steroidobacterales > Rariloculaceae > UBA6522. The sequence goes on along the minus strand of JAJEFE010000022.1, from coordinate 5,225 downwards.
CGGTGACCGCGTCCCAGACCTTCGCGCCCGCAAAGATCAGTCCCGCGACAACCGCGGCAATGCCCAGCGAGTCGGTCATGAAACGCAACAACAGAACGTTCGACGACAGGTTCAGGATGGTGATCGGCATGGAGCCGAGGCCCCACCCGAGTCTGATTTGCAGCGGGAGCGGCGCTTCGCCCGGTCCGTCCGCGGAACCGCCGTCGCCTGTCGCGGCCATTAGCCCCCTGGTTTGCGCCACGTTCAAGAGGGCAGCAGCCGGTCCAGGTTGGACTCGCCCGGCGCGGGGCACAGGGACTTGTCGAGTTGCACGGACACGCCGAATTGACCTTCAGGCCCCGCCCCCGACCTGTGGCCGCTGCCGACACAGTCCTCGGCGAAAAGAACGTCTCCGTGACCCAACTCGTAACGGCTTCCGTCCCGCAATTCGACCACCAGGGTCCCGAATATCGGAATCAGAATATTGGGCTGGTTGGCCACGTGCCAGTCGTACATGAAGCCGGGTGCTATGGATCCGACGGTCACGCGCGCGGCGGGGTGGCGGATGAGGTGATGCGGAGGTTGCGGCCCCGGGCCGGCCAGCGGCAGCTCGCGCATTTCAGCTACACCGTCGACGTTGGCATACAGGTTGAAGAACCGCTTCGCCCAGGGAATCCGGCCCTCGGGAAATGCCTGCGCGGCATCGGCGCTGCGGCCCGGAAGCAGGAGAGCCAGCGCCGCGCTCGCCCCCGATGCCGAAATCAGGGCCCTCCTGGTCGAAGTTGTCCCGCTCATGACTCCCCCTTTCCGGGCCACATGTTCAAGTGTCCGTTATCCGGAGCCCAGAGAGTTGAGGAACTCCTCAAGATCGGCGGTAAACAGATCGGGATCCTCCCACATGGGGAAATGCCCGAACTGAGGATAGCTTATGACGGTCAACGGAGCCTGACTGAATCTTTCAATTGTGTCTTCAAGACTCTGATAAATAACGGTATCCTGTTCACACCATTGCAGCAGAACAGGTACCGTCACTCCCTCCGCGAGCGCCCCGACGTCCATCGTGCGGAACAGTTCGACATTGGATGCGATGTACTCCCTCTGGCGTTGCGCCGCCCCCGGCAGGTTGTTGGCGTCGTACATCATGTCGACCATCTCGTCGGGGGGCGCAAACTCCGGCGGCGTGGTGTCTTCGAGGATCAGGCGCCACCAGTACTTCGAGTGATAATCCGGCAGGAAGCGGCTGTGGAACCAGCCCATGGCCCGGATGCGCCAGTCGACCTTTCGGGTCTGGCTCGGCCGCTCGAGCGGCAGGACCGACAGCGCCATGGCCCGTACCCGGCCGGGGTAGCGCGCGTAATAGTCCAGCGCGACGTTTACGCCGTTTGACGTTGCGAGGATCGTAAAGGGCTCCAGGTCGAGGTGCTCCACCAGTCCGGCAACGATGTCGGCAGCCCGCGCCGTCGTCAGTATTCCCCCGGGGTCGGGCTCTGTAAAACCGTAGGGCGGCCAGTCCAGGCGGACGATCCGAAAGCGGTCCCTCAGCCGGTCCGCCACCGGGCTCCATTCATGCAGGTGCAGGATGCTGCCGTGCAGCATCAGAACGACGGGTCCGCTGCCTTCGACTCGCACATGCACGTTGACGCCGTCGATATTCACGAAGGTCGAGGGGGCTGCCGCCCACCGCGCCCGGACGGTCTCGTAGTCCGTGTCCCACCAGCCGATGCGCATTGACCCTACCAGCGCGGCCAACACGATGGCGATCGCGGCAACGACGGAGATTGTTCGCCGCAGCAGCCTCATACCGTGATCACCGGGTCGCCTGGGAGGGAAGGCGTCTCGCCTTCCCGGAATGTTCGCCGCACCTCTTTCATACCGTGATCACCGGGTCGCCGATTTCATGTATCGGCTCCGCACCCTCGGCCGTGATCAGCATCAGGTCCTCGATATGCGCGGATCCGCCGACACCCGTGCTCATGACCGGGCAATCCACGCTGAGAATCATGTTTTCGCGCAATGTAAGGTCCAGCTTTCCGTAGAAGCCGCCCGCATCGCGGCCCGGCTCATCCGTATGCATCAATCCTACGCTGTGCGGTCCGATTCCGACAGCGACATTGAACCCCCCCTTGCGCACCGCTTCCTGTCCCAGCGCAACTATGTCGCTGTAGCGCATTCCCGGCCGCAATCGTTCGCGGATGGACTGCCAGGCATGGGCGACCGCCTCCGCCGCCCTTCGCGCGGTGCGCCTCGGCTCGCCGACAAACACGGTACGCGCATAGTCGCCATGGTAGTGGTGGGATTGGCTGACCCCGTCGATGAAGAACGCCTGCCCGTCCGAGATAACGCCATCCGACAATTCGGAGGACACCCGATCGACGTTGAGAAACAGGGCGCGATTGCCGAGTCGGGCGGCCTCGACCTCGAACAGATGCTGCAGTTCGGCGTGGCTGGCTCCTGCGCGCACGGCGCGGCCGACCGCGTGGACCGCGCCGGCATTGGCGGCCGCGGCCCGCCGCATCAACCGGATCTCCAGCGGAGACTTGACCAGTCGAATCCAGCGCAGGATGTTATCGCCCGGCACCACAATGCCGGGATGGCCGTGGCGTTCGCACACCGCCTCGGTGACGACATGGTCGTAGGCGATGCGGCCCGTCCAGAGTCCCATCTCCTTCATCGCGCGAACGAGGGCCGCGCCGGCGTCGGCGCTTGTGCCGCGCGCTGCCGTAGCCGCATCGAGCGCCTGGCGCCGCCGCAACTCGACGGGAGACAACGGCGCCTGTTTGTAATCCGGGAATTCCGGGCCCAGCTGGTCGGGCAGGAGCAGGGCTCCGTCGTCGCTGTTATCGTCCGCCTCCTGGTACAGGAAGACCTGAACATCGCCTGCGAAACCGCCGTCGACATAGGTGTAGTAGTAGATAAAACGAGAGGCCACCAGGCCTGGTTTCTGCCGCGTATCCCGTGACAACACGGCAAAGGTGGTCGGTGGCTGCCCCATGCGCGTATTGCCCAATTGGGGCCAGTAGCCCAGCACGTGGTACACGTTGACCGGTTCCCCGAGCACGAGACCCTGGAGGTCGAATTCGTCCATTACTTCACAGGCCCGCTCAAGATTCATCGGCCCGCGCTCGCGGATCAGGCGAGTGAGTTCCGCGTCCTCCCCGCGGAGATCGTCCCGGACGGCTGTCTCTGATGCAGTCACTGTTTCCTGCTCGAAATGCGGCGCTGGCATATTATGACGACGCTCCGGAGCGGAGATCACGTGAACGACATTGAACGCCGGTTCGTCGCACTGCGCGAGGGACAGTTGCATCTGCGGCGCCTTGAGGCATCCGGCGAGCACGCGAGTCTTCCTGTCGTTCTGCTTCACCCGTCGCCGGCATCGTCGTGGTTCATGCAGGGCCTGATGATCGAATTGCGAAAGGCCGGCTGCAACGCAGCCTTGATCGCACCCGACACGCTCGGCAATGGCGACTCGGCGCCCCCGGGTATCGATCATCCGGACATCGCCTATTTCGCCGACAGCATGCGGCGCATGATCGACCGGCTAGCGCTCGATCGCGTGGACTTGTACGGATCGCATACCGGCGCCCGGATCGCGTGCGAGTTCGCCGCAGCCTTCCCCGATCGGGTCCGGCGGGTCGTGCTCGACGGCATCATCGAGTACGACGACGACATGCGTAACGCCATCCTCGAAAACTACGCGCCGCGCATCGAGCCGGACGAGTTCGGGCGGCAATTCGTGTGGGCGTTCAATTTCGTTCGCGACCAGGCGCTGCATTTCCCGTGGTTCATGCGCGATCCGGAACACCGCCTCAGCGGCCCCGTGCCGCCCGCGGCGGTCCTCCACCGGGCAGCACTCGACGTGCTGAAGGCGCTGGAAACCTACGCGGACCCCTACATCGCGGCCTTCGAGTACCGGGCCTATGAACGCATGCCACAGATAGAGGCGCCGGTGCTGCTGCTGAAACCGGACAGCGAGTTGCCCGTGCTGAAAGCCGCAGTCGCAAAAGCGGCCGGTCTGTTGCGCGACGGTCGTATCGCAACCATAGCCGGCGGCGACGCGGCCAGGGCCGGGGCAATCGCCGCCTTCCTGGCCGCTGAATAATGAGGCGCGGCGCCTGACAGCACTCAGGCCGCGAAGTTCGCGGCGCCGAACAGTTCGAGAGCGTTACGGCTCAGAATGCCCGTTTTCTGATCTTCCGTTATGTCCTTGCGCGCCTTCAGCTTGCGCTGCACGAATATGGAGTCATCCACGTCGCCGGGATGGCCGAAGTCGCTGCCGATCACAAGGTTGTCGTCGCCGGCATACCGCAGGATGTGCGGGAGCTCCTCGTGTTCCTCGCAGGTGACGAACAGCCTGCGGTCGCGCAGCACGGATTGGGTGAAGGCTCCGCGATCGCGCTTGTCCCGGACCTTGTGGGCCTGAACAACGATGTACGGGAGCCAGGACGAACCGACCTCAAAGAATCCGAAGCGCAGCCGCGGGAAGCGGGTGGAGATCTCGCTTGTCGCGACCGCGGTAAAGGACATGAGCGCCGGAACCGACATGTGAAACCGTGACGGCCGTTCGTCGCTGTTGCGGCGAATGCCCCTGAACGCAGGGCTGGCGTTCCCGATGTGGACGCAGATCGGGATGTCCAGCTCCTGCGCGACATCGAAAACGGGGTAGAAGTCGGGATGATCGACAGGCCGGTCGCCTTCGAGGCCACGCATGTGCACGCCGATCGCGCCGTGTTCCCTGGCCCAGGCGATGTCCTTGAGCGTCTCATCCATGTTCTTGAGCGAGGGCTGCATGACCCAGCGAAGCCGGCCTCCGCTGGAACCGCATTGCGCAGCCAGAAAACGGTTGTAGGCGCGGCTCAGGGCCAGCTCGGCGGCGGCCGACGCCGGCGACAGGGCAAGAAAAAGGCTGGGAAAAATAACGTGCACATCGACGCCCTGGCGGTCCATGGCATGCAGGCGCTCGTCCGGGTCGGTCAACGAGAGCGCCCCGGACTTCACCTGTCCCTCCGAAATCTCTTCGATGAGGTGAAGGCTGGTGCGGGCGTAGATCTGGCCGTCGATGATCCATACGGACTTCATCGGCGTGACAATCGGGGGCACGATAACGGCCTGGTCCAGTTCCACGGATTGCGGGCGATGCACGCTCTCCTTGCGGGTCAGGTGTTCCCACACGGGCGCACTCTCGATGATGTGCGTATCGGAATCGATGATCGGCGCTACCATGTTGGAATGATACGCGCACGCTG
>JAJEFE010000069.1 GCA_022820625.1 Gammaproteobacteria bacterium | reverse complement strand
CGTGAAAGCGAAAATTCGATATCGCCGTCCCTTCGATCGATCGATTGAGGAGAATATCGGGTCATATTTGACGAAATCGAGCGGTCGAAGGGACGGATGAGAGCGAATTTGCAGCCGTGATTTCCTACGGCGCAGCCTCCTGGCGCTCGTCAACGTTCTTTGCGATCGCTGAAATGGCCATGGCACCCGGTAGCGCGGGGTGTTGACGAAGTCTTGCGCCCAACTACCCCAATGTTCTTGCGGTAAGTGCATGAATTTCTGTCAATTTGCTGGAAACCGGCATGGGGGTTTCGCCGTATACTCATGAACCATGGGTTTTGTGGCAAGCGTGGCGCGGGAAACAAGAACGCGGCGAAGCCCTGTGCCGGATACAGGGCGCAGGGCCATTCGGGATGTCCAGATCAAGGACAATGTCCATGCCAAGTTCCTGGCGCGCATCAGCGCCAATGCCCTGAAGAACTACGGGTCTCGATTGTCGCCTGCCGATGTCGGGTTGACCGACGAGCAACTGGTCGGGATTTTTCATTCGCAGGTGCTCAGCCGCCAGGTCGATCGGATGGCGTGCAAACTGAGAGCTGCAAATGAGGGTTACTATACGGTCGGCAGCTCCGGTCATGAGTGCAATGCGGCGTTCGCCGAAGCGTTCCGCCTCAGTGACTTGTCGTTCCTGCACTATCGCGACGCCGCGTTCCAGATTCACCGTTCGAAGGAGGTTGCAGGGCAGACTCCCGGTTGGGACCTGCTGCTGAGTCTGGCCGCTTCGTCCGAAGACCCCATAGCCTCGGGACGCCACAAGGTGCTGGGATCCAAACTGCTCAACATCCCTCCTCAGACGAGCACGATCGCTTCACATATGCCGAAAGCGGTGGGCGCTGCGCTGAGCATTGGTCTGGCGAAGCGTATTGAATTTACTGAAACGAATTTTCCCGCAGACAGCGTAGTCATCTGTTCTTTCGGCGATGCATCGGTCAATCACTCCACTGCCCAGGGGGCGATCAATTCAGCATGCTGGAATGCATTCCAGGGGATCGAGGTCCCGATCGCCTTCATATGCGAGGACAACGGGATCGGTATTTCGGTCCGGACGCCCGACGGATGGATCCGGTCGCAGTTTGCGGACAGGGCGGTGTTGCGGTACATGCCGGTCAATGGCCTTGACGTGCTGGAAACCTACAAGGCGGCGGTTGCGGCTGAAGACTTCGTTCGCAGGGAGCGCAAGCCGGTCTTCGTGCACATGCACTGCGTGCGTCTGCAGGGGCATGCCGGTACCGACGTTCAAACCTCCTACCGGACGCGAGAAGAAATTGACGCCATCGAGAACCAGGACCCGCTTCTGCACACCGCTGCGACGCTGATCGGCAACGGCATCCTCACCGGCGATGACGTGCTCGATACGTACAACGGCGTTGAAGAGACGCTTGCGAGGATGGCCGACGAAGCCGTGAAGCGACCGAAACTCGAATCGCCCGAGGAGATCATGGCAAGCATTGTTCCGCGTACCAGGGAAACCTGGCCGCAAACGAAGGTACCAGCCGACGTGCGCGCCGCGGCGTTTGCGGAAGACGAACTGCTTATGGGCAAGCCTCAGCATATGGCGCGGTTGTTGGGCTGGTGCCTGACCGACCTGATGCTTCAGCACGAAAACATCGTCATTGCCGGGGAGGACGTGGGCAGGAAGGGGGGCGTCTACGGCGTCACCCGCAAGCTGCAGCAGCGGTTCGGGGCCGACCGGGTCATCGACACGCTGCTCGATGAGCAGAGCATCCTCGGCCTCGGTATCGGTTTGGCGCACAACAACATGCTGCCGATCGCCGAAATCCAGTTTCTGGCCTACCTGCATAACGCTGAAGATCAGTTGCGGGGCGAGGCGGCGACGCTGAGCTTCTTCTCCAGCCGGCAGTATTCGAACCCGATGATCGTTCGTGTTGCGGGGCTGGGCTATCAGCAGGGATTCGGTGGCCACTTCCATAACGATAACAGCATAGCGGTTCTTCGCGACGTTCCCGGGATCGTCATTGCCTGTCCCAGCAATGGCCGCGATGCCGTTGCCATGATGCGCGAGTGCGTCCGACTGGCGCTTGAGGAGCAACGCGTGGTCGTGTTTCTAGAGCCGATCGCGCGTTACATGACACGTGATCTGCACGAACCCGGGGACCGGGGCTGGACTGCCGTATACGAAGCGCCCGAAGAGGGGTCGGTAGTTGCGCTCGGTGACGTGCACACCGAAGGCCGGGGCACGGATCTCGCCATCGTGACCTACGGAAATGGCTATTACCTGTCACGCCAGGCGCAGAAAACGCTGCTGGAGATACACGGTGTAGCGGCTCGGGTCATCGACATGCGCTGGCTCGCGCCGTTGCCGGAGGAAGCCTTGCTGGCTGCCGTCTCCGGGTGTCGCAGCGTGTTGATTGTGGACGAATGCCGCCGGACCGGTTCGCAGAGCGAATCGCTGATGGCGCTGTTCGCAGAAACGCGACCGAATGTACATGCGGCGCGGATCGCGGCCGACGATTCCTTTATTCCCATCGGCGCGGCTTCGACGCTGACGCTCCCCGGTCGCGAGTCGATCGTCACCCGGGCCCTCCAATGCATCGAATCGCGGGGAACCGCGGACTGCTGAGTCCATGGCTGCAGTGAAGAAATCTGCCCTCGTCGTCTGTCCGGGCCGCGGTGCCTATACCAGGTCCGAGCTCGGCTACCTGTTGCGCAACCATGCCGGGGAGCGGGACCTGCTCGGGCGGGTCGACGCGTGGCGTGCACGTGGTGGGCAGAGAACCGTCAGCGAACTCGACGCGGCGGAGCGTTTCAGCCTCGCGACCTACTCGCGCGGTGACAATGCATCGCTGTTGACCTTCGCCTGCTCTCTGGCCGACTTTCGTTCGCTGGACTCGGACGCCATCGAAGTCGCCGCGATAGCCGGCAATTCCCTGGGTTGGTATACGTCGCTGGCATGCGCCGGCGTCCTGGACCTGGACGACGCGATCAACCTGGTCAACACGATGGGCAACCTGACGCACAAGCGGCGCATCGGCGGTCAACTCGTATTTCCGCTTACCGACGAGGAATGGCGGCCCGATGCCGGCAGGCGGGAAAGACTGGATGCTGCAGTGGCCGACATCCGGCAACGAAGCGGGTGCGAACTTTACACTTCGGTCATCCTTGGCGGCATTGCGGTCATGGCGGGAACCGATGCAGCGCTGGATCACCTGCAGCGGGAGGGGCCGCAGGGGCCCGGCCGTTTCCCCATGCGGCTGGAGAATCACGGCGCCTATCATTCGCCGCTCATGAAGGGCGTTCGAGATGCGGCGCGCGAACTCCTGAACCCGGGCTGTTTCACGTCGCCGAGCGTGCCCCTGATCGACGGCAACGGCCGCATCTGGCGGCCCGGCGCGTCTTCTCGCCGGGCATTGCGGGACTATACGCTGGGTACGCAAATCGTGGAGACCTATGATTTCTCCGCAGCGATCCGCGTCGGCTTGCGTGAGCTTGCGCCGGATTGCGTTATCGTACTCGGGCCTGGCGACAGCCTGGGTGGCGCGATCGGCCAGATTCTGTGCGAGATGGGTTGGCTTGGCGTCGACTCGAAGATCGCCTTTGCCGAGATACAGGAGAGCCGCCCTTTCGTACTCTCGATGGGACGTGCGGAACAGCGCGCACTGGCCGCGTGAGCGGCAGTTGAGAGAAATGATGTGTGGATACAGGAGGAAATCGCACGATGAGCACCAGTCCTGAACAGTTTCCTCCCGCGACGGAGGTCGCAGGGAGCATGGCCTCGGAAACGGCGCGCCTGATGAACGCACTTGGCGTGCCGGCCAGTGCCTATTCCGACGGGGGCATGGAGAGCTTCTCCCCGATCACCGGGGAGCGCATCGGCAGCGTTCCCGAGACCAGCGCCGAACAGGCCGATGGAATCATCGGCAGCGCCCACGAGGCCTTCCGGGAATGGCGCAACGTGCCGGCGCCGCGGCGGGGGGAACTCATTCGCCTGCTGGCAGAGGAGTTGCGCGCATACAAGACCGAGTTGGGCCGCCTCTTGTCTATCGAAGTCGGCAAGATCGAGTCCGAAGGGCAGGGCGAGGTCCAGGAGATGATCGACATCTGCGATTTCGCCGTTGGACTGTCGCGTCAGCTTTACGGCCTGACGATCGCGACCGAGCGCCCGGAACATCGGATGATGGAGACATGGCAGCCGCTCGGCGTCGTCGGCATCATAACGGCCTTCAACTTCCCGGTGGCGGTGTGGTCCTGGAACGCGGCGATTGCCCTCGTGTGCGGCGACAGCATCGTCTGGAAGCCGTCGGAGAAGACGCCCCTTTCGACACTGGCGGCACACGCGATCTTCGAACGAGCGTTACAGCGCTTCGCCGAGAGCGGCCCTTCGGCGCCGGAGGGGCTGGCGGGCGTGCTCTACGGCGGCAGGAACGTTGGCGAACAGCTCGTTGACGACCCGCGCGCGAAGCTCATATCGGCCACGGGATCCATTCCCATGGGCCGTGCCGTTGGGCCGCGGGTCGCAAAGCGCTTCGGCCGCATACTGCTGGAACTTGGCGGCAACAACGCCACGGTGGTCTGCCCCTCGGCGGATCTCGATCTCGCGCTGCGAGGCATCGCCTTCGCGGCCATGGGTACGGTCGGGCAGCGTTGCACGTCACTGCGGCGCGCCTTCGTCCACGAGAGTGTCTATGACCAGCTTGTACCCCGGCTGAAGTCTGCCTACCAGTCGGCGACGCTGGGCAATCCCCTGGATCCGGAGACGCTGATCGGTCCGCTGATCGACAGGGGCGCATTCGACCGTATGCAGGATGCGCTTGAGAGCGCCGCGTCGGACGGCGGTGTCGTCATGGGCGGCGGGCGCGCGCTGGAAGAGGAGTTCGGCAACGCGTACTACGTGGAACCGGCGATCGTGGAGATGCCCGAACAGTGCGGCATCGTCTACGAAGAGACGTTTGCGCCGATCCTCTACGTGATGAAGTACTCGGAGTTCGACGAGGTCATCGAGAAACACAACGACGTGTCCCAGGGCCTGTCGTCCTCGATCTTCACGCGCGACATGAGGGAGGCCGAAACTTTCGTCTCGGCGCGGGGTTCGGATTGCGGCATTGCCAACGTCAACATCGGCCCGTCCGGTGCCGAGATCGGCGGCGCATTCGGCGGCGAGAAGGAGACCGGCGGTGGGCGCGAGTCGGGCACGGATGCCTGGAAGGCTTACATGCGCCGGCAGACGAATACCATCAACTACGGCAATTCACTGCCGCTGGCGCAAGGCGTCACATTCGACGTCGGCTAGGCTGAAATGAGCGCTGTGGATTTCCGGCCCGCCGCCCGCCTCGGTGCGATCGGCGTGTCGGAGATCCTGCAGATCATGCAGCTTGCCTCGAAGCTGCGCCATGATGGGCGCGAAATTATCGATCTCAGTGCCGGTGAGCCGGACTTCGATACGCCCCAGCCAATCAAGGAAGCCGCAGCAGAAGCGATGCGGCGCGGCAAGACCAAGTACACGCTGCTGGACGGTCTGCCGGAACTCAAGGACGCAATCCGCACGAAGTTCCGCCGCGACAACGGCCTGGACTATGAGGCCGGAGAGATCATCGCCTCGGCTGGGGCGAAGCAGGTGCTTTTCAATGCGATGGTGGCGAGCCTCGATCCGGGCGATGAAGTCATTATCCCCGCACCGTTCTGGACGACATTTCGGGATATCGTGGGAATTGCAAGAGGCGTGGCGGTCGAAGTGCCCTGTCCGGCCGACCAGGATTTTCTGCTCAGGCCCGAACAGCTCGAGGCGGCAATCACCAGCCGCACCCGATGGCTGGTACTGAATTCGCCTTCCAATCCCGCGGGCGCGATGTATTCACCATCGCATTACGAGGCTCTGTTCGCCGTGTTGCACAGGCACCCTGGCATCTGGGTGCTGACCGACGACATATACGAACACATCGTCTATGACGGCGCGGCTTTTGTGACCCCGGTTGGAGTCGATCCGGCGTTGCGCAGCCGCACGCTGATCGTCAACGGCGTATCCAAGGCGTACGCGATGACGGGTTGGCGCATTGGATACGGATGCGGTCCGCGAAAACTGATCGGATCGATGCTCAAGGTCCAGAGCCAGGCCACTTCGTGTCCCTGTTCGATCAGTCAGTGGGCCACCATCGAGGCCCTGCTTGGACCCCAGGATATCCTCCGGGAGCGCTGCGCGATATTCCAGCAGCGCCGTGACCGGGTGGTCGAGTTGCTTAACCGGATAGACGGCATTGACTGCATGACGCCGCGGGGCGCTTTCTATGCCTACGCGAGCTGCGCGGGTACCATCGGCTCGCGGACTTTCGACGGGCAGACCATCCGGACGGATACGGACTTCGCCGCCTATCTGCTAAGAGCGGCGAACGTCGCGGTCGTTCCGGGTGCGCCGTTCGGTTTGTCGCCCTTTTTCCGGCTTTCCTTTACCGAGTCTCCGGATGTTCTGGAGCACGCCTGCGGCAGGATCGCCGATGCCTGCGCCAGGCTGCGGGGCGTGAGGGCCGGGACATGAGCCTCCTGCGTGCCTGGCTTTTGGTTGGACTGTCAGGGTGGCTGCTCTCCTGGGGGAGCGTCTCGGCCCAGCAGTCGGACGACGACACGGCGCCCCGCTGGAATATCCTCTTTTTCTTCGCCGACGACTGGGGGCGATTCGCCGGGCACTATGCCGCAATCGACGGTCGTCCGGGTCCCAATGACCTGCTCCAAACGCCGAATATGGACCGAATTGCGGTCGAAGGCGTGGTATTCCGCAACGCGTTCGTCAGCGCGCCGTCGTGCACGCCGTCGCGTAGCGCGCTGTTCAGCGGCCGTCACTTTTTCAACACCGGCCGCGGCGCGATCCTGCGTCCGGCAGTGTGGGACCAGACCATTCCCGCCTATCCGCAGCGGCTGATCGAGGCGGGCTATCGCATCGGCAAGTCGCTCAAGGGGTGGCGTCCGGGATCTCCCGTGGATGCGCCCATCGGCGAGCAGGCCTACGCATATGAAGCGGCCGGGCTCGACGCCAATGCGTTTTCGAACTATGTCACCGAGCGGCTGGAGGAGGGGTCGAGCCTTGACGCCGCAAAGGCCGAATTGCTGGAAGAGGTGCGCGCCAACTTCCGGGAGTTTCTCAACGCCAATGCAGACGGGGCGCCCTGGCACTATTTTTTCGGCCCCCTGAACACCCATCGGCCCTGGGCCCGCGGTTCCGGTGCGGCGCTGTGGGGGATCGACCCGGACGAACTGCAGGGCCGCCTGCCGGGTTATCTGCCGGATGTGCCGCTGGTTCGCGAAGACGTTGCAGACTACCTGGGAGAGGTGCAGGCGCTGGATGCTTATCTTGGCGTCCTGCTCGAGGAGATCGAGACGCGGGGGCAGATGGAATCCACCCTGGTGCTGTTGAGCGGCGACCACGGCATGCCCGGTATTCCTTCCGGCAAGGCGACGCTGTACGACGGTGGCACGCATGTGGTGCTGACGTTACGTGTCCCGGGCGCACGTCCGGGGCGCATCATCGACGATTTCGTGAGCCTCGCGGACCTGGCGCCCACCTTTGTGGAGATCGCGGGAGGCGAACCCCTTCCGGAAATATACGGACGTTCGCTGCTGAAACATCTGCAGGCGCCGGAAGGCGGGCAGATCGATTCCTCGCGCGACCATGTCATTTTCGGGCTCGAGCGCCATGTGGATGTTGCTCGCGAAGGGTTCCTGCCGTATCCGCAGCGGGCATTGCGAACGGCGGATTTCCTGTATATCCGAAATTTCGTGCCGGATCGCCGTCCGATGGGCATTCCGCCTGGAGACCATGGCATTCCGGCGTTTGCGGACATGGACCCCGGGCCTACCAAGGCATGGCTGATGGCCAACGAGGAAGGGTCTCCTGACTTGTACGAACGCGCTTTCGGAAGGCGTCCGGGCGAAGAACTCTACGACCTGCGCAGGGACCCGGATCAACTGGACAACGTGGCGGGCGAGCCTGCCTACGCGCAAGTCCGCGCAGCGATTGCCGAACAGTTGCTCGCGGAGCTGGAGGCGGCCGGAGACCCGCGTGTGACCGGAGACGGGTTGACGTTCGAACGGTCGCCGTTTACCGACGTGTCCGAAACCGCCAACCGGTATGCTGACATGATGCCCGAGCCGGGAATTGCCCAAGAGTGACGACGATAGCCGGGACGATTTCGCGGCGAAAACTCATGCTGGGCGCCGCCGCATCCGCTGCCGGAGCGACGTTGCCGGGGGTGCTCCGGGTCCAGGCGCCCACGGAACGGTTCTCGATGAAGTTTGCCCCGCATCCGGGGATGCAAGCTGGTGACTACAGCCGGTGAGACGCTGGACGAAGATCAGTCGTTTGGCCAATTGCAGTTCACGTCGGAAGAAATCCGTACCGTGGTAGACACGGCGCATGCCGCAGGTAAGTTCGTATGTGCCCACACCGGGACATCCGAAGGCGTGGTGCAGGCATTCACTAGCGAATGACTCGATTCGGAGAGAATCGTAAGTTGGCAGGTGTCACCCTATAATCGGCGCAGCGCAAGAAAGGAGCGGAAATGGGTCAGAAAAAAACGGGCGGCCTGGCAGGCGTGATTGCCGGCCGGAGCGACATTTGCACGGTGGGCCAGGAGGGCGCAGGGCTCACCTACCGCGGCTACGACATCTACGATCTGGCCGACAACGCCTGCTTCGAGGAAGTCGCCCACCTGCTTCATCACGGGCACCTGCCCAACGCCGGCGAACTCGCCGCCTACCGTGAAAGGCTCAAGTCGTTGCGCTCGCTGCCCGGGGCGCTGAAACGAGCCCTGGAATCCATCCCCGCGGGCACCCATCCCATGGACGTGCTGCGCACCGGCTGCTCGGTTCTGGGCAACCTGGAACCGGAGACGGAGTTTTCCCAACAGCGCGACGCCGCCGACCGTCTGCTCTCCGCGTTCCCGTCCATGCTTCTGTACTGGCATCGATTTCACACCGACCACAAGCGCATCGAGACCTCCACCGACGACGACAGTGTGGCGGGTCACTTCCTGCATCTCCTGCACGACGCCCCGCCCAGCGAACTGCACCGGCACACCCTGGACACCTCGCTGATCCTCTATGCCGAGCACGAGTTCAACGCCTCGACCTTCACCGCCCGGGTGATCACCGCCACGCTCTCGGACTTCCACTCCGCCATCGCCGGCGCCATCGGCGCACTGCGCGGTCCGCTGCACGGCGGGGCCAACGAGGCGGCCATGGAGCTGATCCAGCGCTTCGATTCCCCGCAAGCCGCCGAAACGGGCGTGCGCGGGATGCTGGCCCGCAGGGAGTTGATCATGGGTTTCGGTCATCGGGTGTATACGCGGGTGGACCCGCGCAACTCCGTGAACAAGCGCATGTCCCGGCGGCTGGCCGGGGAAGTCGACGACAAGCGGCTCTATGCGGTATCCGAAGCGATCGAGCGGGTGATGTGGGAGGAGAAGAAGCTGTTCGCCAACGCGGATTTCTATTCCGCCAGCGTGTACCACTTCATGGGTATTCCGACTTACCTGTTCACGCCGATCTTCGTGTGTTCGCGCATCACCGGCTGGTCGGCGCACGTGTTCGAACAGCGCGCGGACAACAAGCTCATTCGCCCCGGCGCGGAGTACACCGGCCCCAGCCTCAAGCCCTGGGTGCCGCTGGCAGAACGGGACTGATTTCGCGGCTCAGCATATCGAGTACCGGCGACGGCGGAAATCCGTCAATACCAGTTGCCGGGGCGCCCGCGACAAGGTTCCTTCGACTAACGCGTGTCCGGCGGAAACCATCAATTCCGACTTGCTGGGCGCCGGCACGAGGATCCGGTTAGACGTGATCTGCAGAATCGTTCATGCAGTTGCCTGAGCGGAAAATGGAGAATAGGCTCCTGCCGTCGCGCTTCATCGGTTGGATGAGAGGCAAGAGCGAGGTGTGCGTATGACGAGGTTGGTAGGCAAGCGTTGCCTGGTGACGGCAGCCGGGCAGGGAATTGGACGGGAGATAGCGAAAAGGTTTTCGGACGAAGGGGCCGATGTGTTGGCAACGGACATCAATCAGGCGGCACTGCAGGAACTTGGAGGAAGGCGCGGCAATATCGACGGCGCAGTTCTCGACGTCACTGACGCTGGCCAGGTAACGGCGATTTGCGCTTCCCGGGTATTCGATGTGGTTGCCAATGTCGCGGGATACGTGCACCAGGGGTCGATTCTGGACTGCGCGCCGGAAGACTGGGAACGGTCGTTTCGGATCAATGTTCATTCGATGTATCTGGTTTGCAGAGCTGTGCTGCCCGGCATGCTCGAGAGCGGTGGCGGCTCGATCATCAACATGTCATCCGTTGCTTCTTCCATCAAGGGAGTGCCGGTCAGGTTCGCGTATGGGGCGTCCAAGGGCGCCGTCATCGGACTGACCAAATCCATCGCGGCAGACTTCATTCGACAGGGCATCCGGTGTAACGTCATCTGCCCCGGCACCGTGGATACCCCGTCGCTGGCTGAACGCGTAGCCGAACTCGAGGGCGACGAAGAAGAGATCTGGCGTAGTTTCCGGGCGCGTCAGCCAATGGGCAGGATTGGTCGTGCGGAAGAAGTCGCACATCTGGCCGTCTATCTGGCGAGCGACGAGTCGGGATTCACGACTGGTTGCGTTCATGTTGTGGACGGTGGCTGGTCGCTTTAGTAGTGGTGAGGATTCGATGAAATTGCTGCGGTATGGTGAGGTTGGTCGGGAACGGCCCGGAATGGTCGACTCAAGCGGCAACATTCGCGATCTGGGCAACATCGTCGAGGACATCGGGGGAGAGGTCCTGACGCGGTCGGGCTTGAGCGGTCTGAGGACCGTTGATGTTGAGTCTCTCGCTCGCGTCAACGAAGCCGTGCGTATAGGTCCTTGCGTCGCAGGTGTTGGCAAGATCATTGGTGTCGGCCGCAACTACGCCGATCATGCGGCCGAGTCAGGTAACGAGGTGCCGAAGGAGCCGGTGATTTTCTTCAAGGCGACCAGCGCGATTGTCGGTCCCGATGACGATGTGCTTCTGCCACCCGGATCGGAAAAAACGGATTGGGAAGTCGAGCTCGGTGTCGTCATTGGCGACGAAGCCCGGTATGTTTCGCAGGAATCGGCTCTGAACCACGTCGCAGGCTACTGCATTGTCAATGATGTTTCGGAGCGGAGTTACCAGCTCGAGCGGTGTGGGCAGTGGGTCAAGGGAAAGAGCTGCGATACGTTCGCGCCGATCGGTCCGTGGCTTGTGACTATCGATGAAGTCAAGGACCCGCAAAATCTGGCGATGTGGCTCGATGTGGGCAAGCATCGTTATCAAGACGGCTCAACAAGCGCGATGGTCTATGGAGTCAGTTACCTTGTGAGCTACTTGAGCCAGTTCATGACATTGCAGCCCGGTGATTTGATCTGCACGGGTACGCCGCCAGGTGTAGGCTTGGGGCAACACCCGCCGGTCTTTCTGAAAGACGGTGATGTAATGACGCTCGGAATCCAGGGATTGGGCAGACAGCGTCAGATTGTGCGCGCCTATTGACCCATTGGTTGCCGTCCAACGGTTGGATTCTTCACAAGCAATGCGAAAGTGGTTTTCTGTCCCGCCTGTCTTTGCAATATTCTGGCTTAGTGTTATTGATTCGTGCAATTTGTGAAATAGGAATAAAATCTTTTTGAAATAAAACGGTTTTTTGTTTTCGGCTTGCCTTGCAAACTTCGTTCGAAGGCGTATAGTGCCAAGACGAACCGCCCGAACAGCGTTTCTCATCGGGCGCACCGTAATGGTCAAGGCATACAAGCACATCGGCCGTCGAGACCCGCTTCGCGACCGCACTCCTCTGCGGGGCAGGGCCCTGCTGCGGGAGCCCGCGCTCAACAAGGGCACGGGATTTTCTCCCGAAGAACGAAAGTCGCTTGCGCTGGAAGGGTTGCTGCCTTATCAGAGCAAGACGCTGGAGCAGTTGGCGGCCAGGGTCTATTCCCGCGTCCGCAGCTATCCGAATGCGCTCGACAAGTACGTTGCCCTGGCCTCGCTTCGCGACCGTGACGAGACGCTCTTCTACCGGGTGTTGATCGACCACATCGAGGAACTCATGCCCATCGTCTACACACCGACGGTGGGTGAAGTGACCCAGACGTACAGCCACGTTTTTCAGCAGGGACGCGGCGTGTGGATCACCCCGGACATGCAGGGGCGCATGGAAAGCGTGCTGCGGAACTGCTTGACCGGCCGGGAAGTCAGGCTGCTGGTGGTCACGGACAACGAGGCGATTCTCGGCATCGGCGATCAGGGTGCGGGCGGCATGGCCATTTCCCACGGCAAGCTCGATCTCTACATCGCCGGTGCGGGCATTCACCCGAGCGAGACGTTGCCGGTGAGTCTCGACTTCGGAACCGACAACGAAGCCCTGCTGGGCGATGAACAGTACCTGGGCTGGCCGCATCCGAGGTTGCGCGGGGATCGCTACTACGCGCTCATCGAGGAGTTCGTCGAGGCGGTCCGCAAGGTTCATCCGCTTGCACTTGTCCAGTGGGAAGACTTCAGGAAAGACAATGCCTTGAAGATTCTCGACACCTACCGGACCCGGATTCCTTCATTCAATGACGATATCCAGGGAACCGGAGCGGTGGTGCTGGCGGGGATCGAGATGGCACTTGCGCGTACCGGTGAGGACATTGCGGCGCAGCGGGTCGTCGTTTTGGGCGCCGGCGCCGGCGGGCTGGGCATCGTCAGGCAAATTCGCGCCCAATGGACCGAAAGGGGTGTTTCCAGGCGCGATCAACAGGCGCGTGTGGCGGTACTGGATCGACAGGGACTCATCGTCGAGAGCGAGGAAACCGACGCCTACAAGCGGGAACTGGCATGGCCGGTGGAGATGGCGCGCCAGTACGGCCTCGAGGCGCGCACGCGGCGGGATCTTGCGCATGTGGTCGCGGCCTTCAAACCCACAATCCTGATTGGCGCGTCCGGTCACGGCGGCGCCTTCACCGAAGAGACTGTCCGGGAGATGGCGCGGCACGCACCGCGTCCCATCATTTTTCCTTGTTCGAACCCGACGGAGAGTTCCGAGGCGATACCCGAGGACCTTTTCGAATGGACCGGGGGCCGTTGCCTTGTCGCCACGGGCAGCCCGTTCCCGGATGTCGAGTATCGGGGCCGGCGCCACAAGATAGGGCAGGGCAACAATGCGTTCATTTTCCCGGGACTCGGCCTCGGTGCGAGTGCCGTCCGGGCGAGGATGGTCACTGACGAGATGATCGACGCGGCATCTCGTGCGCTCGCAGATCAGTTGACGGCCGAGGAACGGGCGGCAGGGCAGATATTCCCGGCGATCGACCGGCTCCGTGCAGTGTCGTTTGCCGTTGCAGTCGCCGTAGGACGACGTGCGGTGGAGTCCGGAGCCGGACGGACGTATGGCAGTTCGATCGAGGACGCCGTTGCCAGGCGGGTGTGGGAGCCCCGATACCCGCAATTCGATGACCCGGCGGGTGTGGGAGCCCCGATGCCCGCACTTCCATGACCCGGCGGTGTCCCTCGCGTTTCGTTGAGAATCCGTCAGGGATGCCCGCTACCTGACCGCGTGGTTTCGGACGATGCGCTATTCGTCGCGGCGCGTGTTTGGCCAGCCGCTCTCGATGCAATCGTGCGATCGAATCATTGGCGGTAGGAAGGCTCTTCCCGGTCCAGGATAGCCTGAAGCTCCTGGAAGTGGTCGTCGCTGAACTCCGGATAATCCAGCCATTGCTGCGCCGTCTTTGCCGCCACTTCGTCCGAGACGATGCCGAGCTCGCGTCCCGTTTGCAGCGCGGCGATGTAGGTCGAGCACGCGCGCTCGAAGTAGTAGAGATCGTCGAAAGCCCGGGCGACTGTCTCCCCTATCACCATCACCCCATGATGGCGCATGAGCAGAATGGGCTTGTCGTCCAGCGCCCGGGCGATGCGTTCGGCTTCATCGCCAAGGCTCATACCGTCGAAGCCGTGGTCGATGCCCATGCGCCCCCAGAACCGCATCGCGTTGATGTCGACGGGCGGTAGCCTGGGATCGGCGAGGCAGGCGAGAACCGACGCATTCTTCGAGTGAACGTGAAGCACGCAGCGTGCATGCGGCACATGCCGGTGGATGCTTCCGTGCAGCGCCCAGGCCGTGGGATCGGGCGCATCCGGCCGTGCCATCGTCGCGCTATCTTCGGCATCGAGCAACAGGAGATCGCTTGCCCTGATCCGGGAGAAATGCCGTCCCCTCGGATTCATCAGAAACTTCGTCCCCGCTTGGTCAACGGCGATACTGAAATGGTTGGCGACCGATTCGTGCATGTCGAACCGGGCCGCCCATCGAAATGCGCACGCCAGGGCGACTCGCTCCTCTTCGAAGTTCAATTCGGGACTGCCGAGCACAGCGTGTTGAGCACGGGCCATGACACTGTTTCCCTGTTCAAATGCGAGTGTCGCTACAGTACCGGCGCGGGTACTTGCCTGTCCATATTGCCGCCGGACCCTTGCCTTGATCGAACCGGGTGGCTGGCCTACTTGGTCGGGGCGCGGTGCTGGGATAACATCGACTGCCGATGAGTGTTTGTCTGGGGGAACCATGAGATTTGCTGTTGCACTGGCACTGTTTCTCGCCAGCACGCCAGGGCATGTCCAGGTCGGGCATCCGGTGGACCTGACGGGGGTGTGGAGCACAAACAGCCTCGATACGCTGGGCAACCCTGCTTGGGATCTCGAAGGGCTCCTCTCCTGCCGGTGCGCGGTCGAGACGTATGACTACTTGCGGGAGTTGCTGGAAGACCCGGCGAACGACCATCTGACGGCCGTGGATCTGATCCGAATGACCGAAGAACACACTCTGCAGGTGGTCCAGGACCGGCTGAGCGACTTCGGCCGCGAGTACGCATCCAACTATGACCTGGCCGATGACCCCGCCATCCAATGCGAACGCTTCGGTGTGTTTCGCACCATTGTTCACTCCGATCCGATCGTATTCGAGATGCACGACGATCGGATCGTGGTCAAGGGGGAGGATCTCACGGTCGATCGGACCGTCTACATGGACGGACGCGGGCACCCCGGGAACGGATCCGGGACAGTCGGCGGCCATTCCATCGGTTGGTGGGAAGGGGAAACGCTCGTCATCGAGACTGTGAACCTGACGGCAAACCTCATGGACGACCAGCTCGCGATCCACAACAGCGATCAGGCCCGCGGCGTGGAGCGATACTCGTTGGGCGCCGATGGGAACGTGCTCCACATGGACTTTACGATGTACGATCCGGTGATGTTGAACGCACCGCTGACCATCCGTCGTCCGAGGGTGTTCACGCCGGATGTGGAACTGGACCGCGCACCCTGCGAGGTCATTTCGGGACAGTTCTAGTGGTAAAGCCAACCGATGGATTCGGATCAGCGCGTCCACAAGCGTCCATCTGCCTTGTTGCAGCACTGGAATGGGCGGGTTCAACAAGGGCGGGTTCAACAAGGGCGGGTCCCGGAAGAGCGGGACGAGGAACGACATTATCAGGAACGGGCGCATGATCAGAACATCGGCATTTGTGACTGTCGCGGCGCTCGTGGCAACACCCGCCAGCTGGAGCCACCACAACTTCGCAGCCCACTACCGCCAGGACGAGGTGATTGAGATATCCGGCGTGGTTCGGGAGTTCCGGTTCGTCAATCCACATGTGCGCGTCTACCTGGAGGTGGCCATGGACGGGGGCGGAACCGAGACCTGGATGGCCGAAGGGGATGCGTCCGTGGCATTGCGGCGGTCTGGCTGGACGGAGGATCAGCTAATGCCGGGCGACAGCGTCACGATCGTGGGCAACCCGGCGCGTTCGGGCGCCAACATGCTCGGGTGGGAGTCGGTACGCCTGGCCGACGGCACCGATATAGGCGGCGGCGACGGACGGGTCGGAGAACGGGCCCGAATCATCGACGGGCGGCTTGCCGAATACCGGCAGCAGCGGGACGGGCAATAGAGTTCCAGCACCCGAATCTACCAGGAACTTCCTGAATTGAAACTTGACAGTTGAACTGGCTAGATCGAAAATCTAGCCAGTTCAACTGGACAGGTGAAATCATGACGGAGTGGGCGCTGCAGGATGCCAAGAATCGGTTCAGCGCGGTTGTCGATGCAGCGCTCGCCGGCAACCCTCAACGGGTAACCCGCCGAGGCAAGCCGGCCGTAGTGGTCGTCGCGGTAGACGAGTATGAGCGTCTTCGACACCTGGAAAAGGTGGAGGCGCCGACCCTGGCGGACATGCTGCTGGCAATTCCGCAAGACGACGTGGAATTCGATCGCCTTGGACTGCCTTCCAGGTCGGTCGAGTTCTGATGTACCTGATTGACACGGATATTTTGTCGGCTCTGCGCAGGCGAAAACGCAGTCCGGAGATTGTCAGGTGGATTTCTGCCCAGCGTATGTCGAACCTGTACCTCAGTGTCGTTTCCGTCGGTGAAATCGAAAGGGGAATCACACGGCAGCGGAACCGGAATCCTGTGTTTGCGACGACTTTGGCCGCATGGTTGGATGATGTGATCGGCTTTTATGGCGAGCGCATCCTGCGGGTGGACATGTCGACAGCGCGGCGATGGGGTCAACTTTCCGCCGCGCTTCACCACGATAGCGCCGACTTGCTGATTGCAGCGACTGCGCTGGAACACGGACTGACTGTCGTGACGCGTAATGTGCGCCACTTTCAGCCGACTGGCGTGCCGGTGATCGATCCGTCCTGAAGTCCATGATGCGTTGCTGAACCGCCAGAACTCGGTGCGGGCAAAGCTACCCGCTTGCGTGTGTGGAGACGATCATCGGCAGTGAGTTTGCTCGACGTCACTCCGGCGCTTGCGCGTTGAACTATCGTTGAGTAGGGTGTGTATCCGACTACACACTATTGGGACGCCGGTCTATGAGCCATCGAATCAACATCATCGTCCAGGATGACACTTGGTGTCTTCTGAAGCGTATTCCGCAAGGAGAGCGAAGCCGCACGATCAACCAGGCCTTGCGCGAATGGGCTGTCAAGAGGCGCCGGCTCGATGCGATTGCCGAGATGGACCTGTACCGCAACACCATGGCGGCGGACCCCGTGACCTCCGATGAGATTGTGCGCTGGGTAAGGGCGGACCGCGACGGCGGGCATTGATGGCCACGCTGGTCGTCGTCCCGGACGCCTCGGTCATTCTGAAATGGGTTCTGCCGCCGGCGGATGAAACTGATTTACGGTGCGCGCTCGCGCTGCGCGACGCCTTCGCGACCGGGAATGTCCGCGCGCTCGTGCCGACGCTATGGATTTACGAAGTCGGCAATTTACTGGCTCGCGAACGTCCCGATGAGGCAAGCCGATTGCTCGACATGCTGATTCGCTTTGGTCTGGCAGACGCGCCCCGGTCTCCAGCCTGGCTCGATTGTGTGCTCAGATTGACGAAACGCTACGGTGTGACGTTTTACGACGCTGCGTACCACGCGCACGCCATTGTCGAAAGGGGCGTGCTGGTGACTGCGGACGAGCGCTACGTCGACCGGGCAAGCGCGGCTGGCTTCGTACTGCGGCTGTCGGAATGGGACGACATTGCGGCAGCGCGATTGAGCAATCCAACCGGCTGATCGAGAAAAGCCTCAGGCGAATCGCACACTTGTTGCGCGCGGTTTTCCGGTCGTTCGCAGGCCTTGAGTGGCCACATTCACCCCGCTGGCTGGTACAATCCGCGCCGTCGGAATCAGATTGCCCAGGCCATGCTTGCTGAATACGCTCCGATCCTGATTTTCCTGATCATTGCCGGCGCTCTGGGCGTGATCCTCCTGTTGCTCGGGCTGGCGCTGGGCCGGGGCCAGAAGGACGCGGAAAAGCGCTCGCCGTACGAGTGCGGATTCGAGGCGTTCGAAGATACGCGAATGCGGTTTGATGTGCGCTACTACCTGGTCGCCATCCTGTTCATCATCTTCGACCTCGAGATCGCCTTCCTGTTCCCGTGGGCCGTTTCCCTGGACGCCGTGGGGCTGTTCGGACTCGTGTCCATGGGAATCTTCCTGGCCCTGCTGGTGGTGGGCTTCATCTACGAATGGCGCAAGGGGGCACTGGAATGGGATTGAGCCGGGAAATGCCCTTTGACCTTCCGGAGGTCATGGAAAAGGGGTTCGTGGTGACGAACGTCGACAACCTGATCAACTGGGCGCGAACCGGTTCCCTCTGGCCGGTGACCTTCGGGTTGGCGTGCTGCGCGATCGAAATGATGCACGCCGGCGCGTCCCGCTACGACCTCGACCGCTTCGGCGTGATCTTCCGGCCCAGCCCGCGGCAGTCCGACGTGATGATCGTGGCGGGCACGCTGGTCAACAAGATGGCGGGCGCACTGCGCAAGGTCTACGACCAGATGCCCGAACCCCGCTGGGTGATTTCCATGGGTTCGTGCGCCAATGGCGGCGGTTACTACCATTATTCGTACTCCGTGGTCCGGGGCTGCGACCGGATCATCCCGGTGGACGTCTACGTGCCGGGCTGCCCGCCCACGGCGGAGGCGCTGATCTATGGCATCGTGCAATTGCAGCAGAAGATTCGGCGGACCAACACCATTGCCCGCTGAACGCTCCATCAACGACTCTGATTAAACGCTCCCGGCAGGATTCGCTCCACCCGATGACACTCGACAACAAACTTGCGGCCATTGCCGAGGCGGTGGAAGCGCGCCTGGGCGAGCGGGTGCAACGGCTCGATAACACCGCGGGCGAGTTGGGGTACGCCGTCGCGCCGGGCGACCTCCTGGACTGCTGCCGGATCCTCCGCGACACGGAGGGCCTGCAATTCGAGATGCTTATGGATGTCTGCGGCGTGGACTACCTGAGCTACGGACGCGCCGAATGGGATACGGCGTCGGCGACCGCCACGGGATTCAGCCGCGGCGTGCTCGGGCGGGACGATTCGCCGGGCGGCGGTCCGGCCCGGGGCGGCTCCGCTCCGGGAGGAACGGCGGCGGGCGGTTCAGCCGCGAACGGCCCGGAGGCCGGCGAACCGCTGGCCGAAACCGACTACCAGCCGCCGTCGCGTTTCGCCGTGGTCTATCACCTGCTGTCGATCTCCAACAACGTCCGGTTGCGGCTCAAGGTGGCCTGCGAGGACGACAATCGTCCCATCGTGGACTCGGTGACCGGCGTCTGGGCATCCGCAGACTGGTTCGAGCGCGAAGCGTTCGATCTGTTCGGCATCCTGTTCACTGGACATCCCGACCTGCGCCGCATCCTCACCGACTACGGCTTCATCGGCCACCCGTTCCGCAAGGACTTCCCGCTCATCGGCAAGGCCGAGGTGCGCTACGACCCGAAGAAGGGCAGGGTGGTCTACGAGCCGGTGAGCATCGAGCCGCGCACGCTGGTGCCCAAGGCCATCCGCGACGACAACCGCTACCAGCCGGATCTGAGCAAGGATTAGCTGGTGCCCGAGATCCAGAATTTCACCATGAACTTCGGCCCGCAGCACCCGGCGGCGCACGGAGTGCTGCGGCTGGTGCTGGAGATGGACGGCGAGGTCATTCACCGTGCCGATCCGCACGTCGGGCTGCTGCACCGGGCCACGGAGAAGCTGGCCGAGTCCAAGCCCTTCAACCAGTCCATCGGCTACATGGATCGGCTGGACTACGTTTCCATGATGTGCAATGAGCACGGCTATGTGCTCGCCATCGAGAAGCTGCTGGGCATCGAGCCGCCGATCAGGGCCCAGTACATTCGCGTGCTGTTCGACGAAATCACCCGGATCCTCAATCACCTGATGTGGCTGGGCGCCCACGGCCTGGACATCGGCGCCATGACCATGTTCCTGTACTGCTTCCGCGAGCGCGAAGACCTCATGGACTGCTACGAGGCGGTCTCCGGCACGCGCATGCACGCCACGTACTATCGTCCCGGCGGCGTCTTCAGGGACCTGCCGGAGGAGATGCCGCAGTATCAGCCCGCCGACAACCGCAGCGCGAAGGAACTCGATCGCATGAACGCGGATCGCAGCGGCTCGCTGCTGGACTTCATCGACAGTTTCGCCGCGCGTTTTCCGGGCCGCATCGACGAGTACGAGACGCTGCTCACCGACAATCGCATCTGGAAGCAGCGCACGGTGAACATCGGTGTGGTTTCCCCGGAGCGGGCCATGCAACTGGGTTTTTCGGGCCCCATGCTTCGCGGTTCGGGCATTGTCTGGGACTTGCGCAAGATGCAGCCCTACGAAGTCTATGACCGGATGGACTTCGACATCCCGGTGGGCGTCAACGGCGACTGCTACGACCGCTACCTGGTGCGGGTCGAGGAGATGCGCCAGTCCACACGGATCATCAGGCAGTGCGTCGACTGGCTTCGGGACAACCCGGGTCCGGTCGTTCTGGACGACCACAAGATCATTCCGCCCGCGCGGATCGAGATGAAGGACGACATGGAGTCGCTCATCCACCACTTCAAGCTGTTCACGGAAGGCTATTGCGTTCCCGAAGGGGAGGCCTACGCCGCGATAGAGCACCCCAAGGGCGAGTTCGGCGTCTATCTGGTGTCCGACGGCGCCAACAAGCCCTACCGGGTCAAGGTGCGGGCGCCGGGATTCGCGCACCTGGCCTCCATGAACGAGATGGTCACCGGGCACATGCTGGCGGACGTGGTGGCGGTGATCGGCACCCAGGACATCGTCTTCGGGGAGATCGACCGATGAGCGTGAGGCTGCCATTGAGCGGAGAAACGGGACGGTGAGTGCACGGCTGCCATCAAGCGGAGAAACGGACCGGTGAGTGCGCAGGCGCCATTGGCCGGGGAGGCGCGCTTGAGCGAGCGGGTGCTGTCCGGGCACGTGCGGGCCGAGATTGACGGCTGGGTGGCGCGCTTCCCGCAGGAGCGCCAGCGTTCGGCCGTACTCGGCGCGCTGATGGCGGCCCAGCACGAGAACCACGGCTACCTGACGCAGGAACAGATGGATGCGGTGGCCGAGTACCTGGACCTGCCCCCGATCCAGGTCTACGAGGTCGCCACCTTCTACTCGATGTTCGAAACCGAACCCGTGGGCAGGCGCTGCATCTCGGTGTGCACGAACATCTCCTGCATGCTGCGGGGTTCGGACGAGATCGTCGCGTATCTCGAGAACAGGCTGGGCATCAGGCTGGGCGAGAGCACGCCGGACGGCAGGATTTATCTCAAGCGCGAGGAAGAATGCCTGGCGGCGTGTTGCGGAGCGCCGATGATGATGGTGGATCACACCTATCACGAGAACCTGACCCCGGAAAAGGTCGGCGCGATTCTGGATGGGCTCGATGCGGGCGAGAATGATGTGGATGGGTCGGGCGTGAGCGGGTCGGGTATGAGTAAACAGGGGGCGGGCAAGCCCATTGAGGAATTGGCATAGCATGGCCAGCAACGAAGACCATCGCATCTGCCTGCCGTCCATGGACCCGGCGGCCGAGCCGTGGACGCTCGAGAACTACCTGGCCGGCGGCGGTTACCAGGCGTGGCGGCAGGTGCTCGAGGGCGGCTGGACGCGCGAAGCCATCATTGAAGAGGTCAAGGCGTCGGGCCTGCGTGGCCGGGGCGGAGCCGGTTTTCCGACGGGCCTGAAGTGGAGCTTCATGCCCCGCGACAGGGATGTGCAGAAGTACTTTGTCTGCAATTCCGACGAGAGCGAGCCGGGCACGTGCCACGACCGGGAAATCCTCCGCTACAACCCCCATTCGATCATCGAGGGCATGGCCATCGGCGGCTACTCCATGGGCGCCACGGTGGGCTACAACTACATTCGCGGCGAGTTCCAGGGCGAGCCCGTGGAGCGATTCGATGCCGCGGTGCGCGAGGCCTACGAAGCCGGCTGGCTCGGACGCAATCTCCATGATTCGGGAATCGACTACGACCTGTTTACGTTTGTCGGCGCCGGCGCCTACATCTGCGGCGAGGAAACGGCCCTGCTCGAGTCGCTGGAAGGCAAGCCGGGCAAGCCGCGCTTCAAGCCGCCGTTCCCGGCCAACTACGGGCTCTACGGAGCGCCCACTACAATTAACAACACCCAGACCGTGGCCTCGGTGCCCGCGATCCTGCGCAACGGCGCGCAGTGGTTCGCGGATCTGGGCGTGGAGCGCTCCGGCGGCCCTGCCATATTTTCCGTCTCAGGGCACGTGGAGAAGCCGGGCAACTACGAACTGCCCCTGGGCATCCCGTTCCGCGACCTGCTCGCCGTGGCCGGCGGAGTACGTGGCGGCCGCCGTCTCAAGGCTGTGATCCCGGGGGGGTCCTCGGTACAGGTGCTGCCGGCGGACATCATCATGGACCTCACCATGGATTTCGACTCGATCCAGAAGGCCGGCTCCGGTCTGGGCACGGGCGCGGCGATCGTCATGGACGAGACCACCTGCATGGTGAGCGTGCTGCGGCGCATCTCCAGGTTCTATTTCGCCGAATCCTGCGGCCAGTGCACGCCCTGCCGGGAAGGCACCGGCTGGCTCTACCGCGTCCTGACGCGCATCACCGAGGGCAAGGGCCGCCAGGCGGACCTCGACATGCTGGTGGACGTGGCCAACAAGATCGAGGGACACACGATCTGCGCCCTGGGCGACGCCGCAGCCTGGCCGGTGCAGAGCTTCATGAAGCACTTCCGCCACGAATTCGAATACATGATCGAACACGGCGGGCGCAGCATCGTCGACCGACTGGATACGGCCGCGTGAGGACGGGAAGCAGGCCATGAGCGACAACACGGTCACCATCGAGATTGACGGCGTCCCGGTCGAGGCCCGGGCCGGGCAGATGCTCATCGAGGTCACCGACCGCGAGGACGCCTACGTGCCGCGCTTCTGTTACCACCGCAAGCTGAGCGTGGCGGCCAACTGCCGCATGTGCCTGGTGGAGGTGGAGCGGGCGCCCAAGCCCCTGCCGGCCTGTGCCACGCCGGTGATGGAGGGCATGAAGGTCTTCACCCGCTCGGCTGCCGCGATCTCGGCGCAGAAGGCCACCATGGAATTCCTGCTCATCAACCATCCCCTGGACTGCCCGATCTGCGACCAGGGCGGGGAATGCGAGTTGCAGGACCTGGCCATGGGTTACGGACGCGGCGTGTCCCGTTACACGGAGAAAAAGCGCGTCGTCAAGGACAAGAACCTGGGACCGCTGGTCTCCACGGACATGACCCGCTGCATTCACTGCACCCGCTGTGTGCGCTTCGGCGACGAGATCGCGGGAATCCAGGAACTGGGCGCCACCGGCCGCAGCGAGGACATGGAGATCGGCACCTGGATCGAGCGCAGCGTCGATCATGAACTGTCCGGCAACATCATCGATCTCTGCCCCGTGGGAGCGCTCAACAACAAGCCCTACCGCTACAGCGCGCGGGCGTGGGAGATGGCCGCGCGGCCGCTGGTCTCGCCCCACGACTGCGCCGGGTCCAACCTTTACGGGCACGTCCTGCGCGGAAAGCTCAAGCGCGTCGTGCCGCGTGACAACGACGCCATCAACGAGACCTGGATCTCCGACCGCGACCGGTTCAGCTACGAGGGTGTCTACACCGAGGACCGGCTGACGCTGCCGAGGGTCTACGGTCCCCGTGGGTGGGCGGACATCGGCTGGTCGCTGGCGTTGGAAGAAGCCGCCGGCACGTTGAAGGATGCGGCGAAGCAGGGCGGCGACGGGCTCGGGTTCCTGGTATCGCCCAATGCCACGGTGGAAGAGATGTATCTGCTCAACCGCATCGCCCGGCACCTGGGCAGCAACCATATCGACTACCGGTTGCGTACCCGTGATTTCCGGGACCAGGAAGCCGACCCCCTGTGGCCCGCCCTGGGCACGTCGATCGCCGGAATCGACGATCTGGACGGTGTTCTCGTGGTGGGCTCGAACCTGCGCCGGGAGGTGCCGATTGTCGCGCACAGGATTCGAAATGCCGCCCTTCGGGGGGCTGCCGTCGGCTTCGTGAACCCGTCCGAGTACGAATACCACTTCCGCTACGATGTCTGCATTGAGGCGCCGCTTTCGAGCCTGGCGGGATCGCTGGCAGGGGTTCTGGCGGCGGCCCACGAACTGCTGGGCCGGGCGCCGGACGGGGAATGGGCATCGCTGCTCGGCGCAGTGCAGCCCGGTGATCCTGAGCGCGCCGCGGCGCAAGTGTTGCTCGACAAGTCGCAAAGCCTGTTGTTGCTTGGCCAGATCGCCATGCGGCATCCCCGCTTCGCCGACATCCGCGCCATCGCGGCCGCACTGTGCCGGGTCACCGGCGCCCGTCTCGGCTACCTTCCCGAGGGCGCCAACGCCGCGGGCGCCGCGCTGGCGGGCGTCTTGCCCCACCGCGGTCCCGGCGGGCAGCCGGTGGAGACCCCCGGGCTCAATGCCGAGGCGATGCTCGCCGCGCCGCGCCGCGTCTATGTGCTGTTCGGGCTCGAACCGGAGCACGATCTTTCCGACGCCTTGCTCGCGCAGGATGCGCTCGGGGCCGCCGACAAGGTCATCTGTTTCACCTCCCACGCGAGCGATGCCCTCGAGCGGGTCGCCGACATCCTGCTGCCCATCGCCACCTTCGCGGAGACGGCGGGAACCTACGTCAATGTGGAAGGCACCTGGCAGAGCGTCGAGGCGGCGGCCGATACCGTCGGCGAGGCGCGCGAAGGCTGGCGCATCCTGCGGGTGCTCGGCAACCACCTGGAACTGCCGGGTTGCGAGTACCGTTCGGCTGCGGACATTCGAGGGGAGTTGTCCGAGGCATTGGGAGATTGCAGCGCCGACACGGCATATGAGGGCGACTTCGTACCTGCCTGCGAGCCGGCAGATTGCGACGAAGCCGCTCTCGACATACCCATCTACTCTGTGGACGGACTCGTTCGGCGGGGACCGGCGTTGCAGCAGACTGCGGCGGCGCGGGAAACCGCAGCCACGGGCGTGGACACCCAGTGACCCGGTGCGCGCATGACTGAACTGCTGGCACTGATCGAGAGCCTCCTGACCTTCTTCGGCCTGCCTGACTGGATGGTCTTCGTGGCGCTGACGAGCACGAAGATCGCGATCGTGCTGTTGCCGCTGATCCTGGCGGTGGCCTATTCCACCTACGCCGAGCGCAAGATTATCGGCTTTATCCAGAACCGGATCGGTCCGCACCGGGTCGGCTGGCGCGGCGTGCTGCAGCCCTTCGCCGACGTGATCAAGATGCTGCTCAAGGAAGTGGTCGTCCCGGCCAATGCCAACTGGCTGCTGTTCCTGCTGGCGCCAGTGCTGTCGCTGCTGACGGCGTTTGCAGCGTGGGCGGTGATCCCCTTCGATCCGTCGTTCGTGATTGCGGACATCGATGCCGGGCTGCTCTATGTGCTCGCGGTGACTTCGCTCGGTGTCTACGGGGTGATCCTTGCGGGCTGGGCGTCGAATTCAAAATATGCCTTCCTCGGGGCGATGCGCTCGGCGGCGCAGATCGTCGCCTACGAGATCGCCATGGGCTTTGCCCTGGTGGGCGTGCTCATGGCCGGCGGCAGCCTCAACATGGGCCAGATCGTCGAAGCGCAGGCCGGCACGAGCATCAGCCGCTGGTTCGTGTGGCCGCTGTTGCCGCTGTTCGTGGTGTATTTCATTTCCGGGGTGGCCGAGACCAACCGCGCGCCGTTCGACGTGGCGGAGGGCGAATCAGAGATCGTGGCGGGCTTCCACGTGGAGTACGGAGGCATCGCCTTCGGGCTGTTCTTCCTGGCCGAATACGCAAACATGATCCTGATTACGGCGCTTACGTCGGTGCTCTTCATGGGCGGCTGGCTGTCGCCCTTCGCCGGCGTGCCGGGGTTCGCGGGCACGTTTCTCGCCGAGCCGCACTTCGCCTGGCTGGCGATGAAGATGGCGTTCTTCGGATTCTGTTTCCTGTGGTTCCGGGCGACGTTCCCGCGTTACCGCTACGACCAGATCATGCGGCTGGGCTGGAAGGTGTTCATTCCGGTCACCATCGTGTGGATTGCCGTGGAAGGCGTCATGGTGGTGGCGCAGGTAGGGCCGTGGTCGGCGTGAGCTGCGAAGCTGAAGCCGGTCGAGCGACTCAAGGTAGGTAGGCGTGTTTCAAAACCTGATCAAGACGTTTCTGATGACGGAACTGGGCAAGGGGCTGCGGCTCACGCTCAAGAACCTGTTCGTCAAGAAGGTCACCGTCCATTACCCGGAAGAGAAGACACCCCAGTCGCCGCGATTCCGCGGGCTGCACGCGCTCAGGCGCTACCCTAGCGGCGAGGAGCGTTGCATCGCTTGCAAGCTGTGCGAGGCGGTCTGCCCGGCGCTGGCCATCACCATCGAATCCGACGTGGCGGAGGACGGCACCCGGCGCACGACGCGCTACGACATCGATCTCTTCAAGTGCATCTATTGCGGCTTCTGCGAGGAGGCCTGCCCGGTGGACGCCGTTGTCGAAACGCGGATCCACGAGTACCACATGGAAGCCCGCGGCGAGAACATCATGACCAAGGACAAACTCCTGGCCGTCGGCGACCGCTACGAAGCCATGATCGCGGCGGACAAGGCGGCGGATGCGCCTTACCGATAGAGAAAGACGCGACCAGTTGAAGCCAGCGATGGACCGCACGCACAGATTGCAACGAACACTTCGCATTTACTTGAACCTGCTATAGCCACCGACCGACAGGAAAGAGCCTGCCCTTGATCACCTCGCTCCTCTTTTACGCCTTTTCGCTGATCCTGGTGCTGTCCGCGCTGGGTGTGATCACCAGCCGCAACCCGGTGCATTCGGCGTTGTTCCTGGTGCTCGCCTTCGTGCAGAGCGCCATGCTCTGGCTGCTGCTGGAGGCCGAGTTCCTGGCCGTGGTGCTGGTGCTGGTCTACGTGGGCGCGGTGATGGTGCTGTTCCTGTTCGTGGTGATGATGCTCGACATCAACGTGGAAGAGCTTCGCACCGGGTTCACCCGCTACGTGCCCATCGGCGCAGCGGTGGCCTTCGTGGTGGTGCTGGAGATAGGGCATGTGATCTGGTTCCGGAGCCAGGACGTGCTCGCGGTGGCTACGCCCGAGCCGTATCCGGCGGGCTACAGCAATACCCAGGCGCTGGGCAGCGTGCTGTACACCGAGCATGTCTATGCGTTCGAGCTGGCCGCCATGATCCTGCTGCTGGCCATCGTCGCCGCCATCACCCTGACCATGCGCCGGAGGCCCGGGCTGAAGGTACAGAACATCGCCCGGCAGGTGGCCGTCAGGCGCGAGGACCGCGTGCGGCTGGTGAAGGTCGACCCGGTTACGGATTCTGGAACTTCATCGAACCAGTCTCGAATTGCATCGAACGAGTCGCGAGCTGAATCGGTCGATTCTCAAACTGCATCGAACGCGTCGGTATCTGTATCGAAAGAGTCGGTAACGGATTCGAAAGATCCGGGAACCGGGGATTGACGCGCCGATGACCGTCACCATCTCCCACTACCTGATCCTGGCCGCCGTGCTCTTCAGCATGTCCGTCGCGGGAATCTTCATCAACCGCAAGAACGTCATTCTGCTGCTGATGTGCATCGAGCTGATGCTGCTGGCGGTCAATTTCAACTTCATCGCCTTCTCGCGGATGCTCGGCGACGAGATGGGCCAGGTGTTCGTCTTCTTCATCCTCACCGTGGCCGCGGCTGAAGCGGCCATCGGGCTTGCGATCCTCGTGGTGCTGTTCCGGACCCGGCAGAGCATCAACGTGGAAGAACTGGATACGCTCAGGGGCTGACCGTGGACGCACTGAATCCGTTCAAGGGCTGATTGTGGAAGGCGTCTACCTCAGCATCATCCTTGCGCCGCTGGCCGCCTCGGTCGCGGTGGGGCTGTTCGGCAGCCGCGTTGGCCGGGCGGGGGCTCACTGGATCACGATCGTCGGCGTCAGCATCTCGTTCGTGCTGTCGCTGGTGGTGCTGGCGGACGTCCTGGGCGGGGCGGAGGTTTACAGCGGCGCCGTGTACCAATGGGGGCAGGTGGGCGGGCTGAGTCTGGAGATCGGTTTCCTCATCGACCACCTGACCGCGCTGATGATCACCGTGGTCAGCTTCGTCTCGTTGGCGGTGCACATCTACACCATCGGCTACATGGCCGACGACGACGGATATCAACGCTTCTTCAGCTACATCTCGCTGTTCACCTTCGCCATGCTGACGCTGGTGATGTCGAACAACTTCCTGCAGTTGTTCTTCGGCTGGGAGGCGGTGGGGGTCGTGTCGTACCTGCTCATCGGCTTCTGGTTCAAGCGCGAGACGGCGATCTTCGCCAACATGAAGGCCTTCCTGGTCAACCGGGTGGGCGATTTCGGCTTCCTGCTGGGGATCGCGACGCTGCTGGCCTTCACCGGATCGCTGGACTACCAGACGGTGTTCGGGGCCGCCGAGGGACTCGCGGACGAGCGCATCTCGCTGTTCTCCGGGACGGAGTGGTCGGTACTCACCGTGGCCTGCCTCGGCCTCTTCGTCGGCGCCATGGACAAGTCGGCGCAGATGCCGCTGCACGTCTGGCTGCCGGACTCCATGGAAGGCCCAACGCCGATTTCGGCGCTGATCCACGCCGCGACGATGGTCACCGCGGGCATCTTCATGGTGGCGCGGATGTCGCCGCTGTTCGAATACTCCCAGACCGCGCTCAGCGTGATGCTGGTGATCGGCGCCACCACAGCGATATTTACGGGGCTTCTGGGCGTCGTCCAGCAGGACATCAAGCGCATCGTGGCCTACTCGACGCTGTCCCAGCTCGGCTACATGACCGTGGCGCTCGGCGCTTCGGCCTACGCCGCCGGCATCTTCCATTTGATGACCCATGCGTTCTTCAAGGCGCTGCTGTTCCTGGCCGCGGGTTCGGTGATCATTGCGCTGCACCACGAGCAGGACATCCGCAAGATGGGCGGGCTGCGCAAGTACATGCCGATCACCTACTGGACGTCGGTGATCGGGACGCTGGCGCTGATCGGCTTTCCCGGGTTTTCCGGGTTCTATTCCAAGGATGCGCTCATCGAGGCGGTGCATCTCTCCGCCACGCCCGGCGCGGGGTACGCCTACTGGTGCGTGCTGCTGGGGGTCTTCGTGACGGCGCTCTACAGCTTCCGGCTGCTGTTCGTTGTGTTCCATGGCGAGGAGCGGATCGATCAGCACGCCAGGGAGCACCTCAAGGAGTCTCCGAAGGTGGTGACGGTGCCGCTCATATTGCTGGCCATTCCCTCGGTCGTTATCGGCTGGATCACCATCGGACCCGTGCTTTTCGGCGGGTTCTTCGAGGACTCGATCTTCGTGCTCGCGCAGCAGGACGTGGTGGGCCTGGTGGGCGAAGAGTTCCACGGCGCCGCGGCATTCATCGTCCATGCAGCGACGCATTCGGTGGCGCTGTACCTGGCCGCGGCGGGCGCGCTGGTTGCTTGGTTTCTTTACATCCGGCGACCCGACCTGCCAGGGATATTGCAGTCGCGCCTTGCCGTGCTGCACCGCGTCCTGGACAACAAGTACTACTTCGACTGGTTCAACGAGAACGTCGTTGCGGCCGCCACGCGAATGCTGGCGGGCTCGCTCTGGCGCGTCGCCGACGCCGGCGTCATCGACGGTGTCGGCATCAACGGCAGCGCCCGCGGTGTGCGCTACCTGGCGGGCGTCGTGCGGACTCTCCAGACCGGTTATCTCTATCACTACGCGTTCGCCATGATCATCGGGCTGACGGCGTTCCTGGTCTGGCTGACGTTCGGCGGATAGCAGGGCGGCAGTTGATCGTGAAGCAGGTGGCGGGAATCAGCGGGTTGGCGGGAAGCGGCATGCACGGCGCGGTGCACGCGGTTTTTCCATGCAAGCCCGATGGGTGGCAGGCAGGCAGGCGGTGAGCGGTTTTCCGATACTGAGCGCATTGGTCTGGCTGCCCATCCTGGCCGGCATTGCCGTGCTGGCCCTGGGCTCCGGCGAGGCGGGCGCGCGCCGCGGCAAGCTGGTGGCGCTGGTGGCCTCCACCGTCGTCTTCATCCTGAGCCTGCCGCTGTACTTCGGCTTCGACGTCACCACGGCCGAGATGCAGTTCGTCGAGCGGGTATCGTGGATAGAGCGCTTCAACGTCTACTATCACCTGGGCCTGGACGGTATTTCGCTGCCGCTGGTGTTGCTGACCACGCTGCTGACCCCGCTGGTGGTCCTGGCCGGATGGCGGGTGATCCAACTGCGTCCAGCCCAGTACTTCGCCGCGTTCCTCTTCATGGAAGGCCTGATGATCGGCGTCTTTGCGGCGCTGGACGGGCTGCTCTTCTACGTCTTCTGGGAAGCGATGCTGGTGCCGATGTTCATCATCATCGGCGTCTGGGGCGGCGAGCGCCGGATCTACGCCACCGTGAAGTTCTTCCTGTTCACGTTCCTGGGCTCGGTCTTCATGCTGGTGGCGCTGATCTACCTGTACCTGCAAGCCGGCAGCTACGCGATCCTGGCCTTCCACGATCTGCCCCTGACGATGCGGGAACAACAGTGGATCTTCGTGGCGTTCCTGCTGGCCTTCGCGGTCAAGGTGCCCATGTGGCCGGTGCACACCTGGCTGCCCGACGCTCACGTGGAGGCGCCCACCGGCGGCTCGGTAATCCTGGCGGCGGTGCTGCTGAAGATGGGCGGCTACGGATTCGTGCGCTTCAGCCTGCCCATCACTCCGGACGCCAGCGCGGCCCTGGCGGGCGTAATTATCGTGCTGTCCCTCATCGCCATCATCTACATCGCCTTCGTGGCCCTGGCCCAGGAGGACATGAAGAAGCTCATCGCATACTCGTCCATCGCGCACATGGGTTTCGTGACGCTGGGGTTCTTCGTGGTCTTTCAGATTGCCCTGGGCGGCACCGGAGGTGCGGGCATTTTCGGCGGCGACGGCGCGATGCTGGCGCTGCAGGGCGGCATGGTGCAGATGATCTCCCACGGCCTGATCTCGGGGGCGCTGTTCCTCTGCGTCGGCGTCATGTACGACCGGCTTCACAGCCGGCAGATCGCCGACTACGGCGGCGTGGTCAACACCATGCCCAGGTTCGCCGCCCTGATGGTCTTCTTCGCGCTGGCCAACGCGGGCCTGCCCGGGACTTCGGGCTTCGTGGGCGAATTCCTGGTCATCCTCGGCAGCTTCCAGGCGAGTTTCTGGCTGGCCTTTCTGGCGGCGACCACGCTGGTGTTCGGTGCGGCCTACACGCTGTGGCTGGTCAAGCGCGTGGTCTTTGGAGACGTGGCCAACGACGGCGTCGCGTCGCTCAAGGATGTCGATTCGAGGGAATTCTTCTACCTGGCGGTGCTGGCGGCCGGCGTGTTGTTGCTCGGCGTCTGGCCTGCGCCCTTGTTGGAAGTGATGGAGGTGACATTGGCCAACCTGCTCGAACACGTACAGCAGACGAAACTATGAACGCGGTGAATTCATATGCGCGGCCTGCGGGCTCTCGAAGCCTGGCAGGGTGCTCGCGCGAACTGGAACCGGTATGCGGGATGGCTGAGAAAAGACCTGCAATGACTGACGCGGGAGATTCCCGTGGGTGAGTGGATCCGGGCAGCGCCGGAGATATTCATGGTTTGCGCGATCAGCGTGATTCTGGTGGTGGACGTGTTCCTGCCTCGGGCACAGCGCAGGGCCACGTTCTACCTGACCATGCTGGCGTTGCTCGGCACCGCGCTGTGCTCGCTGTACTACGGAGCAGGGGAACGGACCACGCTGCTCTACGACAGCTTCGTGTCCGACCCGGCGGGCAACGTGCTCAAACTGTTCGCCTACGCCATCGTCGCCCTGGTATTCCTCTACTCGCGCGACTACCTGGAACGGGAGGGACTCTACAAGGGCGAATACTTCATCCTCGGGCTGTTCGCACTGCTGGGGATCATGGTCATGATCTCCGCCAACAGCCTGCTGATCCTCTATCTCGGGCTTGAACTGCTGTCGCTGGCGCTCTACGCGCTGGTGGCCTTCGACCGCGAGTCGAGCATCGCTGCAGAGTCCGCCATGAAGTACTTCGTGCTCGGCGCCATCGCGTCCGGCACGCTGCTTTACGGAATCTCGGTTCTTTACGGAGTTACCGGAACCGTGGATATCGGTGAGCTGGGGGCGTATTTCTCGACCGGCGAGGGTCCGCAGGTGGCGGCGCTGCTGGGACTGGCCTTCGTCATCGTCGGCGTCGCATTCAAGTTCGGCGCGGTACCGTTCCACATGTGGCTGCCCGATGTCTACCAGGGCGCGCGCACGCCGGTAACCCTCTTCATCAGTACCGCGCCCAAGCTGGCCTCCTTCGCATTGGCCTGGCGAGTCATGGTGGAAGGCCTCGGCGGCCTGCACGGCAGTTGGCAGGACATGGTCATCGTGCTGTCCGTACTGTCGCTGGCGGTGGGCAACGTGGCGGCCATCGCCCAGACCAACCTCAAGCGGATGCTGGCCTATTCGACCATCTCCCATGTGGGCTTCATCCTCATGGGGTTCATCGCCGGCACGCCGCAGGGCCTCAGCGCGGCCATGTTCTACACGATCGCCTATGCGTTCATGGCCGCCGCCGCCTTCGGCATGATCATCCTCCTCAGCCGCGAAGGATTCGAAGCCGAGAACATCGCCGACTTCAAGGGCCTCAACGCTCGCGATCCCTGGTTCGCCCTCATGATGCTCATGATCATGTTCAGCATGGCCGGGATTCCCCTGTTCGTTGGGTTCTACGCCAAGCTGGTGGTGCTCGAAAGCGTACTGGACGCTGGATTGGTCTGGCTGGCCGTGTTGGGTGTGTTCTTCGCCGTTATCGGCGCGTTCTACTACCTGCGGGTGATCTGGTTCATGTACTTTTCGGAGGTGGAGGAGAGTGCTGAAGGGAAGATTGGAACGGAGGCGCTGGAGGCTTCGACAGCCTTGCGGATCGCGGTCAGCGTGAACGCACTGCTGCTTCTGGCGTTCGGGCTGTTTCCCGGGGCGTTGCTGGATTTGTGTGGGAGCGTGCTGGGGCTTGCCTAGCCTGGGAATGGGGAGTTACGAGGCGGACCAAGACGGCTTCAATCGATCAAACCAGGAAAATCCTGACGATTGCCAGTGCCATCGTAGCGGCCAGACCCATTCCGCCGACAACTACTCCGAGCACCCAAGCCTTCGTGGGCATGTTGCTCA
Organism: Gammaproteobacteria bacterium; assembly: GCA_022820625.1. Classification (GTDB taxonomy): domain Bacteria; phylum Pseudomonadota; class Gammaproteobacteria; order Steroidobacterales; family Rariloculaceae; genus UBA6522. The sequence continues at coordinate 29,858 of JAJEFE010000069.1, read as the reverse complement.
TGTGCGCCTCTAACGCCGACACGCGCTCGCGAAGTTCGTAAAATTCGGTCTGGTTCGCGTTCATGCGCAATACGCTGAAGGCGGTCCATCGCATATTGTCAGGATTTCGACAATGTGTGCAAATTCAGGCGTCTTGCGGTATCTCGCCCGGGCCGAAGGGCGTGCTGCCCTGCACTGTGTCGCAATGCAGCCCCGGCTCGGGAACACCGCCCTCCGGACAGCGATAGAGTCCCGCCTCGCCGCGGTCTCCTGCCGGCAGGCCGTCGCGGCGCGGATGCAAGCCGATGCTCAGGACGGTTCCCTGGGGGAAGCTTTCCCGGTTGATTCCCTGTTCCGCTGCTTCCCGGGCCCTTTCCATTTGGACGATCCAGACCTGCGGCTCGCCGGCTTCGTCGCGCACCAGTGCGTCGCGGGTTTGGTTGAGGGGAACGATGTGCATTTCGAAGTGGGCCGCGTTCGGGACGATGCGAACCATTACGCCGGTGATGACCTTGTAGACGGCGCCGTCGTACATCGCGTACGAGTGGTGGGCGTGCGCGGAGTTCGCGAGCAGCACGGCTGACGCGAGCCAGACGGCCGCTGGCCTGCATTGGCCCGCCGCAGCCGCAGCGATCCGCATCGCGCCCGTCTTGCTGCGGGCCAGCACCTTCGAAATGTTTTCCATGGTCATTGCCAGTCTTCCTTCGGGCCGTGCCCGGCAATCGGGACTGAAGAGCGGCCGGGAATCATTCGGCTCACTCGAAGCCCAGGTCCAGTTCGTCGGCAGGCCGTTCCATGTCCTGTTCGAAATATTCCTCCCAGGTCCGGGCCCAGGGCCGGTCAAGCAGATCGGGAACGCGGTACTCGATAATCTGCCCCGGAGGCACCTGGGTTGCGAATCCGTTCACCGGGTACAGTCTGAAGGCGCATTCCACGAATGTCAGCCGCTCCGACGTGTCCCAACCCTCCACGTAGGTTCTGTGCCACAGAATCCGCACGGGCTCCTGAAGCGCCTCGGGATCGTAGAGGATGGTTTCCCAGTCGATTCCCAGCAACGTACCGTCGTCGTGTACCGGGGTGAAGATCTCGATGGCCTCAAGCTCGTAGCTGAATTCCCAGCTCGTGTGCTGGGTCCAGGCCTGTACATTTGCCGTCCAGGCAATCAGGGCGTCGCCGTCCCAGAATCCGACCGTATCCCCGTACCATTGCGGTACATTCGGCCCCAGCGGGAATTCCCGGCCGATGCGAATCGTACGGCTGACATTGTCGCCGGTCGATCCCAGCAACAGCACCACATCCGGCGTCACCACCATGTGGTTCGGCGTGGGGCCGGTGGCCCACTGGCGCATGAAGCCCTCGGGGCGGCAATAGGATGCATTCCACTGATGTGCCGCGTTGACGCCCTCGTGGTAGAGCTGTTGCACCAAGCGCTCCCGGTACTCGGCAGTCAGCAACGACAGGATGGTGGGGACCTGGTTGGCGCGCATGTAGTTCCAGATGCGCCGTCCTTCCGGAATGTACTCCGCGTAGACACCATCCCACTTGGGCATCGTTTCGTAGGAATGCTCTGTGGGACCGCCCCTGGACCGGGCGTCGGCGAGCAGCGCCCCATAGTGCGCCTGCGCGCTCTCGAAGGGGTAGGGACTGACGATGTTTTCGCGCGGCCAGTCCATCGTGCAGTCGCCCCAACGCGCCGATACCGGGGGATTCGCCCCGATCCGAGCATCGGCCACGGCGACGCCGGGACCGCCGCTTCGCATGTCGGTAATTTGCCTGGGACTGTTGCAGCGCCAGTAGCGCGGGTCCATCCAGAGACCCCGGTCGAGATAGAAGTCGCGGCTCGTGAAGAGATCCGTTTGCAGCGGCTCGACGCCTTCGGGGACGCGCCCGTCCCACTCCGGGCCGTCGCCGTAGCTGCGAACATCGGGTGGTGGATGCAGCGAAACGAATGGCGCTCCACGCAAACCCTCAACGTGCGGTGGGCTGAGTTGTGCCCACACGGGTGACACTGACACGGCCACGAGGACCAGTGAGGCGGCCCATACCCCCGTTGTCCTGTCGCTCCCGATCATGGAAATGCCGAGCGTGTTCCTGATTCGCAAACTCTATCACTCATGGGGCCCCACCGTTAACTGCTTGCAGGTTCGACGAAAAGAGCGCAAGGGTGGATAATGAACATGAACAACAAACTCCGGGAAAGTGCTGCAATGCGTGAATCTGAATCAGTCGATCAGGGTCTGGACCGAAGAAACTTTCTGAAGAAAACCGGCATGGTGTCTCTCGGCCTGGGGCTGGGGGCATTTTACGCAGGCCGCGCGGGGGCCAACGACACCATCAACATTGGATTGATCGGCTGCAACGGCATGGGGTTTGCCGATACCCGTTCGGCGTTGAACGTGCCCGGCACCCGTTGTATTGCACTGTGCGACGTCGACCGGAACGTTCTGGAGCGGCGCACGGGGGAAATGGAGGACATGTACGGCGAACGGCCCCGCGTGTTCTCCGATTACCGCGAATTGCTGGACGATCCGGATGTCGATGCGGTCATCATCGCCACGCCGGATCATTGGCATTGCCTGCAGATGGTGCATGCCTGCGAAGCGGGCAAGGACATCTATGTCGAGAAGCCCCTGGCCAACTCGATCGTGGAATGCCAGCGTATGGTGGCCGCCCAGGAAGCCAGCGGCAGCGTTGTACAGGTGGGCCAGTGGCAGCGCAGCGGCCCGCACTGGATCGAGGCGATGGATTTCGTGCAGTCGGGCCAGTTGGGCAGGATTCGCACCGTCAAGGCCTGGATGTACAACGGCGGAATGCGGCCGCTCCCGGTCAGGCCGGATGAATCCGCGCCGGCCGGCGTCGATTACGACATGTGGCTCGGGCCCGCGCCGCTGCGGCCGTACAACCGCAATCGTTTTCACGGCAGCTTTCGCTGGTTCTGGGACTACGCAGGCGGACTCATGACCGATTGGGGCGTGCACCTGATCGATCCCGTTCTGTGGGGAATGCAGGTAGAGCATCCGAAACGCGTGATGTCGACCGGGGGCAATTTCGGCTTCCCTGAGAGCGCGATGGAAACGCCCGACACGCAGCAGGCGATCTACGAGTTCGATGACTTCACGATGGTCTGGGAGCACACGATGGGCGCAGGTCTCGGCCCGTTCCAGCGGACACACGGCGTCGCATTCGTCGGCCGCAACGGCACGCTCGTTGTCGACCGCAACCAATGGGAAATCTTTCCGGAAACGGAATGGAGGTCGGGCGGTCCGCCGAGTTACAGGATGGCAGGTCAACCGGTACGGACGTCCCGCCCGGAGGATCGGGGTCTGGACCACCATACGGCCAATTTCGTCGATTGCATGTGGACCCGCGAAAAGCCTGCCTGCGATGTCAGGACGGGAAGCCTGGCCGCAGTCAATGCTCACCTGGGCAACGTCGCGGTGCGCACGGGCGACGCGCTGGACTGGGATGGCGCGAATCTGAAATTTCGGGACAACCCATCGGCCGATGCGCTTCTTCAGAATGAATATCGGAGTCCCTGGCGTATTCCCGGGTAACAGGCGAGACCCATCTGCCCATAACGGATGAACCATCCGCCGACGGGTGTGTCGCGGCGAAGGTCCGTGCCCGTGTCCGACACATCGGCCGCGGCCATGTTCACATGACGGCGCCATCCCTCGGGAAGAAACGGAGAATCCCGATCATCAACGCGTTGGCGGCAATGATGGCGCCCACCACGATGACGAGGAAACGCGTCATCTCGGCCTGACCGGCGTGGATACTGGCCTGCAAATCTGCTCGTGTGGTGTCGATGCTGGCCTGCAACTCCGTCCGTACGGCGTCTATGCGTGTATTCAGCCTCGCGACTGCGGTGTCGAAGTGTCTCACTGTCACGAATTGTCCGGTGGATTTGTCCATGGCATCCACGATAGCGTCGGCCTGCTCGGCATCGACGCCAGCGACCTTCAGCCTGCGGGCAACGGAAAGTGTATCAAATGCTTTATTGGGCATGGTGAGTCACCGATTGGCGCTGGGCACGGGCGATAGCCCGTTGATCGGATATGGCGTCAGGCTAGCACTCAAGGCACGGAATGGAAGCCTTGTTTCTGGCCGAAATCAGCAGAAATAGAGCAATCTTCGTGCTCGCGCAGCACTTTCAGGAATGCCTCGCCGTAGCGTTCCAGTTTTGTTTTGCCAACGCCCTGCACGGCCAGGAACTCGGAAGGCGAGGACGGGCGTAGCCGAACCATCTCCCTGAGCGTTGCGTCATGAAAGATGACATAGGGCGGCACGCTGGCTTCCCGGGCGAGCCGTGTGCGCAGTTCGCGAAAGGCTTCCCACAACGGTTGGTCCACTGTCGGGACCTCTAATGAAAGCACTCGGTCTGCCTTGGTCGCTGACGTGGACCGGGCTGCCTTGGACACGCGCTTGGCGGGGGGATCCTCGCGTAACCGTATCTGCTCCTCGCCCCTGAGCAGCGGTCTGGATCTGGATGTGAGGCGCAACGCGCCAAAACGCTCCGCGTCGGAGTGCAGGTGCCCCTGTACCATCACTTGCCGAAGAATGGACCGCCACTGGGCCGGGGAGCGGTCATCGCCGATACCGAATGTGCTGAGGCGTTCGTGCCGGTTTCGGCGAACCTTCTCCGTATCATTGCCGCGCAGCACATCGATCACGTGGGCGGCGCCGAACCGCTGGCCTGTACGGTACACGCAGGACAGCAGTTTCTGCGCTTCAACCGTCCCGTCCCAGGTCTTGGGTGGCGAAAGGCAAATATCGCAGTTGCCGCAATCGTCCGCGAGGCTGTCTCCGAAATATTCCAGCAGCGCCCGGCGGCGGCAGGCGGTGACCTCGCACCATCCGAGCAGTGCGTCGAGTTTCATCCGCTCGATGCGCTTGTGCTCCTCGTCCGCTTCGGATTGATCGACCAACTGGCGCAGGCGCACCACATCCTGCAGGCCGTAGACCATCCACGCCTCAGAGGGCTCCCCGTCGCGGCCCGCCCGGCCCGTTTCCTGGTAGTAGGCTTCCACGCTCTTCGGCAGGTCCACGTGGGCGACGAAACGCACATCGGGTTTGTCGATCCCCATGCCGAAGGCGATGGTCGCCACGACGACCACGCCGTCCTCGTACTGGAAGCGGGCCTGATGTGTGTTGCGTGTCTTTGTGGACAGGCCCGCGTGGTAGGGCAGGGCGGTAAACCCCCGCTCCGTCAGCGACTCCGCCAGGGCCTCGACTTTCTTTCGCGTCATGGCATAGACGATGCCGGCTTGACCCTGGCGTTTCCGAAGGAATGCGAAGAGTTGCGCGTTGGCGCTGGCCTTCGCCCGCACCGTATAGCGGATGTTGGGGCGGTCGAAGCCGCTGATGAACTGCTCCGCGCCGTTGAGTTCGAGTCTTGAGAGGATTTCCCGGCGCGTAAGCCTGTCGGCCGTGGCCGTCAGCGCCATTCGCGGTACGTCTGGAAAGCGTTCGGCCAGGACGTTCAGTCCCAGGTAATCCTGCCGGAAGTCGTGCCCCCATTGTGAGACGCAGTGGGCTTCGTCGATGGCGATGATCGCAAGGTCGACGCGGCCCAGCCGGTCGAGCATCTCCTCCTGAAGCAACCGCTCCGGTGCAAGGTAGAGCAGGTCCAGTTCCTGCGAGGCGAGCGCGTCGAGAATCGCGCACTGCGCGGGCCAGGAAAGCGTGGAGTTAAGGAACTCGGCGCGCACGCCGAACTGCTTGAGCGCTGATACCTGGTCCTGCATCAGGGCGATGAGCGGCGAGACCACCAGACCGACCCCGGGGCGGATCATGGCCGGCAACTGGTAGCAGAGCGACTTGCCACCGCCGGTGGGCATGAGCACCACCGCATCCCGCCCGGCGAGCGCTGCGGATACAACCTCCTCCTGGCGCCCGCGGAAGTCGGTGTATCCGTAGACGCTGCGGAGCAGTTCCTGCGCGCGATCGATCAAGATGTACGCAGCTACACGCTAAAGACTGCGGCTTGGTCGGCCTCGATACCCGCAGTATGGAAACCACGGGTGGCGATGAGCGTATCGATAGATTCTTCGGCCATCTCGAACTCTGCAAATTATCGTTTTTCGCCACCGGCGCCAATGGGGTTTTACACGCCACAAGCGTAGCATGCAGAGTGCCGCAGCTCAGGTTCATTTCTGCGCAATTCACAAGGAATTGTGAAATTTCGCGAGTGAGTTTTTCAATGCTCGATGGTGATACGACTAACGGTTCAGGTATAGAACAAGAATCCAGTACATGAATGCGAGCTGAAGCGCAAAGACAACGCTGACCATCGCGGCCGTTATCCAGACAGTGCGCATGTTGTCAGCCCGCTCTTTTGAAAACGCAGCGGCATCGTGGCCGAAGGTCTTTGAGGTTTCGCCGGGCTGGTCTGCCACATCCACGGAGGTGCTCGCGCTCGTCCGTAACACGGGAACGATTTTGCATGCATCCTATTGCGCCAGACCGGCGCCGCGAGTATGATTTTCCGCCCCTGTTGCGGGGTGGAGCAGTCAGGCAGCTCGTCGGGCTCATAACCCGAAGGTCGTAGGTTCGAATCCTACCCCCGCTACCACCTCACACCGGCTGTACCGGTACTTGGGAAGCCTTTTTTCGGCGACTTTCCCTAGGCGCTTGCGTCCGCCTCCGCAACCGCACCGATCACGATCTCCGGAAGGAGTATCTGCGGCAGGATTGTCGGGTTGTCCAGGGACGATCCCGCGGGGAAATACAGGTACAGGGGCACGCCGACGCGGCCGTAGCGGTCGAGCCATTCTGTGATCAGCGGGTCCTCGCTGGTCCAGTCGCCTTCGACGACCCTGATGCCGCGCTCATTGAAGGCCTCGCCCACGGCGTCGGTCGCCAGCGCCACCCGTTCGTTGACCTTGCAGCTTACGCACCAGTCGGCGGTGAAGTAGAGGAAGAGCGGTTCGCCGGCGTCGATGTAGCCGGCGACGCGCTCGGGGGTGAAGTTCTCGAGTTCCAGTTGCCCCAGGGTGCCCGCATCGGCTCCTGACAACGAGACCGGCGCCGCCCGGTAGTCCTCGATCCGCAGCCCGATGAGCACCGTGCCGATCAGACCGATCGCGGCTGCGGCACTCCACGCGTAGGGTCGGCGGGCATGCGCCACGCGCCCGTAGGACCAGACCGCGAAGGCGAAACAGAGCGCGGCAATGAGCCCCACGGTCATGGAATCGACGCCGAGTTGCTTGCCGATGACCCAGAAGAGCCACACGGCCGTGGCCAGCATCGGGAACGCGAGCATGTGCTTGAAGGTCGCCATCCATGGCCCGGGTTTGGGCAGCACGCGACCGGCCGCGGGTACGTAGCTCAGTAGAAGGTATGGGAACGCCAATCCGAGTCCCAGCGCCAGAAACACACTCAGTGCAACCGCCGCGGGTTGTACCAGCGCATAACCAAGCGCGCCGGCCATGAAGGGCGCGGTACATGGCGTGGCGACGACCACCGCCAACAGCCCGGTGAAGAACGCCGCGCGGCGTTCGCCGCCGGCCGTCAGCGTCTGGCCGACGCCCATGATGCGGGTTCCCACTTCGAATACGCCGAACAGGTTGAGCGCGATGGCCAGCATCAGCAGTCCCAGCGTCAGGTTGACCACGGGCGATTGCAACTGGAAGCCCCAGCCGACGGCCTGTCCCGCTTCGCGCAGGGCCACCAGCGCGCCGCCGATGAGCGCGAAGGCAACCAGGATTCCGGCGGTATACAGCAGACCGCTTTGCGCGGCGACGCGCCGGTCGGTTTGCGACATTTTCACCAGGCTCAGCGCCTTCATGCTCAGGATCGGGAAGACGCAGGGCATCAGGTTGAGAACGATCCCCCCGATGAAGGCGAAGAGCAGGGCCACACCGAAAGACAGTCCCGAATAACTCTGCGCCGCGGGAACGAGCCCGCCGCCGCTGCCGCCCAGCACACCGGCGGCCACGCCGGCGCCTTCCTGGACATTCAACGAAAACGCCTGCAGGGCGCCGTCGTTGTCGGTGAAGGTGAGGAGCGCCGAAAACTCGGTTGCGTCGGTCATCCTGCGAGCCGAATCCATGGAGACGACCGCGCCGCGCGGAGTGAAGGAGATCGACTGCCGGCCGTATTCCACCAGGTTGCGTTCCGTAATGAAGAGATACGGATCTGTTGCGTCCGTGGCTGCTTCGGGCGTTTCGATGGAGACCCTGACGGTGCCGTCGAGGCGCTCGAACTGCGCCGGCCAGTCGACCGCGTCGGGCAGTTTTCCGCGAGCGGCTGCAAAGCGTTCGGCCTGGGCCGCATCGGGACCGCCGTCACCCACCGGCAGCGTCAGGAACAGCGTCGTGTTCTCCGGTACGCAGAGTTCGTCGTCGCAGACCACCCAGCTTGCGCGGCCCTGCAGTTGCACCGATTCACCGGGGCTCAAGCCTTCGGGAACCGTGACATCGCTGATCAGCAGAAGGGGTTCTTCGTACGCGTAGGTGATCAGATCGATGAAGGGAAGGACATGGGGGACGGGAAACTCAAACGGAGCCGCCTCGAATCCTTCCGGGAGGTCCCAGCGCATCCTGGGTTCGAGGCCCGCATCACCGGGGTTGCGCCAGTAGGTGTGCCAGCCCGGGTTGGGTTCAAGGTAGAAACCTACCGTTACGGCGCCCCCGTCAGCGGGCAGCGAATCCTGTTCCGCGATCAGGTCGACAGTGGAGTAGGTGGTGCTGACCGGCGCGGCGGTCGCCGAACCGACGAGCGTCAAGACTGCGAACAATACCGCTGCCCCTGTTCGGGCATCGGTCATCGAACTTGCGACCATGGATCCTCTCTCGGCTTACCGTCCCGACGACGGGCAACAACAAGGATTTCAGATGACAATTATACCCTGAGGAAGTTCAACCGGACGGCGTGACGGCCGCTGCTGCCATCGGGCGTCAGTCGACGAAAAACTGTTTCATGTACCGAACGGACATCGGCGTGGTTTCGTCGACCGGTGTCGCGTCGATGGAGTAGACCAGCGTCTCGCCATCTGCGACATTGCTTTCCCCTATGTAGTAGATCGCTTCGGCCTCGGTAATTTCGCGCAGAGATACGGGCTTGAGCTGTCCGGTCAGGTTGGCAGCCGAAACTTCCACCGTACCGTGGACGGGTACCCCGATGGCTCCTTCCCGGTTCCTGAGAATACTGACGTTTAGCATGGCGCGGTTGCCGCTGCGGACGATGCCGTGACGCTGGGCGACCTCGGCGGTCAACTGGTCCGTCGTCAGCGCATTGAAATGCAGGGTGTAGACCCCGAAGTCCTGCATGGTTTCGGTGGTCGCCGCGGGCGCCTCTTCGGTCGCCTGTTGGCAAGCCGTCACTACCATGAGGCAGGCTGCGGCCAGCAGACTCGGACCTGCATACATCCCCTTCGAGTTCATACCGATGCTCCTGACTCCGGACGCCGAATATAACTTAACGCTCCGGAGAATGTATATTTGCGTTCCTTTTCCGGCGGCTGTGCGATTTGGCTGGCCGGTGCGGCAGGAATGAGGCTTTCGATGGGCGAGGAAAACACACGGCGCCGGACAAGGGTGCGTGCATGGGCAGTATGCCTCGGGCTGCTGGTTCTTGTGGTCTACCTGGGGTTTATCGCTCTGGCCTTCATCAGGTTGCCGGGCGCTGTCGGCAACTGACGGCGTCGGGTAGGGCGACATGCGGCCCAGGTGGCTACTCATCGTTGGCTTCACGTTCGCGATAGCGCTTTTCGTATCGCTCGGAACCTGGCAGCTATGGCGGGCCGAGCAGCGCGCCGCGAGCTTCGACCGGTTTGCTCAGGCCGGCGAACGTTCCGCGCTGACCGTTCCGATCGATGCAGACCAGTTTGAAGAATACCGTTACCGATGGCTCGAGCTTAGCGGACACTTCTTGTCCTCCAGGCAGATCCTGCTCGACAGCATGACCCACGAGGGGCGCATCGGTTACCAGGTTCTGACACCCTTTCGACTGGCTGGCAACGAGCCCTGGCTGCTGGTGAACCGCGGCTGGATTCCGGCGGACCCGGAACGTCTGCAGCTACCCGTGGTGGATGTAGGCGAAGAAACCCGGGTCATCCGCGCGAGGATCGATGCGCTGCCGCGTCCCGGCCTGACCTTCGAGGACCCGGGCGCGTCGGCGGCCGACTGGCCACAGGTTGTGCTGTTTCCCACCTTCGCCGAGCTTGAGATGCGTCTGGAGAACTCGCTCAGGCCTTATCAACTGCTGCTCTCGCCCGCGGCCGCCGATGGTTTCGTACGCGCCTGGCAGCCGCGGGCGATGCCTCCGGAGCGGCATGTCGGTTACGCGATACAGTGGTACTCGTTCGCCTTCGTACTGGGTGTGATCGGCACCGTTCTGTGGTGGCGGACAAAGCGAAACTGAAAGCGTTTTGTGAGCTTTCGCACGCAAGATTCGCAAGTGCAACGCGACGTTCGCTGCAACCGCGTTCCAGATATGGACGCGGAGCTTTCATTCTGGTGGAATACGCGCGCCGGAGACTGAAGGGAGCAAGCAATGCGCAAGGCTGTGGTGGGACTGGTGCTGGCCGTGGCGGCAACCATAGGCGCGGCGAAGGTGGCGTTCGAGCTGACCACGAATACGAATACCGGTCCGGTCAACGAAGCCTGGGCGCAGGGAACTGCCGAGTTCCGGGCGTGGAACAACGTGCGCTGGACGGCCTGGGTCATCAATGGCGAATTCGTTCAGATTCCGGAAGATACTGCGCGCTGGCACCGTCATTCGAGCCCCAGCATCGACTTCGTGGACTGGGATGGCGTGCCGGTCCAGGCCAAGGTTGATGGGGACGCATTTTTGCTGGCTGAACACGGCAACTGGAACGGGCACGTGGAGCATTCCGAAGCGATCCGCTACCGTGATTGGGACGGCATTCGACAACTCCGAACTGTTGCACAATTGAGCCGCTAGAACCGTTGGCGCGATTTCCTTTGAACTTGACGGCATCTTGCCCTATGCTACGGCGCGCGAGAGCCATTGCACGTCTAAACACAAGGACAGTTCCGTACCCTGTGATCGTCGCAAACGTTTTGTCTGGAGTACACGCGGGCATGCACTTGGGGATGTGCCCATGAGGGCGTGCCGCCCCATCGCCACCATTTCTGCCGGCGTTGGCGCGATGATCCGATTCCCCGCATTGCTTTACCGCAGCCTGCTTGCCGGGCTCCTTCTCACTCTTCCCCACAGCGTGCTTGCCCAGGGCTGGGATATGCGCGAAGGCGTGACCGATATCAGCCAGCGCATCCAGACGCTGCACCACGTGAGCCTGTTCGTCTGCCTCGCCGTCGGCATCCTCGTCTTCGGCGCGATGTTCTACACGATCATCGCGCACCGGCGTTCCGTGCATCCTGAGCCGGCCAACTTCCACGAGAGCACCAAGGTGGAAGTGATCTGGACGCTGATTCCCACGCTCATCCTCATTGGCATGGCCGTGCCGGCGACCATCACGCTACGGGATATCGAGGACAACAGCGACGCGGACGTGACGGTTCTCATCACCGGGTCACAGTGGAAGTGGCACTACCAGTACGTTGATGTGGGGATCGGCTTCTACAGCAATCTCTCCACGCCGCTGGAGCAGATCAACAACGAACAGGAGAAGGGCGAGCACTACCTGCTCGAGGTGGATAACCCGCTGGTGATCCCGTCCGGTCTCAAGGTTCGGTTCCTGACTGCTTCCGACGACGTGATCCACTCGTGGTGGGTGCCGGATTTCGCCGTGAAGCAGGACGCGATCCCCGGGTTCATCAACGAAGCCTGGACACTGGTCGACGTGCCCGGGGTCTACCGTGGCCAGTGCACCGAACTCTGCGGCATGAACCATGCTTACATGCCGGTGGTCGTGGAGGTGGTCTCGGCGGAGGAGTTCAATACCTGGATCGAGGATCAGCGAATCGCCATGGAGTTGGCGGGCGAGGCCGCCGTGGCCGCCCGCAGCCGCGACTGGTCCATGGAAGAACTGATGCCCATCGGCGAAGCTGTCTATATTCAGCACTGCGCCACCTGCCACCAGCCGGACGGATCCGGTCAGGGCATCACGTATCCCGCGCAGGCCGGCAGCCTGATCGCCACCGGGCCCGTGGACGTCCATATCGACCGGGTCCTGAACGGCGTGGTCGACACCGAAATGCAGTCCTGGGCGCCGCAGTTGTCGGATCTGGACATCGCCGCGGTCATCACCTACGAGCGCAACGCCTTCGGTAACGACATGGGCGACCTTGTCCAGCCGCTCACCATCTTCAATTCCCGCTAGGTTGCCGACCATGATTGCCCACGCAGACACCATACCCCCGGCAAGACACCCGCTGATCGCCTGGATCCTGCGCTGGATACTGACCACCAATCACAAGGAAATCGGCACGCTCTACCTGTGCTTCAGTTTCCTGATGTTCATCGCCGGCGGGGCCATGGCCATGGTGTTCCGCCTGGAACTGGCGCAACCGGGGCTGCAGTACCTGGGCGCCGATTTCTACAACCAGATGGTGACCCTGCACGGCCTGATCATGGTGTTCGGCGCGGTGATGCCGGCCTTCGTGGGGCTTGCCAACTGGATGATCCCGCTGATGATCGGCGCCCCCGACATGGCGCTTCCGCGGCTCAACAACTTCAGCTTCTGGATTCTTCCCTTCGCGTTCTTCATGCTCCTGTCCTCGCTCTTCATGCAGGGCGGAGCGCCGAACTTCGGCTGGACGCTGTACGCGCCGCTGTCCACCACCTACGGCCCGCCGAGCACCGACTACCTGATATTCGGCGTGCACCTGATGGGTATCTCGTCGATCCTCGGCGCCATCAACATCATCGTCACCATTTTCAACCTGCGCGCGCCCGGCATGACGCTGATGAAGATGCCGCTGTTCGTGTGGACATGGCTGATCACGGCCTTCCTGCTGATCATGGTCATGCCTGTGCTGGCGGGCGCGGTGACCATGATGCTCACCGACCGGCACTTCGGCACCAGTTTCTTCTCCGCGGCGGGCGGCGGCGACCCGGTGATGTTCCAGCACGTGTTCTGGTTCTTCGGGCATCCCGAGGTTTACATCATGATCCTGCCGGGCTTCGGCATCGCCTCGCAGATCATCCCCACCTTCGCCCGCAAGAAGCTGTTCGGCTACAACTCCATGGTGTACGCCACCGCGTCCATCGCGTTCCTGTCGTTCATCGTCTGGGGCCACCACATGTTCACCACCGGCATGCCACTGGTGGCCGAACTGTTCTTCATGTACATGACCATGCTGATCGCGGTGCCCACCGGGGTGAAGGTCTTCAACTGGGTGGCCACCATGTGGCGTGGCGCGATGACCTTCGAGACGCCCATGCTGTTCGCGGTGGGCTTCGTGGTGATGTTCACCATCGGCGGGTTCTCCGGGCTGATGCTGGCCATCGTGCCGGCGGACTTCCAGTACCACGACACGTTCTTTGTGGTCGCCCATCTGCACTACGTGCTCTACCCGGGCGCGATCTTCGCGATGATGGGTGCGATCTACTACTGGCTGCCCAAGTGGTGCGGCAACATGTACAACGAGCGGCTGGGCAAGATCCACTTCTGGACGGCCGTGTTCGGACTGAACCTGACGTTCTTCCCGATGCACTTCGCCGGGCTCGGCGGCATGCCCCGGCGCATCGTCGACTACGCGCTGCCGTTTGCCGACCTGAACCTGGTTTCGAGCATCGGAGCCGGCATTCTCGGACTGACCCAGTTCCTGTTCCTGTACATCGTCGTGGATGCGGTGCGGGGCGGCAGCGGCAAGGCCACCGGCCAGGTGTGGGACAGCGCCGAAGGGCTCGAATGGACGCTGCCGTCGCCGGCGCCACTGCATACCTTCCACAAGCCGCCGCAGGTGGACTGACACGTGGGAATCGGCGCCAGGACAGCTCGTTTCGTTGAGGTGTTTGCGGGGACGGAATTGTGACCGACCGGCAGACAGACCGCCAGGCACGCTTGCGCAGGCACACCACGCTGCTCGCCGTGGCGGCGGTGGGCATGTTCGGCTTCGCCTTTGCCCTGGTGCCGCTCTACAACATTTTCTGCGAGATCACCGGCCTCAACGGAAAAACGTCCGGAGAGGCCGCACCCATGGCCGTCTCGGCGCCGGCGTCGCAGACGGCGCAGGATGCGGTCGAGCGCGAGGTGACCATCCAGTTCCTGTCTCAGGTGAGCCGGGGCATGCCGTGGGAGTTCAGGCCCACGGAAAGCCGCATGCGCGTGCGGCTCGGCGAAGTCGCCGAAACACAGTATTACGCCCGCAATTTCGCCAACAAGCTGTTTACCGGCCAGGCGGTGCCAAGCGTCACCCCCGGTTACGCCGCCCGCTACCTCCACAAGGTCGAATGCTTCTGCTTTACCCAGCAGCACCTGGAGGCGAGCGAGGAGATCGACATGCCGGTGTACTTCTACGTGGGCGAAGATTTGCCGTCGGATATCGGCACGCTGACCCTCTCCTACACGATGTACCCGGTTTCGTCCGCGGCCCGGGAAACATCCGGCGCGGCCGAACAGACCACTGAGACGATGCCGATGGACCACTCGGAGCACTCCGTTCCATGAGCGAATCGCACGACACAAACGGCACTCCACGCTACTATGTGCCTCATAGCAGCGTCTGGCCCATCGTCGGTTCGATCGCGCTGTTCATCACCGCCTTCGGCGCGGCGACGTTCATACAGCAGAGCACCGACAAGGTGTTGACGGCCACGGGGACCTACGGCGGGATCATCTTCTATATCGGTCTCGCCGCCATCGCCTTCATGATGATCGGCTGGTTCGGGGCGGTCATCAAGGAGTCGCTTCAGGGGATGGTCAGCGGCCTGCTGGACCAGTCGTACCGCCAGGCCATGATGTGGTTCATCCTTTCGGAGGTTATGTTCTTCGCGGCGTTCTTCGGGGCGCTGTTCTATGCCCGCCTCATCTCGGTACCGTGGCTTGCGGGCGCCGGCCACAAGCTGGAGACGCACCTCTTCCTGTGGCCGGATTTCGCCGAAACGTGGCCGCTCTTCATGACGCCCGGGGGTACCGCCACCGAGGCTATGGCGGCATGGGGGCTGCCCTTCATCAATACCGTCATCCTTGTCACCAGCAGCGTCACCGTGACCTTCGCCCACTGGGCGCTGAAGAAGAATCAGCGCGGCGCCCTGCAAGCCTGGTTGGCGTTGACGGTGGCCCTGGGCATCATCTTCCTGATTTTGCAGGGCGTGGAGTACGTCCACGCTTACAACGACCTCGGCCTGAACCTGTCAGCGGGAATTTACGGCTCCACCTTCTTCATGCTGACCGGATTCCACGGCGCCCACGTAACGTTGGGCGCGACGATGCTGGCAGTCATGCTTATCCGGATTCTCCGCGGGCATTTCACGCCGGAAAACCACTTCGCCTTCGAAGCGGCCAGTTGGTACTGGCACTTCGTCGACGTGGTCTGGCTGTTCCTGTTTACCTTCGTTTACTGGTTCTAGGCGGCCGGAAGAATGAATCGAGTAACGAATCCGTATGCCAGCAGTGCGAGCAGCGCAATGGCCAGCGCAACGCGAACGCTGAGCGACTGGACGGTGCGCTGGGTTGCGCCGCGGTCGCGTACCAGGAAGTACAGCCCGCCGCCGAGACTGACCATGATGCCGATCATCACGGCGATGATTAGAACGTCGAGCATGTCGGGACGTCTCCGATAGGAGAGGGGCTCCATCGAAACAAGAGCATGGATTGATGTCAAGAACCGCGGAAATCAAGCTGACCGTCGATCTCGATCAGGACAATGTTCCAACGGCGATCGCCTGGGAGGCTTCGGAGGCGAAGTCGGCCGGTCCGACGCCATGCCAGTCGATGATGTTGTCGTTGTGGGACGCCGACCGCCGAACCATGGCGGCCATCGACCTGTGGTCCAGGGACACCACCGTCGACGACATGAACCTTTTCTTCTACCAGGCATTTCATCAGATGGCCGAGACCTATCAACGTGCTACGCGCAATAGTGAACTGGCGAAGCTCATCCACGAATTCGGTGAGCGTTTCGGCGGCTCTGTCGGCCTGGTCGGCAACGGCGCTGCCAACGGACGCCAAAGGAAACTGGTGGACCTGGTTGCAATGGCCGAGCAACGGAGCGACGGATAGATGGGCGTTTCACTCGTACCCACACTGAAACTGCTCCGGCCGACGGCCATGATTGTCGGGACCGCATTCGTGGGCCTGCTGTTCGGCTATTGGCTCAACAGGACGTACGTGCCGGGCACCGAACCGGTGCAGCCGATCAATTTCAGCCACCAGATCCACGCCGGGCTCTACCAGATCGACTGCCTCTACTGCCATTCGAACGCTCGAAAGTCGGCCTCCGCAGGCGTGCCGTCCGTCAACAAGTGCGTCGGCTGCCATCAACTCGTGGTGCCGGATCGCCCGCAGATCAGGCTGGTCATGGAGTACTGGGAGAACCAGGAGCCGATTCCGTGGGTGAAGGTTCACGACCTCCCCGATTTCGTCCACTTCCCGCACAACCGTCACGTGGCTGCGGGGCTGGAGTGCCAGGAGTGTCATGGCCCCGTGGAAACCATGGACGTGGTTTCAAGGCAGGCGCCGGTGGAAATGGGTCTGTGCCTGACGTGTCACAAGGACCACCAGGTCGAGTTCGGGCTCGATTGCCTGACCTGCCACAAGTGAATCGGGGACAAGGGTATCCGGATGGCCAGCATTGACCGCAGAGACTTTCTGAAACTGGTGGGCGCGGGCGGCGTGGGCACCGGCGCCGGATTCATGCTGCGCGAAGCGATCAAGCACCCGGTGGAGAACCTCGTTCCCTATCCGGTTCCACCTGAGGATTTCAGTCCGGGCATCGCCACCTGGTACAACACGGTATGTTCCATGTGCTCGGCGGGATGCGGTATCACCGTGCGCACCCGCGAGGGCCGGGCCAAGAAGATCGAGGGCAATCCCAGCCACCCGGTCAGCCAGGGCCGCCTCTGCGCCAGGGGGCAGGCCGGGTTGCAAGTGCTCTACAACCCCGATCGCGTCACCACACCGCTGCAGCAGACAGGCGAGCGCGGGTCCGGTGACTGGCTGCCGCTGACCTGGACCGAAGGCCTGTCCCAAATTTCCGGACGTCTGGGCGAACTGCGTTCCAGCGGCCAGGGCGGCGCCGTATGCCTTCTCAGCGAAGGGCAGCGGGGCCACATGCACGGGCTGTTCGAGCAGTTCATGGCGAATATCGGCTCCGACCGGTTGGTCTACTACGACTACGACCACCCGCATCCGCTGCTGGCGGCGATGAATCGCCTGTTCGGAACTTCCGAGCTTCCCTATTTCGATCTCGGCAACACGGACTACCTCGTATCCTTCGGCGCCGACTACCTGGGCAGCTGGCTGTCGCCGGTGCACCATGGTCTGGGGTTCGGGCGAAGCCGGCAGGGCCGCGACCATCACCGTGGGCGCTTCGTGCAGATCGAACCGCGCATGACCCTGAGCGGCGCCGCAGCGGATGAGTGGATCGCCGCCATTCCGGGCACCGAAGGCATTATCGCGCTGGCGATGGCAAACCGGATTGTCAGCCAGGGCGGCTACCAGGGCGACGACGCCGACGCCTGGGCGGCGGCGCTTGAGCCTTATTCCGCCGATGCGGTCGCAGAACAGACCGGCGTGGCTGCGGAGACCATTGCGCGGGTGGCCGACACATTTGCCGGGACCGGGCCGAGCCTGGCCATCGGGGGCGATGGCGCCGGTCGACACAGCAACGGTGTCGATGCGCTGACGGCCATTACCGCGCTTAACTACCTGGCAGGAAATCTCGGTATCGAGGGCGGATTGATTTTCAATCCGGAACCCGTGGCAGGGCAGGGCGCGGCCGCCCGGCATGCCAGCTACCGGTCGATGCTCGAATTGGCCGAGGACGCCCGGGAAGGCCGGATTCAGGTACTGATCGTCAATCAGGCCAACCCGGTCTTCACCATGCCGGCCGCTGCGGGCATCGGGGAAGCACTGGCCCGGATCCCGCTCATCGTCAGCCTGTCGAGTTTCATGGACGAAACCACGGCCATGGCCGACCTCATCCTCCCGAGCCACACGTATCTCGAGGCCTGGGGTGACGATTTTCCGGAACCGGGTGTGGGTTTCCGGGCCGGGGCCATATCCCAGCCGGTGGTATCGCCGCTCTACGACACTCGCGACACGGGCGACACGCTGCTGGCGGTTGCCGCAGCAGTCAATCCCGACGGAGCACTGACAGCAGCCACCACGGAAGAGTATCTGCGGGAGCAGTGGCGGGCGATTTTCGAGCGTGACGCCCCGACTGAGGAGGGCACGGCCCAAGCGCAGGAGGCAATTGCGGCCGAGACGGTGGAGGCGGCAGCGGAAGTGGTTGCACAGGCAGCCCCCGAAGACGACGCTGCAGCCGATGCCCCTGCGAATGCCGAAGCTGCCGTTGCCCAGGTTGCGCCGGCGGAAGGCGCCGTGGCGACAAACCCGGATCCGGCGGGCTGGATGCCGGACGCCTTCGACGAATTCTGGAATTCGCTCCTGAGGGCCGGCGTGTGGGGAGAGAATACCCGCGCCGAGCAGGGGCCGGTCACTGTGGATGCAAGCGTGATCGACGCGATCGGTGTGGACGCACCGGAATTCGCCGGATCGAGCGAAACCTATCCTTTCATTCTGCAGCCGTATTTGTCCCTGAACATGCACGACGGTAGCGGAGCCAACCTCCCTTGGATGCAGGAATTGCCCGATCCCCTGACCAGCGTCGTGTACGGCTCCTGGCTCGAGATCAACCCGGAGACCGCTCGGGAACTGGGTCTGCGGGACGGAGACCTGGTCGACGTCGAATCGCCGCAAGGCACGATCTCCGTACCGGTGCTGACGTTCCCCGCCATCATGCCCAACGTGGTGGCGATGCCCGTAGGCCAGGGGCACAGCGAATTCGGCCGCTACGCCAGCGGGCGCGGCGCGAATCCCATCGAAATCTTGGCTCCACAGGTGGAGCCCGAGACGGGCAGCCTGGCCTGGAACGCGACCCGTGTCAGGCTCAACCCGACCGGCCGCCGCGCCAACCTGGTGCGCACCAGCGGCCTGTCCAGGGATCTCGGCCGGGGAATCATCCAGACGACGGCTACGGGTGAAGCAGAAGAGCACGCAAGCACCAAACTGCGCAGCATTCCAATCACGGTGGAACCGGCATGAGCTTCATCGACGACTTTCTGGCCAGTTGGCGGGAGTACCGGGAACCCGGCTACTACGATGGGTTCGACTACCACTGGACCATGTCGGTGGATCTGGACCGTTGCACCGGTTGCGGCGCCTGCATCACCGCCTGCCAGGCAGAGAACAATATTCCCATCGTGGGCGAGGACGCGATCGCCCGCGGCCGCGAAATGCAGTGGATCCGCATCGAGAAGTACTGGGAAGGCGAGTTTCCCGACGTGAAGCTGCGCTTCATACCGATGTTGTGCCAGCACTGCGATGCGGCGCCGTGCGAAACGGTCTGCCCGGTCAGCGCGACCTATCACAACCAGGACGGCCTCAATGCGCAGGTCTACAACCGCTGCATCGGTACCCGCTCCTGTGCCGTTTACTGCCCCTACGAGGTGCGTTACTTCAATTACAACAATCACCACTGGGACGCGCCCCTGGAGCAGCAACTCAATCCCGACGTATCCGTACGGGAAAAGGGCGTCATGGAGAAGTGCTCGTTCTGCATCCAGCGCATTCGCCAGGCCAAGGATGTCGCCAAGGACGAGGGCAGGCGCGTGCAGGACGGCGACGTGCAGCCGGCTTGCGTGCAGACGTGCCCAACCGAGGCGTTGGTATTCGGAGATCAGAACGACCCCGATAGCCGCGTCTCCCAGACCATGAACGACGAACGGGCCTACCACGTATTGGAAGAACTCAATACCGCACCATCCGTCGTCTACCTCAGGAAGGTCGAAACCGATGCCGTCTGACGCAAGGCCACAGGAACTGACCTACGCCGACGTCAACCGGGACGTGGTGCGCTCGCTGGTGGAAACCGGATCGAAGTACTACATCACCCTGGCGTGCTCGATCGGCGTGATGTTGACCTGTTTCTTCTTCCCGTGGTTCTACCAGCTTTACTACGGAATCGGCGCGGCGGGGGTCAACCATCCGTCGGTGTGGGGCACATACCTTGCCAGTTTCATCTTTTGGATCGGCCTGAGCCACTCGGGCACGCTGCTCTCCTGCGTGCTGCACATCACCAACAGCGAGTGGCGCAAGGCCATGTACCGAAGCGCGGAGGCCATGACGCTGTTCTCGCTGTGCGTGGCGGCCATGATGGTCATGGTGCACGTTGGCAGGCCATGGTTCATTCACTGGGCCGTGCCGTATCCCAACCAGATGGAGATGTGGCCCAACTTCCGCTCGCCGCTCATGTTCGACGTGATGGCGATCACCACGTATCTCACCGGCAGCACGATCTTCATTTACATGGGTTCCATCCCGGATTTTGCCGCGGTCAGGGACCGGACCACGGGCTGGCGGCATCACATGTACGTTGTGCTGTCGCTGGGCTGGCGCGGCACAGACCTGGAATGGCACCGGCTGCGCTGGGCCTACACCTTCCTGGCGGTACTGATCATCCCGCTGGCGGTCTCGGTGCACAGCATCGTGTCCTGGGATTTCGCGCTCTCCATCGTGCCGGCGCTTCACCAGACCATCTTCGCACCGTACTTCGTCGTGGGCGCCATCTACTCGGGCACGGCCGGGATCGTGACGGTGATGTATTTCTTAAGAAAATACATGAACTTTGAGCAGTATATTACTAAAGTTCATTTCGATAATCTCGGGAAACTGCTCTTGGTCCTGTCGCTCATCTGGACTTATATCAACATCGTGGAGCTGTTCACCGGCTGGTACGGCGGAACTTCCGGCGAGATAGAAGCACTGCGGTATCGATTGTTCGGCTACTACGCGCCGCTGTACTGGGAGATGATCCTGTTCTGCGCCGTGGCGCCGCTGCTGATGATTTCCAAGCGGTTCAGAACGTCGTTCGTCCCGATGCTGATCCTGTCCATCCTGATCAACATCGGCATGTACACCGAGCGCTTCCTGATCGTCGGCACGTCGCTGTCGCGGCAGTACCTTCCCGACGCCTGGGGGCTCTACGTACCGAGCCTGGTCGAGCTTTCGATCATCGTGGGCTCGGTGGCCATGTTCATCACGCTGTTCCTGATCTTCGTGAAGATCTTCCCCAGCGTGTCCATCTACGAGGTCAAGGAGACGCTGCCCGAACCCGAACCCGATACCACGACCGGAGAGCCCGAATGGCAACCCACGCACTAGGCCTTTTCGAGACGCCGTCGGAAGCGCTCGCCGCCGCGGGCGAGTTGAAGGGCAGCGGGTTCGGCCAGCCTTCGGTGATTTCACCGATCCCGCTGGAGACGGCCGAAGAAGTGCTGGGCGAGAAGAAATCCGTGATCAAGCGATTCACGTTCTTCGGCGCCCTGTTCGGCGGCCTCGGCGGCTTCGCGCTTGCCGCCGGCACCGCGGTGCTCTACGTGCATCCCACCGGAGGCCGGCCGATCATCACCTGGCCGCCGTTCCTGATCATCACCTACG
Organism: Gammaproteobacteria bacterium; assembly: GCA_022820625.1. Taxonomy (GTDB): domain Bacteria; phylum Pseudomonadota; class Gammaproteobacteria; order Steroidobacterales; family Rariloculaceae; genus UBA6522. Next base: position 8,344 of record JAJEFE010000069.1, on the reverse strand, counting down.
AGATGACGATCCTCTTCGGCATCCTGGCCACGGTCATCGGCTTTCTCGTCAGCGCCCGGTTCCCCGCTTTCCGGGACCGAATTTATGTGCCCGAAGCGGCCGTGGACAAGTTCGCCGTGGCGGTGCCCTGCGAGGACCGCGGCGTGTTCGAGAAAGCCGAGGCGATCCTCCGCGGGGCCGGCGCCGGGGAAGTCCGGGAGGTGACGGAGTGACGCCCATGACGCGGTCCCTCACGCAACGCACGCCCCTCAAGCGATCGAGCCTTGCGGCCGCTGTCCCGTTTCTGCTCGGCCTGACGGCGGTTGCCTGGGCGTTCCCGTGGGACAAGGACATGGTCGATCAGCCGTCGGCCAAGCCGCAGGAATCCGAGGCACCGATGGATTCGGCCGGCGTACCCGTGGAAGGCGGCGAAACGATGCCCGCGCCCACCACGGAAGCCGGAATGTTCGAAGCCAAGGATGCCGCCGTATTGCTGGAGAACCCGATTCCGGCGACGCCCGACTCCGTGGCCATGGGTGAATACCTGTACCAGATCACCTGCATGGTTTGCCACGGCCCGGAAGGGCGCGGGGACGGGCCTGTCGGGCTGCTGCTGGCAACTTCCCCGGTGGACATGAATGACGCCTATACCCGGGATCAGGCGGATGGCCAGTGGTTCTTCACCATCACCCGCGGCCGCGTGACGATGCCCTACTACCGGGACGCCCTCAGCATTGAAGAGCGCTGGCACGTCATCAACTACATGCGCACCACGTTCGGACCCCCGGATCAGATCGGGGAACCTGCGGAACAGGTCGGGGATTAGACTCAGATGGCTTCCACAACCCGTACGATGCTTGCTCCCCGTTGGGCGTTCTGGATGTTCGCCGCTCTGTTCGTGGTGGGTGTCGCAGCACTCGTCATGGGAGCGAACAACGGTTCGCAGCCCGATATCGGCCTGCTGACCGCTTCATTCCTGTTCCTGATGGGCATCAGCCAGACCGGAGTGGTGTTCTGCGCCATGACGCGCCTGGTAAAGGCCCAGTGGTCGAAACCCTACTACCGGCTTGCCGAGTTGAGCACGCTGGCCTTTTTGCCGTTCGCAGTCGTGGGCTTCCTGCTGATTTACATCTACGGGCGCGACGAACTCTTCTACTGGCTGAACCCGTCGCCCGAAGAGCACCTGAGTCCCTGGCTCAACAGTACGTTCCTGTTGTACAGGAACCTGTTCGGGCTTGTCCTGTTTTACGGCTTGGCGGTGTACTACGCGTACAAGGGACTGCAGCCGGACCTGGACGGGTCCGAAGAGGGGAGTGCGGATCACCGCAAGGTTGAGGGCCAGCTCTATCTGCTGTCACCCTTCGTCCTGTTGGGCTATGTGATCTGCAACACGTTCTTCGCGTGGGACTTCGGCATGATGCTGATAGCCCACTGGCACAGCACCGTGTTCCCGATCCTGTTCTGGTTCGGCAATATCTTTGCCGGGACTGCGGCGCTGATCGTCTTCCCGGCCCTGCTTGGCGGGCCGAAGTCCGCCGATTCACCCTTCGGGATGGACCAGATCAAGAGCCTCGGCATGGTCGTCACCGGCTTCACCCTGATGTGGCTGTATTTCTTCTGGGCGCAGTTCTTCGTGACGTGGTTCGGCAACCTCTCCCACGAAACCGATGTGTTGTGGCGGCAGATGTACGGGCATTACGCGCCTTATTTCTGGACCATGATGTTCTGCTGCTTCTTCATCCCCTTCGTGTCGTTCATCTTCGCCTTCGTAAAGCGCTCGATGTGGACCCTGGGGATTCTTGCAATCGGGATAAACGTGGGGATCTGGCTGTACAAGTATCTCACTGTGGTGCCCGTGTTTTCGCCCGACGACACGCCGTTCAGCAGTTGGGTGGATATCGGCGTCTCCATGGGAATGGCGGCAGGCTTCATTGCCGTCGTAATCGCTCTGGCCAACCGCCTTCCGATCTACTCGCACTGGGAACTGGCGCTCAAACCTGAACCGAGACACTGATCGCGGATATCATCAGCTGTCGCCTGTCGCGACATGGACCACGGGATTCGCCAGCCGGCCCAGTCCCTCGATTTCGATCTCGATGGTGCCGGTGCGTGCCGACAGATCCACGTTGCGGTGAGCGTGGGGGAACCTGCCGACCCCTTTGGCGGTGGTTCCGAAGCTGAACAGGTCGCCCGGTTCCAGGGTGAAGAAGCGGCTGGCCTCGGCGATCACCCATGATGGTGTACCCGAAGACATGGTCGAGCGAATCCTCAGGACGGATATCCCTTGCGCGACGGCCGATCACGGCAGCCAGTTCAACGTCCGGGTGTCGAGCAGCGGTGTCAGCCGGTTTACCGAATCGTGTAGCGCCAGGCGTGCACGCTCCAGCTCGTCGTTAGCTGCGCCAATCAGTGCCTGCATGGTTGCCGGAGCGTCACCGAGACCGGCCAGCGAATAGAGCGACGCCATAGGCACCGCCTGGTGCTTCCCGGTCTGCACGATGACGATCTCCCGACCGTCCACAACGATTGAACCGAACTTCATGGGATGATCGCTCCGCGCGCGCTACAGTAGCAGAGTTGCGGAATGCGGGTTATAAAATTCGCCGAGGTGGTCCGGAATCGGAGCATGAAAGACAGGAGCCCACATTGAAAGGCAAGTTACTCTGCGCCTCCCACAGTCCGTTGAACTACTGCTATGCGCGCAAACCCGTACGGTGGGACGAGATCGAGCAAGTTTATCGCGAGCGAAGGGCGGCGTTACAGGCGTTCGCTCCGGAACTGGTCATCGCCTTTGGGTCCGACCATTTCAACGGTTTCTTCATGAAACTCATGCCTGCGTTCTGCGTCGGTGCGGCTGCTCATGCAGCCGCCGACATCGGTGGATTTGCCGGGCCGTTGGATGTACCCGGGGAGACTGCACTGGAATGCGTGCAAGCGCTTCGGCAATCTGGACTGGACCCCGCCGTTTCCTACGACATGACGGTGGATCATGCCTTTTCGCAGACTCTGACGCGGGTGCTGGGCAGGCTCGACCGGTACCCGACAATCCCCGTGTTCATCAACTGCGTCACCGAGCCGTTCGTTCCCTTCAGGCGCACCCGTCTGCTGGGGGAAGCACTCGGCCGGTTTGCCGCAACGCTCGATCGTCGCATGCTGTTTCTTGCATCGGGCGGCATGTCGCACCATCCCACCCGCTACTACCCGGATTTCGGCACCGGGGAGGAGCGTGTCACGGCATGGCAGTTGTCAGGCGGTTCCCGGCCCGAGTCCCTTGACGAGGCCGAGTGGCTCGAGCGCCTGGAGGTCATGCACCATGAGGGCGCCCGGATGATCGTGGACGGTGTCCGTACACCGAAGCAGATGCGCCTCAATCCGGAAATCGATCGACGCTTCCTTGATGTCCTGACAGCCAACGACCTGGCTGTCTTCGACGAATGGGATCAGCGCCAGGTGGTCGAGGAGGGCGGTATCGGGTTCATGGAACTGCAGACCTGGATTGCGGCGGCTGCTGCCTATCGTGCGGGCGCAGGCGAAAAGCCTGTAGTAGACTTCTACGGCGTGACCGAGGAGCTGGGCATCGCCACCGGAATCGTCCACGGTGACTAGCGAAAGATCACTCTACATTAATCCCGTGGACGCCACCGGTCAGGAGATCGCGGCCGCAGAGGAGATTGAGACTATGAAACGACGGGAGTTTATAGGCGGACTCGGAGGAGGCGCTGCGCTCGCAGCCTGCACTCCGCAGACCCAGCAGCAGGGTGTTTCGTCCTCGGCGGAGCGATTTTCCTGGAAACTGGTGACGACCTGGTTGCCCAACTTCCCCGGTCTCGGCACCGGCGTCAACACGCTGGCACGCTACATCCAGGAGATGAGCGGCGGGCGCATGGAAATCACCATCTATGCCGCAGGTGAGCTGGTGCCCGCGTTCGAGGTCTTCGATGCCGTGTCCCAGGGTTCCGCCGAAATGGGTCACGGCGCGGCCTACTACTGGCGCGGCAAGTCCGAGGCAGCGCAATTCTTCGCGACGATTCCATTCGGGCTGAACGCCCATGAACAAAATGCCTGGCTGTACTATGGCGGCGGCCTGGATCTCTGGCGTGAAGTCTACGAACCGTTCAACCTGATGCCGTTTCCCGCCGGCAACACCGGCGTGCAGATGGGGGGATGGTTCAACCGCCCTATCAACGGCATGGCGGATCTGCATGGACTGAAGATGCGAATTCCGGGCATCGGCGGCGAGGTCCTGAGGCGCGCCGGAGGCACGCCGGTCAACCTGCCGTTATCGGAAATTTTTACCGCGCTGCAAACGGGCAGCATCGACGCGACGGAGTGGGTGAGCCCCTATAACGATGTGGCGATCGGGCTGCACCAGGCAGCCCGCTACTACTACTATCCCGGCTGGCAGGAACCGGGGCCCACGCTGGAGTGCATCATCAACCGCGACGCTTGGAATTCATTGCCCGAGGATCTCAAGGCCATCGTCCGTGTAGCGTGTCAGGCGACGACACTGGACATGGTTTCGGAGTTCATGGCACGAAACGCCACCTCACTGGCGCAGCTGCAGGCCGATGAGAACGTGGAGGTACTAAAGTTTCCCGACGATGTTCTCGCGGGTCTCAGGGAGCTGACGTATTCAGTGGTTGAAGAGCTTGCCGTGGACGATCCCGTGTTCGCGAGGGTCTGGGACTCGGTTCGGCAATTCATGAGCATATCCCAGCCCTGGCAGGCCATATCCGAGCAGGCGTATCTGCAGACCCAGACATCGACCTAGCAACCCGTGCGTGTGGGGATAGGCGCGGACCGCGGTTCAGGCGGTCCGGAAGTGCCGGACGCCCGCCAGTATCTGGCACTGCCTTTTGGCGCCCTCGACGCACGCAGCTTTCCTCGCTATGCCACAGCCCTGACGGCGCAATTTCCTGAATTGGATGCGGTCGTCAGGCGTTGGGGTCTGCCGGCGTTCTGGCGCCGCAGCGCCGGTATCGAATCGTTGTTTCGCATCATCCTCGAACAACAGATTTCCTTTCTTGCGGCGCGTTCGCTGGCCCGCAGGGTGAGCGGCTCCCTGGGGGGATTGACCGCCCGGCGGGTTTACGGGGCCGGGCAGGACGGTCTGCGTTCGCTGGGACTGAGCCGCCAGAAGGCCCGTTACTGCCACGAGCTTGCCCGGGCCGTGGTGGAGCGCCGCCTGTCGATCGCCGGACTTGCTCGGATGAGCGACGAGGACGCCATCAAGGTGCTCTGCATGCAGCCGGGAATCGGGCCGTGGAGCGCCGCGATCTACCTGATGTCGGCGCTGAAGCGGATCGACGTATGGGCGCCGGGTGATCTGGCGCTTCATCGTGGCGTCGAAGACCTTTTCCCGGGGGACGACGTGTCCGCCCTGGCGCAAACCGGCGATCGCTGGCATCCGTGGCGGGCGGTCGCGGCGCGGCTGGTGTGGCATCATTACCGGTGTAGTCTGACCGGGGTCCGTTGACGCCCGGATAGCTTCAACAGGTCCGGATTGCCGGCTGGAACTGTCCGCCCAAGCTGGTTTACTCTAGGGCTTCCTGCCCGGCTTCGCGCCGCCGCTACCAGGGAAATCGCCATGGCCAGTTTTTCGCTCAATGGACAGGCTGTCGAAGTCGATGCCGATCCGCGGACGCCCCTGCTCTGGGTGATCAGGGAGCACCTCAAGTACACCGGGACCAAGTTCGGCTGCGGAGTCGGCCAATGCGGCGCCTGCACCGTCCACATCGACGGCACTTCGACATACTCCTGCCTGACGCCGGTGTCAGCCATTGAGGGCCGCGAGATCACCACCATCGAGGGACTGTCGCCCGATTCAGATCACCCACTTCAGAGGGCCTGGGTCGAAGAGGAGGTACCGCAGTGCGGCTACTGTCAGTCCGGGCAGATCATGCGTGCGGCCGATCTGCTGGCGACCAACCCCAATCCGACCCGCGACGAGATCGTCACCCACATGAGCACCATTCTCTGCCGTTGCGGTACCTACAATCGCATCATCCGGGCTGTTGAGCGCGCTGCGGAGGAGGTCTGAGGTGAAGAAACAGGACACGACGGGCATTTTTTCGCCGAACCGCCGCGAATTCCTCCACGGAGTCGGAGGATTGACGCTGATTATCGGTTCCTCCGGTTTGATCGGCGCGTGCACAACCGAACGGCAGCCGCCGGCGCCGGCACCGGGATCAACGGAGATCACGCCCAATATCTGGGTAACGCTGGGAGCGGACAATACGGTGACGGTGCAGTTTCCGGCCACTGAGATGGGGCAGGGCTCCTCGACCGCGTTGCCGTTGATTGTTGCCGACGAACTGGATGCCGATTGGGACAAGGTGAAGGTCGAGACGGTTGCCTTCCACGACGAGGCCTACGGCAATCCGTTCTTCCAGAACATGCTCTACACCGCGGGCAGTCTGACCGTTCAGGCTTATTTCGATCCGCTGCGCCGGGCTGGCGCCCAGGCGCGCAAGCTGCTCCTGCAGTCAGCGGCCGTGCACTGGGACGTGCCGGTTGGCGAGCTGATCACCGAGCCCAGCGTCGTGGTGCATCCCGCATCGGGGCGCCGTCTGAGTTACGGGGAGATCGTCGCCTTTACGGAACTGCCGGATACGCTGCCGGAAGTCAGCGACGAGGAACTCAAGCCCTTCGGCTCCCATCGGTATCTCGGCCGCGACATGCCGAGGCGAGACATGCTTGCCAAGTCCGATGGCAGCGCCGAATTCGGAATCGACGTGCAGGTTGCGGACATGGTGTACGCGTCCGTGCTGAGGGCGCCCGTCGAGGACGAGGAACCCATGTCCATCGACGACAGCGCGGCTCGAGCCGTCGACGGCGTTACCGACGTCGTTCCCCTTCCGTGGGGCGTGGCCGTGGTGGCCGATACCTACGAGGCGAGCAAGTGGGGCAAGGAGGCGCTCAACGTCACCTGGAGCGAGTCGTCGCGTTTCCGCGAAGCGAACTCCGATTCGGATATGGATGCCTACGTGGCGCAGGCCGAGGATCTTGCCCAGACGGGCACGGCCTGGCGCGCCGCAGGCGATCTCGACACGGCGCTGGACGGCGCGGCCGAGATCATTGAAGCCACCTATCGGAGCGATCCCGCCTATCACGCCCAGATGGAACCCATGAACGCCACCGCCCATGTGACGGAAGACGGCAAGGCGGCGGAGATCTGGGTCAGCACCCAGACCCAGAGCCTGTCCATCCTCGGCGCCGCGGAGTTCCTGGAAACCACGCCGGACAGGATCACGCTGCACCCCATGTACATCGGCGGCGGATTTGGCCGGCGAACCCTGCGCCGACAGCGATACGTGGAGGATGCGTTGCTCGTCTCCAGGGCGGTCGGCAAGCCCGTCAAGGTCATCTGGACCCGGGAGGACGACGTGAAGGACGGTACCTTCAGGAACGCCGCCGCGCAGTGTCTGCGGGCGGGTCTGGACGAGGACGGCAACGTGGTGGGCTGGCACCATCGAGTGGCGGCTCCGAGAGTCATCGAGTACATGAACCCGCCGCGGTGGGAGGTATCGGGCGGCCGGGATGTCATCGCCATGCTGGGTTCGGAAAGCTCGCGTTATGACATCCCGAACTTCAGGGCCGAGCATATTTTCGCCGAGCGCTGCTCGCGAGTCTGCGCATGGCGCGGTGTGGCAACCAGCTATACGAAGTTTGCCGCCGAATCCTTCGTCGACGAACTGGCGGCGGCGCGCAATATCGACCCGCTCGAGTTTCGCATGCAGCTTTGCCATAACAATCCGCGAGCCCTGACCGTACTCGAAACCGTTGCGGAGATGGCGGACTGGTCGCGTCCCCGGGAAGGCACGGCATTGGGTCTGGCGCTCGCGGGCTACAGTTCCACGTTTGCCGGAGGCATCGCCGAAATTTCCGTGGACCAGTCCAATGGCGTGATCGACGTCCACAACTTCTGGCTGGTCGCGGATGCAGGTTACCTGCTTCAGCCAGGCAACTCGGAGGCGCAACTCGAAGGCAATGTCGTGTTCGGGATCAGCAGTGCGTTGCGCGAGCGGATCGACATCGCCGGCGGCGAGGTCCAGCAGAACAACTACTACGATCACCCGGTCATGCGCATGCACGAGATTCCGAACATCGAGGTACGGGCAATTTCCACGGATAATCCGCCCACCGGGATCGGAGAAGTCGGCCTGTCGTCGACGGCGGCGGCATTGGCCAATGCCGTGTTTGCGGCAACCGGCGTGCGGGTTCGTCACATTCCGTTGACGCCGCAACGAGTGCTTGCCGCGATCAACGCCTGAGCGTACAACCCTTACGGAAATCGGCAGTTCTTCGAGTTGGTTCTGCCACGGGCGATCCAGCCTTGTCCAATGAGACATGAGCCTGAACGGGG
>JAJEFE010000040.1 GCA_022820625.1 Gammaproteobacteria bacterium | reverse complement strand
CGCTGGCGCGTTGCCCACCGCCTGCCCACATTCGCGTGCCTCTCGCCCACAAACTCCACAGGACCAGCAACAATTATCGTTTCATGAAGAAGAGACGGGATAGATAATCAGTTATTGACAGGTCAATCCATATCAGCAGCCAGAACTCGAAGGGACTTACCCCGACAAGTAAAATGCAGCGTGATCGGCAAAGACAAACATTTCCTTAGCGGCTGGCATTATCCAGATGATCTGAGTCGCAGGTCCCGCCTGCCGGATGCCGTTTGCCATGCACAGGAATTGTTTGGAGCGGAGAACGTCCGCTACTACGGTGCGGGGATCCCGGAAGTCTTTCGCGACGGTGCCGGTGGAGTCACGGCGGCGACCGTCGACCGGTTGCTTTGCTGGAACAGGCGTTAGACTCGTCATGGAAATGAACCGCCCCGGGTACTCCGGAGACTCTATTGTGTGAGTCTGGCCACCTTGGCCGGCTCTTGATTTTGATAATGAATTTCTTCCTTCTCAACCGGAGTCAAGTCGCCGATCGGTTCATATAGCCAGCGATGGTTGAACCACTCGACCGATTCCAGCGTCGCCAACTCCACCGCGCTCGAGGAGCGCCATCCGGAAAGCGGCTCTCTCTCGACCAGCAGCGTGACCGTCAGGCATAGCCCGATGCACGCATGCTCGCTGGTAATTGTTGCTATTGTGGATGGTAAAAATCGTTAAAAATAGCGTAATATAGTGAATATGCTATAGTCAGACGACACCCATGCGAGGCTCCGCGATGCACAATGACCCCGTGCGTCAAGCAATCCGCGAACTGCTCTGGCGGCGCGGGCTCAACATGCGCGAGGCGTCGCTCGCAATCGGTCGCAACGTCAGTTACATGCACGGATTCCTCAAGCGCGGCACCCCCAAGGTGCTGAGCCGCCGCGACGCGGAGAAACTCGCCGAGGTGCTTGACTGCGAGACCAAGGCGCTGCACTACGCGGAGCGCCCGCCGCCGCGAAAGCGCGCTGGGATGAGACAGCGCTCCTCCGCGCCGCAGGGCGAGGGACCGGTGCCACTGACCGCCATCCCGGAGGTCGAGGTAGAAGCCTCGGCCGGTCCGGGAGCGCTCGCCGAGGAGTTCGTCGCGGAAAGGGCCCGCTGGTTCCTGCCCGAGGGGATGATCCTCTACGAGGGCAGCGCGAGCCCAGCCGCGATGCGCGTGCTGCGGGTCCGTGGCGTGTCGATGGAACCGGAACTCGCCGAAGGCGACCGGCTGCTCGTCGACACCTCCCGGCGCCGTCCCGAGACCGGCGAAATGTTCGTGCTCTGGGACGGCAACGGGCTGGTGGTCAAGCGCGTCGAACTGGCGAACGGCATCGATGCGCCCGCGCTACGGCTGAAGTCAGCCCATTCGGACTACTCCGATTACACCTGCTTAGCGCAGGACGTACACATCGTTGGCAAGGTGCTTTGGACCGTCAAGAGAGTTTGAAGTGGTGAAGTGGCATGGCAGCGGGAACTTGAATACGGCGGCGAGTACAATCATCAATGCCTGCACCGAGACGTCGTGGCATGCATTGGCAGACACGAATCTTGTCGTCGAACTGGCGTGACAGGCCTGTTCCATGGCACTGGAGACCGATCCCATGCCGGGAGATAGCGCAGCAATGGTGTGTCCGATGGAACCGATTTACGTGCTGCTGCGCGATCACATAGTCCCCTCTTCGCCGATCACCGTCGAAAAAACGCAAGTACAGGGCGTCGAATCTTTGGAAACACCGACAGCCGGAGGGCAACATCAATGAACTCGGTGCCTGCGCATCCTCTGTCTGCCGAGTGGAAAGACCGCCTAGACTTGTCCAATCGCGAAATCCCGGAGCTCTATGAAGACGCTGAGGTCGTTGGACAAAACCCGCACGCGAACGCGATAAGGATGGCCCTGGCAGACTTGGGCGCATCGGCGGTGCTTTGCGTCCAGGGCGTGCCGACGGTCGTGATTGTCGTACTCGAAGAATACAAGCGCGAGCGGGTGCTCGCCTTGCACGGCGCACTATGGAACCAGGGCCTGGCTGCACTCTTGCTTGTCCTTTCCGGCGATACGATACGGGCATTCTCCCTCGCGAGGGTCCCGTACAGCGACGCTCGCGACTTCGATAGCCGCTGTCTCGTCCAGCAGCTCGACGCCGTAGCGGACGGGCTTGCCGTCAAGGACTTCATCTACGGCGCGGAGTCCGGTCGGCTGTGGGAGCACCATACTGGTTACTTCAGGGCGAGCGAGCGAATCGATCAAGTATTGCTGGACAACCTCTCGGCGTCTCACGACGCGCTTTGCGAGGAGGGCTTGTCCGGGGATGCCGCCCAAGCGCTCCTAATTCAGGCGATGTTCGTTGCCTACTTGGAAGATCGACAAATCATCGGGCCGGAGTATTTCAGGGCCGCTTCCGATGGTGCCACCGAAACGTTTCTCGGACTCCTTGAGTCGACAAGCGCGGTGGGGCTGTATCGGCTGTTTGATAGTTTGCGCACGGATTTCAACGGCGACTTGTTCGTGGCTCCCTGCTCGTTCGAAGCCAGGGGACCGAAACCGAGAGTGGTCCGTGCCCACTTGCAAACCTTGGCGAGATTTCGCGGCGGGCGCGAAGTCATGGGCGAGGCCGGTGGCCAGTTGCGCTTTTGGGGTTACGACTTTAAATACATTCCGATCGAACTCATCAGCGCGGTTTACGATCGATTCCTGGGCACACAGAGAGTGCAGCGTCGAGCGCGTGGCGCGTACTACACTCCAATGTTTCTTGCGGATACCGTGATTTCGGCATTGTGGGATACCCTGCCCGCAAGCGCCAAGTCGAAGGGCCGATTTCTCGACCCGGCATGTGGTTCGGGCGTGTTTCTCGTACGATCTTTCCAACTCTTGTGTGAACACTGGCGCGAGACCCGCGGATCACGGACTATCCGATGGGATAGTCTGCTCATCATTCTGTCCCGGCTGCACGGTTGCGATGTAAACGCTGGCGCGGTTCGGGTTGCGGTGTTTTCGCTATACGTCGCGCTGTTGCAGGAGGTCAACCCGCCGGACATACGGTTGCTTATCAAGCGGCGCAAGCTGCTTCCTGAACTCTGGAACCGTACTCTCCGCTCGGAGGACTTCTTCCAAGCTTCTGAGGAGGATTTGCAGGCGGAAGTAATTCTCGGCAACCCACCATGGTCGAGCCGTCGCGGCGCAGGCCATAGCTCGGTGGTCTGGTGTGAAGAGCATCAGGTTCCGATGCCCGGCAGGGAGGACGCTTGGGCGTTCGTATGGAAGTCGCTTCGGCATTTGCCGGAGCATGGCGTAGTGGGCTTGCTGCTCCCGGCTATGGGTTTCTTGCACAACCATGCCAAGAATGCAATCGAAGCTCGAAACCGACTAATCGGGGACGGACGGATTTTCCGCATCATCAATTTCGCCGATCTGCGGTTCCAGCTGTTCGAGGGCGCGGTGCGCCCTGCGGCGTTGGTGATATTTGGTCGCAGGAAGACTGTTGCACCAGGCTACCGCTTCGACTATTGGGCACCGAAAGCGGATCTTAATCTGAAGATGCGACGTGTGATAACGCTAAGCAGCGTGGATAAAGGTTCGGTCGCATCGATGGACGTCGGCGAGGATCCATTCGTATTCAAGCGACGTTTATGGATGAGCGACCCCGAAGCCAAGTTGTTTAATTATTTGCAATCGCTTCCAAAACTCGGTGCCTTGGTGAGCGAGTATCGAATCGCGTACCGGAGGATGGAATCGTTTGAGAATCGCTGGGTAGTTGGGAACGGCTTTCAGCCCGTGAAGGAGGACCGACTAGACGATGACGGTTACCAATGCCACCAGAGCGAGACGATCTCAAACACGCCCTATTTGCCGGTCCAAGCTTTCCGCGTATTGGCGCAGGATACCAGGCAGCTTCGCGCCTTTAATGCGAGGCCCGACGGTTTGGTACGTCGAAAGGGATTCGAACGCGGTTTCACGGGGCCACGCGTACTGGTGCCACGCGGAATCAGCACCGGGAGCCATAGGCTTCGCGCCAGCTACGTTGAAGACCCGCTCACATTCGAACACATTATCCTTGGTATTTCGGTACCTGATCGCGACGCGCGCCGAGCAAAACTCCTCACTGCGCTACTCAATAGCAAGCTTCTGTATTGGTTCGCGTTTCACGGCACAGCGTCGTTTGGTTCGGACAGGCCCGAAATACAACAAGCTGAGCTGCTTCGCCTTCCGTTTCCGGCTTCCCGGTACTTTCGGCACGATAACCGATCTTCCGATGCGGCGAGTGCACTGGTGTCGCTCATTGACGACGCGATGGCATTGGCGAGAGAGAGTTTCGCATTGAAGGCCAGCGACGATGGGTTGTTCGACGAGATCGACTCGAACTGCTATACGTATTTCGGTCTGGGCGAGGAGGAGATCGCCTTGGTCGAGGACTCCGTCGCCAGCGTGATTCCAGGCGTGCAGCCACACAAGGGAAGCTTCGTCGATCTATGGCGACCGGCGGTGTCGGAGGAGCGAGAGGCATATGCGAACACACTGACCCGCAGCTTGGCGCAGTGGTTCAGCGAAGACACGGCTGTTCGCGTGGAGCTTGAGGCCCGAAACAATGACCTCGCGCTCTTGCACCTTCGCTTGGTGGAGCGCCAGGACTGCGAGGCGTACAGAGAGCGAAATGAGGAGACCGTGGGGGCAGCACTGGCGCGGCTGAGAGCGCGTATTGACGTATCCCTCCCCGGTAATTTTCAGTTGTTTCCAGATTTCCGCGTGTTCATCGGAAAGAGTCTCTATCTTGTGAAACCCCTACAGCGGCGATTCTGGATGAGGTCTGCCGCCATCGCGGATGCGGACGCGATGGTCATGGAATTGCAGGACGCTCTTCGACTCGGCAACCTCACCGATTCCGTCTGATGCTGGTCGGAGATCCCACACAATGGATCGCGCGGTTCCGATCCCTGGATGCCCGGTTCCTTGAGTGCGTTCTCGCGGTGTGGCCGCGGTGCGTGGCGGTGATGCCTGAGAAACCGGATGAGGACACTATCACCATAAACCTCGTCAATACCCTTTCGAGGGACGCGAGGGCCAGACGACTGTTTCACCATCTGGCGTATCAGCACGAGCCCTTCGGCTACACTGCCGATGGCTGGGCCTACAGCAAGGGCAAGATTGACATGGCATTGCTGTTGGATCAGGAGCGCGAGCGGTACCTGGCCTACGAGTGCAAACGCCTAAACGTCGTTCGAAGTGGAAAGACGCATTCGCTGGCGACGCCGTACGTACGGGAAGGCATGCTCCGATTCATCACGGAACAGTACGCGGCTGATCTCCCCGTGGGGTGCATGTTGGGCTACGTGTTAGATGGAAACTCCGAAGCCGCACAGACAAAAGTCCGAACGGCGATCAAATCACGTAGCGCCGAGCTTGGGCTTGTGGGAGGGCCAACGGACAACCAGTCGGTGGGCGTGATAAATCGATTGTCCAGTCGCCATTGCCGCACGACGAACGGATCGAAAATCGAGATCCGGCACGCGCTGTTGCCATTTCCTTTGCAACCGCAGGCTGAATTCAACTTCAACGATGCGCTTTGACGCGTATCGTTGTTCAAGAGGTCATTCCTCCGGTGTTTCTGGCCCAGCGGGCGGCGCCGCGAACTGATTCAGCCAGTGCACTTTCGCCGGAGTCATCACGCCTGACAGGAGCATGGCGCGGGCGATTTCGTGCATCGTCAGGCCGGCGCGAGACAGCAGGTACGCCAGTTCGACCATGCGCAGGCGGGTGAGGAGTTGCTCGATCATGTGGGCTTCGGGCCCGGTCAATCGCTCGGCGCGGAGCAGCCGGCGCAGCGTTCTGCCGTCCGGACGGGGATTGAAACCGGCCAGGTGGTCGGCGGATAGCGTTTCCAGATAACGATCGGGATCGGCGCACGGCGTCCTTAGATGCGCGTTCTCGTGATTGAACCATTCGAGGGGCATTGGGGGCATCCTGGCCATGTACTCGGCGGGCCGGCCGCCCTCGAACCGGGTCGGCGGCTTGCCTGGTCCGCCGATCAGCGAACCGTATTCGCCCATCCGGGAATTGCGCATATCAAGGCCGCGCCGGCGCGCCTCCGCGACGCGCTGCCGCTCGTACGCCGCGATCCGTTCTTCAATGGTCGGTACGTGATCGCCCGGGGGCGGCGGGGAAAAGTAGGCGCGGCGTACGGCATCGAAATCGATCATGGCGAGCGGGGGTCTACCGGAATGTCGACGCGCCGCAGTTCGCCACGCGTTTCAGGATGGCTCAGAGATGCCCTAAGGTCCTCAAGCCTGGATGGATATCCATCCTGTCAAGCCTTGCGGTGGGCGCTTTATGGCACGAAGGGGCTGGAAGAACCATCCGTGCGCCTTTCCCCGGCCGATTGGCCCGATGGTGATCCTTGCACAATATCAGTAGAGATCGATTTCTCGCATACGTTAGTCAGCGCGGTTGGCGGTCGGACGCTAACAAAAGAAACACGATTTATGCTCAAGCGAGAAGTCATTGAGCGTCCAACCGGAGACAACCCAAATCGGGAGCAAGAGCGCATCAATTTATATGAGAAAACGGACAGAGGTTCGACCCCCATCAATGGGCCGGAAGCTCGGCTTGCTCAAATGCTACCGGTCGAAATGCTGGACATATTTTTTACTGATGGCGATTCTGCGCTAACGTTTATTTCCGCCCAACTCGGAGAGACGACGAAACGCGACCAGGTGAAAGAAGCGATTCGGTCGTTGCTCGGATTGGGATTGCTAGAGCGTGTGCTGAAACGTATCAAGAACGGGCATTCTGCGGTTAATAGAAAGATCAGTAGACAAACATCGTCCGATGAGCTAGCGGAAGTATCGACAAAGTTACAGGATGCGAGAGACGAGCAAACTGAGGTTTCTGATTCGGTTGATGATTTGCATCGCCAGATTGAAAATATGAATCGCAAACTGTCTACGGTTCAACGGGATTTACGACGTGCGCTCGAAGCAGGCAGTTATGAACAACTTTCGCACCAGCGGGAGACGTTCAAAGCACAATTGAGTTCTGCAATGGACGATGATTGGAAGCTACAAAAAAGGCATCAACAATTGTTCGAAAACGAACTCTTGAGCTGGAGCATGCTAGATCCAATACTAAGAAAGGGGTATGAGTTGCTCGACAAATTGAATGCGCAGGGTGTCATTCCAAAAGCGGCAGTGCCAGTGCTTAAAGAAAGACTCTACCTTGAGTTATGCATCTGTGGTGCCGACCTGTCCGAAGGAAGTGATGCTAGGAATCATGTAATGACCCTCGTTGAGGAACAACGGGCGATTGATGCTACAACCGAGCAATTGTCGAGCCTATATTATCAAGCCAAAGGAGAAATTGAGACGTGGGATACCGCAGAAACGACGTGGCACGGTTTGCTGGCCGATCTACAGCGTGATCGAGTAGCCGCGCAAGAGCGGTATGAAGTCGCGAATCGGGAGCTTCAGTCCGTGGAGGCCAAACTTGGTGATATCGACGAGGAAGAGATTGAGAGTAAATACCAAAATGAAAAGTTTCTTCAATCATCACTCCGGCAAAAGAACCATCAGCTCGACCGTCGAGAAGCTAAGTTTCTTGAACTGGAAGAGAGGATTAAGGACTTGACCCGTCAGCAAACAAGGCTGCGCCGTGCAGATCAAAAAGTGGCTGGACTCAATGCGGAGCTTAGCGTCTTACAAGATCTCGATGGCATTGTGGGTGGCGCTCTAGATGACATGCACAAAACCTATCTGCAACGAGTTAGCACTCGCATGAATGAGCTTTTCCTAGATATGATCGGGGCCGATCCATCCCAAGGTGCCATCTTCCAGGGTGCGCATATTACTCCTGACTATAGCATTGTTGTCGAAACTAAAGATAACCGAACACTTAACCCAGATCATGAAGTAAACGGTGCTTCTCAACGTGCCCTAACGTTTGCATTTATCTGGGCATTGACGGAAGTAAGTGGAGTAGTCGCACCACGCGTAATTGATACACCACTTGGAATGATGTCGGGCAACGTTAAGCGACGCGTTCTAACCACTGTGGCGGCACCTGCTAGGGAGAATGAAATTGATCGTCAAGTCGTTTTGTTCCTTACACAATCCGAAATAGCAAATACTGAGGACATCATTGATGATCGGGTTGGTACTATCGTTACGCTTACAAAGACAGATGATTTTCCGGCTGACCTCGTGAATGATCCACAGCCGGATCGACCGGAGATTCGCGTGTGCATGTGCAATCATCGACAATTCTGTGTGGCATGCCAGCGCAAGAATAGCGGTGAGTTCGATCTACAGTATCGTTCATCGTGAGCAACGGAGCAATTTGATGAGCATAGACGAATTTGTAGCTGGGATCCAAAATCAGGATTTGCGAATACCGTCCTCCGAATTGGAGAACGTTAGACGGTTTACTATGACGCGTAAGGGTGAGGACGGTGCTAGGGATCCTGATCAACGACCTTTTGGCCGCTACGTGGATTTGTGGTGGGCAGCCTTGTGCATTGGAGCACAGGAAAACAGGCGAACCAAGGCAACTGAGTGGCATACTTTCGTTCGAGCGGGCGAGGTATTGCCTAGTAATCCTTGGCGGATATTTCACCTTCAACTGCTTGGGTTGGGGTTTACTGGCAGTACAGAGATTCTACGGAGACCTGGCGAGCTTATATCACTTGCTAATGAATTAGCCGCGACGGGACTGCCTATGTTAATCGAAGAAATGGTGGGTAAGGGTATACCTATTTGGGCAGTTACTGATTTTTTGAGAGATAGAGCCATCGATCCTAGTCGCTAATGTTGTTGCCACCAAGGACATCGCCGATTCGGTCTAGGTATTGATCCATAGATAATGTAGGGGGCTGAATGAGTTTGTAGAGTTCGTCTTCGCCACGGCCAAGCAAGACATCGCGGATTTGTTGCTCAAGCGGTTCGTCAAGCTGATGGTCAAGGTTAAGCGCGGCGGCAATCTGCGGCAGTATAGCGTCTGAATCGGTTGGAGTAAGCACGCCTACCAAGAGTGCAAGTTTTCCAATGGAACTTTCTGTCTTTAGTTGGTCCTGTCGAAGCAGCTTGAATTCTATTTGTTGACCGTGTGATATGAGGAATACATCGTCCCCAATCTCGGCATTCAAACCCTTCAGCGCTGAGCGGATCGATCCAAGCGCGGCACCGGTTGCTGAGCCTGCTAGCCAACTCACCGTGATATTGCCAAAGGCGGAACTCACTTCGATTTTGTCGCCTAAATCGCAACCGAGTTCACGGGCGAAAGCGTTTGGGAACATGCGACCGCTCCCTCTCATCAATTGGTGATCGATTCTGATACGCCAAGCCCACCTATCGTCTATAAGGTAGCAACTGGCGGTTTTGGAAATGTCTGTTGTTATTTCCACTTCCTCGTCCTTGCGCACACGTACAAGACCGGACTCGTTGCGCACGAACAAAGGTGTACTCAAGTAGGCCAACACGGAAGTGGGTTGAACGCCATATGATTTGGTAATTTTCTTTACAAGGTGCTTTACGGTTGCACTACCACCACGTGCTTCGATCTCCTGCATGATTTCGTCGGTGATTCCTGTATATTCGTCATAGCCACTGGTGCCAGCGAGTACGAATTGGTTTTGCTTGTTTATGCGCCAGAAGCGTGGATCTTCCATAAGACGCTGGCGGACGCTTCTAACGCTGGACGAACCAATCCACTCAACCACTTCGTCGGCGGTGATAGGTCGATCTAGGTAACGCAAGAGTTGTCTGGCTTTATCGGGAATTGTGCCAGTCAGGTGCAACAATCCGTCGTCTACGCGCTGAAATTGTCCTAGGTGATCGATCCATCTCGTATGATGTGCCTCGCGAATACCTAGCTCGTTGAGCGCGGTCCGTACGTCATCCGCTGGTATTAGCGAACGATTATTCTCGTAACTTAACAAAGCTGTCTTGGTTTTTCTGTCGATTTTGGATTCAGTGGTCAGCCAGCCGTCACGGTTTCTGTATGGGCCGGCAAGCCACAAGAGAATTTGTTGTGCAAAGCTCGGCGAATGATGCGGATCGAAGTCAGCGACCGCCTGCCGAAGCACATCCTCAATGTAGGGATCGCTCTCTGGGAGTACGGTACCTAGCTTATTGCCAAGCTCTTTGGCTCGGCGCAACACCGGTTGGAATGTAGCGCTTCGAAGCTCCTCCAAGCATTCGGCCCCCTTCTTTTGTATTTGACGAATACGCTCTCGAGTAACCATGTGATGTTCCCCGAGTTGTTCAAGCGTTCTTGGTTTTTCGGTCGAAAATACACGTTCATTCAGAATGTGAGCAAGACGCTCGTCGAGGCCATTGATCCAGCACGATAGCAGTGCCGGCACGCTGTATCTGTCAATCATGTCTCCTGCAAGACTATGAGCGTCGGAACGCCCAACAAGTGTCCAAAGGTGCTGCAACTCGTCCGGCCAGTCAGAGCAGGCATCTGGCAGGGCTGAGCCAAGTGTCTCGAGTTGTCGCTCCCCAGCAGCCCAAGCAGCAAGCAGTTGAAAAAAGCTACTTGCGTCGGGTGGCAAGGGGGGACCGGTATTCTGAGGAAGTGGTGACTTGGTGTGCTGTAGTGGTTTATGTGATTGTGCTGCCTCTACAACACAAGTAAGTTCCATCATGGAGCGCATACCAATATTTGGGATTAGTAGCAGCTCATAGAGAGTTAACTGTGGCGGTAGTGACTGTTCACCGAAACGTTGGCAGAGTGCGTTTCTGGTTCGGGTAGTCAACGGAAGTGCGTCTACAGGCAGGGGTTGACCATGGGCAGTCAAGTTAAAGTGCACGCGCTGAACGCGCGAAATCTTTCGTTGCACCAAGGCCACCAATGACTGCATAGTTTCCTGTTCGACAGAGTTGACGTGATCCCAATAGTCCGCACTCAAGTCGCGAATAAACACAAGTTTTCCGGCGAGCGTGCAAAATGCGTCCGGTGCTTGTTCTGTTCCGAGCGCAGCACGAATTGCCGCCGGGACCAGCGGTGTGGGTCTTTCACCCCAAGGGCGGATTTCCCCGCTAGGACGAATATTGGTCAATTCAATATCCAAAACGTAGTTCCAGAGCAAAGGCGGTTCGGAAACGAATCCTTAAGGCGATGTACGGCGGGTGACCTTGGTAGGTTCTATCTCTGCGGAAACTTCACCGTCGCTGCGGGGGCGTTCACTGCTCATGTTCTTCCCAAAGTCAGCTAAGGATTAGGCCCAGACCTTGAATCAAGCTGGACATGCAAGGTTATGGCACGCGGACACAAAAAATGTTCGCGTCAAGGACGACCCAATGGTTCGGTGATGGCTGAAGTACAGTTGCCACAGTAAGCCGCGCGACCACGCATGTCATGTGAGCCTATATTGGTGCTTCGATTGCGTCAATGCGCTAATCTGGCGCGCGATGCTAAGCACGCCCGACGGATTTGACCGAGGATTTGTTCGCCCCATGAATCTGAAGTTCGCAAAAATGCACGGTGCAGGCAATGACTTCATGGTTGCCCGTTGGCCGGAGGAGAGGAATCTGCCCGATGCCGCTACGGTGCGGCGATGGGCGGACCGTCGCGCCGGTGTGGGGTTCGATCAGTTGTTGCTGGTGCGGGCGACCGAACATCCGGACCTGGCTGCCTTCTATCATGTGTTTAATGCCGACGGGGCCGAAGTGCAGCAATGCGGGAACGGTGTGCGCTGTATCGTGCGCTTCCTAGTGCCTGACGGGACAGGGGATTCGCTGATGCTGGGCAGCCGGGCCGGCACGGTGGAAGCCCGGCTGGAGGGGGGTGGCCGGGTCAGCGTCAGCCTGGGCGAACCGGACTTTGCCCCGGCCGCGTTGCCGTTTCGCGCCCGTCAGGCGACTCGCGCCGGCCAGGCCGCCGGTGCCAGGCAGGAGTCGCGATACCGGCTGGAACTGGACGCGGGGACAGTGGAATTCGGCGCCGTCTCGGTGGGCAATCCCCACGCCGTCATCCCGGTGGATTCGTTGGATGCGGCGCCGGTCGGTATAATCGGGCCGCAACTGCAAGCTCACCCGTCGTTCCCGGAGGGCGTCAATGTCGGCTTCGTGGAGTTTTGCGATGCAGCCAGTATCCGCCTTCGCGTCTATGAACGGGGGGCGGGCGAAACCGCGGCCTGCGGTACGGGCGCGGCCGCTGCGGCGGCTGTCGGCAGGCTGTGGGGTGAGCTGGGAGAAGCCGTGAGAGTGGAGGTCACGGGCGGGGTTCTGCATACCGCCTGGGCCGGGCCGGGACACCCCGTCTGGTTGTCGGGGCCTGCCATTCGGGTCTTTGAGGGGAGAATCGCCATATGACGAGCCGGGAGCGCGACACGGCAGCCGTCGGCCGCGAAGGGACCGACGGCGGGGAGATGGCCGCCGAGCGGAACGAGGCCGCGGAACAGAACAAGGACGCAGAGCAGACGTTGACCGGCCGCGAGGTAGCCGAGTACCTGTGCGCCCATCCGGACTTTTTCGCGCGCTACCCGCGGGTCCTGCTCGAGATGGAACTCCAGCACCAGCCCGGAGGCGCGGCCGTATCGCTGGTGCAGCGCCAGGTGGAGGTGCTGCGAAAGCAGAACGAGGAACTGCACTCCCAGCTCAAGGAACTCGTCGCCGTCGCCAGGGACAACCAGGAGTTGGTGGAGAAGATCCATCAACTGGCCATATCGCTGGTGGGCGAGATTGATGTCAAGCGGCGTGTACGCTTGTTGAGGACACGGCTGAAAAAGGATTTCGGGATCGAGAACGCGGTCCTGATTCTGTTCGCGGAGCCGTACCCGATCACGTCGCGCGATCCGTTCCTCAAGGTGGTCGAGCGGCGGGACGCGAGGCTCAAGTCATTCGCGAGTTTCCTCAAGTCCGGTGAGCCCCTTTGCGTCCGGTTGCGCCCCGCGCAGCGGCGTCTTGCATTCGGAGGTGCGAAAGCGGAGCTGAATTCGGCGGCATTGATCCCGTTGGGGCGGAATGCGGAAGTGGGATTCATCGTCATCGCCAGCCGCGACCCCGACCATTTTCATCCGGGCAAGCGGGCGGACTACCTGGGGCGTCTGGGAGAAGTCGTGACGATGGCGTTGAGCGCCAACCGCGCCGCCGCCGACGCGAAGAGCGGCCCGAAGGCCAGTGGAACCTGAGCAGCGAATCGATGCCTACCTCAGGCATCTCGAAACCGAGCGACGGCTTTCGCCCCATACACTGAGCGCGTACCGGCGGGACCTGCAATCCCTGCTGGGTTTCGCGCACCGCCATTCCATCGCGATCGAGGAAATGGACTCTCACGCGGTGCGGCGGTTTGCAGCGGAGTGTCATCGGCGCGGTGGAGCCTCCCGCCCCGGGAGGGCACCTCGCGGCCTGAGCCCCCGAAGCGTGGCCCGCCGGCTGTCCGCGGTGCGCTGCTTCTATGCCTGGCTGCTGAGATCGCGGATTATTGGATCGAATCCCGCGGCCGACGTTCAGGCGCCCAGGCCCAAGCGGAGACTGCCGTCGACCCTGGACGCCGACCAGATGGCGAGTCTGCTCGCGCCGGGCGACGACCCGGCGGCGCGGCCGGGCGATGCCGGAGCGGCGCAGGCGGGCGGTCCCGGCATCGACGAGGGCGACCCGTTGCTGGTCCGGGATCGCGCCATTCTCGAGTTGTTCTACTCCTCCGGGCTCCGGCTTGCCGAGCTTGCGGGTCTGGACCTGGTGGATCTGGATGCCGCCGACCGGACGGTACGGGTGACCGGCAAGGGCGACAAGGTTCGCGTCGTACCGGTAGGTGGGCCGGCGCTGGAGGCGATTCGAGCGTGGCTTGCGGTGCGCGTGGATATCGCCCGGCCGGGGGAAATGGCGATCTTCGTCAGCCGGCGGGGTACGCGGCTCGCCCACAGGACCGTACAGCAGCGGGTGAAGCAATGGGCCCGCCGCCGGGGCACGCCGGTCGGCGTTCACCCGCACATGCTCAGGCACTCCTTCGCCAGCCACCTGCTCGAGTCCAGCGGCGACCTGCGCGCGGTCCAGGAACTCCTCGGCCACGCGAGCATTTCAACCACCCAGGTGTATACGCACCTTGATTTTCAGCATCTAGCTCAGATATACGATAAGGCGCACCCCAGAGCGAAGCGCCGGCGGAAATCGGGTGCCGGCGCTGGCCGCAAGGATTGAAGAAAACATTCGATCCGAACAGGGCTCCAGCCGGTACGAAGCGGAACTCCTGCCAGAGGCTGCCGGGCGGCGCGAACTAGGGAAGGAAATGCAGGATCAACACGCAACAACCATCGTCTGTGTCCGTCGCGGCGCCCGTGTGGCCATGGGCGGCGACGGCCAGGTCACCCTGGGCGACAAGGTCATGAAGGGCAATGCCTGCAAGGTGCGGCGGTTGCACGACGACAAGGTCCTGGCGGGCTTTGCGGGCGGTACGGCCGACGCCTTTACCCTGTTCGAACTCTTTGAGAAGAAGCTCGACCAGTACGGAAATCTGACCCGCGCGGCGGTCGAACTCGCCAAGGACTGGCGCACGGACCGCATGCTCAGGCGTCTGGAGGCGCTGATGGTGGTGGCCGACCGCTCCAAGTCGCTGTTGATCTCGGGCACCGGCGACCTGATCGAGCCGGAACAGAATGTGCTGGCGATCGGTTCCGGCGGCGCCTATTGCCAGGCGGCGGCTCGGGCTCTGCTGGAAAATACGGAACTGGACGCCCGCAGCATCGTTGAGAAGTCGCTGGCCATCGCAGGCGAAATCTGCATTTACACCAACGCCTCGATCACCATCGAGGAACTGTAGGCGCACACGCGTCCGCAGCGTTCAGCCAAGGGGATCAGTCAATGCATCCAGACGCAGGCCGGGTCATATCGCGGGGACGGCTCCGATGTCGATGACACCCAGGGAAATCGCCCAGGAACTGGACAAGCACATCATCGGCCAGGACGAGGCCAAGCGTGCCGTGGCCATCGCGCTTCGCAATCGCTGGCGCCGCGTTCAAGTGGGCGAACCCCTGGGCAGCGAGATCACCCCGAAGAACATCCTCATGATCGGGTCCACCGGCGTGGGCAAGACGGAGATCGCGCGGCGGCTGGCGCGGTTGGCCCGCGCGCCGTTCATCAAGGTGGAAGCGACCAAGTTCACCGAGGTGGGTTACGTCGGCCGCGAGGTGGACTCCATCATCCGCGACCTGGCCGACATGGCGGTCAAGATGACCCGGGAGCACGAAATCGACAAGGTCAGCCACCGGGCGGAGGATGCCGCCGAGGACCGCCTGCTCGATGCGCTGCTGCCGGGTTCGGAGACGGATGGGCAAGGTGACACCCGGCAACGCTTCCGCAAGCTGCTGCGGGAAGGCGACCTGGATGAGCGGGACGTGGAAATTGAAGTTCAGGCGCCCCGGGTCGGCGTGGAAATCATGGCGCCCCCCGGCATGGAGGAAATGACGAGCCAGTTGCAGAGCATGTTCCAGAACGTTTCCACCGGCCGCCGCAGCCCGCGCAAGCTCAAGGTGCGTGAGGCGCTGCGGCAATTGACGGACGAGGAAGCCGGCAAGATGATCAACGAGGAGGAAATCAAGCTCAAGGCGCTCAACGCGGTGGAGCAGAACGGCATCGTCTTCCTCGACGAGATCGACAAGGTGGCCCGCCGTTCCGACACGCTTGGCGCCGATGTTTCAAGGGAGGGCGTGCAGCGGGACTTGCTGCCGCTGGTGGAAGGCTGCACCGTCAGCACCCGCTACGGGATGATCCGTACCGATCACGTGCTGTTCATCGCTTCGGGCGCCTTCAATGTCGCCAAGCCCTCCGATCTCATCCCCGAACTGCAGGGGCGCTTCCCGATTCGCGTTGAACTGGAAGCGCTGGATGCCGACGATTTCGTCCGTATCCTGACCGAACCCGACGCCTCCCTGACGGAGCAATACACGGCGCTGATGGCCACCGAGAGGGTCGGGCTGAATTTCGAACCGTCCGGCGTCAAGCGTATCGCCGAGGTCGCCTTCCACGTCAACGAGCGTACCGAGAACATCGGTGCGCGGCGACTGCACACCGTCATGGAGCGATTGCTGGAGACCATTTCGTTCGAGGCCGCCGACCGCGGCGGGCAAACCATGGTAGTGGATGAGTCCTACGTGAACGAGCATCTGGGCGAACTGGTCCAGGACGAGGACCTGACGCGCTACATCCTCTAGAGTTAGAGCACCAGCGCTGTCCCCCACCATGTCCGAATCCGATCCATTTCCCATCAGCCTGAAACTGCGGCGACGCTCGCGCCGGCTGGAAGTCAGTTTCTCCGACGGCAAGACTTTCGATCTCTCCGCCGAGTACCTGCGGGTTCATTCACCCTCCGCGGAAGTCCAGGGGCATGCCGCGGGGGAGGGGGTGCTGGTAGTCGGCAAGGAACGGGTGAACATCGAGCGAATCGAGCCCATCGGGCGTTACGCGGTCCGGCTGGTGTTTGACGACGGTCACGATACCGGCCTGTACACGTGGCCTATACTCTACCGCCTTGGCAGCAAGTACCGGGCCAACTGGCAGCGTTACCTGGACCGGCTGCGCGAAGCGGGACATCAGCGGGCGGCGGCAGAGGATGGCGGCGAGCGAAAATAACCCCGGGGAATTCGTCGACTTCGGTTTCGACCGGGTTTCCCCCGGCGAGAAGCAGCGCAGGGTGCGGGGCGTGTTCGATTCCGTCGCCCACCGGTACGATCTGATGAACGATCTCATGTCGGCGGGCCTGCACCGGGTCTGGAAGCGGTTTGCGCTCGCCAGGACCGGGCTTCGGCCCGGTCAGTCGGCGCTGGACGTGGCCGCCGGAAGCGGGGACCTGAGCGAGGGGATGGCCCGGCAGGTGGGTTCCGCGGGGCGAGTGGTGGTCACCGACATCAACGGCAGGATGCTCGGGCTGGGGCGCTCCCGGATGATCGATGCCGGCCTGGTAGCGAACATCCACTACCTGCAGGCCGACGCCGAGCGGCTGCCGGTCTCCGGGTCGGCGTTCGATTGCGTCAGCATCGGCTTCGGGTTGCGAAACGTCACCGACAAGGACGCGGCGCTGGCTGAAATGTTCCGGGTGCTCCGGCCGGGCGGCCGGCTGCTCGTTCTGGAGTTCTCCCGGCCGCAATTCGAACTGCTGGATTCCGCCTACGAATACTATTGCCTGAATGTGCTGCCGCGGCTGGGCCGACTGGTCGTCGATGACGCCGAAAGTTACCGTTACCTTGCGGAGTCGATACGCGTTCACCCGGATCAGGAAACGCTCAAGTCGATGATGGCCGATCGGGGTTTCGAGCGCTGCGAGTACCACAACCTCAGCGGTGGCATCGTCTCCCTGCACGTGGGCTTTCGGTTGTAGCGGCCCGTGTCTACCCCGATCGCCATGCTGGCTCGGCTGCTGCTGCGCACGACCGCCGCGGCCTCCGAAACCCTCGATGCCGCGGCCGCCGGCGCTTTCGGACTGGAGTCCGTGATCAATCGCTGTATCGGAGAGTCGTCGCGCGCCGGAGAACTCCTGGAAGACCTTGACGGTAGAAGCCTGGCGATCGTGATTCAGGGACTCGGGATCTGCCTGCGGCTGGGGGCTTCGAAGACACACCTTGCGGTGAGTGCCTCGTCGGCGCGCTCCGAGCACTCCGCTACGGCGACCGTGGAGGGCACGCCCCTGGCTCTGCTGGGCCTGCTCCGCAGCGCGGGGCCGGAAGCGTTCAGGGAATCCGGAGTCAGCCTGTCGGGCGATGCACAGACGGCGGAGGCCTTTGCCGAACTGCTGGGCCATGCACGCCCGGACCTGGAGGATGAACTGTCCAGATGGATCGGCGACATTGCGGCCCACGAAGTGGCCGGCGCGGCGCGGCGCACGGACGACTGGGCTCGGGAGGCCGGCTCGGCACTGACCATGAATACCTCCGAGTTTCTCCAGGAGGAGGCGCGGCAGTTGCCGCCGCGCGTCGAAGTGAATGCCTTCGGACGAGACGTGGAACACTTGCGTGACGACGTCGAACGGGCGGCGCAACGCCTCGCCAGGCTTGAGCAGCTTGGGCGCCGCGCCCCCTCTCGCGGAGCCGCCGCCGATGCCGCGGCGGAGCAGGGATAGCGGCATGGGCCGCCTGAGGCAACTGGCCAGACTCCTTGCCATTCAGCGCACGCTGATGCGGCACGGGCTCGACGACTTTGTCTGGGCAACCCACCTGTTCAGGCCCGTCGGCTGGTTGCGCAGGCTCCTGCCGAAGCGATCCCGTCACGCGCCCCTGGGGGCAAGAATCCGCGTTGCGCTGGAAGAACTCGGGCCCATTTTCGTGAAATTCGGCCAGGCCGTGTCGACCCGGCGGGACCTGCTGCCGGCAGACATCGCGGACGAACTCGCGAAACTGCAGGACCAGGTACCGCCGTTCGCCACCAGTGAAGTGCTGGACATTCTCGCCGAGGCATTCGGTCGCCCCGCAGACGACGTATTCCAGGAGTTCCAGCGGGCGCCGCTGGCGGCGGCTTCGGTGGCGCAGGTCCACGTCGCACGGCTGCACGACGGCCGGGAAGTCGTGGTCAAGGTCCTGCGCCCGGGAGTCCACAAGTCGGTGCGTAAGGACCTGGCGGTGCTCTACGCCATCGCCGAACTCGCCGAACGATACTGGTCCGGTGCGCGGCGGCTGCGCCCCCGGGAGGTGGTGCAGGAGTTCGAGGCAACGCTCTTAAAGGAGCTGGACCTGATGCGCGAAGCGGCCAACGCGGCCCAGCTACGGCGAAACTTCGAAGGTTCCGCCACACTCTACGTGCCGGACGTGTACTGGAACTACTGCCGTTCCAACGTCCTGACCATGGAGCGCATTGCCGGCGTGCCGATCAGCGATATCGAGGAGTTGAAAGCCCGCGGCGCCAACATCCGGCGCCTGGCGGAAAACGGCGTCGAGATCTTCTTCAACCAGGTATTCACCCATAATTTCTTTCACGCGGACATGCATCCGGGGAACATCTTCGTCGACGTGACGGATCCGGAGCAGCCTAGATACATCGCCGTGGACTTCGGCATCGTGGGCACCCTGAGCCCAAGGGATCAGCATTACCTGGCCGCCAATTTTCTGGCCTTCTTCAAGCGCGACTACTACCGCGTGGCCAGGCTCCACGTGGATTCCGGCTGGGTCCCGCCGAATACACGGGTGACGGAACTGGAAGCGGCCATCCGCGCGGTCTGCGAGCCCATCTTCAACAAGCCGCTGAAGGACATCTCGTTCGGGCTGGTGCTGCTGCGCCTGTTTCAGACGGCGCGCCAGTTCGACATGCAGGTGCAGCCCCAACTGGTTCTGCTGCAGAAGACGCTCCTGAACATCGAGGGCCTTGGCCGCCAGCTCTATCCGGAGCTGGACCTGTGGGCCACTGCCAAGCCGGTGCTGGAGAAGTGGATGGCCCGGCGCACAGATCCGCGCACGCATCTTCGGCAGTTGCTGGAGAACTGGCCGCGCGTGGCGGAGGATCTGCTGCTGGTGCCGGAGGCGCTCCAGCAGGTACTGCGCCGTGCCGCCGAAAGCGGGGACCCGTCGGCCGACGCGGCACCCGAAGCCGGCCCTCCCGGACGCGCCGGCAACACGGCCGGCCTTCATGCCGTTATCGCCGGCGGTGCTCTCGCCATCTGCGGCGTGCTCTGGCTGGGGCTCGAAGCGGCGCCCACCTGGCCCGGCTGGTCTGCCGCCGGGCTCGGCGTGGCCCTGCTATTCCGTTCCGCCGGCTGAATCCAATGAAAAAAGAGCTACCGGCGCGAGAGTTCGCCCTGCTGATCGCCATGCTCACGGCCATGGCCGCGATGGCCATCGACGCCATGCTGCCCGCGCTTGGCGAGATCGGCAGCGAGCTTGGCGTCGTGCGGGAAAACAACCGGCAACTGGTGATCTCCGCGCTTTTCCTTGGGCTCGCGCTCGGGCAAATCGTCTATGGTCCCCTGTCCGACCGGTTCGGCAGGAAACCCGGCATGTACATCGGGCTCGGGCTGTTCCTGCTGGGTTCCGTGCTGTCCATGGCCGCGTGGAGCTACCCGGCGATGCTGGCCGGGCGATTTCTGCAGGGCGTAGGCGCGGCCGGTCCGCGAATCGTCTGTCTGGCGCTGATCCGCGACCGCTACGAGGGCCGCGAAATGGCCCGGGTCATGTCGTTCATCTTCGCCGTATTCGTCATTGTCCCCACGGTCGCTCCGGCCCTGGGACAGGTGATCCTGCTGATTTCCGGCTGGCGGGCGATTTTCGGCGCGTTGCTGGCGTTCGCCACGGCCGGGTTGGTCTGGTTCGCGATCCGGCAGCCGGAAACGCTGACGCCGGAAAGGCAGGTGCCCCTGTCCTTCGGACCGCTTGCCGCGGCGGTCGGCGAGGTCGCCGGGCATCGCACCGCCGTGGGCTACATGGTGGCCGCCGGGTTGGTATTCGGCGGTTTCCTGGGCTACCTGAACTCGGCGCAGCAGATCTTTCAGGAGCAGTTCCAGGTGGGCGTGCTGTTCCCGGCATACTTTGCCGCGATGTCGCTGGCGTTTGCCCTGGCGTCCTACTTGAACGGGCAATTGGTGGTACGGCATGGGATGCGCAGGCTGGCCATTCGCGGCCTGCAGGCGCTGAGCTTGTTGTCGGCCGGGTTCCTGGCTGCCCTGATTCAGATAGACGGTGCGGCCCCCCTGTGGACGTTCGTGCTATGGGGCATGGCCGCGTTCTTCTGCCTTGGCTCGGTTTTCGGCAACGTCCATTCGCTGGCGATGGAGCCGTTCGGTCACATCGCAGGCATCGCCGCCGCGCTGATCGGGACCGTTACGACGCTGCTGTCGATGTTGCTGGGCGGGCTGATCGGTCAGTTCTACGACGGCACGGTCGTGCCGCTGGTCGGGGGATTTGCCATTCTGGGGTTGGCCTCGCTGGGCGCCATGTCCTGGGCCGGCCGCGGCAGCAAGGCTGAACAGCAGTGGTCTGCGCCATGATTTGAATCTTCGGGGTTATCGCTGCTGCGTACCCGCCGTCTCAGGCCATGGTCTGCGTCAGCACGCCCATTCGCCTGGTGAGTTCCAGGTTTTCCCGGTAATCGATGGGCACGACCACGAGGCTGGGGCCCTGTTCGCCAAACGCAGCCTCCAGTGCGTTCGCCAGGTCCCGGCTGCGGGTGACCAGGTGGCCGTGCCAACCGAACGATTCCGCCAGCCGTAGCCAGTCGGGGTTGCCGAACCGGAGATTGGAGTGCCGGTCGAAGTGATCCTGCTGCTTCCATTGGATCAGCCCGTAGCCGCCGTCTTCCCACACCATGACGACAATGTTGCTGTCAAGGCGCCTGGCGGTCTCCATCTCCTGCACATTCATCAGGAAGCCGCCGTCGCCGGCGATGGCCAGCACCCGGCGCTGCGGATGGACCAGGTTTGCGGCAATCGCGCCCGGCAGGGCGAAGCCCATCGAGCAGAATCCGTTCGGAATCAGGCAGGTGTTGGGCTCGTCGCACTGGTAGTAGCGCGCAATCCACATCTTGTGTGCGCCGACATCCGAAAGCAGGATGTCACGCGGTCCCAGGGCGGCCCTGACATCCCATAGGACCTTCTGCGGACGTAGCGTTCCTTTCGTTTCGTCATCGGCGTAAGCCGCAAACTCCTCCAGCATCGAAGCGCGTACGCGCCGCTGCTCGGACAGATTGAGTTCCAGCGCCGGGCCCGACGCCAGCCGCTCGTTGAACATCCAGAGGGTATGGGCCAAATCGCCTACGAGTTCGACGTCCGCGTTGTAGTGCACATCAATCTCCGCGGGAAGAAAATCCGCGTGGATGATCCGCTTGCTCCGGGCGGGATTCCAGAGCCGTGGATGGTATTCCACCATGTCGAAGCCGAGCGAAATGACGAGGTCCGCCTCATCGATGACGAGCGTCGGCAGGTCTTTAGCGCCGAGGCCGATAGTAAACAGACAATAATTGGCGGCGCGGTCGACGGCGCCCTTGGCCATGAAGGTGGAGAGCACGCCGATGCCGGTCTGCTCGCAGAACAGTCGGAGCTGCTTGCTTGCCCGTTTGCGGATGCAGCCGTTGCCGGCAAGAATGACGGGGCGCCGGGCGGAGCTGAGCAGCTCGAACGCGCGATCGACGATCTTGTCGTCGGGGACCGGCCGGCGGAATCGAACCGGTGTCAGCGGTTGTGCGGGCGTCTCGCGACCGGCGATGTCCTCCGGCAATTCGACATGAACGGCTCCCGGCTTTTCCGTTCTTGCCACCCTAACGGCCTTGCGGATGACTTCCGGAATGGTGTCTTCGTGCAGGATGGTGGTTGCCCACTTGGTTACCGGACCGAACATCTCCACCACATCCATGATCTGGTGGGACTCCTTGTGCAGGCGGCGCGTGGATCCCTGGCCGGTCAGCACCAGCATGGGCGCCCGGTCCATGTTTGAATCGGCAACGCCGGTGATAAGGTTGGTGGCTCCCGGGCCGAGGGTTCCGAGACAGCCGGCGGCCTGGCCGGTGAGTCGGCCGTAGGCTTCCGCCATGAAGGCGGCGCCCTGTTCGTGGCGGGTGAGGATAAACTGAATCGAGTCGGATTCCTCGAGTGAGAGGATGAAATCCGCGTTCTCTTCTCCGGGGACTCCGAAGACGTACTCTATCCCTTCGGCTTCCAGGCATTTGACCATCAGGTCGGAAGCTTTCATTGCGGTCTCCTTTCTCATTGGGATTGGATGAGTCTTTCAATAGTTCCGGCAGGTGGTTGCAGTATCGTTTTTTGGCCTTTGTACGGGACCGACCGCGCCGGGTGTGTGCGTCCATTCCTCGCGCGCTCAAACTCTCCCCGCCATCCATGGCGGGGAGAGTATCGACGGCTCCTCGCGTATGGGCATCCCGGGCCCGCTCGTCGCCGACGACGCGCGCAAGGGCCTTGTCCGCCCACGCCGAAAACGCTCTCAACTGTCGTGCCTCATCCATGGCCGGCATTGGCCCCAGTTGCGAGAAAGAACTGATCACGCGCGATTGTGGCGAACTGCCGAATAGTGCGCACGCGCAGTCCATGCACACAGAAAAGCTCTTCGGTGTACCCGCAAGCGCTAACGGTAGCCGCGGGCCTGGAGTTCGAAGAGGCGGGCGTAGAGGCCGTTGAGCTTGAGGAGGCTCTCGTGGCTGCCGGTTTCGACCACCTTACCTTCGTCCATGACGATGATCTGTTCCGCCCGGCGTACGGTGGAGAACCGGTGCGAGATCAGGATGGCGATCTTGCCGGCGGTCATCGACTGGAAGTGGTCGAAGATCTCGGCCTCGGATTGCGCGTCCATGGAGGCCGTGGGCTCGTCGAGCACCAGCACGCCGGCGCCGCTGCGCATGAACGCCCGTGACAGCGCGATTCGCTGCCACTCGCCGCCGGACAGTTCCTGGCCGTCATTGAACCAGCGGCCAAGCTGAGTGTGGTAGCCGTCGTCCATCCTTTCGATGAACGCGGCGGATTGTCCCCTGGAAGCTGCGTCGATCCAGCGCGGTTCGTCCCACAGGTGCTCCACGTCGCCGGCGCCGATGTTTTCGCCGACCTTGAGCTGGTAGCGATTGAAATCCTGGAAGATGATGCCGAAGGCCGCGCGCAGTTGCGCCGGGTCCCAGTCCTCGAGATCCTGTCCCTGGAAGCGGATGTCGCCGCCTTGCGGCGAATAGAGCCCCGCCATCAGCTTGATCAGCGTCGTCTTTCCGGAACCGTTCATGCCGACGATGGCGACGCTCTGGCCGCTGCGGATATTGAGATTGACGTTGCGCAGCGCGGGGAACCTCGCGCCCGGATAGGTAAAACTGACGTCGGTGAGTTCCAGGCCGGCGTCGGGGTCGGGGCCCGCCACGGCCGTGCCGGCCCGCTGGGTCGACTCCTGCTCCAGGTACTCGTACAGGTTGGACAGGTACAGGTTGTCCTCGTACATGCCCCCGATCGCCGTGAGCATGGAACTAACGGAAGCCTGCCCCTGCTTGAAGACCAGCAGGTACATCGTCATGTCGCCCAGGGAAATGGCCCCCTGGACAGTGGTGATCACGATCCAGGCGTAGGTGCCGTAGAAGGCCGCGTTGCCGAATACGCCCAGACCGAAGCCCCAGCTGTCCCGGCGGATGGCCAGCGAGCGGTCCTCCTTGTACAGGTCCCGGAAAATGCTTCGGTAGCGGTCCAGCAGTTCCCGGCCCAGGCCGAACAGCTTGACCTCCTTGGCGTGATCCTCGCGGGCCAGCACCATTTCCAGGTACATGAGCATGCGCCGCTGGGGCGAGCGCCAGCGGAATATGCGGAACTGTTCGCCGGAGAAGTTGGCCTCGGCGATGAAGGACGGCAGGCCGGCGGCCAGCAGAATCAGCACGGCCCACGGCGAGAACTGCACCAGCAGGCCGCCGTAGCTCAACAGGGAGATGCTGTGCTGAGCCAGTCCGAAGGTCCGGTTCACCAGGCTCAGGGGACGGCTGGAGGCCTCTTGCCGAGCGCGGTTGAGTTTGTCGTAGAATTCCGAGTCCTCGAACTGCGCCAGTTCCAGCGTCAACGCCTTTTCCAGGATCAGCACGTTGACCCGTTGACTGATGAGCACCCGCAGCAACGCCTGGGAGAAGCCGATCCCCCGCTGCACGCCGGTCATGGACGCGACCAGAAGTCCTTCCACCAGCACCCACAGCAGCACCTCCCCGTAGGCAACCTCACCCCCCAGCCGAACCACGTCGATCTGCGCCACTACGGCGTCGACGATCAGCTTGCCCACATACGCGATGCCCGCCGGCAACACCCCCGCCGTAACCGTAAGCAACGCCAACGCAATGGTGAGCCCCTTGTGAGTTGACCACACCAGCGCCACCGCCCGCCGACTGTACCGGAACACCCCCAGGTAACTTTGCAAGGCGATGGCAGGCTTATCGGAAGATCGAGTGGAATGTCCAAGCATTGACAACAGGTCCACGGCGTACCGCGCCGACCCGCGCAAGACTCGACACTTGCAATCCGAGTGTCAAGAGCAGCCAAAGCCACCGACTCGAGGCAGGCACTGAGAGGGTGTGGGCGTACAGCAGGTTGCAGCGTCGTGTGTTCGGCGCGGAGCCATGGCTGGCAGGAGCGCCGAACGCCGATCCGAGCCCGCAAGGAATGGCGGGCTCGGTTAAGCTGCAAACTGCTGTACGCCCACACCCTCGCGCCCAACATGGCCACCATACCCCCACCTGGATGGCGATCCCGATCAAGCTACCAACTGCTGTACCCCCACACCCACGCCCCCCACGAACCCGACATAACAACCTCAAATAAGCTGGCGACCAGCCCCATACCGTGCTATTAGATGTACGGATTCAGGCGGAGACCTGCATACGTGCCTCCCTTACCCGACGGCCACACCATTTTCGTGCTGGCGACAACAGCGCTGGCGCTGTACCTGTTCACCCGCGACCGCCTGCCGCTGGAAGCCTCAAGCCTTGCGATCCTGGTCATCCTGATCCTCAGTTTCCAACTCTTCCCGTACGAGTCCCACGGCGAGGTGGTCGGGACCGAGCACTTCCTGCTTGGATTCGGCCACGAGGCGCTGATCACCATCTGCGCCCTCATGATCCTGGGCAAGGGCCTTGAGGTCA
This sequence comes from Gammaproteobacteria bacterium, assembly GCA_022820625.1. Lineage (GTDB taxonomy): Bacteria > Pseudomonadota > Gammaproteobacteria > Steroidobacterales > Rariloculaceae > UBA6522. The sequence goes on along the minus strand of JAJEFE010000040.1, from coordinate 35,024 downwards.
CCGGTGCGCTGCAACCCGTGGCGACCTTCCTGGCCAAGGCCTGGATGGCACGGCCCCTTCTGGCCAGCCTGGCCACGCTGGTGGCCAGCGGCGTGCTCAGCGCGTTCCTCAACAACACGCCCATCGTGGTGATGCTGCTGCCCATGCTCGTGGGCGTAGCCGTGCGCAACAAGTTCGCACCGTCGGCCATCCTGATGCCCATGGGGCTGGCCACCCTGGTGGGTGGAATGGCAACGACCATCGGTACGTCCACCAACCTGCTCGTGGTCGCGATCGCCCAGGACCAGGGTCTGGAGCGCTTCAACATGTTCGATTTTGCGCTGCCGGCCGTGATCGTCGGCAGTTTCGGGATGGTGTTTCTGTGGCTGGTCGCTCCGAGGCTGCTGCCCGAACGCAAGCCGCCCATGTCGGATACCGCACCAAGGGTCTTCAATGCCGTCATGCACATACACGCAGACAGTGCCGCCTGCGGGCTTTCCTTCGCGGAATGCCTGGCGCTGACCGACAACGAGATGCGCGTGGATCGCATCGAGCGGGGCGAGGACCTTTCCGTCACCAGGCTGCCGTCGGTAAGGATTCGCGAAGGCGACCGGCTGGTGGTGCGCGATACACCGGAAAAGCTGAAGCAATATGAAGCCCAGCTACGCGCAACCCTTCATGAGGAAGCAACGGCCCACGAGGTTGGCGAAGAACCGCAACACCTGGCCCAGCTCGTCGTGACCCGGGACTCGAAACTCTACCGCGCGAGCCTGCTGGGCATCCGTTTCGCCCAGCGCACGGGACTGCTGCCGCTGGCGCTGCATCGGGCGCGGGATCCGGAACTGGAGGAATTCGTCAGCGATATAGGTTCGGTGTCATTGCGCTCGGGCGACGTGTTGCTCGTGCAGGGTACGGCGGGCCAGTTGTCGCAACTGAAGCGTTCCGGAACGGCGCTGGTGCTCGACGGTACCACCGATCTGCCACGCACCCATCGGGCGCCGCGGGCCATGCTCATCATGGCGCTGGTCATCCTCGCCGCCGCTACCGGCGTGCTGCCCATCGAGGCCGCCGCGGTCGCGGGCGTGGGACTCATGCTGGCGAGCCGTTGCCTGCGCTGGGGCGACGCTTCGGGCGCGCTCTCCCCGACGGTCATCATGATCATCGTGGCCAGCCTTGCCCTCGGAGTGGCGATGATCGAGACGGACGGAGCGCTGTATCTTGCCCAGGTGCTCGTCCAGTTGGTGGAGGGCCTTCCGACCCCCCTGATTCTCAGTTGCCTGATGCTGGTGATGGCCATCCTGACCAACATCATCTCCAACAACGCCACCGGGGTCATCGGCGCACCCGTGGCGATCCAGATCGCCAACGAACTGGGCGCATCGCCGGAGCCATTCGTGCTGGCGGTCATTTTCGGCGCCAACATGAGCTACGTGACGCCCTACGGCTACAAGACCAATATCCTGCTGATGTCCGCCGGCGGCTACAAGGCTACCGACTTCGTCCGCGCCGGACTCCCCCTGATGTTCCTGATGTGGGTCGGCTATTCCATCGTGCTGCCGCTGCTCTACGATTTGTGATGCAGCGGACATTCGACACTTATTCGGCGGACGATTGCGCGACTTTGGGGGCGTAGGCTCGCGAGCGTACTGAGAAATTGGTTGGACTCGGCTGTGAACTGTTGGCGATCAGACTACGCAGAGTCGGAGATTAGGTACTGATCATGTTCAAGAGAATATCGTTGGGATTGCTCCTGATTGCTCCAGTGACTGGTGTAGGGCAAGGCGACCTGCAACTTAACGAAGAACTTCATGGTGCGGTTTTTCTGGGCGATGCAAATCAAGTCAGTGCATTGATTGAACTGGGTGCAGACTTGGAATTGCGTGTCTCGTCGTATGGATTCACCCCGATGCATCGGGCAGCGTTTTTCGGGCACGCGGACGTGGTTAAGGTCTTGGTGGATGCCGGCGCAAACGTGAATGCGCGGACAACTTATGGGTGGACGCCCCTTCATCGCGCCGCATATGGCGGCGCGGCAGAAGCCGCCGAATTACTGGTTGCATCAGGCGTTTCATTGGAAGCACGGGGTGAAGATGGAAGGACGGCGCTGCACGTTGCTGCGCAGGAGTCGGATGCTGAAATCGTAACGTTGTTGCTGGAGGCGGGTTCGGATGGCAGGGCGAGGGATGTGCACGGCAATTATGCGTTCGACTACGCGGATGGGCTAGAAGGCACGGACGCGTACTGGCGGCTTAGCGACGCGCGATTTGAGGGCCGGCAGGAGTAGTTGCGGGCGAGAGCGGTGCCGTGACGCATTTGATTTCATACCCGGTACGTTGGCCACAATTTCCGGGGCGGCGGCCGTCGAGCAAAATCTAGTTCTGATTTTCTTCTTCCATGCGTGGTTACGGTAGGCAACTGTCAGTTATCAATGCTATCTGGCCAATACTGCATATAGCCTGTTTCGTGCTCCAAGCATCACTTTCTGTGCGGGAGGCACGGATTGAATCTCGACGCAATAGCCAGATTCAACCGATTCTGTACGGGCGTATGAAATGTATCATTTCGATACATGGTGCCGAGAGATAGGAATTGTTGGGGTAGCGCGGAAGCCGAAAGGCGTATACATGCCTATGCCGTCCCCGGAATCGACGAATTCGAGCTGGCTTATACCCGCCATGCAAAGCAGCGTATGGAGGAGAGAGGTATCATCGTCTCCGACATAATGTACATTCTTGCAACGGGTTATATCGACGAAGAGCCAAGCGAGTCCACGCGACCGGGTTACTGCAAATACAAGATCTGCGGGAAATCCCCCAATTCAGGTACTAGGGAAATCTGTTTGGTCGTTATTCCGGATCCGCGCAATCCTGCCGTCAAGGTGGTCACTGTCATGTGGAAAGACGTTAGATGAATGCCAAAGCTGAGGCCTATCACTACACGGAATGCGGTCTGCCCAACGTGTGGATTCAGGGTACTCGCCAGATCGACGACGATGGCGAAGAGACAGTCCGCATTTCCAATCCGAACGGATTGCATCGTTTGATTGCTAGATACCTTGTTGAATCCGTAGGTGCTTTGACCGGTGCCGAATTGCGGTTCCTGCGTTCGGAAATGGGCATGACGCAGGCGCAACTCGGTTTACTGCTTCACAGGGAGCGGCTCACCGTTTCACGCTGGGAACGCGACGAAACGACAATGGACGGTTCAGCGGAAGCACTGATCCGCATCTACGCGACAATCAAGTTGGGACTAGGCCGGGTTGACGATGCGAAGGTGGAGGAGATCAGCGCCAAGTGCGTGGCCGCGGCGAACACCAGGGGCAAAATGCGTATCGATGGGACAATACCCGGATCCTATCGCCTTGTGGCGTGACGCAAGCCGAAAGAGTTTGTTAGGGCGCTGCCCATGGTGTGTCGCTCACATTGCTGGATAGCCCATCGGGTACACACGTTTACATGTTTCGGTTTTTCTCTCAGCAGGCTTTTCCTACAGCGCTTGACCCTCTGGGGCGAACGGCACATACTCTCGCGCCATGAACGGACCCATGGGCCAACCTGCACGTCTGCTGCGCTGGTGGCGAGGACGCCAGTGAGAGGGTAGTGCGCGCGTAATCTGACCCAAGCGTCCGTTTCAGTCATGCAAACCCATCTCGTGTTTTCGGGGATGGGTTTTTTTTTGGAGATCACAGGAAAGTCCGATGCAACCACCGTTCGACATTGCGGCGGATCTCGATACACCGGTATCGGCCTGGCTCAAGCTCAAGGACTTTGAGCCCCGGTTTCTGCTGGAGAGCGTCGAGGGCGGCGAGCGCCTCGCCCGTTACTCGTTTCTCGGTTTCGGTCCCGGGCCGGCCCTTGAACTGTACGCCGACCGGTTGCTGGTCGGCGGCTCCGAGGTGCCGCGGCCCACGACGGCCGACGAATGGTTGGCGGTGCTGCGCCGGATGATGAAAATCGCCCCGGAACTGCTGCCGAGGATCGATGGCCTGCCGTATACGGGGGGACTCGTGGGAGCGTTCGGCTACGACGTGGTGCGCTACTTCGAGCGGTTGCCGCCCAACCGGGCCGAGCTGCCGGGGCTGCCCCAGGCTGTGCTGGTCGTGCCCCGGTCCCTGCTGGTGTTCGATCACCTCACCCGGCGGGTTGCGCTGCTGCACTCCGGTTCCGAGGTGGAACGCCGGCATCTTCGCCGGGAGGTCATTCACGCGTTGCGTGGCGGCATTGGCGTCCGCCAGGCCGCAGGAACTCCTCGCCGCGGGTTCTCGCCGGCAGCGGCGAGCTACGAAAAGGCCGATTTCATGGACGCGGTGCGCCGCTGCAAGGGGCATATCGCAGCCGGCGACATCTACCAGATCGTGATGTCGGTGCGATTCTCCGGCTCCGGCAATCTGGATCCCTTCTCGTGCTACCGGGCGCTGCGGCTGTTGAACCCCTCTCCCTACATGTTCTTCTTCGAGTCGGGATCCCTCAAGGTGGCGGGTGCGTCCCCCGAAGCGCTGGTGAAGCTCGATCGGGGACAGGCTTCGCTCAGGCCCATCGCGGGCACGCGGCCGAGAGGCTCGTCCAGGCGGGAGGATGCGGATCTGGAGGCGGAACTGCTCGCGGACCCGAAAGAGAACGCCGAGCACGTCATGCTCGTTGACCTGGCGAGAAACGACCTCGGCCGGGTCGCCGAACGCGGTACCGTCCAAGTGAACCCGTACCGCAAGATCGAGCGCTACAGCCACGTCATGCACATTGTCAGCGGTGTCCGCGGCACATTGAAGGAGGAGCACGACGCGTTGGACCTGTTCGCGGCAACGTTTCCCGCGGGCACGCTGGTGGGTGCGCCCAAGGTTCGCGCAATGGAACTGATAGCGGAACTGGAGCCGGTTGCCAGGGGGCTCTACGGGGGTTCCGTGGGCTACCTTTCGAAGAACGGCAACATGGACCAGGCCATCGCCATCCGCACGCTGGTGTTTCATGACGACAGGTACAGCTTTCAGGCCGGGGCGGGTATCGTTGCCGACAGCGATCCGGAGTTCGAGCACCATGAGGTGATGGCCAAGAGCGCCATTCTTCGCCGTGCGATGGAAATAGCGGAGGAAGGGTTGTGAGCGCGCGGCTGCTGTTGATCGACAACTACGACTCCTTCACCTACAACCTGGTGCAGGCGTTTCTCGTGCTGGATGCGGAGGTCACGGTCTATCGAAACGATGCCATCGATGCCGATACGGCTGAGTCCTGCAAACCGACTCACCTGGTCATCTCACCGGGACCTGGCCGGCCCTCGGACGCCGGCGTATCGCTTGCGATGATCGAGCGTTTTGCCGGCAGGATTCCTGTTCTTGGGGTCTGCCTGGGACACCAGTGCATCGTGGAGCACTTCGGCGGCGAGATCGTCTCCGCGGGCAGCCTGATGCACGGCAAGACATCGCAGGTCAGCCACGACGGAGCCGATATTTACCGTGGCCTGCCGAATCCCTTCGAAGCCGGCCGCTACCATTCCCTGGCGGCGCGGCGCAACCGCGTACCGGACGTTCTGAAGGTCACGGCGCGGACCGGGGACGGCGAGATCATGGGCGTGCGCCACAGGCGTCTGGCGGTGGAAGGCGTGCAGTATCATCCGGAAAGCGTTCTGACGCCGCACGGCCCGGAGCTTCTCGGCAACTTCCTGAAGAACCGGGTCGCCGAATCCGAATCCCCCGGAGATTGACGATGAGTTCACATGCCGTGACATGGCTTACGAAGGTACTCGCGGGTACCCATCTCACCGAGGAAGAATCGGAGTCGATGCTGCATGCCATGGGCGCGGGCGAGCTTGCGGCTCCCCTGGCGGGCGGGCTGCTGGCGGCGCTCAGGGCGAAAGGCGAGGTGGCGGCGGAGATCAGGGGGGCGGCCCGTGCCATGCGCGACCTGGCGGTGAGGCCGGACATTCCGGACGACGGCGCCTATGTGGATATTGTCGGCACGGGCGGCGACGGCTCGGCCAGCCTCAACCTGTCCACGGGCAGCGCGCTGCTTGCGGCTGCCTGCGGCGCGCAGGTGGTCAAACACGGCAATCGATCCATTTCCAGCCGTTCCGGCAGCGCCGACGCGCTGATGGCGCTGGGCCTGCCCGTGCCGCTCGTTGATCAACAGATCGGCGCCTGTCTGCGGGACACGGGCTTCACGTTCCTGTTCGCTCCCAACCACCATCCGGCAATGCGCCACATCGGACCGGTGCGCGCGGCCATGGGCGTGCGCACCCTGTTCAATATCCTCGGGCCGCTGACCAACCCGGCACGACCGCCCTTCAATGTCATCGGCGCGTTCAGCGAGCCCATGGCGGAACTCATGGCGGAGACTCTGTCCGGGATGGAAGCGACGCGAAGTATCGTGGTGCACGGTGCCTGCGGCTGGGACGAACCCACGCCCGTGGGGCCGTTTGTCTGTTTCGACGTACGTTCGGGTTCAGTGGTCCGGACGGTGCGCGACCCAGCTGACTACGGTCTTTCCCGTTGCACGGAAGAAGCGCTGAAGGGTGGTGAACCGGAGGAAAATGCGGCGCGCCTGCGCAACGCGCTGTGCGGGGGCGACACGCAGGCGCACCGGGACGCCCTGGTTCTTGGCGCGGCGCTGGCACTGGAGGTGACCGGCGCGGCCCCCGACGCGGCCAGTGCGGTTCAGCGTGCTCGCACGGTCCTTGCGGAAGGCGGCGGGCGTGCGTTCGTGGAACAGCTGCAGGCGTTTGCGGCCAGCGTGGATTGAGGATAATGGCGGCAGCTCGGCAATCCGCGGGTGAATCCTTTCTCGGGAGGATGGCGAAAAGCAGCCGTGAGCGGGTGCGCGAAGCCCGAAAGCGGGAGCCCGAGGGGGCGCTGCTGGCACGGGCACTGGCAACGCCGCCTCCGCCGCCACTCAGGCTGCGGGAGTTCTGCATGATCGCGGAACTCAAGTACCGCTCACCGGCCGCAGGGATGCTTGCGGCGCAGGATTTCGACGGTGAAGCACAGGTCCGATCCTATGGCGCCGGCGGCGCCTCGGCCGTTTCGGTTCTTACCGAACCGGACGAGTTTCGCGGCAGCCTGGACGATCTGCGCCAGGCCGCGGGGCCGTTGATGGCGTACCGGATTCCCGCCATGCGCAAGGACTTCCTCACCGACCCGTACCAGGTCCTGGAGGCACGGGCTGCCGGCGCCGGTGGCGTGCTTGTGATCGTAACCATGCTGGACGATGCGGAGGTTGCGGACCTGCTGGCCTGCGCCGCCCAGTGCGGGCTGTTTGTCTTGCTGGAAGGATTCGACGAAGCCGATCTGGAGCGCATCGGCGGGATCGGCGCACCACCGGACGGCGCCGCGTCGCTGCTCTGCGGAGTCAACTGCCGGGACCTGCGGGATCTTGCAGTCAACCGGGACCGGTTTCGCCTGTTGGCGCCGTACCTGCCGCCTCACTTGCCGGCCGTCGCAGAGAGCGGGATTGAAGGCGCCGAAGATATCGCTGCGGTTGCTTCTATCGGCTACCGTGCAGCGCTGGTGGGCTCTGCGCTGATGCAAGCCGCCGATGCCTCGCGGGCATTGGCGGCAATGACTGCGGCCGGGACACAGGCCGTGAGGAGCAGGCCGTGTTTATAAAGATCTGCGGCCTGAGCACCCCCGACGACGTTGCGGTTGCCGTCGACGCTGGAGCAGACGCGCTTGGATTCGTATTCACCGACTCGCCCAGGCGGGTGACTCCCGAGCAGGCGCGCGCCCTGTGCGGCAACCTCGAAGGCCGGGTCATTCGAGTCGCGGTCATGCGCCATCCCACCGCCGGGGACTGGGCGCAGGTCAGGGACGCATTCGAACCCGACTGGCTGCAAACCGATGCCGAGGATTTCGCACCCCTGGGACGATTGGGCTGCAAGCCGCTGCCGGTCTACCGTAACGCGGGCCCGTCAGCCGGTCGATTGCCCGCGCGGGTCCTGTTCGAGGGCGCGCAAAGCGGCCATGGCGAGCGGGCCGACTGGCCGGGGGCTGCCCGCGTTGCAGTCCGCACCCGCCTGATTCTCGCCGGTGGACTGGACTGCGACAACGTTGGCGAGGCCATCGAGACCGTCCGGCCATGGGGCGTGGACGTGTCCAGCGGAGTGGAATGCTCGCGCGGCATCAAGGACCCTCGAAAAATCAGGGAATTCATCGCCCGGGTTCGGGCTGCAGAAAGAGAACAGGCTCATGTCCACTAGTCCGAGAACGCCAACGGCGGCTGCCGAGCACACCCGGCTACTGAAAGATCTCCAGGAAGGCAGGCTCCCCGACGCCAGGGGTCGATTCGGGCCGTTCGGCGGCTGCTACGTTCCGGAGACGCTCATGCCGGCGATACAACGGCTTACTGGGGGCGTCTACCGGTTACTGCCGGATAAAAGGTTTCAACAAAGTCTGAATGAAGAGTTGCAGGACTGGGTAGGGCGGCCGACGGCGCTGACGCACGCGGCGGGCCTGTCAGACCGGTGGGGTGCGGAAGTGTGGATGAAACGCGAGGACCTGACCCACACCGGCGCCCACAAGATCAACAACGCTATCGGCCAGGGGCTCCTTGCGCAGGCGATCGGCGCCGAGCGGATCGTCGCGGAGACCGGTGCGGGACAGCATGGCGTGGCCGCTGCCGCAGCCTGTGCCCGCCTGGGGCTGCCGTGCGTGGTCTACATGGGCGAGGTGGATGTCGAGCGACAGGCCCCCAACGTGGACCGCATGCATCGACTTGGCGCCACCGTGGTCCCGGTCGCTTCCGGGGATCGGACCCTGCGGGCCGCCATCGACGCAGCGATCCAGGACTGGGTCACGGATCCCGGGGGGACCCACTATCTGCTGGGGTCCGCTGTCGGCCCGCATCCGTATCCCTACCTGGTTCGCGAGTTGCAGGCGGTGATCGGCCGGGAGGCGAAGGCTCAGCTCGCGGCTCGCGCGGGCATGCCGGATGCCGTATTCGCGTGCGTCGGCGGCGGCTCCAACGCCATCGGGCTGTTCCACGAATTCATTGGGGATGAGGATGTGGCGCTCGTCGGCGTGGAGGCCGGCGGGCGGGGAGGGGCACTGGGTGACAATTCGGCGACGTTGAGCGGCGGCCGGCCCGGTGTGCTCCACGGCGCCCATTCCATGCTGCTCTATGATGACGACGGCCAGATACAGGAGACCCATTCCGTATCGGCCGGTCTGGACTACCCGGGCGTGGGACCGGAACACTCGCTGCTGCAGATGATCGGCCGGGTGAACTATGTCACTGCCAGTGACGAAGAGGCGCTGGATGCCGTCGCCGAGTGCTGCGCCGCCGAGGGCATCCTGCCGGCGCTGGAGAGCGCTCACGCCATCGCAGGCGCCCGCCGCTGGGCCGCCGAGAATCCCGGCGCGAGAATTCTGATCGGGCTTTCCGGCCGCGGCGACAAGGACATGCCGATCCTGCGCCGCTTTCCGGTCGCGACCGCGGCCGTCAAGGAGGCCGCCCATGTTGCCGCATAAGGCCATCGAACGGGCGCTCGAAGCATCCGACGGTCCGGCCCTGATCGCCTTTCTGACCGCCGGATACCCGTCCACGGACAGCTTTCTGGACGTCCTTTCGCAAGTAGAGGCCGCGTCCGATGCAGTGGAGATCGGCGTTCCCTTCACCGACCCCATGGCGGACGGCGTGACCATTCAGCGTTCCAGCCACGCCGCCATCGAGAATGGCGTGAGTCTGCGATGGATCCTGGATCGACTGGCCGGGCGAAGCACGCCGCCGGCGGCTCCGCTGCTGTTGATGAGCTACCTGAATCCGCTGCTCGCGTTCGGCTACGACGAGCTTGCTGCCCGCGCCCGGGAAGCGGGTGTGAGCGGCTTCATCGTGCCCGATCTGCCCTTCGAGGAAAGTGCGCCTTTCAGGGCATCCCTGGAACCGGAGGGTCTGGCACTGGTGCAGCTCGTGACGCCTGCCACTCCCGCTGAACGCCTTTCCGGGCTTTGCGCACAAAGCCAGGGATTTGTGTATGCGGTCACGCGAACCGGGATCACCGGAGGAGAGGTGGATCTGCCCACGGAACTCACGAACTACATTCGTGCTGTCAAGGAGCATTCGCGTGTGCCCGTCTGCGCGGGATTCGGCGTGCGGACCCGGGAGCAGGTGGCGCGCATCGCCCGTCACGCTGACGGCGTGGTCATTGGCTCCGCCCTGGTGGAGATCCTGGAGCGCGGTGACAGCCCGACCGAGTTTCTTTCCGGTCTGCGGCCCTGACAGGCGTAGTCCGTGACGGCCGCCAAGCCATGAAACGATTGATCTCCCATGAATCCCTGGCCCATGTGGGCCATGTCCGGAACATGCTCGAGCAGTCCGGAATCGCCTGCGTGGTAAGGAACGAGCAACTCTCCGGCGGTCTGGGGGAGATTCCGTTTCTGGAATGTCTCCCGGAACTCTGGGTGCTCAGGGATGAAGACCTTGCCCGGGCGCAGGCCCTGATCCGTGACATGGAGAACGCCGCCGCACCGCGCGGACCCTGGCGATGCCGGCGCTGTGGCGAGAGCAATGAAGGGCAGTTCGCGGCCTGCTGGCAGTGTGGGGCTGCCGACCCGTCCGGTTAGCTTGCGCCACGAGCCCGTGTTTCGGGCCGGATTCGGGCCAGCTGCCCAAACAGGCCCGATTTTCGGGGAACGTGATTGTGCTGCAAGGGGTAATTGGTATACTGCGCCGCTGTTGAACCATTCTGGAAACATGGGCAGATGGAAATTTCCACCGAGAACAGGGACGGTGCGCTGATCGCCAGGGCCGCGGGCCGCATCGACGGCGCCAACGCGCGGGACTTCGAAGCGGCCGTGCAAGCCGCCATCCGCGATTGCGAGGGCCCTGTCATCATCGATTGCGAGGATCTCTCCTACATAAGCAGTGCCGGTTTGCGCGCGATCCTGCTAATAGCCAAGACCCTGGGCAAGCGCAACGTCAAGTTCGCGCTCTGCTCGCTTTCCGAGCCCATCGCGGAGATTTTTCAGATCAGTGGGTTCGACCAGATCATTTCCACCCACTCGTCCCAGTCCGATGCCATTGCCGCGGTCGGCGGCTAACGGCATCCAACAGCGTCAACCAAAGTTCCCACCGGAGTCCGAGGGATGGCAAACAGCGGTGTCGAAGAAAAAATCCTGTCCGTCAGGTACGCCGTGGATTTCAACATCGTCGGGGACAACATCTCGGACATCGCCGAATTCACGGTCGAGAAATACGAATTCAAGAATGACATCACGCTTTCTCCCGAACAGCGTGAGCAAGCGATGAAGGCCATCACGGACGTGCTCTGGCAACAGGTCGAACAACTGAAGCAACAGCACAGGCGGGTGCTCGCGCGGATGTTCGACGCGGCCGAGACCACTTTGGAAGGGGTCGTCGGGGAGAAGGACTGAAATCCCTCCAATTGACCTCCCCAGGATGTGACTGGCGGAGGGAGTGGGATTCGAACCCACGGACGGGTAAACCCGTCACTTGATTTCGAGTCAAGCCCGTTCGACCACTCCGGCATCCCTCCGCGGGCGAATCTATCAGCTAGTCTCTCTTGCGGCAACGGCCGCACGTGGTTTGTCGCTTGGTACCATCTAACCAATCCTGGCGTGCAAGAAGGCCTGTGCAGGCGTTGGAAGACCGGAAGACCCTATTGGCTGACGCCCTGCAAAGGATCGCTGGCGTGGTCGGCGAGCGGGGCGTGGTGCCGGCGGCGAAGGCGGCGCCTCTGCTGCGTGACTATCGCGGAATCTACCAGGGGCAGGCCGCGATGGTCGTTCAGCCTGCCACTACACGGGAATGCGCCAGGGTCATCGAGATTTGCGCCGGGGCGGAAATCGGTGTCGTGCCCCAGGGCGGCAACACGGGTTACTGCGGAGGCGCGACACCCTTCGACGGCGAGCGGCAGATCCTGTTGAGTCTCTCGAGGATGAATCAAATCCGCGAGATCGATCCCGTCAATCAGACCATGACCGTGGATGCGGGGATAGTGCTTGCCCGGGTGCATCCCGTTGCGCAGGAGCACGGATTGATGTTTCCGCTCAGCCTGGGATCCGAGGGGTCCTGCCAGATCGGCGGCGTGCTCTCGACCAACGCCGGCGGCGTCGCCGTGCTGCGGTACGGGAACGCGCGGGACCTGGTTCTGGGTATCGAAGCGGTGCTGCCAGACGGCGAGGTCCTGTCACAGCTCAAGGGTCTGCGCAAGGACAACAGCGGCTACGATCTCAAGTCGCTGCTTGTCGGCGCGGAAGGCACGCTGGGGGTGATCACCGCCGCGGTGCTGAATCTGGTACCCCTCCCGCGCAGCCGGCAGACCGGGTGGCTCGCCGTGCCGAGCCCGGCGGCGGCTTGCACCGTGCTGCGGCGAATGCAGCGGTACAGCGGAGAGCGGGTCGTATCGGCAGAGTACATCTCTCGTTCCTCGCTGGAACTGGTACTTCAGTTCGTGCCGGGTGCTCGCGATCCGATGGATCGCCCATGGCCTCACTACCTGCTGTTCGAAGTGGCCGGCGGGGACCTGGAGTCCCGTTTGCGCCGCACCGTGGAGGAGATCTTTCAGGCTGGCCTGGACGAGGGAGACATCCTGGACGGGATGCTGGCTGCCAGCGGCCGCGAGCGCGACGCCTTGTGGCGACTGCGGGAGACGATCCCCGAGGCGGAGCGTCACGCCGGGGGCTCGGTCAAGCACGATGTTTCGGTGAGTGTCTCGGCAATCCCCAAGTTCATGGACGAAGCGGAGCGTTGCCTCGGGAAGCTGGGACCTTACAGGCTGTCGGTGTTCGGCCACCTGGGCGACGGCAACCTTCACTACAACCTGCGGCCCCCGCCGGATTCGGCGCTGGCTGATTTCAGGGCCGGTCCGGCACGAAAGATGACGGTGGCCGTGCACGATCTGGCTATGCGCCTCGGCGGCAGTTTCAGCGCCGAGCACGGTATCGGCGTGTTGAAGCGCGACGAGTTGCACCAGTACGCCTCGCCCGCGGCACTGGAGGCGATGCGTGCGCTCAAGGCGGCCCTGGACCCGAAGGGCATCATGAATCCCGGCAAGGTTTTGGACGCGGACCGCCCTGCTTGAGCGCTTGCCCGAATAGCGCAAACCGGTCCTGAACTTGTGCTAAGCTCACACCCGCTTTCGACCCTGAGAGACGCGCCTCCCCGACATCGATTCATGGCTGCCAATCCGATCTACAAGGTCATTTTCATGAATCAGGGGAAGGTCTACGAGATCTATGCCCGGAACGTCAGCCACGGCGGACTGTTCGGCTTCGTGGAAGTGGAGAAACTGGTATTCGACACTCGCGCAGGCGTGGTGGTCGATCCCTCCGAAGAGCGTATCAAGGACGAGTTCGAAGGGGTGACCCGAACCTACCTTCCCATGCATTCCGTGTTGCGAATCGATGAAGTGGACAAGCAGGGCGTCAGCAAGATCACGGACGCCGACGGCAGCAACATTGCTCAGTTTCCCATGCCGATCTACGCGCCGAAAGGCGAGGGCGGCCAGGGTGGGTCGGGGGACAGCTAGCCGATGTCTACAGGCGCTGGCCGGTGACGATGCGATTCGCCTCCCTGGGCAGCGGTAGCCGGGGCAACGCCGTTCTCGTGAACTTCGGCTCCACGCTGCTCATGGTGGACTGCGGTCTGAGCCTCAGGGCGGCGGAAACCAGGATGGGCTTGCTCGATTGCGCACCTGCCGACGTCTCCGCGCTGCTCGTGACCCATGAGCACTCCGACCACATCCAGGGTGTCGCGACACTGGCTTCACGCCACGACGTGCCTGTTTGGATGACGCCGGGCACGGCGATGAGCCCGGCGGTCCGCAAGCTCTCGCACATCAACCGCCTGCGCAGCGATGAAGCGCTCGAGATCGGCTCGATTCGCGTCCAGCCCTTCCCCGTGCCCCACGATGCCCGGGAGCCGGCCCAATTCTCCTTCAGGGCAGGAGGGCGAAAACTCGGCGTGCTTACGGATACCGGCTTTATCACCCCGCACATTCGCATGCAGTTGCAGGACTGTGACGCAATCGCGGTGGAGTTCAACCACGACCTTGACTCGCTGCGGCAAGGATCCTATCCGGCCCATGTCAAGGAGCGCATCGCCTCGTCGCTGGGACACCTGAGCAACGATCAGGCCGCGCAGTTGATGGCCGACGTGGAACATCCGGGGCTGCAGTGGATCGCCGCGCTGCATCTCAGCGGCAAGAACAATAGCCCGGGACTGGTCCGGGAAACCCTGGCCCGGAGCCTGCCCCGCGAGTATCCGCTGTACATCGCGGCCCAGGATCAGCCCATCGGATGGATCCCAATTGACTGATTCCCGGGCCATCCTGCGGTTGCCCGGGCCGGCTGCGGAGACGGCGTTCCGGCTCGAAAAGCTGCAGGGGCAACTGCAGTCGCGCGTGGATGCCGTGGCGGGAGTCACGGTCAGCTTCCTCCATTTCGCCCTCAGTTCGCGCCCGCTGACGGAACAGGAGCGGGACGTGCTGGACGCGCTGCTCACCTACGGCATGCCGGCCGAGCCTCCCGCGGGCGACTTCGAGCTGGTGGTGATTCCGCGAATCGGGACCATTTCGCCGTGGGCCTCCAAGGCCACGGAAATCGCCAGGATCTGCGGCTTGCCGCTGCAACGGCTGGAACGGGGGCGAGCGTACCGGTTGCGGCTGAGCAGGCAATTGAGCGACGCGGAAACGGAACGACTGCTGCCGCTGCTCCATGACCGCATGACCGAGTCCGTGGTGACCGACTCGGCCGGGGAAGCCTCGCTGTTCGCCCGGAGCAGCCCGAAACCGCTGACCACGGTCGATGTGCTGGGCAAGGGCCCACAGGCGCTGGTGCGCTGCAACCAAGCGCTGGGAATGGCCTTGTCCGACGGCGAGATCGACTATCTCGCGGAGCAATTCACTGCCATGGGCCGCAACCCCACGGACGTGGAACTGATGATGTTCGCGCAGGCGAATTCCGAGCATTGCCGCCACAAGGTGTTCAACGCCGACTGGCTCATCGACGGGCAGCCGGCGCCCAGGTCGCTGTTTGCGATGATCAGGAACACCCACGCCAACGCGCCCGACGGCGTGCTGTCCGCCTACGCGGACAACGCGGCGGTGGTGGAGGGTCCCACGGCCGCGTGGTGGATTCCCGGCGACGGTTCCGGCCACTACCGGCAGGTAGTCGAGCCCGCGCACCTGGTCATGAAGGTCGAGACCCATAACCATCCCACCGCGATCTCGCCCTTTCCGGGTGCGGCGACCGGGTCGGGCGGAGAAATTCGCGACGAGGGCGCCACCGGAAGAGGTGCCGCGCCGAAAGTCGGCCTGACCGGGTTTACCGTATCCCACCTGGACATCCCCGGCTGGGCCCGCCCCTGGGAGCAGGATCAGCCGGGCCGGCCCGGCCGCATCGCTTCGCCGCTGGAGATCATGCTGGAAGGGCCCATCGGCGGCGCCCAGTTCAACAACGAGTTCGGCCGCCCCAACATCGCGGGCTATTTTCGGACCTGCCTGCTGGACGCGGGCGGCACCTGGCGGGGTTATCACAAGCCCATCATGATCGCCGGCGGGCTGGGCAACATCCGCGATTCCCAGGTCGAGAAGCTGATGGCGCCGCCAGGGTCCCGGGTCGTGGTGCTCGGCGGTCCTTCCATGCTGATCGGGCTCGGCGGCGGGGCCGCTTCCTCGCTGGGCAGCGGCGCCGGCAAGGAGGACCTGGACTTCGCCTCCGTGCAGCGCGGCAATCCCGAAATGCAGCGGCGCGCCCAGGAAGTGATCGATGCCTGCTGGGCGCTGGGCCCGGACAATCCGGTCCTCTCCATACACGACATCGGTGCCGGGGGTCTCTCCAACGCCATCCCCGAGATCGTCCACCAGAGCGAGTGCGGCGCCGTGATCAGGCTGCGGGACGTTCCCAACGACGACCCGGGCATGAGCCCCATGGAGCTGTGGTGCAACGAGTCCCAGGAGCGCTACGTGATGCTGCTGCGCGCCGATGCGGTAGAGGCGTTCGAGCGAATCTGCGAGCGGGAACGCTGTCCCTATGCGCTGATCGGCGAGTTGACGGCGGAGCGCGACCTGCGGGTCCTGGATGAGGAATTCGGCAACGAGCCCGTGGCCATGCCGCTGGAAGTCCTGTTCGGGAAACCGCCGAAGATGATCCGCGAGGCATCGCCCGTACGCCCGGCGCCCGAACCCTGGGATTGCGACGGCATCGAACTGAGCGAGGCCGTGGAGCGGGTGCTGTCGTTTCCCGCGGTGGCCGACAAGTCGTTCCTGATCAATATCGGCGACCGGACCGTGGGCGGAAAGATCTCCCGGGACCAGATGGTCGGACCGTGGCAGGTCCCGGTGGCCGATGCGGCCGTGACCACGTCCGGTTACTGGGGCTATACCGGCGAGGCCATGGCCATGGGCGAGCGGACCCCGGTGGCCATCTACGACGGACCGGCCTCGGCGCGGCTGGCGATCGCCGAAGCGGTCACCAATATCGCCTCGGCCGATGTGGAGCGCCTGGCGGACGTGCGGCTTTCGGCGAACTGGATGGCCGCGGCCGGGCACGGCGACGACGACTACACGCTGTTCGAGATGGTCAGGGCCGTGGGCGAGGAACTGTGTCCGGAACTGGGTATCGCCGTGCCGGTGGGCAAGGATTCGCTTTCCATGCGCACGGAGTGGCGGGCTGAGGAAGAGGATCGCTCCGTCACCGCCCCCGTGTCCCTGATCGTATCGGCGTTCGCGCCGGTGGCGGATGTGCGCCGAACGCTGACCCCCCAACTGGATACCACGGAGTCCGACAGTCTGCTGCTGCTGATCGATCTTTCCGGCGGCCGGCATCGACTGGGCGGGTCGGCCCTGGCCATGAGTTTCGGGCGGTTCGGAGGGCCGGCGGCCGATCTGGACGATCCGAAGCGGCTGACCGGGTTTTTCCAGGCCCAGCGCGCGCTGCGGCAGCGCGGCCTGCTGCTGGCCTACCACGATCGTTCGGATGGAGGGCTGTTCGCCGCGCTCGCCGAAATGGCCTTCGCCGGGCGTGCGGGGCTCGATATCGAACTACCGGTGGACGCCGATGCGTTGGCGTTTCTGTTCAACGAGGAACCCGGCGTCGTCGTTCAGATCAGGCGCCGGGACCTGGCGGAAGTGCAGGCCGAACTCGCCGATCACGGTTTTGGGGCGGCTGCGGTGGTCGCCCGCGTTGCACCGCACGGCAATATCGAGGTGGCGCAGGGTGGGGAGACGATATACCGCGCCTCCCGGACCGCACTGCACCGGCGCTGGTCGGAGATGACCTACCGCATGCAACGGCTGCGCGACAACCCCGAGTGCGCCCAGGAAGCCTACGACGCGCTGAACGACGAGGATGACCCGGGTCTCAATGCGGTCCTCAGTTTTGCACTGGAGGATTGCGAAGACCGACGCCCCGGCGATCGGGACCCGCATGGCCAGGGTCGCGACGACCGTCGCCCTCCCGGCCACCGCCTCCCCGACCGGCGTCCCAGGGTCGCCATCCTTCGCGAACAGGGTGTGAACAGCCAGCGGGAGATGGCCGCGGCTTTCCACCGGGCCGGCTTCGACAGCTACGACGTGCACATGACCGACCTGTTTTCGGGCCGCGTCGGTCTGGACGAATTCCGGGGCATGGCCGTGCCGGGCGGCTTCTGCTACGGCGACGTGCTCGGCGCGGGCGAGGGTTGGGCCAAGTCGATCCTCTACAACGACTCGGTCCGGGAAACCTTCGAGACGTTCTTCCGCCGCGAAGATGTCTTCGTCTTCGGCGTCTGCAACGGCTGCCAGATGCTTTCGGCGCTGCAATCCCTGCTGCCGGGCGTCGATCACTGGCCGCGGTTCGTTCGCAACCGCTCGGATCAGTTCGAAGCCCGGCTGTCGCTGGTGCGGATCGAGTCGAGCCCGTCGCTGTTGCTGGCGGGCATGGAGGGTTCGCGAATTCCCATCGTCACATCACACGGCGAAGGGCGCGCGCACTTCGCGTCGGACGAAGCGCAGGCGGCGTGCGAGCGCGATTCCGCCTGCGTGCGCTACGTGGACAACCGCGGCGAACCGGCACGGCAGTATCCCGCGAATCCCAATGGTTCGCCCCGGGGCATCGCGGGACTCACCAACCGGGACGGCCGTGTGACGATCATGATGCCCCATCCGGAACGCGTCTTTCGCACTGTACAGCTCTCATGGCACCCTCCGGGATGGGGCGAGGACTCGCCATGGCAGCAACTGTTCGTGAATGCCAGGAAATGGGTTGAAGGCGACGCCTGACATCTCGTGGCAAAATTCCTGCGCCGCAACGCGACAGTCGATCAGCCGTCTTCGGCGAGGCGTTCTTCCGCCCCATGCGGCAGGGCGTTAGGCGCGGGTTGCCGGCAGAGGTTGGAGCCATCATGACGGATCAGGTTATCGTCATCAGCGACGCGGAACTGGCGAAGTACGGCTTCCCCGGCGGACATCCCTTCGGCCCGGACCGGCACGACGTCTTCATGGCGGAACTGGCGCGTTCATCGTATGCGGCGCAAATGGATCAGCGGCCGTCGCGGCCGGCGACCCGGGATGAGATCGAGCGTTTTCACACCGCGGACTACGTGGACAGGGTCCGGGAACTCTCGGAACAGGGCTATGGTTATCTGGACGCCGGCGATACGCCTGCGTACCCGGGGATTTACGAGGCCGCAGCGCACACCGTCGGCGGAACGCTTGAGGCGCTGACGGCGATCATGGAGGGCGACATACCCCGCGCCTTCATCCCGATCGGCGGACTTCACCACGCCGCGCGGGACCGGGCCGCCGGTTTCTGCGTCTTCAACGACGCCGGCGTCGCCATCGAGACGGCGATGGACGTTTACGGTCTCGATCGGGTTGCCTACGTGGACATCGACGCCCACCACGGCGACGGCGTGTTCTACGGATTCGAGACAGAGCCCAGGGCGCTGTTCGCCGACATTCACGAGGACGGCCGGTTCCTCTACCCCGGAACCGGCGCCCGCAGCGAGACGGGCCGCGGGCCGGCCGAAGGAACCAAGCTGAACATTCCCATGCCGCCGGGATCGGGCGACGACGCATTCCTTGAGGCCTGGAAGGAAGTCGAGGCCTACATCGAAAACGCGGAACCGCAGTTGCTGCTGCTCGTCGGCGGCGCCGACTCTCTGGCCGGAGATCCCATAACCCACCTGCAGTACAGCGAAAACGCCCACGGCCACGCCGCCGCGCGCTTGCGGGAGTACGCGGACCGCTACTGCGGCGGCCGCATCCTCGGCATGGGCGCCGGCGGCTACAACCGCGACAATCTTGCACGAGCCTGGACGCGGCTGGTGGAAGGATTCGCCGATCCCGGGTCGGCGCGGGAGCTGTTGTAATCGCGGATGGGCGTCGTCGCGGACTCACGAAACGGCCCCCGGGATTCCCGAGATCCGGCCGGGCAGGTCTCCCGAGGCATGAATCGCTGCGAGAAACGCCCGCCATTGGCGTTACAATGCGCACGCCCCCGGCATTTGGACCCTTGATGGACGCAGATCATGTTCGATGATACCGAGACGATTCACGGCTTCGATGAGGAACTCTCCGAAGCGCTTCAGGGCGAACTCCGCCGCCAGGAAGAACACATCGAACTGATCGGCTCGGAGAATTTCGCGAGCCCCCGCGTGCTGGCGGCACAGGGCTCGGTGCTGACCAACAAGTACGCCGAAGGCTACCCGGGTCGCCGCTATTACGGCGGTTGCGAGTTTGTCGACATCGCGGAGAGCCTGGCGATCGAGCGGGCGAAGTCGCTGTTCGACGCCGACTTCGCCAACGTCCAGCCCCATTCCGGGTCCCAGGCCAACGTGGCGGCCTACCTGGCGATGATGGATCCCGGCGACACCCTGCTCGGCATGAGTCTGCCCCATGGCGGCCACCTGACGCACGGGGCGAAGGTGAGTTTCTCCGGAAGGTTTTTCCAGGCCGTCCAGTACGGTGTCGATCCCGCGACCGGGCGGATCGACTACGACCAGGTGGACCGGCTCGCCCGCGAGCACCGGCCGAAGGTGGTCGTGGCCGGGTTTTCCGCCTACTCAAGGGTCGTTGACTGGCAGCGATTTCGAGACATCGCCGACGAGGTGGGCGCGTGGCTGTTGGTCGACATGGCCCACGTGGCCGGACTCATCGCCGCCGGCATCTACCCGAACCCGACGCCCATCGCCGACGTGACCACCACCACGACGCACAAGACCCTGCGGGGTCCGCGGGGCGGCCTGATTCTCGCGCGGGACAACCCCGAACTCACCAGGAAGATCAACTTCAATGTCTTTCCCTGCACCCAGGGCGGGCCGCTGATGCACGTGATCGCCGCCAAGGCGGTGGCTCTGGCCGAGGCCGCGCAGCCGGAGTTCAGGGCGTACCAGTTGCAGGTTCTGGCCAATGCCCGCCGCATGGCGGGTACGCTGATGGAGCGCGGCTACAAGATCGTCTCCGGGGGCACCGACAACCACCTGATGCTGGTCGACCTCATCAGCCACGACATCACGGGCAAGGCCGCCGAAGATGCCCTGAGCCAGGCCAACATCACGGTGAACCGGAACGCGGTACCCAACGACCCCCGGCCGCCGCGGGTCACCAGCGGGCTCAGGATCGGTACGCCGGCGATTACCACGCGCGGTCTGCTGGAAGAGCACGCGGAGCAACTCGGCCACTGGATTGCCGATATCCTGGATGTGGTGCACGATGAGCAGGCCAGGGAGGCCGTCGTGCAACGGGTGCGCGAAGAAGTCCTTGAGTTGACGCGCCGTTTCCCCGTCTATCGGGAGGGGGCGGTTTGAAGGGGAGCACGGTCCGCTGTGCATTGTCCATTCTGCAATTTCGAAGATACCAAGGTCATCGATTCGCGGCTGGCCGGTGAAGGGCGCCAGGTGCGCCGGCGGCGCGAGTGCCGGAAGTGCGGGGAGCGCTACACGACGTACGAATCGGCGGTGCTGGTGATGCCCCGGGTCGTCAAGCGCGATGGGCGGCGTGAACCCTTTGACGAAGCAAAACTTCGGAACGGAATCGCCAGGGCACTGGAAAAACGCCCGATCGAAAGTGAAGTCGTTGAAGAGAGCATCGAGCGTCTGGTGCACCGCCTGCAGACTATCGGTGAGCGGGAAGTCAGCGGCCGGTTCATCGGCGATATGGTCATGGAAGAACTGCGCGGCCTCGACGAGGTCGCCTACGTTCGCTACGCATCGGTCTACCGCAGTTTTCAGGACATCGCCGATTTCCGCGAGGAGGTCGAACGCCTGCAGTCGCTGCCCTTGCTGATCGACCGGGAGCAGATGTCCTTGTTGCCGGACGAAGACAAGTGACCGGACCGTCCGACCAGGCGTTCATGGCCCGCGCCGTGCAACTGGCGAGGCGGGGATTGTTCAGCGCGGACCCGAATCCCCGGGTCGGGTGCGTGCTGGTCAAGGCGGGGCGTATTGTCGGAGAAGGCTGGCACGAGCGCGCCGGAGGTCCCCATGCCGAGCGGGTGGCCATTGCGGGGGCGGGAACGGACGCCTCCGGCGCCACGGCCTATGTCACGCTCGAACCCTGCAGCCACACCGGCCGTACGGGCCCCTGTGCCGACGCATTGATCGAGGCCCGGGTGGCCCGGGTCGTATGCGCCGCGACCGACCCGAATCCCCTGGTGGACGGAACGGGCATTCGCAAGCTCCGCGAGTCTGGCGTGGACGTCACGGTCGGCGTGCTGGAAGCCTCCGCCGCGGCACTGAATCCTGGCTACAGGTCGCGAATGACCAGGGGCCGGCCGCTGATCCGCAGCAAGCTCGCCGCGAGCCTGGATGGCCGGACCGCGTTGGCGAACGGCGAGAGTCAGTGGATTACCGGAGAGGCGGCCCGTCGCGACGTGCACCGCTGGCGGGCGCGCGCAAGCGCGGTGCTCACCGGAATCGGCACGGTGCTGGCAGACGATCCGGAGCTGGATGCCCGACTGCCGGCTTCGCATCCGCCGATCGTGCAGCCGGCGCGTATCATCGTGGACTCGGATTTGCGCACACCGCCAACCGCAAGAACCCTCGAATTGCCGGGCACGGTCCTGGTTTTCGGCTGCCGGGAGGCGCCAGAATCGGCCGAAGCGCTCAAGCGGGCAGGCGCCCGGGTGCAGATGGTGCCGGGCGCGCGGCACTGCGACCTGGCACAGGTGATGACGCGGCTGGGCGAATTGCAATTCAACGAGGTGTGGGTGGAGGCGGGCGCGCGATTGAACGGAGCGCTCCTGCACGCCGGCCTGATCGACGAACTGGTGATTTACCTCGCACCCCGGGTTCTGGGCGCCGATGCCCGGGGAATGTTCGCCATGGAACCGCTGGCAAGCCTTGAAGATCGCGTCGAGCTTGAGTATCAAGATGTGCGCAAGGTAGGCAAGGACCTTCGGATCAGAGCATGTTTAGCGGAATCGTAAGGGGTACGGGTCGAGTCCTCGACAGCGTCGATCTCGGCGGAGACCGGCGCCTGACCATCGACACCCGCGAAGTGGCGCTTCCGCCGCTTGCAACCGGATTGAGCATCGCCGTCAACGGCGTTTGTCTCACCGCGGTCGATTGCACGGATGAGCGATTTTCAGCCGATGTTTCGCTTGAGACCCTGTCGGCAACCACCCTCGGCGAATTGTCCAGGGGCGATCGCGTGAATCTGGAGAGCGCCCTGCGGGTGAACGATACCGTGGACGGCCACCTGGTCACCGGGCACGTCGACGGCATCGGGCGCGTCGTGGGCGTGGAACCCGCGGCGCGATCGACGGAGATCCGCATCGCCTTCGACGAGGCGCTCATGCGTTTTATCGCCCGCAAGGGATCGGTGGCGGTGGACGGTGTCAGCCTGACGGTCAACGCCGTCCACGAAGACGCATTTGAAGTGAACATCGTCCCGCATACGAGCGACGTGACCCTCTTTTCGGAGTACCGGCCGGGGAGGGCTGTTAATATTGAAGTCGACATCGTCGCACGCTACCTGGAACGGTTGCGGACCGCCGACCGGTAAACAGACGACAAGGGAAATCTGGATCTCGTGGCCATTTCAATCAACACGGAAACCGCCGTTGCGGGGCTGAACACGACCGAGGACATCGTCGCCGACCTGCGCGCCGGCAGGATGGTCATCATCATGGACGATGAATCCCGCGAGAACGAGGGCGACCTGATCATGGCCGCCAGCCGGGTGCGCGCCTCCGACGTCAATTTCATGGCGCGTTACGGCCGGGGCCTGATCTGCCTGACGCTGACAGGGCAGCGCTGCGAGCAACTGCGCCTGCCGCTGATGGTCAGCGAGACCGACCGGCGGCGCGGCACCAACTTCACCGTGTCCATTGAGGCGGCCAGGGGGATCACCACAGGGATTTCGGCCCATGACCGGGCGCGGACGATTCGCGCGGCGGTGGCGCCGGACGCAAGGCCAGAGGACTTGCAGCAGCCCGGCCACGTGTTTCCGCTCAAGGCCCAGCCGGGCGGCGTGCTGACGCGCGCCGGACATACTGAGGCGGGCTGCGACCTGGTGCGTCTGGCGGGCTTCGAACCGGCGGCGATGATCGTGGAGATCCTCAACGAAGACGGTTCCATGGCCAGGAGGGACGATCTGTTGCGGTTCGCCCGCCGGCACGGGCTCAAGATCGGCACCATAGCTGACCTCATAAGGTATCGGCTCGCCAAGGAAGAGACCGTGGAAGCCATCGCCGATCTCGGGATCGAGACGGAATTCGGTCCGTTCCGCCTGGTTTGCATGGAGGATCATGTCAATCGCACCGTGCACCTGGCCCTGGTGCGCGGCCAACCCGAACCCCGGACGCCCACTCTGGTGCGCGTACACGTTCAGAATACCCTGAGCGACGTGGTCGGAATTCAGGACAGCCGCCTGGGCTGGCCGCTGCGCAGCACCATCAAGCTGATCGCCGAGGAGGATTGCGGCGTTATCGTCATTCTTCGGCAGAACGAGGGTCCCAGGGACCTGATGACCGCAGTCAGGGAACTCGAACGGGGGTGTGACGAACACGTGATCCCCCACGACCGCACCAGCGAGCTGAAGACGTTCGGCACCGGCGCGCAGATCCTGCGGGCGCTGGGCGTCAAGCGCATGCGCGTGCTGAGCGCGCCGAAGCAGATGCACGCCATCTCCGGATTCGGTCTGGAAGTGGTCGAGTATCTGTCCGACGAAACGCCGGACGAATAGCCGCTGCGAGTGCTTCGGACATGCAATTCAACGAGATATCAGGCGATCTCGGGGCACTGGGGCTCCGATTCGGGATCGTCGCTTCACGGTTCAACGACTTCATCGTCGACCGTCTGCTTGCGGCGGCCGTGGAGACGCTGGCTCAGGCCGGCGCCGATGCCGACGATCTGGATGTCGTACGGGTGCCGGGCGCTTTCGAGATTCCCCTGGCGCTCAAACTGATGGCTGCCGCCGACCGCTACGACGGCCTTCTCGCCCTCGGCTGCGTCATTCGGGGCGAGACGCCGCATTTCGACTACGTGGCCGGGGAGGCCTGCCGCGGCGCGACCGATGTCAGCCTCGAGTATCGGATTCCCGTGGGGTTCGGGATCCTCACCGTGGACACCATCGAACAGGCCAGGGCGCGCTCCGGTCCCGAATCGAACAACAAGGGCGCCGAAGCGGCATCGGCCGTGATCGAGATGGCAAACCTGCGACGCCGGTTGTCCAACTGAGCGTGTTCGTGCAGTGGGCCGGATGCCGCCATCCCGCCTGGCAGGCTCGTCGGTAGCGTATGTGGGTTGATCGTGCGGAATGACGCAGACACGTCCGTCCATCGCCGTCGCGGAGCACGGGAGTTGCTCGTCATGGCGCTTTATCAATGGCAGCTTGCCGGGCACAGCGAGGCTGAATTGCGCGAGCAATTTGCCGCCATGCCGGAATACTCGAGCGTCGATCGGGACTACTTCGGGGACGTTCTGTCGCTGGCGCTCCGCGATGCCGAAACGCTGGACCGGGAGATCGCAAGGCATGCGGACCGAAACATCGACAGTACCGACGCGGTCAGCCGGGCCGTACTCCTCCTGGGACTTGCGGAACTGCATGGCCGCAGGGACGTTCCGACCCGGGTGATCATCAACGAATCCGTGGAACTGGCGAAGCAGTACGGTCCGGTGGATTGCTACCGGTTCGTCAACGCCGTGCTGGATCGCGCGGCGAAGCAGGTCGACGGCCGCAGTGCATGAATCGTGACGGTGAAACCGGGGGGCTGGACGAGTTCGGGGTG
Organism: Gammaproteobacteria bacterium; assembly: GCA_022820625.1. GTDB lineage: Bacteria > Pseudomonadota > Gammaproteobacteria > Steroidobacterales > Rariloculaceae > UBA6522. Next base: position 9,892 of record JAJEFE010000040.1, on the reverse strand, counting down.
ATTGAGCGGTACTTCGCACCAAAGAGCGAAGACTCCAGGGTGATTGTCGGGGTCGGCGACGATGCGGCGGTCGTGGAAATCCGCGGCGCAACCGCGGTGGCCACGGACACGCTGGTATCCGGAGTGCACTTCCCGGCCGGACTGGCCGGGGACGCCGTGGGTCATCGCGTCCTGGCGGTGAACCTCAGCGATCTTGCAGCCATGGGCGCGGAGCCTCGCTGGTGCACCTTGGCGCTCACCTTGCCCGATGCGGACCACGCCTGGCTGGAGGCATTTGCGCGGGGATTCTTCGCGCTGGCGGGCGAGCATGGCGTCGAACTCCTCGGCGGCGATACGACGCGCGGACCGCTGTCGGTCACCCTGCAGGTGCTCGGCGAAGTAGACCGGGATCGCATCCTCACTCGTGGGGGCGCTTCGGTCGGAGACGATATCCACGTAACCGGTACGCTGGGGGATGCGGCCGGCGGGCTCGACCTCCTGTCGCGAAGCCTGTCGCGGGCCGGCGCTGCTCACCGGGCGCTTGTTTCCCGGTTCCTCGCGCCGACGCCGCGCATCGCCGCCGGGATCGCGCTCCGGGGCCTGGCCAGCGCGGCCATCGACGTTTCGGACGGGTTGCTGGCCGACCTGGGACACCTTTGCCGGGCCAGCGGCCAGGCAGCTGACGTGGATGTGGATCGGCTGCCCGTGTCGCCGGAACTGCGGGAACTGTTTCCGGCACGGGATGCGGAATCGTGGGCCCTGACCGGTGGCGACGATTACGAGCTGTGCTTTACGGCGCCGCCTTCCCGGCGGCGCGCGATTGAACAGGCGTTGGCGGCGTGCGAAACGCCGGTTCGGAGGATCGGTCAACTCGCGGAGGGCCGCGGCGTGCACTGCCGGCGGAACGGCCGGCCCATGGCGCCGCCTGTAACCTCCGGCTATTCGCATTTCGGAGAGAGCACCGCCGCGTCCGCAACGGAGCCGACGCATGGCGGAGAATGACATGCAACCCGGCATCGCCCTGCTGAGACAGCCGGTCCATCTGCTCGCCCTGGGGTTCGGCGTCGGGCTCGTGCCCGTGGCGCCGGGCACGGCGGCGACGGCGGCGGCCGCTCTCGCGGGATGGTGGCTTATGCCGCTGCCGCTACCGGCCCGAGCCGGACTGGTGGCGGTCCTTGCGCTGGCCGGTGTCCGGATTTGCGGCGAAAGCGCCAGACGGCTGGGGACGCGCGATCACCCGGCCGTGGTATGGGATGAAATCGTCGGATTCCTGGCGGTCACGCTGGTGCTTCCGGCCCAGCCGCTGTGGTGGGCGGCGGCCTTCGTGCTGTTTCGGTTGTTCGATGTCGCCAAACCCTGGCCTGTCGGTTACCTGGACCGGCGCGTCGGCGGCGGCATGGGCATCATGCTGGACGATCTGGCGGCGGCGGGTCTTGCGGCGGTGTGCGTCCTGTTGGGACGTCTGGCCCTCGCGTAGCGATACTCACTCGTCCGGTGAGTCGAACGGTTCCGGTTCGGCTTCCGGCGACTTTTTCAGCAGGATCTCCACCTTCTGTTCGGCTTCCTGCAATGCGTTCTGGCACTGGCGAGTCAACTGCACCCCGCGCTCGAAATGGGCCAGCGCAGCTTCCAGCGTCAGTTCGCCACTCTCCAGTTCCTTCAGCAACGCTTCGAGTTCTTCCAGGGATTTTTCGAGCCCGGCAACGCCTGGATCTTCGGTCATCGATTGGGTCTCCCGATCAGCACGCCGCACGGTACACAGCGTGGTCCCGGCGGTCAAATGGGGTACGCTTGATCCCGCTTGGGAAGCCAATTCATGGGTCAAATGTGTCGCGCCGGATCCGAACGTCCCTGATGCCATTGCCGGTAGCGGCCGCGCTGGCAATGCTGCACGTTCCGCTTTCTCCGGCCGCGGCGCAGGATGTCGAGACGATAACGGTGTTGGGCACGACACCGGTTCGCGCCGAGGGCGCCAGCGAGCGCGACTTTCCCGGCGTCATCCAGTCCGCCGTCGCAGAAGAACTCGCGACGAGCGGCAGTGCGGATATCTCGAGTTATCTCAGCCGGCGCTTCGGCGGTGTGCACTTCCACTCCGCCCAGGGCAATCCGTTGCAACCCGATCTCTACTATCGGGGCTATGCTGCGTCTCCGCTGCTCGGCCTGCCCATGGGGCTCACGGTCTACCAGAACGGCGTGCGGCTCAACGAACCCCTGGGCGATGCGGTCAACTGGGACCTGGTGCCGATGAACGCGATCGCAAGCCTCAGCTTGCTCGGCGGCTCGAATCCCCTGTACGGGCTGAATACGCTCGGCGGCTCGGTGGTCGTGCAGATGAAGGACGGCTTTTCCCATCCGCGCCATTCGGTGGAAGTCGAGGGCGGTTCCAACGGCAGGGCGATCGCCAACATCGAGAGCGGCGGCAACAACGGCGACTGGGCTTACTACTTCAACGCGCAACGATTCGAGGACAACGGCTGGCGGGACCTGTCGCCGTCCTGGACGGAAAATCTCTACGGTAGCGTTGACTGGCGCGGCGAACGGGGCGCTCTGGGCCTCAACTTCCATCGGGCGCGGTCGGACTTGACCGGCAACGGGCTGGCGCCCGCCGGGCTTCTCGAGGTCGGCCGCGAACGGATTTTCACGGCGCCCGATATCACCCGCAACGATGCCCGGACCCTGGTGCTGCGGGGCGATTATGCGCTGGCCGACCGGGTCAGCCTCTCCGCCAACCTGTACCACCGCGGTAATGACACCGAATCGTTCAACGGTGACGGGCTGGACGAGGACGAGGTGGATGTACTCGTCGATGACGGCTTCGGCGGGATTGACGGACTCACCAGAGTGCTTCAGGGCGCCTGCCGCGATGCCGTGGAGGATGAACTGGGCGAACCGCTCGGCGGTGGTGATATCGAGGAGGACGAGTTCGAAGAGGCCGTCGGCGAGAGCGGCTGCAGCGCAATCAATAATTTGAGCGGCCGTGGACAGGATTCCAGGGGAGGCGTCGTGGAGATAGACGCGGTTGCGGAACTGTTTCGGATCGAGCACGACCTGACGGCGGGTGTGGGATTCTATCGCGGCAGCAGCGACTTCAATTCCCGTGTCCAGTTCGCCCTGTTCGATCCGGTGACGCGCTCGACCTCGACCTCTCGGGCGGTGAGCGGCGGATCCGCCGGCGAGGAAACCGATATCGGCGCCAACGTGGCGCGGAATTATATCTACGCGGGCGACCGATTCACTCTCGGCGAGAATTGGTCGATCTTGCTCTCGGGCTTCTACCACGACAGTCGAGTCGTGTTGCGCGACCGGACCGGCGAGCAGCCGCAACTGAACGGCGAGCACGATTTCGGCAATTTCAACTGGGGCGTGGGCGCGGTGCGCCGCGTGTCGGACCAGGTGGACCTGTACAGCGCCTACAACCAGTCCAGCCGCCTGCCGACACCCATCGAACTGGCCTGCAGCGAGGAATTGAGCCGCAACCCGGGTACGGGCGAGGTCGAGGAGTGCCGTCTGCCGAATGCCTTCCTGGCCGACCCGCCGCTGGACGAGGTCATCGCCAGGAATTTCGAGATCGGCGTGCGCGGCGCCCTGGCCGCCGACTGGAACTGGTCGCTGGGGCTGTTCCGCACCCTCAATGAGAATGACATCATCTGGCAGACCGGCCAGACCCGGGCGCACGGACTCTTCAAGAATATCGACAACACGCGGCGTCTGGGTCTCGAGGCGTCGCTCGCGGGCACAAGCGAACGATGGCGTTGGAACATCAACTACACGTATATCCAGGCGACGTTTGAAGACAATTTCGACGTACTGAGCCCGAACCATCCGGCCAACGCGCTGCTGCGGGGCGACGATGATGACGAAGATGAGTCGGGCGAGAACGGCGGCGCCGACGACGATTCCGTTGACGAATACAGTGACGACGATGACGACGGATTGTTCAGCACCCGTCCGGTACGCGCCGGCGCCGAGCTGCCGGGCATACCCGATCACATGTTCAAGGCGGCCGTGGAGCACGCCTTCTCGGACCGTTTTTCCGCTGGACTGGAGTTGCTCGCGGTCGCCGGCAGCCACCTGCGCGGCGACGAATCCAACGAACTGGACAAACTGGACGGCTACGCGACGGTAAATGCGCGCGCGAACTACCGGGGCGAGCGATTCGAGGCGTTCGTGCTGGTGGAGAACTTGCTGGACGGGGAATACGAGAATTTCGGGCTGATCGGCGAGGAGCCGGACGAGGTCATCGGGCTGGACGACATCGACAAGGACGTTCGCTTCCTCGCGCCCGGCGCCCCCCGCGCACTCTGGGCCGGCGTGAAGGTCTACTTCTGAAGCGGAAAGGTCCTCGGCAGGCACGCCGAGGACCTTTCCCGGGATTACCCCGAATCAGGCGACGTCGAACCGGTCGAGGTTCATCACCTTGTCCCAGGCGGCCACGAAGTCGTTCACGAACTGCGGCCCAGAGTCCGCGCTGCCGTAGACTTCCGCGAGCGCCCGTAGCTGGGAGTTGGAGCCGAAGATCAGATCGGCGCGGGTGCCGGTCCACTTCAACTCGCCCGTGGCGCGATCGCGGCCTTCGAACACCTCCTCTGAATCGTCAACGGCCTTCCAGGACAGGCCCAGGTCGAGCAGGTTCACGAAGAAGTCGTTGGAGAGCACCTCCGGCCGCGAGGTAAGGACCCCATGGTCGGTCTGACCGAAGTTGGTTCCAAGAACACGCAAGCCGCCCACCAGAGCCGTCATTTCCGGCGCTGTCAACGTCAGCAACTGTGCCCGGTCCACCAGCAACTCCTCGGTCGATACGGAATATTTCTGCCTGAGGTAGTTGCGGAACCCGTCCGCATACGGTTCGAGCACGTCGAAGGAATCGACATCCGTCTGCTCCTGGGAGGCATCCGTGCGGCCCGGCGTGAACGGCACCGTCACGTCGTGCCCGGCGTCGTTTGCGGCCTTTTCCACGGCTGCGCACCCGCCCAGGACGATCAGGTCGGCCAGCGAGACACCCTTGCCGTTCGAGTGCGCGCTGTTGAACGCCTGCTGAAGGCCTTCGAGAGTCTCCAGCACACTTGCCAACCGGTCCGGCTGGTTCACTTCCCAGTCCTTCTGCGGCGCCAGGCTAATGCGCGCACCGTTCGCCCCGCCGCGCAGGTCCGAGCCGCGGAAGGTCGATGCCGAAGCCCAGGCGGTGGAGACCAACTGGGAGACGGAGAGACCCGAAGTCAGGATCGTGGCCTTCAGGGAGGCGATGTCCTGCTCGTCGAGCGGGTCGTGGGTGGCGGCGGGAACGGGGTCCTGCCAGATGAGTTCTTCGGACGGGACCTCCGGGCCGAGGTAGCGCGAGCGCGGGCCCATGTCGCGGTGCGTCAGCTTGAACCACGCCCGGGCGAAGGCGTCGGCCAGCTCGTCCGGGTTCTCGTGGAAGCGCCGCGCGATGGCCTCGTAGACGGGATCCATCCGCATGGCCATGTCCGCCGTGGTCATCATGGGCGCGTGCCGCCTGGCCGGATCGTGGGCATCGGGCACGGTGTCGGAGCCTGCGCCGTCCTTCGGCGCCCACTGCCAGGCGCCCGCATCGCTCTTCACCAACTCCCACTCGTACCCGAACAGGTTGTCCAGGTAACCGTTGTCCCACCGGGTCGGGTTGTTGGTCCATGCGCCTTCCATGCCGGTGGTGAAGGTGTCGACGCCGATGCCTGTGCCGGAGCTGTTCTTCCAGCCCAGCCCCTGTTGCTCGATGGAGGCGCCTTCGGGCTCCGGACCGACGAGCTCCGCCTGGCCGGCGCCATGGCACTTGCCGAACGTGTGTCCGCCGACGACCAGGGCTACGGTTTCCTCGTCGTTCATCGCCATCCGGCCGAAGGTTTCGCGAATGTCCCGGCCGGAAGCGACCGGGTCCGGGTTTCCGTTGGGCCCTTCCGGATTCACGTAGATCAGGCCCATCTGGACGGCGCCCAGCGGGTTTTCGAGCTCCCTGTCGCCGGAATAGCGCTTGTCGTCCAGCCAGATGTCTTCAGAGCCCCAGTAGATGTCCAGTTCGGGCTCCCAGATATCCGCGCGGCCGCCCGCGAAACCGAACGTCTTGAACCCCATCGACTCCAGGGCGCAGTTACCGGCCAGGATCATGAGATCGGCCCACGAAATTTTCCTGCCGTACTTCTGCTTGACCGGCCAAAGCAGCATGCGCGCCTTGTCCAGGTTGCCGTTATCCGGCCAGCTGTTGAGCGGCGAGAAGCGCTGGTTGCCGGTCCCGCCGCCGCCGCGTCCGTCGCCGATTCGATACGTGCCCGCGCTGTGCCACGCCATCCGGATGAACAGCGGACCGTAGTGGCCATAGTCCGCCGGCCACCAGTCCTGCGACGTGGTCATCAATTCGTAGAGGTCCTGTTTCACGGCGTCCAGGTCGAGGGACTTGAATTCTTCAGCGTAGTCGAACGACTCGTCCATGGGATCGGACTTGGCCGATTGCTGGTGAAGAATGCCCAGCTTCAACTGGTTCGGCCACCAGTCCCGGTTGACCGTGCCGCCGCCGGCGCCCGCTTTCTGGGCTGCGCCCGTTACCGGGCAAGTTGCATCGTTCATGTTTTACTCCTTGTGAATGTCCCGTTTGTCTATCGCCGCCGTCAGTGATCGGCCTGCACCAGCGAGAGCCGGCTGGCAACTGCGTCACGGCTCTCTTCGCTGATACGAATGTGGGTGTGCTGGCTCATTGGAAGGCGCTGCGAACCGACGGCAGCTTGGTCTGTAAACGGGGTGAGTGTAGGAGTTACTTGCTGTCGTGTCCAACGATTATTATCGGCTATAATAATCGTATTTTACGGATAATAGGGCGCAGATCAGTCTGATGAAGCGGTTGCCGACGATGAAGCAACTCCAGTACCTGACGGCGCTGGCCGATACGCAACACTTCGGCAGGGCGGCACAGCGTTGCCACATCACCCAGTCGACACTCAGTGCAGGCATTCGGGATCTGGAATCGGTGCTGGGAACAGCCGTCGCGGAGCGTTCCAACCGGCGCGTATTGATAACCCCTTTCGGCCTGCAGATTGCCAATCGGGCGAAAGCGGTATTGCGGGAAGCCGAAGAGGTCATGGAAGTGGCCAGGGCGGCTCGCTCTCCGATGACCGGGGAGATGCGCCTCGGGGTGATTCCGACGATTGGACCGTTCGTGCTGCCGCGGGTCTTTCCGGCGCTGAGAGAAAGATTCCCGAAGCTTACGATCTACCTGAGGGAGGAGCAGACGGCGCCGCTGCTCGCGCGGCTGGAGAACGGAGAGCTGGACGCCGCCCTGATCGCGCTGCCCTACGACACCGGCGATCTCCGCATTGACGTCATCATGGAGGATGAGCTCCTGTTCGCCTGCAACCGGAATCACGCGCTCGCCGGGGCCGGCGAGGTTTCGCTCGAAACGCTTGCCGGCGAGCAGCTGATGTTGCTGGAGGAAGGCCACTGCCTGCGCGGCCACACGCTGGACGTCTGCACGACGAGCGACAGGCGGGCTCGTGCGCAGTTCGAGGCCAGCAGTTTGCTGACGATGGTGCAGATGGTTGCGGCGGGTGTCGGCGTCGCCCTCATACCGAGGCTTGCGGTTGACGCTCATGTCACCCAGGGAACGGGAATCTCCCTTTCACGACTCAGCGTGCCGGCAGCACGCCAGATTGGGTTGGCATGGCGCCAGACGTCGTTGAGAACCGAAGAGTTTCGGCTGTTGGCAAACACGTTACGCGAACTGGCGGACATGACGTGATTGCTTCGGCTCCGAGTGTGGGTTTTTTGGTTAATCTCAGGCAACAAATGAGGGTGTAAGGGCAGGACTAAACGGCCCACACGCGTTACAATCCCTGTTGTACGTCCCGGTCGGATTTGCGGCCGTCACCGGGGCGCAGGTGGGAGTCAATGGGAAACAGCTATCACGCTGCCGACATCGAGGTCCTGAGCGGTCTTGACCCCGTGCGCCGGCGGCCCGGCATGTTCACCGACACCAGCCGTCCCAACCATCTTGCTCACGAAGTCATCGACAACAGCGTCGACGAGGCCATCGAGGGCCACGCCAAGCGCATCGACGTCAAGCTCTTCCAGGACGGTTCGCTGGAAGTTGCCGACGACGGCCGCGGCATGCCGGTCGACATCCACCCCGAGGAAAAGATTCCCGGCGTCGAGCTGATACTCACCAAGCTGCACGCAGGCGGCAAGTTCTCCAACCGGTCCTACCGATTTTCCGGAGGGTTGCACGGTGTGGGCGTTTCGGTTGTGAACGCGCTTTCCCGGAACCTGGAAGTGTGGATCCGCCGCGGCGGCAAGGAATACAACATGAGTTTCTCCGGCGGCGAGCGCCGGGGTCAGCTCGACGTGGTGGGCTCTGTGGGGAAGGCAAACACAGGGACGACGCTGCGCTTCTGGCCGGATCCGCAGTATTTCGACTCTCCGTCGTTCGCGCTGCGGCGCCTGAAACACGTGCTGCGGGCCAAGGCGGTACTGTGCCCGGGGCTCAGGGTGAGACTGGAGATCGAGAGCCCCCACGAGGCCGAATCCTGGCAGTACAGTGGCGGGCTGGCGGAATACCTGCTCGAGCAGATCGACGGCGGCATCCTGCCGGTGCAACCCCTGACAGGCAGCCTGCACGGCAAACGTGAAGCCGTGGAATGGGCGCTGGCGTGGGTGCCGGACGATACTCAACCTCCGGTCACCGACAGCTACGTGAATCTCATCCCCACGCCTCTGGGCGGCACCCACGTCAACGGGCTACGCGCAGGCCTCACCGAGGCGCTGCGCCAGTTCTGCGAGTTTCGCAGCCTGCTGCCGCGGGGCGTCAAGCTGGCGCCGGAGGACGTGTGGCAGGGCGTGGCGTACATCCTTTCGGTCAAGATGGAAGACCCGCAGTTCTCCGGACAGACCAAGGAGCGGCTCGGATCGCGGCAGTGCGCCAAATTCGTTAACGGCGTCGTCAACGACAGCTTCGCGCTCTGGCTCAACCAGCACCCCGAGACCGGCGACGAGATCGCCCGGCTGGCGATCGAGAAGGCACGGCAGCGGCTGAAATCCGCCAAGAAGGTCGTCCGCAAGCGGGTCGTCGCAGGCCCCCAGTTGCCAGGCAAGCTGGCCGACTGCACGATCCAGGAACCGGCCGCGGCGGAGCTGTTCCTGGTGGAGGGGGATTCGGCGGGCGGATCGGCGAAACAGGCCCGCGACCGCGAGACCCAGGCGATCATGCCCCTGCGCGGCAAGATCCTGAACACCTGGGAGGTGGATCCGGGCCAGGTGCTGCGCTCCCAGGAAGTGCACAACATCAGCCTGGCGCTGGGCGTGGATCCGGGCGGCGACAACCTGGACGGACTGCGCTATCACAAGATATGCATCCTGGCGGATGCCGACTCCGACGGCCTGCATATCGCCACGCTGCTGTGCGCGCTGTTCCTGCGCCACTTCCGGCCCCTGGTGGAGGCGGGTCGGGTCTACGTGGCCATGCCTCCGCTGTTCCGGATAGATGTGGGCAAGGAGGTCCACTACGCCCTGGACGAGGTGGAGCGCGACATGCTGCTGGACCGGATCGAGGCGCAGCGCAAGAAGGGCAAGTTGACGGTGACTCGATTCAAGGGTCTGGGCGAGATGAATCCGTCCCAGCTCCGCGAGACCACCATGGCGAAGGAAACCCGCCGGCTGGTTCAGTTGACCGTGACGGAAAAAGACAATCCGGATCGCATGCTGGACATGCTGTTGGCCAAGAAACGGGCTGCGGACCGCAGGGAATGGTTGCGGGAGAAGGGCAATTTGGCGGATGTCTGACTCGGCTGTGTCGAGGGTATTTTTTTCTGGCTCGGTGGGGGCTGCGAGGGCGCACGCGGACAGCCCTTGTGCGCTCAAGCTTGCCCCGCCATCCCTGGCGGGGCAAGCATCGACGGCTCCTCGCTAATGGCCATCC
>JAJEFE010000105.1 GCA_022820625.1 Gammaproteobacteria bacterium | reverse complement strand
CGCTTGGGGTGAAAATCCGGCGCCGAGACCGGAAACGGCCCAAAATCCCGCCAAAACCGCCGATTCCTGGGGTAAAGTTCTTTTTGGACTTGCTCGAAACCTTTATCGATCAAAGGCTTCCGAACAGCGCAAGAGGCTCAGGATGCCTGCCCCGTGCTCGGCTCCCGAGGATGTCAAGAGAAGAACGGCAACCCGCGACCGTGCTATCTTTGCTCCCGATTCGGAAGCGCCTGTCGCCTGTTTCAATCGAACGAAAAGCGGAAGTACATCGCAAAAAAATGCGTAGCTCACTCTTCTACCTGGTCAAGGCGCTTGGCGACCTCTACCTGCTGGCCTTCCTGTTGCGATTTCTCCTGCACTGGGTGCGGGCCGATTTCTACAACCCCTTCACCCAGGCCATCGTGCAGATCACCAATCCGCTGGTGCGTCCGGCGGCCAGGTTCATCCCGACGTCGCGCAGCGTGGACGTTCCTGCCGTGGCGGTACTGGTATTGCTGGAAGGCATACTCACCTGGCTGCTCCTGAGTATCGGCAATGTTCCATCCGGAACCCTGGCGCCGTTTCCATTGCTGATTATTTTCCGCCTGATCAGCCTCGCCCTCTGGTTCTACTCGGTGAGTATTCTCATCTACGTCATCCTGAGCTGGATAGGCCCCGGCGGCCGTCATCCCATCGCGGCCGTGCTGGCGGATCTCAATGAACCGATCCTGCGCCCGGCCCGGCGGCTGATCCCCACCATCGCGGGCCTCGACCTGTCTCCGCTCCTGGTGCTGATCCTCGTGCAGGCCGCGTTCAGGCTCCTGCCGCTACCGAACTACCTGAGCTGAACCACCGCCCGTCCCCTGCGGGCTTGAGCACGCGGCCCCGAAGATGGGTTTCGTCAGGGCTTTCGCGCGAGCCCATACCCCCAACCAATGGCGGCGGCCGCACCGGGCTCTTCCTTCCAGCGGTCCAGCGACCGGCGGTAGCCGTCAAACTGCTGCCGGTCGGCCACGCCGAGATGGACGGCCGCTTCCACCGTTTCCTCGGAACAGAACCATTCGAGGGCGAAACGGTGGAAAAAGGCGACATCTTCAGCCGCAACAAAGGATTCGAACTCGGCTCCAACCTCGATATCGGTGAATCCCGCCTCCTGGAATACACGCTTCAACTGCCTTCCCATTTGCGGATGGCCGCCATTGACCGCAAGCAGATCCCCGAATGTGTCCCAACCGGCGTTCAGGCCGTCGACTCCGGGCTCGAAAAAACAGGACGATTTGATCAGTTCGCGGCAGGCGAGCAATCCCCCGGGCTTGAGCACGCGCCTGACTTCCGCCAACACAGCCGGTGTATCCGGCACATGCATGAGCACGGCGTTGCAGTGGGCGACATCGAAGAACCCGTCTTCGAAAGGCATGTCCGTCACGTCACCCGTTCGCAACTCCATGTTGCCGTGTCCGCCGGCGAGAGCGGCGGCTCTGGCGATCTCGATCTGCGAGGCTTCCATATCCATCCCGTGCAAAACGCCGGGCTGCACCGCTTCGGCAAGCCCCACGGAGATCGTTCCCGGTCCACATCCGAAGTCGAGCAGGCGCATGCCCGGCCGGAGGTGGGGGAGCAGATGGGCCGCACTGGACTGCGCGCTACGGCGCTCCAGCAATTGCAGGAACTCCTGGGTGTAACCCATCGTATAGGTCGAGTCAGCCGTGTCCCGGCCATCGGTTTCTGGCATCGCTTGCTCCTCGCGTTTCCGTGCGCGCGCATTATGGCCAGCCCGGGCAGGCGTAGCAATCCGGAAGCGCGCCGCTCAGTGCTCGCTCTTGACCCGATTCCGGATGCGGATGAGATCGCCGTGGGGTATGTACAAGAGCCCCGCGACCTTTCGGACCAGGTGATCCTCGTGCTTGTCCAGGCGGCTGTCCGCCATGGCGACCCGCCACAGCATCTCGATCACCGAACGCTTCTCCGCCAGCGTCAGCCGTTCGTGCAGAACGCGCGTAAACGATTGCAGCGAGACCGAGTGATCCGCCTCCTGTTCGGCTTCCCGGATCAGCAGCCTGGTTTCCTCATCCGGCAGATCGAAGAATCCCTGCAACAGGTCGAATACCGCTTCAGCCTCGGCCATGTCCTCGTCGTAGTCGGCGCGAACGACTTCCACCAGCAGGGTCGCCGTGGACAGGCGGATCGCATGATCGCGATCATCGTCCTCTTCCGCGGTCGCGGCCAGGGTCTTGTTCAGGATTTGGCGTAGTTCTATGAGCATTCGGGTGATTCGGGTGGCGGCAGTTCCGTTTGACGGGGCGCCTGACTGCGGCAGCCGTCGGCCGCAGGGCCGTGGCGGGAGTCCGGTGCGAAGCGCGGGTCAATCTCCTTCGCCGGGATCGAAATCCAGGGACGCGGAGTTGATGCAGTACCTGAGTCCCGTGGGTTGCGGACCATCTTCGAATACATGCCCGAGATGGGCTCCGCAACGGGCGCACACCACCTCCTGACGGACCATGCCGTGGCTCGTATCCCGGGCGGTGTCTACCGCTTCCGATGTGGCCGGCTCCCAGAAACTCGGCCAGCCGGTCCCCGAGTCGAACTTGGCGCCGGAGGCGAACAGTTCGTCTCCGCAGCAGACGCAGAGGTACATGCCGGACGCCTTGTGGGCGTTGTACTTGCCCGTGAACGGGCGCTCGGTGCCCGCCTCCTGAGTCACGTGAAACTGTTCCCGGCTCAAACGGGCTTTCAATTCCTCCGCGGAAGGATTCGATTGCTTGCTCATCGGCGCTCCCGATTTCTTCACACAACGGCCCGCCTGCCGGGCCATCGCGGTGAACCCTGTGGGCGCGTAATGTTATCGTACCTGCCCGATGAGCGGCATCATCGAATTCAGGCGCCTGACCAAGAGCTACGGGCAGACGGAAGTTTTCCGGAATCTCGACCTGGAAATTTCCCCGGGAATCACAACGGGTCTCGTGGGCGAGAGCGGCTGCGGCAAATCCACGCTGTTGCAACTGATCAACGGCCTGGAGCGGCCGGACCGGGGCGCCGTGCACACCTTCGGCCGACCGGTACCGGCGACCGGCCTTGTGGCGTTTCGCCGGCGCATCGGCTACGCGGTGCAGGGGACCGGGCTGTTCCCCCACATGAGCGTGGCCAGGAACATCTCGCTGCTGGGTGAACTGGAGGGTTGGTCCGATTCCGGAATTCGCGCCCGCACCGGGAAACTCATGAGCCTCATGGCGCTGGACGGCGAGCTGAAGTCCCGGTACCCGCATGAGCTTTCCGGCGGTCAGCAGCAACGCGTAGGAATCTGCCGGGCCATGTTCCTGCAGCCGGACATCCTGCTGCTGGACGAACCGTTTTCCGGCGTGGACCCGCTGACGAGAGCCGACATTCACGAGCAATTCCTCAAGCTCATGGGCTCGGAGTCCACCACCGTGGTGATGGTGACTCATGACATGTCGGAAGCCGTGATCCTCGCGGACGAAATCGTTGTCATTCGCGAAGGAGCGATCGTCCGGCAGGGCCCGGTGGAGCGCATCAAGCGGTCCGCCGATGCCTATGTGACCCGGCTATTCGGCTCGGTTCGGACTTCATGAGCACCGGCCTGTACAGCCCGAAGCGCTCCACCGCGGCGCCACGCACCCGCCGGAGGGGCATGCGAGCCGCTGCATCCGCGTTCCGGGCCGTCCTGCTCATCGCGGGACTGTGCGGTTCGTGGACAGCCAATACGCAGACGCGCCCCATCGTCATCGGAAGCAAGAATTTCACCGAAAGCTACCTGCTCGCGGAAATGATGGCGCAGGTGCTGGAGGAGCGCGGATTCGAAGTCCGGCGCCGAACCGGGCTTGGGGGCACGCTGGTCGCCTTCCGGGCGCTTCAGTCCGGCGAGATCGACGCCTACCCGGAGTACACCGGTACGCTGGCCCAGGCAGTTCTTGAACTGGAGGGGGAACTGGACGAAACGGAATTGAATGCCCGGTTGGCGCCTCTCGGTGCGGAACTGTTGCCCCGCCTCGGCTTCAACAATACCTACGCCATCGCCGTGACCGGCGAGACGGCCTCGCAGCTCGGCCTGCAGCGGATTTCCGACCTGGCCGATCTCCCGCAACTGCGATTCGGATTCAGTCACGAGTTCCGCGACCGCGCCGACGGTTGGCCGGGTCTGCAACAGCGGTATGCGCTTCCGCAAACCTCCAGCGGCATCGAGCACGGCCTCGCGTACCTCGCGCTGTTGGAAGGCGACATCGATGTCACGGACGCCTACTCCACGGATGGCGACCTGCTCAAATACGATCTGAGGGTGCTTCAGGACGATCTCGGTTTCTTTCCCGCCTACCTTGCGGCGCCCCTGGCGCGGGACGATCTGGATGCCGATGTCAAGGCCGCGCTGGCCGCGCTCACGGGCCGCCTCGACGATGAGGCCATGCGCACACTGAATGCGGAGGTGGTTGTGGAGGAACGCACCTTCGCCCAGGTTGCCCGGTCCTTCCTGCTTGCGCAGGGTCTTGTCACCTCGACGGAGACCCGGGCGCCGACGCTCTGGGACACGCTGGCGCGAAACACGCTGACCCACCTGAAATTGACGGCCATCGCCGTACTGGCCGCCTGCGTGGTGGGGGTGGGTCTGGCACTGCTGGTGTACCGCTCTCCGACGCTCTCGGCGGGCGTGCTCTATGTCGCCGGGCTGCTGCAGACGATCCCCTCGATCGCCCTGCTGGCTCTGATGATCCCCCTTGCCGGTGTCGGTCAGGTACCCGCCATCATCGCCCTGTTTCTCTATTCGTTGTTACCCATCGCGCGCAATACCATCACTGCGCTCATTACCATCGACCCGTTGCTGCAGCGAGTCACCCAGGCACTGGGTCTCAGCGAACTGGAGCAGTTACGCCATGTTTATGTCCCGCTCGCCCTGCCCCACATGCTCGCCGGCGTGCGGATTGCCGCCGTCGTCAGCATCGGCACGGCCACGCTCGCGGCCTTCATCGGCGCCGGCGGCCTGGGCGAGCCCATCGTCACCGGGCTGGCGCTGAACGACACGGGACTCATACTGCAGGGCGCGATTCCCGCCGCGCTGCTGGCGCTGAGCGCGGAACTATTGTTTGAAGTCCTGGAGCGCCGGCTCGTGCCCCGACACCTGGTGTCGCAGCCGGGTACCTGACGCCAATCCCGGATGATCGACATTCAGTTGGAGAGACTGAAAATCTCCCGGACATCAGCGCGGCGAATCAGCCCTGGTCCGCAACCGGTCCGGCGCCGAGCAGCAGCGAATTGACGCGGCGAACGAATTCCGCCGGATGCGCCAGGGGCCGGCCTTCGACCAGTGTGGCCTGTTCCAGGAGCAGCCGTGACAGGTCCTCGAAGCGATGCTCCTCACCGGTATCGCTCAACATGCCGACGAGTGGGTGATCGAGGTTGATCTCGAGCGAGGGTGCGGTTTCGGGGGGTTCCTGTCCCGTGGCCTTGAGCAGTTCGCGCATCTGGAATCCGAGGTCCTGTTCGCCGATCACCAGGCAGGCGGCGGACTCCTTCAGCCTGTCGCTCGCGCGGACCTCGTCCACCTCGTCCCGCAGCACGCGCTTGATCCGCTTGAGCAGGGCCTTGTGCTCCTTCGTGAGTTCGGCCTCGATTTTCTTGTCCGGCGCGTCCTTGCCGAGATCCAGTTCGCCCCGGGCGACGTCCCTGAACGACTTGCCCCTGTACTCGGTGAGGTGCTGCATGACCCACTCGTCGATCCGGTCGGAAAGGAGCAGCACTTCGATGCCCCGCTCACGCAGCGCCTCCAGGTGCGGGCTGTTGCGGGCGGCTTCCGGCGTATCCGCGACAAGGAAGTAGACGGCGTCCTGCTCCTCGCCAGCGGCCTCGAGGTAGTCGTCCAGCGAGCGGTCCTGTGACAGGTCCTCGCTGACCGTGCTGTTGAACCTCAGCAGGGCGGCGATCTTCTCCCGGTTACCCGGGTCTTCGGCCAACCCTTCCTTGAACGCCACGCCGAACTCCTTCCAGTACGTGGCGTACTTCTCCGTTTCGTCCTTCGCCAGGCGCTCGAGCATGGCCAGCACGCGCTTGGTCAGGGCGCTCTTCATCACCCCCACCACCGGATCCTGTTGCAGCAGTTCGCGCGACACGTTGAGCGACAGGTCGCCGGAATCCACCACGCCGCGGATGAATCGCAGGTACAGCGGCAGGAATTGCGTCGCCTCATCGGTGATGAACACCCGCTGGACATAAAGCTTGACCCCGCGCGGCGACTCCCGGTTCCACAAGTCCCAGGGCGCGGCCGAGGGCACGTACAGCAGGCTGGTGTACTCGCGCCTGCCTTCCACGCGGTTGTGGCTCCAGATCAGCGGATCCCTGAAGTCGTGGGCGATGTGCTTGTAGAACTCGACGTATTCCTCCTCTTCGACTTCCGTTCGAGGCCGCGCCCACAGCGCCTTGGCCTTGTTGACCGGCTCATCGGCAACCGAGTCGTCGGATTTGTCGTCCTTGCCCGCAGTCCCGAGGGTCACGGGAAACGCGATATGGTCGGAATACTTCCTGATCAGGGCGCTCACCCTGTAGGACTCCAGGAACTCCTTCTCGTCCGGCTTCAGCGTCAGCGTGATCGTCGTTCCCCGTGCTTCTTTCTCCGCCGTTTCCAGCGTATAGCTGCCGTCGCCGCTGGAGGCCCAGCGCACCGACTCACCGTCGTCGGCGCCGGCGCGGCGGCTGAGCACTTCCACCTGCCCGGCAACGATGAACGAGGAATAGAAGCCGACGCCGAACTGGCCGATCAGGGCGGAGTCCTTCTGTGCCTTGCCATCGAGTGACTCAAGAAAACGGGCGGTCCCCGAGTGGGCGATGGTACCCAGTTGCTCGACAATTTCGTCGCGGCTCATACCGATGCCGTTGTCGCTCACGGTCAGGGTGCCGGCATCGGGGTCCAGGGTGACCCTGATGCACAGTTCCGGATCGTCGGCCAGCAGGTCCGGTTGGCTGAGGGATTCGAAGCGCAGCCGGTCGTTGGCGTCGGAGGCGTTGGAGATCAGTTCGCGCAGGAAGATCTCCTTGTTGCTGTACAGGGAGTGCACCATGAGGTGCAGCAACTGCTTCACCTCGGCCTTGAAATCGAAGGTAGTCGGTTCCCTTGCTTCGCTCATCGATGACCTCCAGAGCCGCCTCGCCCGATGGAGGCTAGATTGGGGCCGGACGCCTCTTTATCAAGGCCGGATTTCGATGGGCATTCCTTCGGAGGTCATCAGCCAGATGTCCACCATGTCGGAGTTTGAAACCGCGATGCATCCGTCGGTCCAGTCCATCCCCTGGCTGCGCATGGCCGAGTACCGGCCGTTGTTGGGATCTCCGTGGATCATGATCATCCCGCCGGGGTCCACGCCGGCCGCCGCGGCCAGCGCCCGGTCCCGCTCGTTGGGGTAGGACACCTTCAGCGCCATGAAGTAATCGCTCTCGGGGTTCTTCGATTCGAGATGGTACCGGCCTTCCGGGGTCCGAAGATCGCCGGATTCCCGCTTCGGCCCTTCGGGAACGAGGCCCAGGGCAATATCGAAACTCCGCAGGATTTCCCCTGCCCTGTACAAGTGGAGCTTGCGTTCCGACTTGAGCACGACGATGCGGTCGGCCTGGAGATGTTGTGGCGAAAGCTCGTTGGCGAGGCTGCCGCCGAGGTGCGGACAAGGCAGAAGCAACAGCAGCAAAGGTCCGATCAGACGACCCATGGGCACGCTACTCTAAGCCAAAGGCTCCAGCCGGATCAACGGGAAATGAGGCTCCTAGAAGCGCTTCAGGGCCGCGATCCGCTCTTCCAGCGGCGGGTGCGACATGAACAGCCGCTTCAGCCCGGTCGCGCGTGACGAGGAAATCCCCATGGCCTGCATGGACTCCGGCAGCGCCGAGGGCTCGTGCGCCCGGCGCAGCCGCTCCAGCGCATTGATCATGTTCTGCCGTCCGGCGAGCTGCGCCCCGCCCTGGTCGGCGCGGAATTCCCGCCGGCGCGAGAACCACATCACGATGGTGCTGGCCAGGATGCCCAGGACGATCTGCGCGACGATGCTGGCGATGAAGAACCCGGGTCCGTAGCCGCGCTCGGTCCTGAAGATGAGCCGGTCCACGAGGAAGCCGATGATCCTTGAGAAGAAAATCACGAAGGTGTTGACCACACCCTGGATCAGGGTCAGGGTGACCATGTCCCCGTTGGCGACGTGGCTGACCTCATGGCCGAGCACCGCTTCTAGTTCGCCCCGCGACAGGCGCCCGAGCAAACCCGTACTCACGGCCACCAGAGCGTTGTTACGGTTGGCTCCGGTGGCGAATGCGTTGATGTCGGGGGAATCGTAGATCGCCACCTCGGGCGTGCCGATGCCGGCGGTCTGCGCCTGCCGCTGCACGGTGTTCACGAGCCAGCGTTCGGTCTCGTTGCGGGGATTGGTGATGACCCGCGCACCGGTAAGCCGCTTCGCCGACCACTTGGAGATCGCCAGCGAGATGAAAGACCCGGCGAAACCGATCACCGCGGAGAAGATCAACAGCGACTGAAGATCCAGTTGCGTGCCCTGCTCGTTGAGGAGCGATTCGATGCCCAGAAGCTGCATGGCGATCGTCAGGACTACCAGGACCGCCACGTTGGTGGCGATGAACAGAGCGATGCGTTTCATGTTGACTCCGAAACCGGGTTGAGTACGCGCCCGGCCAAGACCGTGTGATTGATTTAGAAAATAAGGATAATCTGGGCAAAATCAAGTGTTCCGGCATGCCGACACAGACATCCCTCGCCCAACTCAGATTCTGGCTGCCCCAGTATTGGCACGTCTGGATCTTCTGTGCATGGCTAAAGGCGGTCGCGCCGCTTCCGCTGCGGCACAAGGTTGCCCTGGGAAAGAGGCTGGGCCGCGTGCTCTGTCCCCTGTTTCGCGGCAAGTGCCGCACGGTCCGGCGTAACCTGGAGATCTGTTTCCCCGATCTCTCTCCACAGGAACGGGAAATGCTCTGCAGGCGCCACTACGAGTCCGTGGGCATCGGCCTGACGGAACTGGCGACGTCGTGGTTCGGCGTGCCGGAGCGCCTGCGCGAGACGGTGCGCATCGAAGGTCGCGAGCACCTCGAAGAAGCCCTCGAGAAGGGCAAGGGAGTGCTGTTTTTCTGCGGGCATTTCACGCCGATGGAACTCATTCACGCGGTCATGAGGCCGCTGTGTCCGAGGGTCGCGGCCATGTACCGCCCGATGCGCAACGAATTGCTGGACCGGATGATCCTCAGGGGCCGCAGCCGGCACATCGACGAGCTTTTGTCAAAGTACAGCGTCAAGACGCTGCTGCGCAGACTGTCCGAGAATTCGGTGGTCTTCTATCTTGCGGATCAGAGCTCCCGGGACAAGTACAGCGCACCGGTGCAATTCTTCGGCCTGCCTGCAATGACCAACACGGCCGTGAGCCGTATCTTGCGGATCAGCGGCGCCACGCTGCTGCCCCTGTACTTCAGGCGCCTCGAAGACAACAGCGGCTATCTGGCGACCATCGACCCACCGCTCCCGGACCTGCCGAGTAACGACCCGGTGGCGGACACGACCCGCCTGATGCAGGCGCTGGAAGACCGTATTCGCGCCTGCCCGGAGCAGTACACCTGGATGCACCGCCGGTTCAAGGAGCTGCCGGACGGGTATCCTGATCTTTACGCCTAGCCCGTGGCAATAGTCCCGCGGCATGGACCGTACCGGCTGGCCGAAGACGGCCGATCGACCGACGATGAATCGCGGCCGATTTTGCCGGGCGTTCTGGTTCGGCGAGGGAGCTGATCTAAAATCGCAACAGATATGAAGTCCGCTTCCCAATCCGGTTCGATCCCGTATCGCCGCTTCCTGGCGCCGCGATTCTGGCCGGCCTGGCTGCTGCTGGGGTGGATGAGACTCGCCGCGGTGCTGCCCTATCCCTGGCAGATCGCGGCCGGCAAGTGCATCGGGCGGACCGGCCGCTTTGTCGCCCGAAGCTCCCGCCGCGTGGTCATGCGCAACCTTGAAGCCTGTTTTCCCGATCTCACGCCCGCGCAACGTCTGCGTCTCAGCCGCGATCATTTCGCCGCGGTGGGCGCGGCTTTCTCGGAGATGGGGATCGGCTGGTACGCCTCCGACGAACGGCTGCACAGGCTGATCCGCGTCGAGGGCCGGGAACATTTCGAGAATGCGCTGGCCCGGGACAAGGGCATCATCGTCCTGACCGCCCATTTCACAAGCCTCGAGACCGGATCGTCCCTTCTCCAGGAGCTGTTTCCGGGCATAAAGGCCGTCTACCGCCCCCAGCCCAACGAAATGATCGACGCCATGATCTCCCGCGGCCGGCAACGCATCGTCGCCGAGCAGATTCCCAAGGACAACATTCGCGCCATGGTCAGAACGCTTCGCGACGGCGGCGCGGTCGCCTATCTTGCGGACCTGGCGGGCAGGGGCAACAACCGCGCGGTCATCCCGTTCTTCGGCGAGCCCGCCATGACCACCACCGCGGTCAGCAAGCTGGCGCGCATGACCGGCGCCACCGTGTTGACGTACTTTTTCCGGCGCCTGCCCGGGCGGGCGGGATACGTCGTGAACATCGGCCCGCCGCTGGACGACTTCCCGAGCGACGATCCGGTTGCCGATACCCGCCGCGTGGTCGAACGCCTGGAAGCGTACATCCGCCAGGCGCCGGAGCAGTACATGTGGACCTATCGGCGTTTCAAGGGCCGCCCGGCGCCCTATCCCGATCTCTACGCCGCCGACCCGTAACCTCGCAGGAGCCGATCCCAGTCCGGCTCCTCGAATGCCGCACCGCCGGTGCGGGCGATCTTGTCCAGGGAACGGCGCAGCCGGTCGAGATTGCGCCGTTTCCAGCCCGAACCGGTGCGCACAGCGCCGCGGTCGAAGTCCACGAGAAATACCTGCATGCCTGCATCCAGCAAGATATTGTGGGCATTCAGGTCCGCATGATCCACGCCCCGGTCGTGGAAGCGGCGCAACGTCGTGCCGACGGCCTCCCAAGCCCCGGCATCGATCCCGCCGGCGGTCATTGCCGATGCCAGCGAACGGGTATCGGCGATGCGCTCGGTGATGATGTCGCCGCGCCAGGTCAGCCCGCTGCGGCGAACATGCGCCGCCACGGGACTGGGCACCGGCAACCCATCTTCATGCAGGCGACGCAGCAGGCGCCACTCCCTGAAGGGGCGGGTTCGTTCCAGGCCCGTCCACAGGTAACGGTCGGCAGTCAGTCGCGCCACTGCACCGCCGCGGCGATAGTGGCGCAGCACCCAGGTTCGCTCTCCCCGCCGGACAAACAGCACGGCGCCGCGGCCCGGCTCCTCCCCGACGACGAGATTCCGCTCCTGCCAGTAGCGACCCCGGAACCACTCCGCGACGATGGGCGCGGGCTCCCCGCGCCGGAAGAGAACCGCGCTCGAGCCCACTTGTTCGACCTGCCAATCCGGAGCGTCCGGCGAATGTCCCGGCTTGCGGTGCCTTTTCACCAAGGTTGGTTCCCCACCGCTGATCTGCCGTCAAGCGCCGCCATGGCCACGTTCGCGACTTCGTCCACCGACAACTCCATCATGCAGTTGAAGTGCCCCAGCGGACACTTGCGCCGGAAACAGGGGCTGCATTCCGGATTTCTGTAGAGGACATCCTTCCGCTCGGTCAATGGCGGCGTAAACCGTGGGGTCGTGGAGCCGTACAGGCTGACTACATGCGTATCCACCGCCGCGGCGACGTGCATCAGGCCCGAGTCGTTGGTGACCGCGACAGCGGCGGCGCCCAGCAGGTCGACCGCGTCGGCGAGCGTGGTCCTGCCGCACAGGTTGATAACGCCTTCATGATCAGCGGCCACCCTGACCTCCTCGCCAATTTTCCGCTCGCTCTCCGATCCCAGCAACCAGACCTGCGATCCGGCGCCGGCCAGTCGCGCGGACAGCGCGCCGAAGCGGTGGGCGGGCCAACGTTTCGCGGGCCCGTACTCCGCGCCGGGCATGATCGCGACGGTTGCGGCCGTCGGCGTCAGGCCCAGGCGCTGTACGGCGCTGCGCAGATTCTCCTCATCCGTACGCAGCGACGGCTGTGGCGGCAACGGCAGTTCGTCCTCGTCCTTCGACAATCCCAGTGCGATGAACCGCTTGACGGTCTGATCCAGGCGCACGGGATCGAAGGGTCGCGCGTCGTTGATGAGCGCAAATCTCCATTCGCCCCGATACCCGGTACGTACAGGCACGGCCGCAAAGAACGGCGCCAGCGCAGCCTTCAGCGATCGGGGCAGCACGATCGCCCGCCGATAGCCCCTGCCCCGCAAACGCCGACCCAGCTTCCAGCGCGTACCAACGGCAGCTTCGCCATGGGCCACATCCAGTTCGATGGCCCGGTTCACTTCCGGCATCCGATCCAGGATGGGCTTCGACCAGGGAGGCGCGATCACGTCTATCCGCAGCCCGGGGTTGCGGCTCCGCAGCAGCTTGTAGAGCGACTGGGCCATGACCATGTCGCCGATCCACGCCGGACCCACGATGAGCAGCTTATCCGCGCTCACCGCTATTCGATGCAGAGCCTTCGAGGCTATCCAGATAGGCCTTGACGCCCGCCGCGACGCTGGCGAAAGGCCGATCGTAGCCGGCACGGCGCAACTTGGTGATGTCCGCCCGGGTGTAGCTCTGGTATGCACGCTCCAGGTGTTCCGGGAAGGAAATGTAGCGCTTGCGGCCGGCGCCGTGCCAGCCGATGACCGCATCGGCCAGATCGTTGAAGGTGGCTGCCCGGCCGGTGCCGACATTGAAGATCCCGGAGACCTCGGGATGCCGGGCGAACCAGAGGTTTACGTCGACCACATCATCCACGTAGACGAAATCCCTCGACTGCTCGCCGTCGGCGTACCCGTTGCAGCCTTTGAACAACCGGGCCTCGCCGTCCTTCTGAACCTGCCGGTGCAGGTGCCAGGCGACGCTGGCCATCGGCCCCTTGTGCGACTCACGGGGTCCGTAGACATTGAAGTAGCGCAGCCCCACAACCTGCGAACCGGTTTCGCCAAGCCGCCGGCGCACGTACCGGTCGAACATCAGCTTGGAATGGCCATACACGTTCAGCGGGCGCTCGATGCCGGCGTCCTCCTCGAAACAGTCGCCGGCGCCGTAGACGGCCGCCGATGAAGCGTAGATCAGGGGCACCCCGACCACGCGGCAATACTCGAAGATCTGCGTCGAATAGCGGTAGTTGTTCTCCATCATGTAGCGGCCGTCCCACTCGGTGGTGACCGCGCAGGCGCCCTGATGGTAGATGCGTCGCGGCACGAATCCGATACCATTTTGCAGCCGCCTGAGGAGTTGGCCCTTGTCCCAGTACTCGGCGATCTCGCAGTCCGCGAGATTGTCGATCTTGCGGCCGTCGCCCGGTTCGTCCACGGCCAGGATGTCGCGTTCACCCGCTCGATTGAGGCCACGCACCAGGTTGCTGCCTATGAACCCGGCGGCTCCTGTGACGACGATCATGGGGTCAGGTTTTGTCGACGAGAACGTATCGGGTACCGCAGTACGGACAGACGGCCGTGCCGGTAGCTTCGATCGGCAGGTAGACCTTCGGGTGCGAATTCCACAGATAGGCGCCCGGCAGCGGGCAATGCAGCGGCAACTGCTCGGCGGTTACCTGAACCTGCCGCTCGGCATTGGCCGGCTTCAGAGTTTCCTCCACTCGTCCCGGACGTATCCGCACTGCCCTAACTCGATTTCGTGGGACGCCGATTATAGCGGCAGCCGGGAGCCTGCGCCGCAGGAATTCACGGCGCAGGTGCCTAAACGTGGAATCCGTCCCTGCTGAGCGGCAGCGTCCGCACGCGATGCCCCGTGGCCGCGTAGATGGCGTTGCAGACGGCCGGTGCGAGCGGCGGCAACGCCGGTTCGCCCAGACCGGTCGGGGCGTATTCGCTCTGGATGAAATGCACATCCACGACCGGGGCATTGTTCATGCGCATCAGCGGATACTGATGGAAGTTCGACTCCTGCACCCGCCCGTTCTCCATGGTGATTTCCTGCCCCAGCATGGCGCTGAGACCGTCCATGACTGCGCCCTGACACTGGTTTTCCGCACCGCTGAGGTTGACGATCGGCCCGACGTCGCCCGCCACCGTCACCCTGTGTACGGTGAGCCTGCGATCGTCGTCCACGCTGACGTCCGCCACCTCCGCGAAGTGCCCCTCGTGGCTGAAGTAGAACGCGAGTCCCAGCCCGCGCCCCGGCGGCAACTGCCGTCCCCAGCCGGCGCGCTCGGCCGCGAGCCGGATCACGTCGGCGGCGCGTCCGGTATGCAGGGCCTCCTCGTTGCCTTCGTCCAGCCAGCGCGGCTCACCCATGGTCTCGAGCAGGAACTCCAGGTGATCGCGCCCGGCGGCCACGGCAAGCTCATGGTGAAAGCTCTGTACCGCAAAGGCGATGGCGTTCGACCCCGGCGCGCGCCACGGTCCCGTGGGCGTCGCAAGCGGCAGCATCGACTGGGTGATCCGGTAGTTTCCGGCCAATCCTTCCGGAAACTCACCGCCTCGCATCGAGCCGCCCGACACCGGGATCCGACCGTCGTGGGTGAAGGTAATGAAGTGATCGTCCCACGCGGACAACCGGCCGGCGCTGTCCAGCGCCCCTCTCAGCGAGTGGAACCCGCCGGGGCGATAGAAGTCGTGCGCCATGTCGTCTTCCCGGGCCCACTGCAGTTTCACCGGCGCACCGACCCGCCGGGCAATTGCCGCGACCTCGCACACGTAGTCGTTCATCAACCTTCGCCCGAAACCGCCGCCGATGCGTGTCTGATGCAGCGTGATCCTGTCCTCGGAAATCCCGAGCACGTTGGCGACATTCTGGATAGCCCGCTGCGGCGTCTGGGAAGGCGCCCAGATCTCCATCCGGCCATCGCGGTACCAGGCAGTGCAGTTCTGCGGCTCAAGTGGAGCGTGCGACACGAACGGATAGCTGTAGAACGCTTCAAGCGTCTGCTCGGCCGTCTCGAATGCCCGGTCCACGTTGCCGAAGTCCCGGACGACCTCGCTGCCCGCGCGGCCCGAAAGCGAAAGGGCTTCGTCCGAGAGACGGCTCCAACTGTCCGTCGATGCCTCGCTCTCGTCCCAGTCCACGCGCAGGGATGCCCGTGCCTGCTGGGTGGCCCAGGTGGAATCGCCGATGATGGCGACTCCGGGCATGAGTTCGGTAACCACGTCGTTACCCTCGATCACGAAGGCGTCCCGCACGCCCGCGAGGGCGCGGATCTCATCGAGATTCGCGTCTTGCACCCGTCCGCCCGTCGCCGGGCACTTCAGGTACGAGGCATACACCATCCCCGGCAACGACGTGTCGATCCCGAAGAGCGGCTGACCTGTCACGATCTTCTCGTTATCCACACCGGTAATCCGCTTGCCGAGCAGGCGATAGTCGGCCCGGGATTTCAGGGTCAGCGAGCCTGCATCCGGCACCGGCAAGGCCGCCGCCGCATCGGCGAGTTCGCCGTAGCCCAACTGCCGGTCCGTGGGAGCGTGGGTCACGACGCTGTCCGCCGTCGAACACTCGGTGATCGGGACGCCCCACTGATCGGCGG
This sequence comes from Gammaproteobacteria bacterium, assembly GCA_022820625.1. GTDB lineage: Bacteria > Pseudomonadota > Gammaproteobacteria > Steroidobacterales > Rariloculaceae > UBA6522. Next base: position 1,220 of record JAJEFE010000105.1, on the reverse strand, counting down.
CCGCCCGGACCAGCATGGCCCGCGCCGTCGCGCCCGCCTCGCGCAGTTCGTTCCACGAGTTGGGAATGGAGCGCGAGCCGCCCGCGACCTGGCGTCCGTAGAGGGCTTCGCTGATAACGGACTGCTCCACCCGCACGTCGTTCCAGTCCGCATCCAGTTCTTCGGCCACGATCATGGGAAAGGCGGTCTTGATGCCCTGCCCCACCTCCGGGTTCTTGTTGTAGATGAGAATCGAGCCATCGGTGGAGATTCTCAGGTAGGCATTGGGTGAGAACTCGTCCGCCGTTTCCTGGCCCAGCGCGAGCGAGGGCGTACCCAGGTAGAATCCAAGCGTCAGTCCGCCGCCGGCGAACCCGGTGAGTTTGAGAAACGTACGCCGGCTGACGTCATGCTGCCAGGCCCCGTCCGGATTGCCCTCGGCCTGGCGTATAGCATCCCTGAGGTTGGGGTCCCGCGCGAGTCTTCGCTGGGCGGCGTTCATGCGTCACCTCCCGGGTTCCCGGCGGCGGTGTGAATCGCGGCGCGAATCCGCTGGTAGGTTCCGCAACGGCAGAGATTGCCCTGCATGGCGGCGTCGATATCCGCGTCATTCGGCGAGGGGTTTCGCTCCAGCAGCGCCGCAGCGCTCATGATCTGGCCTGACTGGCAGTATCCGCACTGAGGCACATCGTGCTCGATCCATGCCGCCTGAAGCGGATGCAGCCCGTTGTCGTCGGCCAGGCCCTCGATCGTGCTGATGGCTTCACCCTCGACCGCCGACGAGGCGGTTATGCACGACCGGATGGGTGTGCCGTTCAGATGTACGGTGCAGGCCCCGCAGTAGCCGCCTCCGCAACCGTACTTGGTCCCTGTGAGGCCCAGGTGGTCGCGCAAGACCCAGAGCAGCGGAGTGGAGGCATCGACATCCTCAAGAACGAGCGTCTCGCCGTTGATGTTCAGACTGACCATGGGTTCGTCCCTCCCGCAGCAGGTTGTAATTTGGATTATGGGAATGGGCTTGCGAGTCTAGCATGCAGGATCCGGCTTGCCGCTGGCAGCCCCCGTGGCAACAGTTTCCCTGAATCCGGCCGACGCGGGCAGGCTGCTGATATGGATTGACCTGTCAATAACTGATTATCTATCCCGTCTCTTCTTCATGAAACGATAATTGTTGCTGGTCCTGTGGAGTTTGTGGGCGAGAGGCACGCGAATGTGGGCAGGCGGTGGGCAACGCGCCAGCG
>JAJEFE010000141.1 GCA_022820625.1 Gammaproteobacteria bacterium | reverse complement strand
CGGGGAGAGTATCGACGGCTCCTCGCGAATGGCCATCCTTGGCCCGCTCGTCGCCGGCGACGCGCGCCAGGGCTGTCCGCACGCGCCCTCCTGGTGTCTCCAAGTCCCCCGTGCCTCTAAGCCCCGGCGCGTCGACGTGCGCAAGACGCGCACCGGCGCGGTGGGGCGGCTAGAATACGGCCATGGCTATCCGCATCCTGTCGTCGGAGCTCATCGACCAGATTGCGGCCGGGGAGATCGTTGAACGCCCGGCATCCGCCGTCAAGGAACTCGTGGAGAACAGCCTGGACGCCGGGGCGCGGCGGGTCGAGCTGGAGATTCGGTCGGGCGGCACGGGGCTGATTCGCGTGCGGGACGACGGAATCGGTATACCGAAGGATCAACTTGCGCTGGCGTTGTCTCGCCATGCCACCAGCAAGATCGCGAGCCTGGAGGAGCTTGAAAGGGTATCTAGCCTTGGTTTTAGGGGTGAGGCATTGCCGAGTATTGCTTCGGTCGCCCGGTTTCGGCTCGTGTCCCGCGCGGAGGGCGCCGAGTCGGCGTGGAGTGTGGAGTGCAGCGGCGGGGTCGCGGAGGCTCCCCGGCCGGCCGCGCATCCGGCCGGCACTACGGTGGAAGTCCGTGACCTGTTCTTCAATACGCCGGCGCGGCGCAAGTTCCTGAAGACCGAACGGACCGAGTCCTCGCATGTTGATTCGATGCTGCGCAGCATGGCGTTGGCCAGGTTCGACGTAGAGTGGCGCTTGCAGAATAACGGTCGTACCACCCTGTCGCTTCCGCCTGCGCAGACCCGGGAGCAGCAGGAAGCGCGTCTGGCCCGGGTCTGCGGCGAGCGGTTCCTGGAGCATGCGCGGTATTTCGAGCGTACCGGCGAAGACCTGGAAATCATGGGTTGGCTGGCGGAGCCGACGTTTTCGCGCAGCCACGCGGATATGCAATATACGTTCGTCAACGGGCGTTTCGTTCGCGACAAGGTGTTGCGCCATGCCGTTCGGCTGGGATACGAAGACGTGCTGTTCCACGGCCGGCAGCCGGCCTACGTCATCTTCCTACGCCTCGACCCGGGCCGGGTGGACGTCAACGCGCATCCTTCCAAGCTGGAAATTCGGTTCAGGGACTCGGGTCTCGTGCACGGTTTCGTCCACCACACGGTGGAAGCCGCGCTGGGGAGGAGGCTGGACGACGGGCAACAGGATCGATCCCCGCCGCCTGCGCGGCTTCCGGGTTCGCGGCCCCGGCACGGTCACGACGCGTATCCGTCCGCACGGCGATCGGGGCAGGGAAAGATGCGTCTCGATACGCGGCAACTCGACATCCGCGAGGGCACGCGACTCTACGACATGCTGCACGCAGCGCCCCCGTCGAAGCCCGTCGCGGACGGCGCACCTCCGCTGGGATACGCGGTCGGACAGTTGCTGGGAATCTACATTCTCGCGCAGAACGCCGACGGGCTGGTAATCGTCGACATGCACGCGGCCCATGAGCGCATCACTTACGAGCAGTTCAAGGAACAGTTCAAGGTCAGCGGGCTCAAGTCGCAGCCGTTGCTGATTCCCGTCACCGTGAAGGTCGCCGAAAGCGAGGCGGAAGCGGTGGAAGTCTCGCAGCGGGAGCTGAAGCGGCTCGGGTTTGAAGTGACGCGGCGGGGACTGGACGAGGTTCGCATCGAGGCGATTCCGTTGATGCTCGAGGGGAGTTCGGTGGAGCCGCTGTTCCGCGACGTGGTGGCGGACCTGCTGAACAATGCGGGCGCCCACCGCGTCGAGTCGGCTGTGGACGAGGTGCTCGCCACCATGGCGTGCCATGGCTCGGTCCGCGCCAACCGGCAACTTGAGATCGACGAAATGAACGCGCTGCTGCGGGAGATGGAGGCCACCGAGCGCGCGGACCGCTGCAATCATGGCCGCCCGACCTGGACACAGGTCTCGGTGGCGGAACTGGATCGGCTGTTTCTGCGCGGCCAATAGCAGCACGGAGCCAGTGAACGACGGTTTCCCCCCTTGCGTATGCATCACCGGTCCCACCGCATGCGGCAAGACGGATCTGGCGTTGGCGCTTGCGGAACAGTTTCCGCTGGAAGTCATCAGCATGGACTCCGCCATGGTCTACCGTGGCATGGATATCGGCACGGCGAAACCGTCCCCGGACATCCTGGCCGAGGTCCCGCATCACCTGGTCGATATCCTGGCGCCGACTGAGTCCTATTCGGCGGGGCGATTTACTGTCGACGCTCGGGAGGCGGTCGAGCGCATCAGGAGCCGCGGGCGCCTGCCGGTCCTGGTGGGCGGAACATTGCTGTATCTGCGGGCATTGCGGGACGGCCTGGCGGCGCTGCCGCGGGCGAATTCCGCGATTCGCCGACGTCTGGACCGGGAGGCGGAACTTTTTGGCTGGGAGAGTCTCTATAACCGGTTGGAGAAAGTCGACGCGGCTGCGGCCGGTCGGATCTCGCCGAAGGACAGGCAACGAATTCAACGGGCACTGGAGGTATACGAGTTGACCGGGGAGCCGATATCGGCGCTCCAGTCCCGCGAGCGTTTCGAGCCGCGGATGCCCGTGAGGGCGGTGGCGCTGGTTCCGTCCGACCGGGGACGCTTGGCGGAGCGGATCGAACGGCGTTTCGACGCGATGGTGGAGGCGGGTTTCGTCGATGAGGTCAAGGCGCTCCGGGAGCGCGGCGACCTGGACCCGGCGATGCCGTCCATGCGCACGATCGGTTATCGGCAAGTCTGGTCCCACCTGGACGGGGACTGCGACTGGGCTGAGGCCCGCAGCAAAGCCATCGCCGCGACGCGCCAGCTTGCCAAGCGGCAGCTCACGTGGCTGCGCTCGGACAAGGCGACCCGGCAACTGCCGGCGGATGCGCCAGGTGCATGGGAATTCACCGCATGTTTGATGAACGAATACGGTGGGAACCGATAATCGGTGCGCGTGTTGCTCGCGTGCCCGATTCTCAATCCCCTGTTCGTATTCGGCAGGGGTTGAAATTCGGCGCCTGTGCTACTATTTCGATGCTGTGGGATCAATGAAACTGACGAGCAACGGGGCCAGGCTGTTTCCCCGTTCTTGCGCTTATCTAATTCAAGGAAAAAAACATGCCCAAGGGACAATCGCTTCAGGACCCGTTCCTCAATACGTTGCGCAAGGAGAAAGTACCGGTCTCCATTTATCTCGTGAACGGGATCAAGCTGCAGGGGCATATCGAGTCTTTTGACCAGTTCGTGGTATTGCTGCGCAACAGCGTCAGTCAGATGGTCTACAAGCACGCCATCTCCACAGTGGTGCCCGGGCGCGTGGTGCGCGTCCCGTCCGACGACGCGGAGCAGCATGACTGAACGCGTCGCCCCGGCTCGCCGACCGGCGGCCGTCTCCAAGGGTTGCTGATATATGGGAGCGAATCCCGGCGAACGCTGTGTTCTGCTGCATATCGGTATTGGAAGGGCATGCGCCGACGACGAGATCCAGGAGTTTCGCGCCCTGGCGATTTCGGCGGGCGCGGAGATCACAGGCGAACTGCGGGCGCGACGGCGCCATCCCAGCGTGCGGTTGTTCATCGGGCAGGGCAAGGCGGATGAACTCGCCGCCACGGTCCGCGCAAGCGAGGCGAACCTGGTGCTGGTCAATCAACCGTTGTCCGCCAGCCAGGAGCGCAATCTCGAACGGCTGCTCCAGACGCGCGTCCTGGACCGAAACGGCCTGATACTCGATATCTTTGCCCAGCGCGCCGCCACCCACGAAGGCAAGTTACAGGTGGAGCTGGCCCAGCTTGAACACCTGTCGACGCGATTGGTCCGCGGCTGGACCCACCTGGAACGGCAGAAAGGGGGGATCGGCCTGCGGGGTCCCGGCGAGACCCAACTGGAGACCGATCGGCGCCTGCTCGGCCAGCGAATCAAGAACCTGAAGGCCCGGCTCGATCGGGTCGACAGACAGCGAAATCTCGGCCGCCGCAGCCGGCGCCGTGCGGGGGTGCCGACGGCGGCGCTGGTCGGCTACACGAACGCCGGAAAGACTTCACTGTTCAATGCGCTTTGCGGCGCCAGCGTCCGTGCGCGCAACACGCTCTTTGCAACGCTCGATCCGACCATCAGGCGGTTGTCCCCGGGTGAACTGGACGAGGTCCTGCTGGTGGATACCGTGGGCTTCGTACGCGACTTGCCCCATGAATTGATCGCCGCTTTTCGTGCAACCCTCACCGAGACCCGGGAGGCGGACCTGCTCGTTCACGTCATCGATGTCAGCGACCCCCACCACGTCGACCGTCGGCGCCAGGTCGAAACCGTGCTGGAGGAACTCGGCGTGGCCGAAGTTCCCTGCATTCAGGTGTACAATAAGGTTGATCGTCTGGCGGCTCCGCCCTTTCAGCAATTCAATGGGTCGGCCGGCGCCGGAAGGTCGCCCAAGGTATGGGTATCGGCCGTCACCGGCAGCGGTGTCGAGGCGCTCGGAAAATTGATCCGGGCACGTGCCGTGGGCGAGCCGGTCAGCGGCCGGCTGGTTTTGGGACCGGGCGACAGCCGGTTGCGCGCCAGACTGTTTGAACTTCGGGCCGTCCGCGGAGAACGTCTTCGCGAGGCGGGTGGCTGGACACTGGACATTTCGCTGACCTCGAAACGATGGCGGGAACTGTGTCATCGAGAGGGATTCTCCGGTAAGGGATTTGAGCGGGTATAGAGCTATGAGTTGGAACAACGACGACAACAGGAATCCCTGGCAGAACGATCGCAACCAGGGTCCGGGCGATCTGGACGCCATGGTGCGGGACCTGCAGAGCAAGCTGGCCGGACTCTTTGGCGGCCGCGGCCGTGGCGGCCGGGGCAACGGAGCGGGCCGGCCGGGAAACGGCGGCAGGGGTATCGGGACGACCGTGATCGCGCTGGTCCTGGCCGCGTTCGTGTTGCGCGGCCTGTACATGGTGGATGACGCCGAACGGGGGGTGGTGCTTCGTTTCGGCGAGTTTCACGCGATCACCCTGCCGGGGCTGCGTTGGCGCATTCCGCTGGTGGATCGCGTCGAGAGGATCAACACCAACGCGACCGAGCGGTACAACTACCGGGGCAGCATGCTTACAGAGGACGAGAACATCGTGGTGGTGGATCTCGTCGTGCAGTACCGCCGAACCGATCCGGAAGCCTACCTCTTCAACGTCCGTGAACCCATCGATACCCTGGAGGACGTCACCAGCAGCGCCATCCGCGAGGTGATCGGCAAGAATCTGCTCGATTTCATTCTCACCGAAGGCCGTGCCGAGGTGGCGGTGGAGACCCAGTCCCTCATTCAGGCGACCCTGGACGCCTATGGAACGGGGATCACCGTATACGAGGTCAACCTCCAGGACGCCAACTTCCCGGCGGATGTGGAAGCGAGCGTGCAGGATGCCATTCGCGCCCGCGAAGACAGGGAGCGGATGGGCCTGGAAGCCGAGGCCTATGCCAACGACATCCTGCCCAGGGCGCGGGGCTCCGCAGCTCGCGAGTTACAGAATGCGGAGGCCTACCGGGCGCGCGTAATCGCCGATGCCGAAGGTGAGGCCGACCGGTTCGTCCAGATTCTTCTCGAGTACGAAAAGGCGCCCGGGGTGACCCGCCAGAGAATGTACCTGGAGACGCTGGAACAGGTCCTGGCCAATTCCACCAAGGTGCTTCTGGATGCCGAGGGCGGCAACAATCTGCTCTATCTGCCGCTGGACCGGCTGGTGGAGCGCCGTACGGACAGTCCGCAGGATGTGCTGGCGCCGGCAAGTGCGCCGCTCACCGGGGGACTGAATTCAAGTGCGCGCCTGCGTGAAAGCCGCTAGAGTGGGAGGTAAGCGATGAGTTCGAAATTCAATCTGATATTCGCGCTGGGGTTGCTTGCCGCGGTCACCATCTGGCTGACGGTATTCACCGTGGACGAGCGCGAACACGTCATCAAGTTCCGGTTCGGCGAGATCGTCAAGTCGGACTATCAGCCCGGACTGCACTTCAAGATTCCGTTCGTGAACAACATCCGGCGGTTTCCGGACCGGGTGTTGACGTACGAAGAGTCCCAGGAGAGATTCCTGACCGGCGAGAAGAAGAACCTGATCGTCGATTACTTCATCACCTGGCGAATTGCCGACCCCGCACAGTTCTACCGCGCTGCCAGCGGCCTCGAAGAGATTGCCTCGGAGCGCCTCTCCGCGATCATTCGCGAGGGCATCAAGGCGGAGTTCTCGCAGCGCACCGTGCAGGAAGTGGTCGCGGCCGAGCGCTCGGAGCTGATGGAACAGATGCTGGTAACCGCGGCCCGGCAGGCGCCGGAGCTTGGACTGGAGGTCGTCGACGTGCGGGTCATGAGAATCGAGCTGTCGGACGAGGTCAGCGGCTCGGTGTTCGCGCGTATGCAGCAGGAGCGGGGGCGCGTGGCGGCACAGCTTCGCGCCGAGGGCGCCGAGGAGTCGGAGCGCATCCGGGCCGACGCCGACCGGCAGAGCACGGTCATCCTGGCGGAAGCATACCGGGATGCCGAGCGAATTCGCGGCGAGGGCGATGCCAGGGCGGCGGAAATCTATGCCAACGCCTACAACCAGAACCCCGAGTTCTACTCGTTCTACCGCAGCATGTCGGCATATCGTGAAGCCATCGGCCGAGAACAGGACGTACTGGTGTTGAGCCCCGACAGCGAGTTCTTCCAGTTCCTGCAGGAGCAAACGGGCGCCACGCCCTGATTCCGGCAGCCAGCGTCAACGGAATCTGGCGGCATCGTGGCCTGGTCGGATCTGCTAGCCGGCGTTGCGTTTCTCCTGATCCTCGAGGGATTGTTCCCCTTCGCGGCGCCGCGCGCATGGCGCCGGGGCGTGGCTGCCATCGGGCAGATGAATGACACTCAGTTGCGGATTCTTGGCACGGCCCTGACCATTGCCGGACTCCTCCTGCTCTATGTCGTTCGGGGCTAGCGCTTGAGCCGCAACGTCGTCGTAATCGGCACGCAGTGGGGCGACGAGGGCAAGGGCGCCATCGTGGACCTGCTCGCCGAGTGCGCCCACGCGGTAGTTCGTTTTCAAGGAGGACACAACGCGGGGCATACTCTCGTTATCGACGGTGAACGGACCGTTCTTCACCTGATTCCATCCGGCATCCTGCGGTCCGGGGTCGTATGCCTGATCGGCAACGGCGTGGTGCTGAGTCTTGAAGCGCTGGTGCAAGAGATGGACCGGCTGGCCGCGAAGGGAGTTCCCGTGGATGACCGCCTCAGGCTGTCGCCGGCCTGTCCGCTGATCCTCTCCTCTCACAAGGCCCTGGACCACGCCCGCGAGCGCGCCCTCGGCTCCGACGCCATCGGCACCACCGGGCGGGGTATCGGTCCCGCCTACGAGGACAAGGCGGCGCGCCGGGCGCTGCGGCTGGCGGACCTGTTCGAGCCGGAGCAGCTTCGTGAACGGCTGGCCGACCTGCTCGACCTGCACAATTTCCTGCTGCGGAAGTACTACTCTGCCGAGACGGTGTCCCTGGAGGAGGAACTGCAACAGCTCGCCGGTTTTTTCACGCGGGTGAAACCGTTGATCGCCGACGTGCCCAAATTGCTGCAGGACATGCAGCGTTCCGGCCGCAGCGTTCTCTTCGAAGGCGCCCAGGGGGCACTGCTGGATATCGACCTGGGCACGTATCCGTTCGTGACTTCGTCCAATACGACCGTCGGCGGCGCCGCGACCGGGACCGGCATGGGTCCTGCGCCCATCGACTGTGTGCTGGGCATCGTCAAGGCCTACACCACCCGGGTTGGCGCGGGGCCGTTCCCAACGGAGCTGTTCGACGACATGGGGCGTCATCTCGCGCAGGTGGGCGCCGAGTTCGGTTCCACGACGGGTCGGCCGAGACGATGCGGCTGGTTCGACGCGGTTGCCCTGCGCCGGGCCGCCTTTACCAACTCGCTCACCGGCCTGAGCGTGACCAAACTCGATGTCCTCGACGGGCTGGACGAAGTCAAGATCTGTACGGGCTATCGGCTGGATGGTGAACTCCTGGATACCCCGCCGCTGCTGATGGACCGTTACGGCGAATGCGAACCCGTGTACGAGTGCATGCCGGGGTGGCGCGAACCGACTTCGGGCAAGACCGCATTTGAGGAACTGCCCCGGGAGGCTCGGGACTTTCTGCGGCGCATCGAGGAGGAAGTGGAGATTCCAGTCGACATCGTCTCGACGGGGCCGGGCCGGGAGGCCGTGATCGTTCGGCGCCACCCCTTCGATCCTCACCAGGCCGCCGGTACATGAGCATCATGGACTTCTTCTATACGCGCGCCATACCGGCGGCGCTGATCACCGTCATGCTGGGCATGGGGCTTTCGCTCACGCTTGGCGACCTGAGGCGCGTCGTCGTCTATCCCAGGGCGGTGTCGGTCGGACTCTTTGGTCAGCTCATTTGCCTGCCGCTGTTGGCCTTCGTGCTCGCCCTGATCCTGGCGCCCAATCCCGCGGTGGCCGCAGGCGCCATCCTGTTGGCGGCTTGCCCGGGAGGGGTCACCTCCAATGCCTACACCTTTGCCGCTCGCGCCGACGTGGCGTTGTCGGTGACGCTGACCATCATCGAGAGCGCAATCACCATACTCACGATTCCCCTGTTTGCCTTTCTGGCGTTGAGCTTCTTCATGAGCCAGGGCGCCGCGCCGGATGTGCCGGCAGGCGAGATGATCCGGCAACTGGCGATGATCACCGTGATTCCCATTGCCGGTGGGATGCTGGTCAGGGCGTATCGCTCCGACTTTGCGCTGCGGTTGGTGGAAGGGCTTCGCAAGGTCACGGTCTACGTGCTCATCGTGCTCATCGCCGCCGCCGCCATCTCCAGTTGGCGGGAGGTGCTCGACAATTTTGTCCAGGCCGGTCTGCTGGTGGCTGCGTTGAATCTGCTTTCAATGGGGATGGGCTACGGCCTCGCGCGTGCTGCGGGGTTGCCGGGCTCACAGCAGATCACGCTGGTCTATGAAGTCGGCGTGCAGAACATTTCGCTGGCCCTGCTGGTGACGCTCACGCTGCTGGAAGACCCGACGCTGGCCATTACGTCGCTGCTTTACGCAGTGATCATGCCGATCACCGCGCTCGCGTTCCTGCGCCTGGCGCCGCGGTTGAGGAAAACAGGCTGAATTTCGTCAGGCCAGTACGCATTGCTATGGATACCTCCCTGAAACTTTGTTGTAATCGATGACACCCCCTGGAGTTGCGCACGTGATGATATCCGTTCGAACGTTCTCCCCAGGTACACCTCACGCGGCTCGATTCATGGGGCTGCTGATGGGTTGCGTAATTACCTGCCTGTCAGGCGATCTTGTCGCTCAACAGTTGCCGCGACCGCCGGAAATCGAACCCGATATCCGTTTCTGGACGCGTGTCTATACCGAAGTCGACACCGATGGCGGTTTCATTCACGACGACCGCTACCTGGATGTCGTGTATCGGACCATGGATTTCGACGAGGATGCCAGCCAACGAAGCCGGCAGAACGAGGTCGACGCCGCCTTCGAGTCCATTCGCGGTACGCTCGCAACGCTGGCCGGTGGTAAGCGCGAGAATCTGACACCGGAGGAACGGCGCGTACTTTCCCTGTGGCCGGAGGATGTCAGCAATCAGACGCTTGCATCGGCCGCCGATCGCCTGCGCTGGCAGCGCGGTCAGTCCAACCGGTTCCGCGCGGGTCTTGTTCGCGCCGGCCGCTGGAAGCCCTACATCCACGAGGTGCTTCGCGAGGAAGGCGTACCCATCGAGCTGGTCGCTCTGCCGCATGTGGAATCTTCATTCGACCCCACGGCGTACTCCAGGGCGGGTGCCGCAGGTATGTGGCAGTTCACTCGTTCGACCGGCTTGCGCTACATGCGCATCGATCACATCGTCGATGATCGCCGGGATCCGTTTTTCTCCACGGTGGCTGCGGCGAGGCTGCTGCGGGACAACTACGAGGTGCTGCAGAACTGGGCGCTGGCCATCACCGCCTACAATCACGGCCAGGCGGGCATGCGCAACGCCGTGCGAAGCACCGGGACCGACCGCATCGAAGTCATTCTGCGGGAATACAACGGCCGTCTGTTCGGGTTCGCCTCCCGGAATTTCTACGTGGCGTTTCTGGCGGCCGTGGATGTCGATGCGAACGCAGAAGAATATTTCGGTCCCCTGGACCCCGATCCGGAGGCCGATACCCTGGTGATGAACGTGCCCGACTTCGTCACCGTGTCCACGCTGGCGGATGCCTTCGATGTCAGTCATGGATTGCTGCGTAGCTGGAATCCCGCGCTCACTTCGGCGGTTTGGAGCGAAGACAAGTTCGTGCCCAGCGGATTCAGGCTGCGTGTTCCGGCGGACGCCGTTCCCGACGCGGCCGGGCGGATGGCCGGGATTCCCGCCACTTTGCGCTACACGGCGCAGCGTCCGGACGTGCTGCATCGGGTCCAGCGCGGCGAGACGATTTCCGGGATCGCGACGCGCTACCGGGTCAGTCAGAATGCATTGGTTGATCTCAACAATCTCCGGAGCCGGAACTTCATTCGCGAAGGCCAGGAGTTGCGGCTTCCCGGGAGTAACGGGGCACGGCCGATCACGCTCGCCCAGCGAGACGGTTTGCCGTCCGGGGACGGCGATACGTACATCGTCCGCGCCGGGGACAGCATCGATCGCATCGCGCGGATGTTCGGCGTCGGCGCCGAGGACCTGCTGGCCAGGAATGCGATAGCGGATGCCGACCGGATCTACATAGGTCAGGAGCTGATTGTCGGTGGAGTGGTGGAGGAGACTGCTCCCGTAGCGGTTGACCCTGCGCTACCCGCAGCGCCCGACCTGGCACTGAGCGTGGCGGCCGTCGTGGAAGAAGGATCGGCCACGGACGACGAGCCGATAGCAGCCGCGCCGCCGGCAGAGGGCGCCTCTCCCACCGCAGCAACAGCGCAACCGCCTTCCGGGGAACCCGAAATGCAGCAGGAGCGCGTGGTGCTTGCCGAAGCGCCAGAAGAACCGGCAGCGGCTGCCGGCTCGGAATCGGTGCCGCAAGCCATCACTGTTGCCAGAGCCCCGGCCATGGCTGACCCCGAATCGGCGGACGATGCAGTCAATGTGTTGGCCAGCGACCAGGCGGAATTGGCGGCCGATCCCAGCGACTACCTCGTGCGCGCGGACGGGACCATCGAAGTCCAGGCGCAGGAGACCCTGGGGCATTACGCGGATTGGCTGGAGATTCGAACCCAGCGGCTTCGGGACATCAATGGCATGCCCTTCCGTGAGCCGGTGGTGATCGGGCGACGGTTGAGCCTGGAATTCTCCGTGGTGTCTCGGGACGAGTTCGAAGCCAGGCGCGTCGCCTATCAGCGGGATACACAGGAGGCGTTCTTCCAGGCTTATGATGTGACCGGTGTCCGGCATCATGTGGTCCAGCCCGGCGAGTCCCTGTGGGAACTCGCCCTGCAGGATTTCAGGGTGCCGGTCTGGCTGGTGCGCCAATACAATCCCGACCTCGATCTGGATCGGGTATCACCGGATATGGTAGTCAACTTTCCCGTGTTGCGTCCCAAGGGGGCGATCGATGCCGGTTGATGCAGGGATTGCATCGGGTTTCGCCGCCAGCGGGCTTGCAGGCGCCGTGCAGGGGTGGTTGAGCCTCATTAGAATGGAACGATGATTCATCGCCTGTTACTTGCGGCTTTCGGCGCAGCGGCCATCACGATCGGCTTGCTGCTGTTGATGGATGACGTGACCAGCAGGTACATATTGCGGGATCCCACACAGTACTTCAGGATCACGGACTATATTCCAGCGCCTGACCGCGGTCGTCAGCTCCCGGATGTTCCGGTCGTTCCCGAAATTGCCCCGGACCGGCCCGAATTCGAGCATCCGGAAGAGGAAGAGCAACCGGCCGACGAAGTATTGCCCTGGGAGCTTCCGGAGGAGGCTGCGCCCAACCTGGAGGAACAACTGATACTCGATGAACGGCAGGCGGCCCTGCCGGGCGGTTCGGCCCGCTCGGGTTAGTCCGTACACGTTGAAGATTTCCCGCTGGTATTCGGGCAGGCGAGTGTCGACAAACGCTTTCGTACTCGGCAACAACTGCTTGAAGCGGGCCGTGCGCGCCAGCACGTCCTTCCTGCTGATGGGCTTGCTTTTCATGGTCCTTCGGCAACCCGTTACCGGCTGATGCGGTTCCAGGGCCTGTAAACTCTATCCGAGATCGTGTCGACAGGCCCTAATTTTTCTTCTTTTGGGGCGCTGTCAGCTTGACCCGGCCACGCTTGCCTGAACGGCGTTCGTTGAGCCGGGCCGCAATCTCGGTCACGGCCTCGGTCACATCTTCACGAGTGCCCTGCCGGTAGCCCTTGATCTTGTTCTTGCCCTGGACGATTTCGTAACGGTGCCAGTCCGAGCCTTCCGCTCCGGGCGGCGTCTCGGACCGCCGTACCGATACGACCTCGTAAGGGTCGTCGAGTACAGGTGTTTCGCTGCTCATGTTAAACCCGATTTGATCCGGCGTTGCCGGTTACGGTTACTGTATGGCAAATCCCGCGCGGGGATTGAATTCCGTGCCATCCGCGCGTGTCGCAATGATCCAGGCGGCCGCAGGGCGGCCATCCTTCATGGGTGCTCCAAATCCGTGGACAGAGTTCTTTCCACAAGTGGCATTGAGCAATTTCTGAAATCGCGCATTTATAATAGCAGATCGGGAAGTACGGTACGCGTTGCCATGAACGGTTCGGGAACAACTCGTATCGTTGCCCAGCTGCTGGGGCGGCTTGGGCCCGGGCTGTTGTTTGCGGCCACAGCGGTCGGCGTGTCGCACCTGGTCCAGTCGACGCGCGCTGGCGCCCAATTCGGTCTGACGCTCCTGGTCCTTATCCTCCTGGCGTGCGCCATCAAGTATCCCGCTTTCCGGTTCGGTGCGGAGTACGCGGCGCTGACGGGCAGGACCGTGCTCAGCGGCTACGAGCGTCAGGGACGATGGTTGCTGGCGCTCATTCTGCTGGCGACGTTCATCGAGGGCGTGGGCGTTGTCCCCGCGGTCACCCTGGTGACCGTGGGTCTGGGCACGAATCTGCTGGGCGCGGACGTTGGCGCGAACATCGCCACCGTGGGGACCGTATTCGTCGCGAGCGTCGTGCTGCTGCTCGGCCGCTACAGGGTATTGGAGAACATCACGCGTGTCTTCGTCGCGTTGTTCGCGGTCCTGACCGTTCTGGCGACGCTGGCCGCCATCGCCGGCATCGACCCGGGCCGACCGCTTGCGGCGCCCTTCGAGCTCACCGAGGCGAACCTGTTCTTTTCCGTATCGGTGGCTGGCTGGATGCCCATCGGCCTGGGCGGCTCGATCTTTCTCTCCGCCTGGGTGATCGCACGCGCCAGGGCTTCGGGCCAGGCGGCGTCGACTCGCGTGGCCTTGTTCGACTTCCATGTCGGCTACATCACGAGCCTGATCCTGGCCTTCTGCTTCCTGATCATGGGCACGATCGTGCTTCTTGGGCGGGAAGTGGAGTTGGCCGGTTCGTCGGCCGGCTTCGCCGCCCAGTTTGTCGGGATCTTCACCGAAGTGATCGGTCAGTGGACGGAACTGGTGGTGAGCGTGGCGGCGATCACGGTCATGCTCTCGACCGTGCTGGCCGTAGTGGATGGATTCCCCCGAGTGTACGCCAATGTCGTGAAGAAGCTGGCCAGCGGGGCGAGTGTCCCGTCGGAGGAACGCCTCTATCGGGCGTTCCTGTGGTTTCAGATCGTCACCTCCGGAGCCGTCCTGTACGCCTTGCCGAGAAGCTTCGGGGCGTTTATCGACTTCATCACCGCCCTGGGTTTCCTTACGGGGCCGGTGGTTGCCTTCATGAATCACCGCATCATGTTCTACGGTGAAATCCCACCGGATCGGCAGCCGCCGCAGTGGGTACGCCATTGGAGCGTCGCCGGAACGACGATTCTGGCGCTGATATTCCCGATCTACCTGTACTTCCGGCTGACCTAGAGTTCCAGGTCGAGTTCCACGGTTACCGTAACCTCATTGCTGGTCCAGCTTGTGTCGCTCCAGAAGCCTTCACCCACGCCGAACTGAAGCCGTTCCAGTTCGAAGGTACCCGAAAAGTGTGCGGTGGTCCCGCTGCCGGTGTCTTCAAAGGTAAAGTCCATGGTCACCGGCTGCGTGACACCCTTCAGTGTGAGCTGTCCGTTGGCGCGAAACCCCGTTTCGGTGGCCTCAATGCTCTCGGATTCGAATCGGGACTGCGGATGATTGTTGGGGTCAAACCATTCCCCGTCCAGAAGCGTTCGGTCACGCTCGCTGTCCCCGGTACGAACGGTTCCCATCTCGACGACGCCGACAATCCTGCCGCTGGCAGGATCGCCGCGGTCGAAGTCGATTTCAGCGGTGAACGAACCGAATTCTCCCTCGAAGGGCGATCCCTGTTGAATGGCCAGGAAGCTGACGTTGCTGGTCGAATCGACAGTCGTCCATTCCGCGGCCGACAAGGCGTGTCCGCAGACCAGCAAGCCGAAAAGTACGCACCGAACTTTTGATGCCATGCCGCTCCCTCGCGATTGGGCTCGAAAACGCGTGCGATTATAGCAACAGAGCGCCCGGATAATCGGTTTTGGGCCATGGCGTATTCAGTGAACCGGAAGGGGAAATTTGGCGGCAGGCAGAACAGGTATTGCGGCAGTAAAGACGTCGACTGCCGTATAGTGGTTGCCGGCTGACGAAGTGGTCGTTGTCGCATATGTGCTGCTGGCGTACCCTGATAGTGGTCTGGCCGGAACAGGAAGGAAGGTTTTCTTGAAAGGCATACTCGCATGGTGGTCCGGGAGAGTGCGTCTACGCGTACCCGGGCGCCTGTGCGATTGGATCGCGTTGATCGCGTTGATCGCGTTGTGCAGTGTGTGGACCGGGGTTATGCCGCAGGACGTGGCGGTGGACGCGCCGGATTTCAGCGGTGTCTGGTTGGCGACATCGCCCCGCAGCGCCGGTGGCGAGAACCGGCCGGCGCTCACGCCCGGGGCGCAGGCGGACCTGGACGCATTCGACCCCCTCGACGACCCGGTGATTCGATGCGTTCCGCCTGGATTTCCGCGTTCCGGCTTGATCATCTATCCGTTCGAGATCGTCCAGGCGGACGAGTTGGTGGTGTTTCTCTACGAATCGTTCGGCATGGTTCGGCGCATCTACATGGACGGCCGCGAATTGCCCGACTACTTGCCGCCCGCCATCTCCGGATACTCCACGGGGCGGTGGGATGGGGATGAGCTGGTCGTGGAAACCACCGGTGTTGCCCCCGGGCTACTGAGCGGCGGCGGTATACGTCAGTACGGTGACGTTTCCGTCATTGAGCGCTACCGTGTGGTGAACGAAGGTCGGGGACTGGAGGCGGATGTCACGATCACGGCCCCGGAAACATTCGTCGAGCCGTGGTCGCGCAGCTTTACCTGGGAACTGGATGCCGAAGGCATGATTTTCGAGTCGATCTGCGATCCCGAAGACAGGAGATTCTGATGATCGGTACGCGACAGATGCGGCAGTGTCTGGCGTGGGTTGCGCTGGTGGTACTGGCGCCCGCGAGCGTATCCGACGCACACCATTCCCTGCCGGCGCTTTTCGATACTTCGACGACCGTCCGGATCAGTGGCCGCGTGACCGCGTTCGAGTTCGCCGCGCCCCACTCCTATATCCACCTGAGCGTGGTGGATGAGGCGGGTGTCGAGACAACCTGGGAAATCGAGTCCTACCCGCCGGGCATGCTGGTCCGCAAGGGGTTGACGCCGCAAACGCTCGAGCCGGGACAGGAAATTTCCGCGGTCGGCATCCCCTCACGCGACGGCCGCCCGCTGATGCGCCTGTTGACCGTCACCATGCCCGACGGGGAACAACGCCAGATACAGTAGCCACCGCTGCCGCAGGTCCCAAGCGATTTCGGGCGGCGCAGCCGGATTCAGTTCGCCTCGATAAAAATCGGGTTGGAGTAGAACCACAGATCGGTCCAGGGATCTTCCCCGCGGGTGTCCTCCTCCGGCTCAAGTTCTGTGGTGTTGGTCCCTCTGACTCGCAGGTAGAGGCTGCCGCTGACATCGTCCAGACGCTCGGTCATGGAGATGAACTCGCCGTCGCGGGTCCAGTCGCCTTCTTCGAATCGACGGATGATCCGCGTGGTGGGATTCGAGTCCCGAGTTCTGTCGGACACGGGTCCTGTGATGTCGCCTGCGATCAGGTCCACGCGATGGACGTTCGGGCTGTCGCCGTGGGGATTCTTTCCCTGCGGATCGCGCAGGCGAATCATCACGACGATGCTTTCACCGGGCTCGAATTGCACTGTGCCTCCGATGTCCGCCACCCTGCCGCCCGTAGTTGCCGCGTTTACGTAGAGTTCGGACACAAGGCCGCCGGTCGCGACGAAAATGCGGCCGGACCGGAGCGCTTCCAGGATGTCGGTGCTGTTTTCCCGCGAATAGACATGGGTCTTCGAATATTCGCCCGGCCAGAAATCCGGGCCGCCGTCGCTCCAGTGCCGGTGGGAGTCCGAATTGGCGGTGATCCACCAGCGGCGGCCCTCGGCCAGCATGGAGTCCCAGAAGCCGCCCAGAATCGAGGTCATGGGATCGAAGCCGCCGCGCGTGCGAATGCCGCTGTATTGCCCGCGCGTACCGCCCTGGCGCAGGGTACCGTCGCGGTTAACGGAGATCGCCTGGTGCCCCGGAGATCCCACCATCCCTATCGCCACTTCAGGGGCGGTGTCGTTCCACGCGCGAAATTCCTCCGGCGTATAGTTTCCGTAGGGCGCGCCACCCATTGCTGTTCTCGACGGGTGGTTGGCGATTACCACCGGTTTGTCCGGAAGCGCATCCAGCGATCGCAACGCTTCCAGCATGCGAGTCTCGGAGTTACGGCCGGGATCCGACTGATCGGCATTGCGCCGGTCATACGTCGACTCGAACTCGTAGAGTCGCTGGGCTTCGTCGTGGGTGTGGGGAAAGATGACGCTGGCGTGATCTCCGCCCGGGGGGTTCAATTCCAGGCCGTAGTAGTGGATCACCTCGGGCACCACTTCCCGGGAGACCTGGAGGTTGGGATAGGCTTCGTCCAGGTACAGCTTGCTGTGCAGGCGTCCGCCATGGTCGGTGGTGACCATCCAGGTGAGCCCGTAATGCTTCGCCATCAGCGCGTTCAGGGCGATGGGATAAACGCCGTGTGCCCCGATCCGGGGTTCTGGCGGGTCGGATTCCTGATCCCACAGGACGCTGTAGCGGGAGTGCACGTGATGGTCTCCGGCGAGCCAGCGCATGTCGGGTTCTTCGACCGGCGCCACCGGATCGCTGCACCCGGCGATGGCCAGGCACGCCAGCGAGGCAAGCGGTGCGGCGGCGGCGTTCAATTGCCGTACTCTCATGGGACACGCGCTCACGTCCGGCATGAGTGTTCTCCCTGCGTTGCAAGATTTCTCATTATGCGTTGTCGGATCGGTGGTTCCTAGTGGTGGAACAACCGTTACGCAATTGCCACATGGTTGAAGCACTACCGGCGCCGATACATGCGGTATGATTCGGGAAGTCGTTGCAGGCCGGTTCCCGCCGGTCCCGCGCAGAACAAACGAAGCAACAAGTGCACATCGAGGAGGAACGACCCATGGCACAGGAAATCGACCAACGAATCTTTGATCTCTACGACGAATACTGTCACGGCTATATCGACCGCCGGGAATTCATGAGCAAGGCGGCGGCGATCACGATCGGCGGCGTTTCCGCGCTGTGGATGGCGCAGGCACTGATGCCGCGCTATGCCGAGGCGCAGACGATTTCCTTCACCGACGAGCGCATGAAGGGGACTTACGTGGAGTATCCATCACCAGGCGGCACCTCCGGCATGATGCGCGGCTACCTGGTTCAGCCCACCGGCGAGGGACCCTTTCCCTCGGTGATCATCTTTCATGAGAACCGCGGTCTGAACCCCTACGTCGAGGACGTCGCCCGACGCGCGGCGGTTGCCGGCTTCCTGGCGCTCGCGCCGGACGGGTTGTCGCCTGTCGGTGGCTATCCCGGCAACGACGACGACGGCCGCACCCTGCAGCGTGGCCTCGACCCGGCCGAACTGAGTCAGGACATGATCAACAGCGCCCGCTACCTGCAGGCCCATGAGCTTTCCACCGGCCGCCTGGGAGCCACCGGGTTCTGTTGGGGCGGTGGCATGACCAACCGTCTGGCGGTCGCGCTGGGCGAGGATCTCAGCGCCGGCGTGCCGTTCTACGGCGCCGCGCCCGCCACCGAGGACGTGGCGAGCATCCGCGCTGCCATGATGATCCAGTACGCCGAAACCGACGAGCGGATCAATGCCATGTGGCCGGACTTCGAGGCGGCGATGCAGGCGAATGATGTTGACTACCGGATGCATATGTATGCGGGAACCAATCACGGTTTCCACAACAATTCGACGCCGCGCTACAACGAAGAAGCCGCCAATCTGGCCTGGAGTCGCACGATCGATTTCTGGACGGAGCATCTGACGGGATAGCAGGTCGGTCATGGTCGTGAGTTTTCCGTTCGCGACTCCTTGTGGCGATGGGAGGTCGCGCCTTGTCTGCCACGGCGCGAGGCGCGACCTTGATCACGGGTTGCTGGTAGCGGCCGTCGGCGCTTCGGCGATCCTTGCAGCGTCGATCGGTTTCGCCCAGGTCGAGGATCCCATTCCGGAACCCATCACCAACCGGGGACTGCGTGTCGAGATCACCGACGTCGCGAGGCTGCCCGACTCCAGGACCAAACATCCGCCGGAAAGGGATGTGGACCCGAACGCCTGGGCGCGCGTCAGCTTCGTTCGCGATCTGCCGGATGGCAGGCGTTTCGCCAACGACTCCCGCGGCGGGCTCTACCAGATCGGCGCCGACGGCGACCCGTCGCTCTATGTCGATGTATCCGAGTCGTTTCCACACGGGGTTTATGCCGGGCTGGAAAGCGGCTTCATCGGCTTCGGGTTTCACCCGGAATTCGCCGAAAACGGACTCTTCTACACCGTTCATGGCGAGTACGCGGAAGGCAACGACGCCGACCTGGACTTTATTCCGCCAGGTTTCGGGCCCGATGACGTAACCTACCATAACGTCATCACGGAGTGGCGCACCAACGATCCGTCGGCTCAGGTGTTCGACGGTTTCCGGCGAGAACTGCTCAGGGTCGCCCACGTGGTCGATCGGTTCTTTCATCCGTTCGGCTACGTGGGATTCAACCCGACGGCTGATCCGGGGGATGAAGACTACGGGCTTCTTTACACCAGCGGCAGCGACCTGGGCTTCAGCAACGGCGGGGGACCGAATGGCATCAATCCGGGGCAGTTGCAGCGCCTCGACTCCATAGTCGGCGCCATCCTTCGCATCGATCCCCGCAGTCCCGCCGAGTCAGGCGGTGAGAAGGGACTCGGCGATTACACGATTCCGCCCTCCAACCCGTGGGCCTCGGACGGTGATCCCGATACGCTGGGTGAAATCTACGCCCATGGGTTTCGTAACGCCCACCGTCTTTCGTGGGATCATGCCGACGGCACGATGTTTGCCGCCGAAATCGGCAACATGCAGATCGAAGAGATCAACATTGTTTACCCCGGTGGCAATTACGGCTGGTTCCAGCGCGAAGGCACGTTCGACAACGGCGTCAACAGGCCGGATGGCGGGATGGAAACCGTCTATGCACTGCCGCATGACGTATTCAGCGGGCAGACGGCTGACGCATTCCTGTATCCGGTGGCGATGTACGACCACGACGAAGGCATCGCAATCACCAATGGCTTTGCGTACCGGGGCTCTGTCCCCGAACTCCAGGGCAAGTTCATCTTTGGTGATATTCAGCGGGGACGGGTGTTTGCCGCCGATGTTGCCGAACTGAAGGCAGCGGATGATGGCATCCCCGAGACCGTGGCAGCCATTGAGGAGATTCAGCTCTACGTCAGGAATGCGGACGGTGGCACCCGCGACGTCACACTATGGGAACTGGTTGAAGAAACCATGGGCAGAACCGTCACTCGCGCGGACCTGCAGGTCAGCGAGGGACGCGACGGCGAGATCTTCATCACATCGAGGCAGGACGGCGTCATCCGGATGCTGGGCGCCGTCAATTAACGGAGAAGACCGATGAGAAAAACAGTCATTTCAATCCTGATCATGTCGATGCCGTCGCTGGTCTTCGCGCAGGACGTGGTGCCGTTCAAGCTCGGTACGTTTGCGGACGGCGGCGAGACGTATCTCGGTCTCGTCCTCGACGACTCCCTGGTGGTCGATATTGCCGAGGCGAACGCGTCGCTTGACGGCGACCAGCCCGAGGTCCCCGCGGACATGACCGCTCTGATCGTGGCCTACGATGAGTTGGCGCCCCGGCTGCGCGCCATCGCTGCTGCGGCCGCCTCGGAACCGGACGCCGCCTACGTGAGGAACCGAACCGACATCACGGTACTTCCGCCCATCCGACCGCACATCATCTACAACGCGGCATCCAACTACGCGTTGCACGCTGCGGAGATGGCCGGGCGGCCCGGCGAAATCCTTGAGGGGCCCATCCCGGATCCCATTCCCGGAATCTGGGAGCGGACACCGGACGACCGCCGTCAGAACCCCTACATATTCCTGAAGATGGCGAATACGATCATCGCCGACGGCGAATCGATCCGAATGCCGCCCAGCCGGCCGAACATGGACTGGGAGTGCGAACTGGCGGTGGTGATCGGGAAGCCGGCGAGCCGTGTAGCAGTCGAGGACGCCGAGGACCATATCTTTGGCTATACGCTCGAGAACGACGTATCGGATCGAGGCGGCCGGGGAGACGGTCGGATGGGCACCGACTGGTTCCTGCAGAAGAACCATGACACGTTCGCGCCGTTGGGTCCGTTCATCGTTCCCAAGGAGTTCGTGCCGGACCCGTTGAACCTGCGGCAGACGCTGACGTTGAGCGGCACCGTCATGCAGGACTCCAATACGGGCAACATGACCCACGACATCTACGACATGCTGAGTTATGTCTCTCACATCGCCACGATGCAACCGGGCGACATCTACGCCATGGGCAGCCCGTCGGGCGTGGGTACGGCCCGGGAGACACCGATCTACATGCAACCCGGCGATACCGCCGTTTGCGCGATCGAGGGCATCGGCACGTTAACCAACCCCGTCGTGGGGCCGGACTCCGAATAGCGTTTTCCAGACCTTCCCGGATCGCGAGCTCGGGCGTTGACCGTTCGCGCGCGGGCCTTGATCGTCAGTGACCGGCCCTTAGCCGCCCGCGATCGCGCCGACGATCAGAAAGGGTTCCGCGCCGGACGCCACGGTGTTCGGCAGCGGATCCGACGGTGAATCGTGGGTAATGTCTTCCTTGCAGACGAAGAACCGCACCAACGGACGCTGTTTGAGCGTGACGTGATCGCGGATGGTGCCCCGAAGCATCGGGTAGCGGGCCTCCAGGGCGTCCAGGATCGAGGCCCGCGTGACCTCGCCATCCACCGTGAGCATTACCTCGCCGTCGACGCCGGCCAGAGTCCTCAGGTGAAAGGGGATCTCGACGCGGATCATGGCAGGGTCTGCACCTCCACCGACAGCACGCTGGGCAAATTCCGCATGATCGGGGACCAGTGGTCGCCGCCGTCCGGCGAGACGTACACCTGCCCGCCGGTGGTCCCGAAATAGATGCCGCAGGGCTCGAGCGCGTCAACGGCCATCGCGTCGCGCAGCACGTTCACGTAGCAGTCCTTCTGGGGCAACCCATCGGTCAGCGCTTCCCACTCATTGCCGCCTGTTCGGCTCCGGTAAACGCGCAGCTTCCCTTCGGGCGGGTAGTGCAGCGAGTCGCTCTCGATGGGCACGACATAGACCGTTTCGGGCTCGTGCGCGTGGACTTCGATGGGAAAACCGAAGTCGCTCGGCAGGTTGCCGCTGATCTCGTACCAGTTGGCGCCGGCGTCGTCGCTGCGCATCACGTCCCAGTGCTTCTGCATGAACAGACGGTCGGGATTGGACGGGTGCATCGCCAGGCGGTGTACGCAATGGCCGATCTCTGCGGTAGGGTCGGGCATGAAGCCGGAGTTCAGGCCGCGGTTGATTGTCGTCCAGGTCTCGCCGCCGTCCATGGTGCGGAACGAGCCCGCCGCGGAGATCGCGACATAAATCCGCCCGGGATCCGCCGGGTCGAGCAGGATGGTGTGCAGGCACATTCCGCCGGCTCCCGGCGACCATGCGGCCCCCGTGTCGTGTCCTCGCAGGCCCGCGAGTTCGTGCCACGTCTGGCCTCCGTCCGTAGTTCGGAACAGGGCGGCGTCTTCAACGCCCGCGTAGACCGAATCGGGATCGGTCAACGAGGGCTCCAGATGCCAGACGCGCGCGAATTCCCACGGATGCTGGGTGCCGTCATACCACTGGTGGGTGGTCAGGGGTTTGCCGGTTTCCTCGGATGTGTCGTAAACGAACATGTTGCTCTTGCCCTGGGGCATCGGTTCACCGTCCTCGGAACCGGGGGGAGTTTCCGGCAACTTCGGGCCCGATCCGGGTTGTTCCCACGTGACTCCGCCGTCGTTCGAGCGCTGAATGACCTGGCCGAACCACTCGCTGGTCTGGGAGGCGTAAATGCGATCGGGGTCCACCGGCGAGCCCTTGACGTGGTAGATCTCCCAGCCGGCGAAATGCGGGCCGGACACGGACCAGTCTTCGCGCGTACCGTCCGATGTGAGGATAAAGGCGCCTTTTTTGGTACCCACCAGGACTCGGATGGCTGACATATTGGTCTCCGTTTGTGCGGTTGAATTCAGATTCCGACGTACTTCGCGTACACGCTGCGCGCCACGCTCGGTTCCACCGTGCCATGAACGATGGCGCGGCCGTCCGGGAACAGGCTCAGGGTATAGGCGTTGCCGCCGTCGCTGATGTTGGCGCGGAGCATAAACCGGTTGGCGACTACATTGCCATGCTCGCGCAAGCGTGCCGAAACACGATCGAGGTCAAGCCCTCCCGGGCTTTGTCTGTGCGTGAGCTGCACGGCGTCCCGGCCGCAGAGTGCCGTCGCCCCGGATCCCAGTCTGCCGTCCAGGTAGTCGAAGCGGCCATGCTTGCAGCACGGACAGTCACCACGTTGGTACGCGCCGGCGACCTTCAGTTGCATGAAGGTGTTCGTCCACAGGTCGATGTTGAGCAAGGTCGGGCAGATTCGGTCGAAGTTGCCGGTGAGTACCTTGAGCGATTCGGCAACCTGGAAACTCGCGATGGCAGTGACGGCGGAAGCCAGCACGCCCACAGTGTCGCAGGTCGGCGTAGTGCCGGGTGGAGGCGCTTCCTCGAAGAGGCAGCGCAGGCACGGTGTCGCCCGCCCGCCCGCTGCATACTGTTCCCAGGGCGTATCTCCTTCCGCGGTGTGGGGCAGGATCGCGAATGCCGCACCGATCGTGCCGACTGCGCCGCCGTACATATAGGGAAGGCCATGCTTTACCGCATAGTCGTTGGCGAGATAGCGGGTTTCGAAGTTGTCCAGTCCGTCCACGAAAATGTCGGCTCCGGACGCGTGGCGGGCGATGTTGCCATGATTGAGATCGTCCACGATCGCCGTGACGCGGACGGAGGAGTTGATCTTCGCGAGTCGGCGTCGAGCGGCCTGCGCCTTGGGGATGGCGTCTGCGACGTCCCGTTCATCGAACAGCACCTGTCGCTGCAGATTCGTGATCTCGACGAAGTCGCGGTCGATGATTGCCAGATGACCGACGCCGGCTCGGGCGAGGAGTTCCGCGGCCATGCTGCCCAGCGCTCCACACCCCAGGATGAATGCGGTCGAATCGCCCAGACGCCGCTGCCCGTCCTCGCCGAAGCCGGGAAGCAGCGCCTGGCGGTGGTAACGGGATGGATGGTCACTCATCCGCGCAGTTGAACGGCAGCACCGCATCACCCGGGATCCAGCGCCAGGACTTGCCGAGCATGACCGGTTCCGTGAACAGCCATGGGTCGGTGACGACCAATTCGTAGTCCAGCCGGCTGCCTTCCCCGTTCACCGTGAAGCGCTCCATGGTTTCCATGGCATCGCTCTGAGGCAGGCCGTTCTGGTCGAAATAAGGCCAATTGATTCGGCTGGTGTGCACCACGAGCGTGTCACCCTCCCAATGGCCGGTGGAGTGTCCCATCCGGGAGGGCGGCGCGTCCTGGCCGTCGGCGTCGCCGCTCATGTGGATGATTCGCATCGCGTCGAATTCCTCCATCCGGAAGACGATGCGATCTCCTTCGTCGATGAATTGGAGGGGATTGGGCTGCTGCATGATGGTGGGCATGCCTTTTTGAAGGCAGGTGAGGAAGGGGTTGTCCGGGTCGAGCGGATCCCAGGCCGCCTGCGCGGCGCGGGCCGCCTCCGTCAGCGGGTAGTCGGGTGTCCCGCCTTCGGTCAGGAAGCGCGTCTCCGTGCGCAGGAATGAACCGTCGGTGCTCCAGACCCGGAAGATTCCCAGGGAGGGGTCGGCGCCGGGCGTTCCGGGCGTCTCGTCGAGGCCGGTGCCCACGGTGTTGTCCGTCCACCGGGGGGCGGGGGTATCCAGCAGCGCCTCGCGTCCGTCGGCCAGCAGCATGTTGATGGCGTAGGCGTCGCGTACGGGACGCCTTGCCGGGTATACGGCCACCGTGACGGTATCGCCGATGCCGAGCATTTCCTGTGTGATACCAACGCGGTTCAGCCGCGTGACCGGGATGCTTTCCACGTTCCAGGTCACCGGCCCGTTGTCATCGCCCATACTGCTCAGGGTGAAGCGCACGTGGGGGTTGCGCCAGATCACGCCGGTGATCTCGCCCTGGATCTCGATGACGGTATCCATGTCGTAGGTGATGCGCGCAGAGTGATGCGCGACCGCAGCGCTGGCGGTCGCCGTCAGCACCAATGCCAGCATTGGACGGATCACCGGTCTTCTCGGAGTTGCGTTCATCGGGTGTCTCCTCTTGCCATGCGCTCACTCAGGGTCCGCGCAGTAAAAGCTGGATGCCACATTCGGGTCCAGGCCGGGTTCCGTCAGCCGTGCGACCTGAGGATAGGGGCACCAGGGGCGTGACAGCCCGCGACCTTCGTGGGTCGCCAGAATCGAGTCCGGTGCCCGGTCGTGGGTGACCCAGTCGTCGATGGCCTCAAGCACGGAACTCATGTAGGTGTTCGGGCCATCGCCACCGCCGCAATGGGCCATTCCGGGGGCCATGAACA
Organism: Gammaproteobacteria bacterium; assembly: GCA_022820625.1. Classification (GTDB taxonomy): domain Bacteria; phylum Pseudomonadota; class Gammaproteobacteria; order Steroidobacterales; family Rariloculaceae; genus UBA6522. Next base: position 83,587 of record JAJEFE010000141.1, on the reverse strand, counting down.
AGCGTACATGGTCGCGGAAGTCGGACTGCCCCCTCTTGCGGGATACCGTTGACTCCATGGCCTCATACAGTTCCACCGTGGGTGTCGGGGTGACATTGGTATCGCTCCAGCCGTGATACAGGATTGCCTTGCCGCCACGTTGCACGAAGGGCGTCACGTCGGGATTGTCTGCTCGCGTCACGCCCGAGAAAAAGGAATCGTCGGCCGCCGCGACATCGTCGGGGTTGTCGATGCTGAAGTCGTTGAGCAGGTCCACGTCCGGATCCTGGTGCCAGGCGCGGGCGAGATAGTCGCAACGCCCCGTTTCCTCCGGAGTTGCACAGGCGGATCCGATAAAGCCCTGCCAGCCGCCCATGCCCATGCCGCCAGGAGCCTCGCCGCCGGGAACGCGACCGGGGTAGATGCGTTCGCCGGAGGCGGTAATCGGGCCATCGTAGATATTGCGGACGAATTCGACCTGGCTGTCCGACAGGCACCGGGGCGGAGATTCGGACCCGCTACACTGCAAAATGCCGGGATCGAAGCGACATTGCCGAGGATCGTCGATGATTTGGTCCTCGATCCCGTCAAGGGCATCGCAGGCACCCAGCACGGCATCGTTCAGCAGGTTCAGCTCATCGTTCCCAAGCGGTTGCCCTTCGGCATTGAGTCGGTCGACCTGCTGGGCCGCCCAGACCTGGGACATGTTCAGGCGAGTCAGGGAGAACACCGGTGCACCCGCGATGATGCCGTCAAAGTCGCCCGGATAGCGCTGCATGGCCTTGAGGCCCTGGCGCCCGCCGGTGGAACACCCGAGGTAGTAGGAATGATCGGGTGCCCGCGCGTAATATCCGTCGACAAACCGTTTGCCGACAACCGTGGTCAGGTGAATCGAACGATGCCCGAAGTCCTCGATGGCCGCATTGTTCGGAACGACCGTGCCGTCTTCCAGTTCCTTCATCACCCAGTCTTCGGTTGGACTCCGGACGTGGCCCGTGTCCGTCTGACCGGTTGCATATCCCAGTTGCAGCGCAACCTGGATTCGATTTTCTCCCTGGAAAGCGCCGGACGTGCCGCCGTTTCCGCCCATGAGAAACCGGCCGTTCCACGCGTCGGCATCCGGAAACCGGAATCTGAACCGGATCCGGCTCTCGCCGTCTTCGGCGTTGGCGATCGTGCCTTCGACCTGGCAGTAACCTACGTCGTCATCCACGTGTTCGATTGACGTGATTGCGACCCCGTGGGGCGAGGCTTCAGCGACCCGCTCGAAGTCCGCAATCTCGCACGGCAGCGCCGGCATGGAGGCTGCGAGCAGCAGTGCAAGGGCGATCCAGGCTGAGTGATCTTTTGACATCATGCATTTCTCTCTACGGTCTGTTCGCAGACACGCCGCCGGGCACTCACTGTGGGAGCCACGCGTGGCAGAGCGCGCACGCGGTATCTGCCACATGGGCTGCGTGGCAAATGATGCAGCTTGCCATCGCAGTGACACTGCTGAAACACTACCCCCTCAACGGGTAGTCGATCAAGAAGATGCTGTTGCGGGTCAAACTCTGCTGACGCACCGCTCCGCAGCGGATTATGGCCACGTTGCCTCAAATGCGGGATAATTCCACAGTTACAGGGCGGTGGGGCCGTAGCTCAGTTGGGAGAGCGCTGCGTTCGCAATGCAGAGGTCGGGAGTTCGAATCTCCTCGGCTCCACCAATTTGCCTTTTTCAGGGGAATTCAAATGAAAAGAATCAGACCATTGACACTCGCAGCACTGATCGTACTCAGTCCACAAGCCTACGCTCAGTATGAAACGAGCTGGGACAACTCCGTGCAGGGTATCAACCGAATCTCCGAGCACGTGTATCGGTGGGGCGGCGGCGCCATGGGAGGGATCAGCGGCCTGTTCGTCCCGACGGACGAAGGCATTATCGTGATCGACGGGCCCGGCAATCCATGCACGCCGGACAGCGGCCAATGGTTCAGGGACGAACTCGAACAACGCTACGACGTGCCGGTACGCTACGTCGTGTTGAGCCATGACCACCAGAGCCATATCTGCGGAACGACCGTGTTCGCGGACACGGCCGTGGTGATCGGTTCCAGGAAGCTCAGGCCGCACCTGATCAGGGAAGGGCGCGTTGCGCCGGTCCCGACGGTATCGTTCGACGGGTCGCTGGATATCGACCTTGGCGGCGTGAAGGTCGTGTTGCATTACCTCGGCCCGACCCACAGCGACAATCTGATTGTCATTCACATACCCCAGGATGGCGTGATATTCGTTCCGGATCTGGCGCGACCGCACGGCCAACTGCCCAATCCGGATTTTCGGGACATGGACGTGGACAACACCATCGAGGTGCTGGGGATACTGTCCCGGATGGATGACGTGGACATCGTCATGCCGGGACATAACTCACCTGTCTCCGATCAGAGCTACTTTCGCCGCTACCGCGACTACCTGGCGACCCTCAGGGAACGCGTGCTGGACCATATGGTGGCCGGTCGCACGCTGGAGGAGATTCTGGGGCTAGTGACGATGGACGACTTTGGGGATTACACCAACCTCGGCCAGGTTCTCGAGCGCAACGTCATCACCATGTATGACTACCTGTACCGATACCGGGAGCCCAACTCACCCGGAAGCCTGCCGATCAGGGCGACGCAGTAGCGGAAATCGAACTACTCGATAAGCTCCGCGAATGTGAGGGCCTTCAAGCCACGCCAGGCAGCACCGTGGGGCTCTTGTCAGCAATGGCTCGCCTCGAACAAGTTTTGCCAGGCTGACTCAGGGGTCTTGATCGTCCAGGAATCGGTCGATCTGATGCATTCGTTCATGCAGCACGGTCACAATACCGATCGCCCCGTCGTCCAGTTTTTTCCAGTAGACGAAGTGCCGTTTGTAGCGGAAGACGTAACCGTCTACCCCGAATTCCGCGGGAACTGCGCGCGAGACGACCGCACCGGTGGAGATTCCATCGAATGCATCGAACAATCCGCGGATGTAATCATCCGCGCGGGCCTGTCCCCAGCGCTCGCGGGTGTATCGGTAGATTTCGTCGATGCGGACCGCCGCCGCATCCCGGACGCGTATCCGTGTCATGCGCCGGGAGGCGCATTATGTTTCGCGATGACCTCGGATGCCGAAAGCGCATGGTAAGAATCGTCCGGCGCGGCGAAGGCGCGTGTCAGCTCGGCCTTCAGCCGGTCGAAGGCTTCGCGCTCCGAGCGCGCCTTGTCGCGGCGTATAAGGTCGCGCACGTACTCGCTGACACTTTCGTAAGCGCCGGTCTCGCCGACATTTGCCGCGACGAAGTCGCTGAGCGCGCCGCTGACGCGTACCGTCATCGTGGTCGTGTGCCGCATCGGTTCGTTTCTCGCCTGACTTGTGTTCAGATTAAACAATATTGAATACAGTCGCAACCAGCCTGATACGGCCTCGCTCTGCATCATGAGCTAAAGCGTGCGTAGCGCTTCCTGGAGCCGCTGGTGTGTTTGGAAGTCCTGCACCACGGCGTTGGCGGTGCCACGCTGCGTCAAGCTGACCGACTGGCGTGCTGCAATCGCCAACAACTGCTCGGGTGTGTAGACACGCCCCTTCTTCCCGCCTTCATCTGCTCGACGGCATTTGAAAGCTCGGAACCTTCGGGGCAGGCCCGGACGGGAGGAGTACGATTTGCGCCCATCTCACTGCGCGTCGGTGCCATCCGAGTCAGCACCGAGCCACCCGAGCAGTTCGGTGCCCGTGCCGCAATCGATGATGCGCTCGCCGACCCCGGCGAGACTGTCCGGGTCGGAGATGCTGGCAAGATGGCGGACCAGCGCGTCACCGGCCGCCGCGCCGAACTTGCGGGCCGCCAATCGGCCCAATAGTTCGCGCTCCGCCGCAAGACCGCGCTCAACGCCGCGCTCCAAGCCCTGCTTGAGCCCTTTCTCAAAGCCTTGCCTGCCGTATTCCTCCTCCCACTCTTGGGCCCGCTTCGCCAATGCCATCATCACCCCTTCCTCCTTCGCGATTTCCGGAAACTCCCGCTTCAGCGACGCGATCACCTCCGCCGCGTCCGACTGCGGGAACCTCTTCGGGAACACCATCCGCATCCAGTCGATCAGCGCCCGCACCGCTTCGTCCCCAAGATCGCGCGGCATCGCCCGCAGCCGGTCGGACATTCCGCCCGGGGTCTTCGCGGCGTTCAGCCGGAACACCGCGGCGACCAAGTTGTCCCGAGGCAAATCCTCCCGCGCCCGGCGGTTCGCGTCAAGCAGCAGGTAGGCTCCGCTCAGCGGCAGCCACGCCTCTCCGTCCGCCGTAACGATCACCTCCGCGGCGCCGCCCGGGGCGTGCCACGGAGGGTCCCCCGAGTACAACACAACCGGCAGCACGCGGGTCCCGCCGTCCGGGTCCGATGCGTCCTGCCGGCGCAGCCGCTCGCGGGCCGCCCCGGTGTAACCGTGCATGCGCGCGGCCATCGACGGGTCGACCTTGGATTGGAACTCGATCAGCAGCACGAGCGAGCGTCCGCTGCCGTCCCTGAATTTCACGCGCCAGGCCGCGTCGCCGCGCAGCCGCCTGGCGTCGGCGTCCACGGAGTCCGCCGGCAGTTGCAGCGGCGGGCCGAGGTCGTGGCGTTCGGCGATCGGGCGTGCGAAACCATCGAGCAGATGCTCGATGAGGACGGGCAGGCCGAACAGGCGTTTCCAGGCGGCGTCGTGGTTCATCCCGAGAGTTTCGCAGGGAACTCCCGCGGTTTGATACAGGCATTTTTCGGCAAAGCGCGCAGAAACGGCGCTCCAATGGACGATTTTCGGATTCGACAACCAAATTCCGAGCAACGGATCGTCTATGGGGATACGTACGCGCCATGCCGCAGCGACGCCTCAATGGCGGCATTGGTCTACGAAGCCAATTGCTCCAGTGCCTCCGGATGGTTCCGGGCGACATTACGGAGCCAGCCGCGCTGATCGCCCTGATCGCCCTGATCGCCTTTACGACCAGACTCTTCCCTGCCAGCCCGCGGTTCCCTGAAGCGCATCGAATGCGATGTCCTTCGAGACAAGTGGGCAGCGCATTTCGATTGCCGTGGCGGCGATGAGGCGATCGAATCGAGCAGTATCGCGCTCAAGATTCGTGCTCCCATAGCGCAAGCTCATGCCCGTCCATCGGCTCGTCAAAGTCGGGTACGGCGGAAACAAGATGCGCCAGCGCGCCGAAATGAAATTCGGAAGATTGCACGGGCACGAGTCGAACCGCCGGCTTGCCCCTGGGCGAGATGATCACTTCGTCGTTCGCCTCAGCCGAAGACGCTTGTATAGGCGTCTTCATTAAATCCCACCAGCACCGTTTCGCCCACTCGGGCCGTCGGCGCGCGCAGGTTGCCGGTTGGGCCCAGCATCGCTTTTACGGCATCGTCCGATGACAGGCCGTCGCCCGAGAACTCGCTGACCTTCTTGCCCTTTGCGGCGATCAGCCGGGACGCGCCCGCCAGCAGGGCTGCCGCATCGCTCGCCTGGAGCTTCCTGCTCGCGGGTACCCGCTCGCCGATCTCGATGTTATTGGCCTCCAGAAACTTGGAAGCCCGGTTACAGCCGGTTCACCCGTTACGGTGGTAGTACCAGTCAACCTTGGCGGTCATCTGTGAATCTCCTGAAAGGCGAATAATGCGGCTGATTGCGCTGCCGGTACCGCTGCTAATCCCATTCTTTCACGACGCCGTCCGGAGTCGTCACGAAGCCGAGCAGGCAACCGGGCGATCCGTCCCTGAGCGCGTGGCACTTCACGTGGATCCGGTCGCCGGGCTTGAGTTCATCCTCGGAAATTCCGGCCCTGGTAAGCGTCGATGCGCCCGCGGCCTCCATGGCCCACGTTATGGTTCCTCCGTCCCCGGTCTCGACATCCATGTAAAGCCAGGCATGCGGATTGATGAAGTAGAGGTCGGTCACCGTTCCGTCGAGCTCGGTGTACTGCGTCATCTCGTAGTTGCCGTGGGAGTGGTGCGCCCATCCGGTCAGAGTGACGGCAAGCGTTGCGATGAAGACGAGGGCTGTTCGCTTTGGATGCATGGTTGGCTCCCGAAGTCCTTGTTCCTGAATTCCAGACAGTTAGCGGCCCGGCCGGTATTCGCTGCCGAGCTTGATTTTACGTACCTCGTGGAAGGTCGGATACATGATCCTGACGCCGTTCTCGTCCAGGAACTCGAACGACTGCTGGAACATGCCGCCGGTGGGTGCTGTCGGCGCGATCGTCGCTTCGATGGCGTAAAGCCTGCTCTCGAGCAGGTACAGTCCCGCAAACGTGCGCGTGCCGTCGGGATTGGTGGTGTGAAGCTGGTGGCCATCGACCCGGCCGATGTAGTGGTAATTGTCGTACTCCACGGATTCGGCTCTCTCGCGGATCATTCTGGCGAAATACGCCACGGACCCGCGTGCGTCCACCTCCCCGTAGACACTGAGATAGATGCCGTCGAGCTCGGCGATTCGCTCCCTGTGCAGTTCCATGGAGTCGACGTAGTCGACGACGGTCAGGGTGTAGGTTCCGTACTGGTCTTCCGCTCTGTGGATGTGTGCAGGCACAACGATTCCGTACTCGGTCTCGAAGTCGACGGTTTCGATGTCGAATTCCCCGCCGGGCACCATGATCCGGAATACGGCGTCCTCGCTCGTGAACGGCGCCCACCGCTGGGCGAAGGCCGAGCTGCTGAAGATCAGAATCGTTGCAAGCGAGATCAGTCGCAGAAGTCGCGGAGCGAACATATCGAATCTCCTCGGAAAACCTGGATCAATTGCTATTCTGCCAAAAGCGGGCGCCGGACGCATGCGGTTGGCGTGAATCCACCGGAAAAATCCGCCGGGGCGCCCCGCGCCGGAGCAGCCGACCGTCGCTATGGTAGTTCAGCCGCCCTGGTAAGTGCCGCGCTCACCGCCGTGAACGTGGCCACATCGCCGTTGGGGAGTGTCATGCTCTTCAACCGCGAGGTGTTTGCCCGTACAAGGCCGGGAATGCCGGGCCAGCTCACCACGACGGGCACGCGGTCGCCGGGGCTGAGCATGTCAGGACGGATGCCTCCGCGCTGGGTGAAGTTGCTGCTGGGCAATTCCGCCTGCCACTGGACTTCGTTGCCATCGTCGTCTGTGACGGCGTAGATCAATACCCCATGCGGATTGGCGACCAGGAAGTCGACCACAATGACATTCTCGTGCACGATCTCCGCGTCGATGTCGAAGAATCGGGTGCTGTGGTGCGCGGCCACCGGAGGGGTGTTCGCGGCGACCAGCGCCGCCAGCATCGCGGTCAATGAGGCTACGCGCCCGATGGTCAACGGTTCGTCCCGGTCTGTCGCGGGCCTGTTCTGGTGTTTCATGGGTCGGTCCCGGTCTGCGGCGGGTCCGCCTCGATCATGAAGTCGCCGAACCTGGGATCGCATTCGTACGTCCAGATTTCCGCGTCAGGCGCAAGGTCCCAGCCGAATTCGATCACATGGGGTGCTTCGTAGAAAGTCGGGTCATGGATGACCGCCTCCATTTTCAGTTCGTCCCCAATGCGCGTATAGCGCTCGATGACATAGGTATCTTCTTCGCCGGAAAACGGGTGGCCCTGTATGTTCATGGCGTTGTCCGGAGACAGGTGCGTGGTCATGACCACCAGCGTTTCGCCCTCCCAGCGTCCGGTGGAATAACCGCTCATGGACAGCGGCCAGTTTTCAGGGGCTTCGCGGCCGTCCAGGTAAATCCGGCGAACCTGATGAAAATACTCCCGTAACATCACGATCTGATGGTCCTGCTGGATGATTTCCAACAGATAGGGATCCGTGATGCCCCTCGGCACGCCCGGCATGATGCATCGGAACAAGGGGTCGTCCTGAGGGTCGTATTGGTCCCAGTCGGCTTGGCCCGCCGGCGTAAGTCCCAATTCGCTTGCGGTTCTCGCGAGGGTGCTCAGGGGTACGTTGTAATTCCAGATGCCTTCAAAATCCGCCTGGGCGCGGGCGGTCCTGGCCGGGTGCCCGGCCCCGATGATCGCCACCAATACCAGCCCGGCGCAGACGCAGGCCGGCAGGGGTCTTGATTTCCGGTTCATGATCGGAGCGGGATCATGGGCGGGACGGTTGCGCGACGGTTGCGCGACGGCTGCGCGACCCGCCCCATGCCCGGTACGTTCGCAATCACGGTTATTGCCCGCGGGCGTCGGGCTCGTCGTGCCGCGGGAGCCAATTCCGCAACTCGGCCCTGACGTCCGCCAGGGCGGGGTCCGCGGCGCGGTTCGCCCACTCGTGCGGGTCGGTTTCGAGGTCGTACAGTTCCTCGGAACCGTCCGAGTAGACGATGTACCGGTAGCGCTCGCTGCTGACCGCATGGTTGCGGTACCCGAATGTGGTTACTACGCCAACTCGCTCCAGGGTAGCCGCCGGATCCTCAAGCAGGGGCAGCAGACTCAATCCCTCGACGTGATTCGGCGTCGGTAATCCGGCCAGTTCGGTGAGCGTGGGGTACAGGTCCAGCAGCGACACGGGCGTGTTCGAGCGGCTCCCGGACCGGGTGACTCCCGGGACCACCACAATCAGCGGAACGCGCGTTGATTCCCTCCACAGGGTCTGCTTGCGCCAGCGTGCCTTCTCCCCCAGATGAAAGCCATGATCCGACCACAACACGATGACCGTATTGTTCGCCCGGCCGCTTTGCTCCAGCGCATCGAGCACCAGTCCCACCATGGCGTCGGCGAAACTGATGCTGGCGAGATACGCTTGCACGCCGTCCTTCCAGACACCCGCCTCCAGCGCCCACTGGTGTACTTCCATCGGTGTCCCGGCAGTGGAACCGCCCTGCATCCTGGCGATCTCGGAAATGTCGTCGATATCGTTTTCCAATACAGGTGGAAGTTCCAGGGTGTCCAGCGGGTACAGATCGAAGTACTTCTGCGGCAGGTACCAGGGCAGATGAGGACGATAGATGCCCACGGCATCGAATCGGGGACCGCCGGTTTCGGTCAGGAGCTGCCGCGCCGACCAGGCAGCGACCTGACCGTCGCCCATGGCGCGGTCGTCGGCGAAAATCGGCGCCCAGTCGACCCTCACGGTAAGGGGGTTGCCGTTGGCCGGGAGATCGTGAGGCCTGATTTCGTCGGGGATCTGCCGCTCCAGAGACGGATAGTAGGCATCCCAGGCGGTGGTGTCGTTGTAGCCGTAATAGGCCCAGGCGTTGAAGGTGCTGGAATGGAACAGCTTGCCGGCGCCATAGGTTGTGTAGCCGGCATCCTGGAAATACCCGGGTATCGTCCGAATGTCCTGGAAGATTTCCATCGTACGCCAGTCCGGTTGGTTCACGTAAACGCCGGTCGTCGCGGCACTCAGGCCGGTCATGAGTGCCGTCCGGGCGGGATTGCACATGGCGGAGGTTGAATGCGCGTTGGTAAACGCCATGCCTCGCTCGGCCAGGCGGTCCATGTTGGGCGTCTTCGCCTGCGGATGTCCATCGAGCGGTCCGACCCAGTCGTTCAGGTCGTCGATGGAAATGAAGAGGATGTCGGGAGGCGTGGTCGACTGCGCGTGGAGGCACGCAGCCGGCAGAGCCAGTACGAACAGGATGACAACGATAGAGTGCGGCGACCTCACGGGGCGCATTATACGTATGGATCGGTTGGATTGGCTCGCATGAGACTACATTGGCTCGCAACCGGAGGAATGTCATAATCATTTTGCATTCTGCGACCGGAGTGAGGTGAGACGAGGTGAAAGAGAATTGCCGGACCACATCCTCTGCCGTGCCCGGGCTGGCCGCTGCGGTGCTGGCCGCTTGCATGTGGACCGGCACCGCCGCGGGGCAGGGCGGGGACGCCCGACTCGAGGGCGACCCCACTGCTGAATTCCACTTTGCCAGGCTTGTATACAGAAACTCGCCCTCCAGCCGCCGCGGCCGGGGCTGGGGAGGTGGAGGTGCCTGGAGCACGGACTACGCCGACGCCGAATACCACCTCATGCAGGGCGTAAATCGCCTTACTCGCGTCGATGGGCAGGCCGTCGACTACTACGGGGACGGCGGCCGACTGATCACCCTGGATGACGACCGGCTGTTCGACTACCCGTGGCTCTACGCGGTGGAGGTCGGTCAGTGGGAACTCAATACTTCCGAAGCGGAGCTGCTGAGAGAGTATCTCGACCGCGGCGGGTTCCTGATGGTGGACGATTTCTGGGGGGAGTACGAGTGGTACATTTTCAACGAGTCCATGCGGCTGGTCTTTCCCGACCGACCGATTCTCGAACTCGGCGAAGACCATCCCTTGCTGCACGTGCTCTACGATCTGGATCAGCGTACCCAGATACCCGGCCGGGGGGGCAACAGGGCCGGCACGGTGCCCCATTGGCGAGGTATCTTCGACGATGACGGACGGCTCATGGTGGCCATCAACTTCAATATGGACATGGGTGATGCCTGGGAACACGCCGACGACCCGTGGTACCCGGAGCCCATGACCGCGCTGGCCTATCGGTTCGCCGTCAACTACCTGATTTACTCCATGACGCACTGATATGTCCAGGGCGCCTCATCCGCGATGGTTGGCCGTGGCCGGAGTGGTGGCGCTTTGCACAGTAACCCTCGTGAGTGCTCAGGATCGCATGCCGCCCATTGCTGCGGACGACATGACTGCGGCACAGGCGGCTGCGGTCGCCGAACTGGCCGCCGTGCGCGGCATCGTTCCAAGGGGGCCCTGGATTCCTCTGTTGCGCAGTCCCGAGGTGCTGAGCCGGGCGCGGGCCATGGGAGACTATCTTCGCTACGACACCAGCTTGCCGACGGATTTGAGCGAATTCCTGATTCTGCTGACCGCACGGCAGTGGGACCAGCAGTACGAATGGGCCGCACACTATCCGATTGCCCTGGACGCCGGTATCGATCCGGATACCGTCGACGCGATCGCCGAGGGCCGCGTTCCGGAGGGCATGACCGATGAACAGGCCATCCTCCATGCCCTGTTCTCCGAGCTCAACGGCGCGCACCAGGTCAGCGACGAAACCTACGCGCGCGCCGTGGCCGCATTCGGAGAGCGCGGCGTGATCGACGCCGTGGGCATCATCGGCTACTACACGCTGCTGGCGATGGTCATGAACACGGCCCGCACACCCGTGCCGGCGGGTGCGGCCGACGTTCCGCTGCTGCCGGCGCTCTGACCGTCCGTTTCAGTCCCGTTTACCGTTGCGCACGGTAGTAGCCGACCCCGGGTGTCTCGACCCTGGATGCCGCTGACGCCGCTTGTCTCCAACCCCGCTTGCGGCTGACCCAGGTTGTCGCTGGATGACCGGGACGAGTAGAATCGCGCGCGCAATGTCCAACTTCGATCTCCGCTCCGCGGCGCGGCCGGACCCCGACGCGATCCTTGCAGCCATAGCCGACTACACGGTCGCTGATCTGCCGGATTCTCCAGTTGCGTTCACCACGGCCCGGTATTGCCTCCTCGATGCGCTGGCCTGCGCGTTTCTGGCGCTTCGCGCGACCGAGTGCACCAAGCTTCTCGGACCCGTGGCGCCCGGAGCCGAACTCCACGGCGGGGCGCGCGTTCCGGGTACAACGTACGAACTCGATCCGGTCACCGCCGCCTTCAACATCGGCACGATGGTGCGTTGGCTCGATTTCAACGACACCTGGCTGGCGGCCGAATGGGGGCACCCATCCGACAATCTGGGTGCGATACTTGCCGTGGCGGATTACCGGAACCGCCGGGGTGGGTCGCATGAGCCTCGTGGGTCCCGTGAGCTCCGTGGGTCGCGCGGGCATCGAGGTGCTTCCTCCATGACCGTGCGCGACCTGCTCGGCGCCATGATCAAGGCGTACGAAATCCAGGGCGTACTGAGTCTGGACAACAGCTTCAACCGGGTCGGGCTGGATCACGTGTTGCTGGTCCGGATCGCCTCGACGGCGGTGGCCACCCACCTGCTTGGCGGCAGCCGCGAACAGATCATCGACAGCGTGTCCAACGCGTGGATCGACGGGGGCGCATTGAGGACCTACCGGCACGCCCCGAATACCGGCCCCCGCAAGAGCTGGGCCGCCGGCGACGCCACGAGCCGCGCCGTCCGCCTGGCGCTGTTGACGCTGGCCGGCGAGATGGGCTATCCGTCGGCTCTCAGCACGCCCAAGTGGGGCTTTTCCGACGTGCTCTTCGGCGGTCAACCCATTCGCCTGGCGCGACCGCTGGGTACGTACGTGATGGAGAACATCCTCTTCAAGATATCCTTTCCTGCCGAGTTCCATGCGCAGACGGCGGTGGAAGCCGCCCTGGAGCTGCATCCGGCGGTCCGGGACCGCGTTGACGATATCGCCGAAGTCGTGATCGAGACCCAGGAACCGGGGGTGCGCATCATCGACAAGACCGGTCCCCTGCACAACCCGGCGGACCGCGACCACTGCCTTCAGTACATGGTCGCGGTGGCCCTGATTTTCGGCAGGCTGACGGCGGACGATTACGAAGAGACCGTCGCGAGCGATCCGCGAATCGATGCGTTGCGCGCCGCAATGACGGTAACGGAGAACCCGCAGTTCACCCGCGACTACTACGATCCTGCCAAGCGCTACATCGGCAACGCCGTGCAGGTCAGGTTCAGGGACGGGAGCGTTACGGGCAGGGTCGAGCTGGCGTGCCCTGCGGGGCACCGCGAGCGGCGGGAGGAGGCCTTGCCGATGCTGATGCAGAAGTTCGAAACCGGCGTTCGCCCGCGGCTTGAGGCGGACGCCTGGTTGCGGCTCTCGGCGATCGCGGCGGATCAGGAGCGATTGGAAGAAACCACGGTGGATGAACTGATGAATCTGCTGGTGCGTCAGCGCGCAACGGCTTCGGCGTCCGCGTAGCCGGGTTCGACCGCTTCTCCGGTTTTCCCTTCGGAGGCCAGCAACTCGGTATAGATGCGCTTCAGGTCGTCGTAATTATGACGCTCGGAGTCACTCAACCCGTCCAGCGCGAGCGGATTGGTTTCGTGGGGATCGCTGGCCAGGTGATAGAACTCCTCCGCATCCGAGTTTCGGTCGACGATCAGCTTGTAGGTCTCGTTTCGGATCAGGTCGTGTGTACTCGGGCCGAGTGACTGTTCCGCGAACACCCAACTGCGTGGTCCGTTGGCGTCGTATTCAATCAGCACCCGCTTCAGGCTGACCGAGTCCAATCGCGTTTCCGCGGGCACCAGTTCCGAGACATCACCTTCGGCAAGTTCGATGATCGTTGCGAACAGGTCCACAGCGTGGCCAAGAACCCGCTTCTCCTGGCCGGCGGGTATCCCGGGACCCGAGACGATCAGCGGCACGCTGACACCGCCCTCGTACGGGGTGCCCTTGACCTTGTTCCGGTCGCGCGGGTTGGGCGGATCGTCCCACTCGACCGTGCCGTTGTCGCTGAAAAAGATCACGTAGGTGTTGTCCAGCACACCCTGTGGGATCCGGCCGAGCAATTGACCGATCTGGGTGTCCATGGCCTCCACCTGTGCCAGAAAGTACGGCTGGGTGTTGTCTATGCTGACCGCATCGGGATCCAGGTTCCCGGCATCGCTCAGCAACAACTCGGTGGGCGGCAGATGAACGGGCGTATGGGGATTTGCGAAGGACACCCACGCGAACCACGGTGTGTCGTGCCGAGAGTTGATCCAGTGGGCGGCGTCGTCAACGGTTCGTTGGTCCGCATAGCCATAGCTCTCGCTCAATTCGCCGTTCACGATGTGGTGCCAGGCGAATGGACTGTCCGGCCCGCCGAAGGGATATCCCGAGAAGTGGTCGAATCCGGCAAGGTTCGGGTGTCGCTCCAGGCCATTCGCCGATGTGCCCAGGTGCCATTTGCCGAATGCGCCTGTGTTGTAAGGCGTCGAGAGGTCCTTCAGGGCTTGCGGCAACATGTATTCGTCGGGACTCGGCCCGTCCGGCAACGGGGGTGCATTGCCGTCCAGGCTCCCGGACAAGCTTTGCAGAGTCAGATTTTGCCCTGCAGGTAACGGACCCAGGGGCGAAAAATCGATTTCCTTCGAGGCGGATTGCGGCTTTTGCAGTGGCTCGCTGACCCCGAGGGCGGCCCAATCGGCGCCCAGAACCGTGCGTACGCCGGTGCGGAAAGCGTATCGGCCCGTCATGACAGCGGCGCGAGTCGGGGAGCACGTGGGTTGTGCCCAGAAATCCCGCATCAGCAGGCCGTCCCGGGCAAGCGCGTCCAGGTTGGGCGTAACGGCAGTCGGGTGTCCGAACCCGTAGGCCGCAAGAGTTTCCGTCCCAAGATCGTCGGCAACGAGCACCAGGATGTTGGGCTGCTGCGCTGCTGTGTATGCACTCCACCCTGCCGCGGCGAAACAGACAAGAGCCGCCAGCTTCAAGCGCAGCACAACCAGTGTGCGCCGGTTACTCAAGTCGGATTCCAGGCTAACGGCCTCAATTGTGGCGCCTACGCGCTGCGGTAGAGCTTCGTCATGATGAATTCATTGTGCCCGAGCGCCTCCGCCGCCGTGAGGCGGCCATTGGCCGTCTGAATGATCATGTCCATCAGCGCCTGACCCGCCTGGGGAATGGTCATTTCCCGGCGCACGACGCCGGAGACGTCCACGTCGATGTGCTCGCCCATGGTGCGCACCGTGCGCGGATTGCCGGTCACCTTGATCACCGGCATGATCGGGTTGCCGCAGATGTTGCCCTGGCCCGTGGGGAAGCAGTGCACCACGTAGCCCGCTGCAGCCTGAATCGTGTTGCACTCCGCCGCCGCCGAGGATGTGTCCATGAAATACAGGCCGGGTCCGCTGGTCGGGGCTTCCGCCGGTTCCAGCACATCGATGTAGCTGACCTTCTTGCCGATCTTCTCCAGGTTGCCCAGCGCCTTCTCCTCGATGGTGGTCAGGCCGCCGGCGATATTTCCCTTGGTGGGCTGGCTGTCAGATAGATCGGAGGTCTTGTACGGCTCCACCACCTCGTCCTGGTAAGCCTGCCAGGTGCGCAGGAATTTCTCGCCGATCTCCGGTGTGGCGGCCCGCGCCGCGCAGATGTGCTCGGCGCCGGTGATCTCGGTGGTCTCGCCGAAGCACCCGTAGATACCCTCCGGGACCCAGGTGTCGTACATGTTGCCCACCGCCGGGCAGGACGCAAGGCCCGTGGTGGTGTCGGACTCGCCGCACTTGGCCGCGATCCACAGTTCGGAAACATTGCAGGGTTCGCGCTGCAGCCCCGATGTCATGTGCACGAATTCCTTCGCCTGCCGGGAGGCCGCGGCGATGATGTTGATGTCGCCGTGCCGCTCGATGGAGAAACTCGCCGTGGGCTTGCCCGTGGCGGCGATGCCGTCGGCGATCACCCGGGTCCAGTCCGGCTCGATGCCGATGACCACGCAGGCGGCGACGTTCGGGTTGGAACCGGTGCCGATCATGGTCCGGAAGTGAAGGTCCAGGTCCTCACCGAACTGCAGCCGGCCGTAGGCGTGGGGCAAGGCCATGGTGCCGTGGATATTGTTGGCCACTGCCTCGCAGGCCGCGTTGGAAATATCGTCCACCGGCAGGATCGCCACATGGTTGCGTATGCCGACGCGGCCGTTTTCACGCCGGTACCCGTAGAATGTTCCGTTTGTCGTCATCGTTCGCCTCTACCAACGTTTGGTCTTGAGATTGTGAGTGTGGACATGTTCGCCCTTTCCGGTGTCCGCAACGACGCGGCCGATATCGACGCCGTACTTGATCGCGGTGTCGCCGTCGGCCAGGTCCGTCAGCGCAATCTTGTGGCCGATGGGCACGTCATGGCAGGTGGTAATCGTGAAATCGCTGTCATCTTCGGTGACGACGGCCAGCAGTTCCATGCCGGCCTCCACGCCTTCGACCACCACGACACCGACGTTATCGAGCCGGTTGTGCACCAGCAGATGCGGAATACTCACGCGTTCATCCTCCTTGTAATCCAACTGGTTTGCCCCACTGCGAACGGGCGCGCAATAGTTTACGATATTGCGCCCTTCAGATACCCGCAAACGCAGAGGAGAGACGTGAAATGAGTGTAATGCCGGTGAGGGCGGGAATCGTCGGTCTCGGGCGTTGGTCCCGCGTGCTCACCCGTGCCGCGGGCAAGTCGGACCGCCTTCAAATCGTCGCCGGCTACAGCCGGTCGGAGGAAAAGCGGCTCGCATACGAGCACGACTTCGGCATCCGGGCGGTGCCGGACATGTCGGCGATGCTTGAGGACCCCGACATCGCGGGCGTCATCCTGACCGTTCCCAACGAGCAGCACCTGCCCGTCGCCGAGCAGGTTGCCCGGTCTGGCAAGCACGTCTATACGGAGAAACCCATAGCCAATACGCTGGAATCGGGCCTCGCCATCGAGGCGCTTCAGCAGCGCTATGGGGTTCAGGTGATGGTGGGGCACAGCGCACGCTTGCTGAAGGGCATTCGCCTGATCCGCGAAGCCATGGACGCCGGCGAACTGGGCCGGGTGGTCTTCATGGAGGCGAATTTCTCCAATGAGCGCGCGCTTGAGATCACCCCGGACACGTGGCGCTGGTACCGCGACAAGGCGCCGGGCGGGCCTCTGTCGCAGTTGGCCATCCACCAGTTCGATTCCCTGCACTATCTCGGCGGTGAGATCGAGGCCGTCTCGTCCGTCGCATCCAAGCTCTCTCCGGTGGGCGCCGAAGTGGACGACCAGTCGATGACGGTGCTCAAGTTCGCCGACGGCAAGCTCGGCTACGTGGGCTCGAGCTGGACGTCGCCGGGTATCTTCTGCGTTCGCGTGTTCGGCCAGAAGGGGCTGATGCACTATGAACTGGACTTCGGTACCTGGGATACGCCCGACAGGCTCCACGAGACATCACTGTTGTACATTCAACGCGGCAAGGACGGTTACGCAAGGCGCGAGGTGATCGACCTGCCCCGGGGCGACATGTTTCAGGATGAGCTGGAGATGTTCGCCGAGGTGTGCGTCACCGGCGAGCCTGCCGAATTGACGGCCCGCAGCGGCAACGTCGCGCTGGCCGTGGTGAACGCTGCACTGGTTTCCGTCGAACGGGGCGGCGGCCTGATCAGGCTCGAGGATGTCATGGACGCGTCCCGGGCCCGGCTTGCGGCGGCGTGATGCAGCACGAGATTACGCCGGATCATCGGGGAGAGCCCAGGAGAATCCCCATGGGAGTATCCTCATGAGCAGACTGCCCACCCGGTATTTCATCGATCTGACGCAGCCTGAAATCTCCGCGCAACTGAGTCGCAATCCGCTGGTAATCTTTCCGGCCGGCAGCGTGGAACAGCATGGCCCGCACCTGCCCACCGGCACCGACATTTACGCCGCCAACGTGATTTCCCACGCGGTGGCCGAGAGGATGGACGGACTGGTGTTGCCCGGTGGCCCCCTCGGCGTCACCCCGATGCACGCACCCTTCGAGGGCACCATCACCCTGACGCCGGAAACCTACATGCAGGTGGTCAGAGAGACCTGCGTATCCACGGCCAACCACGGCGCGCGTCGCTGCCTGATCCTCAATTGGCACGAGGGCAACATCCCGTCGCTCTCCATCGTTGCCGACGCGCTGCACCGCGAACACGGCATGTCGGTGGTCACCGTCCAGGCGTGCTACGTCGCCGCAGAACTGTTCGGAGAGGAGTTCGGCGGCCTGACCCACGGCGGAGAAATCGAGGTCCTGGCGGTGCTGGCCTACCGCCCTGAGTTGGTGCACCTGGAGCGCATTGACTATTCCTCCAACGCCGAACGCGGTCAGGAGATGGATCGTCTGCGACGAACTCACAGCTATCAGCCGGTATTGACCGACATTCGCTCCATTGCCCCTACCGGCTGGTACGGCTCTCCGGAACATGCCACGGCCGACAAGGCCCGGCGCATGCTGGACGGCGTCGCCGACGCCATCGCCACGGAGACGGCTGAACTCTTTGCCCGGCTGGATGCCGTCCAGGGTGGAACGGTCGAGGTGCGGAGATTGCAACAGGTCGGTTGACCGGGCACGCTTGATGGCTCTGATTTTTTCAGCCGAAGATGCGACGGAACTTGGTTTGCCGGGAAGGATTTCCCGTGAAATCGTCTCGGGCGCCAGGGGTTCGCGCGCCGTTACGTTGCGAAGGGTGGAGATTCCGGTGGAACGTGACGGCGGCCCGGGCCGCGCGCACCACTCGCATCCGGACTGCGAAGAGTGCATTCACGTTCTGTCCGGGACAGGGCTGTTCTGCACGGAGGACGAGGAGCGGCCGCTGCAACCGGGCGATACCGTGCTGGTGCCGCCGGGGGAGCGTCACCATACGCGCAATACGGGCCGGGAACCGCTTGAACTGTTGTGTTTTTTCCCCGTCGCTGAACCGGGTACCGCGGAGCGCCGTGTTCGGCGTTGAACAAAGTGGCATTTCCTGACGTTCTGTGCCTGCGCCCCGAAGCTGACTTTCTCCGGGTAGGCGTCACACCTCCAGGGGAACTGGACATCACCTTCGTTACGGCGGATGACCCGTCGATACCGTCACGCCTCAGGCACGCCAGTGCCGTGGTGATCCCCGCCGTCGGTCCGCGGCTTCCCGGAACGTGGTTTGAAGACAGTTCGATACGGCTGGCGCAGGTCACGGGCGCGGGTGTGGACCGGTTGGACGAGGCGGCGATGAAGGCGTTCGACATCCCCGTTGCCAACGTGCCCGGGGGTTCAAATTCGGCCCTGGCTGAGTATGCGCTGGCATGCGCGTTGGTGCTGCTGCGACGCATCCGCTGGGCGGACCGGCAAATTCGCCGCGGCGAATATTCCGCAGCCCGAGCCCGCATGTTGGCCACCAACGTGACGGGGCTGGAAGGACTTACCGTGGGTGTCGTCGGGCTCGGCAATGTCGGGATGGCCGTTGCAGGCGCCTTCAAGCGGATGGGCAGCACGATCGTGTACTGCGATCCCGGTGTCGCCGACCCGGTGGGCGCGGCCGAACTCGGAGCCAAGCCGTTGCCCCTGTTCGAACTGCTCTCCGACGCCGATGTCGTCACCCTGCACGTACCTCTGGCAGCGGCAACCAGAAACATGATCGGCGCCGCGGAACTGGCGGTGATGAAGCGCAGTGCAGCGCTGATCAATGCGGCTCGGGGCGGTGTCGTTGACGAGAACGCATTGGCGGATGCCCTCGTGCGCGGCGAGATCGGCGCCGCCGCCGTGGACGTCTATTCCGAGGAGCCGCCACGGGAGACGCACCCGCTGCTGGCGCTTCAGGGGGAGGCAGCGGACAAGCTGCTCCTCACGCCCCATATCGCCGGCGTCACACGCCAGGCCTCTGCGTATCTGTTCAGCAGTGCCTGGGATAACGTGGTACGAGTCGTGGTGCGCGGTGAGCCGCCCATGTACCGGGTATATTAGCGGCCCGAACAAGAGGAGGAATGACGTGACTCACCGCAAACACTTTGGCGGTTTGGCGCTGCTGCGGGGTGCAATCCTTCTGGCGATGGCCGGTCCCGTTTTCTGGTCTACCGGCCACGCCCAGGATTCGGAACCCTACTACCAGGGGAAGACTCTCACCGTCTACGTCGGCCGCACGCCGGGCAGCGGCGCGGACCTCGCTGCGCGCGTATTTGCCCGCTTCTGGTCCGATTACATTCCGGGCGAACCTACCATCGTGGTTCGCAATCTGCCTGGAGGCGGCGGCACGCGCGTTTGGAATTACGGCGCGGAAGTGGCTGCGGCCGACGGATTGCACGTGGTCTTTTCGCCCACCAACGGCGCGGCAGCCGTGCTGAAGGAACCCGGGTTGCGGGCCGACTTTTCCACCATGCCCTTCGTAGGCGGCCTGCTGAGTCCCAATATGGCCTACGTGCGTACCGACAAGGTGCAGAGTCCGGAGGACTTGCTAACTGCGGAAGGCCTGCGATTCGGCGGTCAGAGTCCGGCGCTGCGCTTCGATCTGCTGGGCCGGTTGGCGCTGGACGCTCTGGGTGCGGAATACCGCTACATCACGGGCTTTCAGGGAGCCGCCGACGTCTTCAATGCGGTGCGCCGCAGGGAAGTGGATATCCAGGTAGCGTCCCTGGGCCTCTACCGCTTTTCAATCGAACCGACTCTGGTGGCTGAAGGTCTGGCCATCCCTCTCTGGCACAACCCGTCGGCGGACATCGACGGAAACCTGAAGCCGCTGGACGTGGCCGCGGACATTCCGAGCTTCACGGAGTTCTACCGGCAGGTGACCGGCAACGAACCCTCGGGTGAAGTGTTCGAGTTGTACAAGTGGATCCTTCCGAGGGTGAACAACATCGTCTACGCGGCGCTGCTTCCGCCGGGAACGCCGGAGGAGCGGGTGACCATCCTTCGGGAGAGTTTCGTACGGGTGACGCTCGACCCTGAATATCAGGCCGAAGAGCAGACGATGTACGGTTTCAGCCTGCCGCTGATCGGAGCGGAGGAGGGCACCGAGATTCTCAACAGCCTGTACGACGTGCCCGAAGCCATCGCGGCCTTTCTGGCCGATTACGTCGACGAAGTGCGGTGACGCTGCAGAAACGGCCGCCAGGGTTTGTTGACGTTTTCCTGGACCGCGTCAACGCGTCCTATTGTTGTTCCAGAGCTTGCTCCTGAGCCCGGCGGGCGCGTTCGCGGCGCTCCGCTTCAATGGCGTTGGCATCCTCGACGTTCGGAGCATAGTATTCGCTGCCGTCCGACCTGACGATCCTCACCATCCACATCGCGTTTGCCCCGGATAACGCGGGATGACCGACAGCAGTAAGGACTTCGCCCTGCCGGAACATGTCGTCCGTCCATCCCCGCCGGGCCAGGGACAGTTTGCCTGCCGCTTCAACGGTCCATTGCTCGATATGGCCGTTTTCCGCCGTGACATCTATGTAGACCCGGGCGTGGGGATTGACCAACTCCAGGCCCGCGAATTCACCTTCTATGGTCGCGGTTTCCCGGGGGTCGTAAACCGCGACAAAGGCATGGTGGGCAAGTGCACGCAGGGGCGGCAGCGCGCACATCAGCACGGCTGCGCAGACTGACGCTGGCAATTGCAGGCGTATGGAGGATGGCATGTGGCGTTACTCTCCCGGTATGACGCAGTCTTCGTAAGGATAGATTTCCTCACCGGGAGCCCAGCCCCAGGCGCGTGCCATGACCAGCGGCGTGATCAGCGTTGCCGGGTCCGAAAATGTCACTTCAACATCAAGACGGCTGCCATCGGCTGATCTTGTGAAACGCTCGACAGCCGTAAGCTGATCGCTGTGGGCGAAGCCTGCATTGGAGTGATCCGCGGCCACCCCGATCGTCTCCACCACCAGGGTATCGCCTTCGTAGTGCCCGACCGAGTGTCCCAGCAATCTCGGCGTGGGATTCGCAGGCAGCGCGCGGCCGTCGGTATAGACGGTGCGCAGCGCCGTCCATTCGGAATAGTACAGCGTGACGCGGTCATCGAACTGCGTGAGTTCCATGGCGTGGGGCGCCAGTATCTGGCGCGTGAATCCCCACGGCATGCATTGGGTCAGCGACGGACTGGTGGCGGGGTCGAAGGGGTAGTTGGCAAGCGCCTCTTCCGTAAGGTGGTTCGGGATGTGCTCGGAAGAGTTGAAGCGCTGGGCTACCTGCCGCAACTCGGCGTAGGAACGGTCCAGGTTGGCAGGGTCGTCAAGGAGTTGGGTAAGGTAGTCCCGGGCGGCGACCGTGCAGCCGACGTGACAGAAATTATCCTCGGCCCTCGGGGGCGGATCGCTCCACGTGCCGCTGAGGTCGGGTGCTCCTTCCGGCGCCTGCGCCACAGAACCCGTTGCGGGGAAAACGAGCGCCGCAAGAATCGTGACTGCCCAAGGGAACTTGATGCTCGCCATGCCTTTGCGCTCGACGCTCGCGCCTATTCCTGGCCGTTTTCCAGAAAGCTTTCGAAGGCGCCGAAATCGAGATAGTCACCCGAGCAGCTGATTTCGCTCAATTCCCAATGCAGCGGAGCCAGCCGGTAGTAGAGTGTTTCCGCGACCCACGGTTCCGCCAGCGCGACAGAGTCCTCCAGGGTGATGTCGATTTCCATGTTCAGCAAGTCGATGCGGCGAAATACTTCGGTCACCTTGAGTTGGTCGCTGTGCTGGTAGCCCGACCGATCCATCCAGGTGCGCTCGTCAATTCCGACCGTCGTGACGACGAAGGTAGTGTCATCCTCCCAGTGCCCGATGGAATGACCCATCCACAGGGCCACCGGATCCTCCGGATGCTCTCGCCCGTCGGTGAAGATTCTGCGGATCGTGTGATCGTACTCGTAAAGCATGATCGTCTGCGTATCCGTATAGACGATTTCGAAGGGATAGGGATGGAAATACACACGCGGTGTTCCTGGCGGATAACAACGTGTAAGGACCGGATCGTTGGTTTCCGCAAGCGAGAAGCCGCCGGCATTGGAATCCCTCGCCGTGGCGAAGCGTTCCTCGCCCCAGGCGGTCAGTTGAGGTGGGTCCGGAGTCCACGTGGCGCCGCTGCGAAATGTGCCCTCGGGCCTGATACGGGTCCAGACACCGGCAAGGTCTCGAACCGGCGCCGGGCCATTTTCCAGGGGCTCGGCTGAGACCGGGCTGCCGGTCCCGAATTGCGCGCTTGCAACGCCCGAAAATCCCAGCATTACGATCATTCCGAGGATCGAACAGGTTGTCCGTTCCATGGCTTACCTCCAGGGGGCGTTGTTGTTCTAGCGTGTGGGTGCGTCAAGCACTTCCCAAAGCGGGATGGCCTGTCCGTCGGGCATTATGATTTCGTTGATCGCCACCGAGTGCCCCTCGTTCCTCCCGGCGCGGCCGGTGATCCGGATCCGGTCCCCCGGTTGCAGCGTGTTCTTTGACCAGCCGCCCCGGGCCAGTTTGTTGGGTGCGGTCAGCTCGCCCTGCCAATGTTCGATATCGCCGTCCTCGTTGGTAATGTCGAAATAGATCTGAACGTGCGGGTTGACAAACCTGAACTCCGTAACGGTTGCGTCCAGCGAAATGATTTCGTTCGAATAGGATGCCCGACCGTGATGTGCAAACGCGGTTGACACGGCAAGCCCCACGGTGAGAAGAAAGGTCGCGATTTTCAGCATGATTCGCTACTCCAGTGGTAAGGTGCCTGCGCAGTCGTCGCTACTCGCAGTTCCACCCGATTCTTGTCCAGATGTATCGGATGAACCGGGGATATGCGGCCCGCGCACAAGATACCGATTCAGTCGCTGCTGTCATTCTATCGGGTCGACCCTGCTGCCGCTACTTGACCGAAATCTGATCGGGGCTTCACCCTATGCATTCCTTACATCGGTAACCCTCGCGCAGTTTCCCAGTTGGAGTACACTGGCCGCCCATGAATACGTCCGGAATACATGGCTTACGGATTACGGCATTTCGCCGGCTGGCGGTCCTGGCGGCAGGCGTATGCATCCTTCCAACGGTGTGGAATGGAGCCGGCGCCGCCCCGAATATCCTGCTCATCATCGGGGACGACATGGGCGTGGAGACACTCGCGTCCTATGGGCTCAGCGAGCAGGCTCCCGCCACGGACACGCTGGATAGCCTGGCGAGGGAGGGCGTTCGGTTCACCAACTTCTGGGCGCAGCCGGTCTGTTCTCCAACCCGCGCCACGGTGATCACCGGGCGTTACGGTTTCCGGACCGGCATCGGCCGGCCGGTGGGCTCCGGCCCCATGCCGCCTCCTCCGGAAATTCCCACCGGGTCGCCTGCCGAGTCACGGAACGAACCGAATCCTGCCCTGGCTTCCGACCGGGCCTTGCCGCGGCCCTTTCTTCTGCCGGAGGAATACGCCCTGCCCATGGCGCTGAAGGCGCATGCGAATCCGGGTTATGCCACCGCGGCCTTTGGCAAGTGGCATCTCGCGGGTGACGGAAACGGTTGGATCGACCACCCCAATCTGACCGGGTTCGATCATTTCGCGGGGCTGATGGGTGGCGGGCCCGAGTCGTATTTCGCCTGGAGAAAGGTGGTCAACGGCCAGGTCACGGGCACCGTGGGCTACGCACCTCAGGACAAGGTTGACGACGCCATCGCATGGCTCGATCGACGGGGAGAGGAACCCTGGTTCCTGTGGTTTGCATTCAACCTTGCGCACACGCCGATGCACGTGCCGCCGGTGGAGTATCGGCAGTCGGATTACTCCCACGTGCCGGCGGACGCCATGCCCCCGGAGCGCTGGCGGGCGGCCTTCGAGGCAATGCTCGAGGCCATGGATACGCAGATCGGCCGGCTGCTGGCCGGTCTGCGCCCGGAAGTTCGCGACAACACCTATGTCATCTTCATGGGCGACAACGGCACCTGGGGGCCGGTTGTCAGCGCCCCGTTCCGCCGCGACCGCGCCAAGGGTACGGTCTACGAGGGAGGCGTCAACGTACCCCTGATCGTGACCGGACCCGGAGTTTCCCAGGGCGAAGTCTCCGAGGCGCTGGTCAATTCGACGGATCTCTTCGTGACGATCATGGAGATGGCGGGTGTGGACCCCGTTGCGGCCGTACCGCAGCACGTCTCCCACGATTCCGTCAGCTTTCTCGAGGCGCTTTCGGATCCGGGGGCGCCATCCGCGCGGGATTGGCTCTACGTTGACGAATTCTTCGGCGGTTTCGACGGGGTGGAGACAGCCGACTACGCGATGCGCAACCAACGCTACAAATTGGTTCGCTTCGAAGGGGTGGAGGAATTCTACGACTTGCGGGAGGACCCTTACGAGCATTCCAACCTCCTGGACCGTGATCTGACCGAGCAGGAACAGGCGGAATTCGAGGCTCTGAGGAACCGGGTGCGCGAGCTTCGCGCGCACCGATAGCGAAATCGCCGTGCCACAGCACTTGACGGGATTCTGGACGGCCTCGGCTCGTCCGGACAGGGACCGGCCCGGATGATTGAGGGCATGCTCTCGGGTCTCGTGCTGGCGCTGACCTGGCCCGCGATCGGTTATCTGCTTCTGGGCGTTTTTCTGGGTTTGTGGGTGGGCGCCGTGCCCGGATTGGGCGGCGCGGTGGGGCTGGCGCTGATGCTGCCGTTCACCTTCGGCATGGACCCCGTACCGGCTTTCGCCCTGCTGCTGGGCATGTACGCGGTCACCTCCACCAGCGACAGCGTCGCCTCCATCATGCTGGGGATTCCCGGCACCGTGGCCTCCCAGGCCACGATCCTGGACGGTTACCCGCTGGCAAAGCAGGGCCAGGCGGCGCGCGCCTTCGGCGCCACCTACGCGGTTTCGGCGTTCGGTGGGGTGCTCGGCGCGCTGCTTCTTGCCGTGTCGCTGCCGATCATCATGCCCGTGATATTCGCGTTCGGGGTGCCGGAGTTCTTCATGCTGGCCGTTCTTGGATTGACCATGGTGGGCGTGCTTTCCGGGCGCTCGCTGGCCAAGGGCCTGGTAGCGGCATTGCTGGGACTGCTGATCACCACGGTGGGTTACGCCGAGGCAACGGGAATTCCGAGGTTTTACTTCGGCATCAACTACCTGCTCGATGGCATACCCCTGATTCCCATCGTGCTCGGGTTGTTCGGATTACCCGAATTGATGGAGCTGGCGGTCAGGAACACCTCCATTGCTCGTATGCCGGATGGTGAAGGTCCCGGCCGCGGACTGATGCGCGGCATCAGGGACGCGATCCGATACCGTTGGCTGACGCTTCGCTGCACCCTGCTGGGAACCTATATCGGGATGCTGCCGGGGCTGGGCGCGGCGATCGTGGACTGGATCGCCTACGGCCACGCGGTCCAGAGCGCCGGGGACAAGTCGCGCTTCGGCCGCGGCGATATCCGCGGCGTGATCGCGCCCGAGTCCGCGAACAACGCCCACAAGGCCGGCGCGCTGATCCCGACGGTGGCGTTCGGCATTCCCGGCAGCATCGGCACGGCGATCCTGCTGGGCGCACTGGTGATCAAGGGTCTGCGGCCCGGCCCGGACATGCTCACGGTGAATCTCCCGCTGACCTTCAGCATGGTATGGGCCATCGTGGTCGCCAACGTGGTGGCGGCGGCCCTGCTGATGTTCCTGGCCCGCCACGTACACAAGATCGCATTCGTGCCGGGCCACCTCATCGTCCCGGGCGTGATCACCGTGCTGTTGATGGGTACCTGGGTGGCGACGAACTCCATGGGCGACTGGTGGGTGTGCCTCGGCTTCGGCGTGTTGGGATACTGGATGAAGCAGGGTGGCTGGCCGCGTCCGCCGCTGATCCTCGCCCTGGTGCTCGGTGGGTTGATGGAGAACAACTTCCAGCTCACGACGCAGATCTACGGCGACTACGAATGGCTCTACAACCGCCCGATCGTCGTGGTCATCGAACTGCTCATCATCGCGACCGTCGTGTTCGCGATCCGGGGCCGGCGGCCCGCCGGAGAAGTGTCGGAGGCGGGGGAGGGCGCGAAGCGGAACCCCCTTGTCTCGGTTCCCCTGGCAGGCGGGCTGCTGGTTGCTTTCTCGGTTGCCTACGGGATTACGCGCGGGTTCGAACAGGCAGCCACCGCGCAGTTCCCCAACGCAATCCTGCTGGTGGCGCTGCCGCTGGCAGCGTGGGTGCTTGTCGGGGACGTGCTCGCGGCCCGGGGCGCCATCGGAGCCGATGGATTCGGAAACGCGTGGCGGGCGGCCACGGACAAGGCGGAACTGGGTCCCAGTGCCCGGTTCATCGCGTTGATGCTCGCGATCGTGGGGATCACGTGGCTTGCGGGCCAACTGGTGGCCCTGCCGTTGTTCGTCGCCGGATACCTGGTGGCATGGGGCGGCTACGGCTGGCGGGTCGCGTGCCTTTACGGAGCGGTTGTGCTGGCCGTACTCTGGGCCTTTTACGGACAGCTCATGGGGTTGTTGTTCTATCCGTCGGTGCTGTTTGGCTGAAGATCAGCGGACCTGATCGGGCGTCGAGCCTTGGGCTTGTTCGGCGCCGCCATGCTTCTGCAACGCTGACGGCATGCGACCGCTACGCCTTCCTGAAACGCCAGCCGTACAGGATCTTCCCGTACGCATTGAAGGAGCGCCGGGCCCCGGGATCGTCGAAGGGATAATCCGCGCCCATTTGTCTCGCGGCGGCCATTCCGGTGATGAGGCATGTTTCCTGGCTGTTGATCAGCGTGTGGGCGCCGCAGTGCCAGGTCCGTCGCTTGCCCTGCAGGAAGCGGAACAGGTGGATGATCAGTGCAACATGCCGCACGTCATGCACAACGTGTTGAAACCACCGCTTTTCGACGATCTTTTCTTCGTCGATCCGGCTGATCGGGTTGTAGGTCACCAGGCAGGGCTTGTCGGACCGATTGGCCCATGGCTGCTGGTTGTGCATGATGTAGGTGATTTCGTAGTTATCCGGCCTGGCGCCGTATTGTTCGACATGCGTGCTGCGCGTTTCCAGCGGTCTGACTTCGTTGTCGGGAAGGACTGACGAGTCCGAATGCACGATGGCGTGGTTGTGCAGTTCGCTGTCGTAACGTACGGACGAGAGAATGTACCGTTCCAGCATCGTGGGCTTGTCGAGGATCATCAGCGTCTGGTTCGCGTTGCATGCGAATATCACCTCGTCGAACGTCTCCCTTTCTCCGCCTTCGTCCTCGATCACGACACCCGACGACTCCCGATACACCTTTCTCACGGGCCGGTTGAGGTAAATCCTGTCCTGGAAGCCGGCGGACAGGTTTTCGTAGATACGCCTGGTTCCCCGGTCCCACGTCTGCATGGGCGTGGCGGATTCGATGTCGAAGAATTCGAGATATCTCGCAAACAGGGATGCCGGCATGTCGAATACGTTGGTCGCCATCACGAAATTGACGAACATCGGTTTGAGGATCATGTACCTGAAGTCGCCGGACAGGCCGGCCAGGTTCAGGACCGTTCCCATGCTGATGTAATTGAAGGGATTGAGCGCGTTCAGAAACTTCGACCTGGCGTGGGTCAGTGGACTGAACCAGTGGATGCGCTTCAGGACTCGCTGAAACCTTGCGATCTCGTGTTGCAGTTCTTCCCGGATGTCGGAGTCGAAGTCGTGGGCGTAGATTCGGCCGCGGTACTTCACGCTGTAGTTGAAACGGGTGTTCAGGAGTTCGATGTCGAACTTCTCCATCAGCAGTAGGATGTGGTCGTAGACCGAAGGGATACAGGCGGTAACGGAGATGTCGAAGGGAATCGAGCCGCCGTCGTCCTGCGGCATGTCGGCCGTGAACGCGTTGCCGCCGATCTGCCCCTGGGCCTCGAACAGCCGGAAGTCGAATCGATCCGGATGGTGATGCAGGGTCCATGCCGCCCCGAGTCCTGAAATGCCGCCGCCCACGATGGCGATGCGCCGCGGCCCCGTCGTTGTCTCGCTGGTAGCCATGGAGTGTTTTTCCGCCTCTGCCTTGCTGCTCGCCGATCGCCTGGGCCCGAACCATAGCCTGAGCCATGGTCTGAGCCCGGGTCTGCACCCGAGCCCGAGCTACCGCCTGAGCCCGAACGACACGAACAATCGTCGTCCGCGCGGGTCGGATGAACGCGGATCGTAGCTGCCCCCGATATTCACGAAGGGTGGGTCTTCGGCCAGCAGGTTGGCGGCGCCCAGCGTGACGGAAGCGTCCAGGCGGTCCCCCAACCGCCCCCCGAGCGCCCAGGTGGCGTTGGCGTCCAGGGTGGTGAAGCTGTCGATCGACCCGCCGGCGTCGTCCTCATAACCGCCCACGTGCCGCAGCAGGCCCGTGATCCGCAGGGCGTTTCTCGACCAACCGGCGCCGGCGGCCACCCTGAGGCGTTGATTCGGGGCGCCGAGGTTGGCGCGGTTGAGCTTGCCGAGCGCGTCGACAGCCACCCCTGCGTTCGTAACGTCGTACTCGAGCAGCCACGTCGCCTCCGCCCAGGCTTCGATTGTCCCGCCGCGGGTATTCAGGACCGCGTTTGCGGACAAGTCGATCCCGGAAGTCTCGATGCGGTCGGCGTTGATGAAGGCCACGTTGACGATGGAAATCGTGCCCGCAGGCGTGCGTTCGATGCGCGGGTCGAACGGGTCGGCGTTGACGATGGCCTGGGCGTTCTCCTTGCGTAGCACGTCCTTGAACGAATAGCGCCAGTAGTCGGCATTGAATGTCCAGTTGCCGGCATCCTGCCAGGTGATCCCGGCATTGAACGCGCTGGACGTCTCCGGTTGCAGGTTCGGGTCGCCCTGCGTGCGGCGGCCGGCAAACGTTCTCGAGCCGTCGTGATCGACGATGTTGGTGAAGTTGGTCTGCGCGCCGCGGGTCTGGAACGGCGACGGCGCTCGAAACGATGTGCTGTAGGAGCCACGGATCGAGACGGCGTCGGTGGCGCGAACGAGTATCGTGATTTTCGGGTCGAGGGTGTCCCGGACGCCCCCGCGGTAGTCCTCGTAGCGCAGGGCGCCGGTGATTTCGAGGTGCTCCGAGAGCGGTAGCCAGACTTCGCCGTAGCCTGCCGTCACGTCATCGTGCGCGGTGAAGTCGGGGTTGCCGATGAGGAACGCGAAGCCGTCGTTGCGGGTGATGTCGTCGTAGGCGAAGTCCAGCGACTGGTCGCGATACTGCACGCCCGCGGCGTACCCTGCATCGCGCCAGGGCAGAAAACCGGTGACATTCGCTTCAAGCGTGGTGAGTCGCGAGCGTCCGTCGCCGAAGTAATCGCCGATGATGAACGGGCGCAGTGCCATCGAGTTGTGCAACGCATCGCCCGGGCCTGCCGCAAAGTTGGAACTGAAGGGGTTGAAGAACAGACAACCGCCCGTGCCGGCCCGTTCCGGCCCGGCGTCCAGCGGGTTCACGTCGCAGTCGCTGCCGCCGAATCCCAGAAGGGCCGCCTGAAAGTTCGCCACGATCACATCGCGCGGATTTTGAAGCGTGTCGTTCTGCGCCCGCACCAGCGAGACGTTCCAGGAAGCCGTGTCGGTGAACCGGCCTTCGAAACCGGCCGCCAGCCGGGCGGTGTCGTGCTCATAGTAGTTCACTTCGGGCGGTTGTCCGTAACCGTAGGGACGGCCCTGGAAAAAGACGTCCTCGCCGTAGGGGTTCCCCGGGTGATACGAGGGGACGACCGGGGTGTTCAAAACGGGAAAGCTGGGCGAGACGTCGCGGTTGATGTCGTTGCTCGCGTAGCCAAGCTCGGCCCAAAAGTTGCCGGTATCGCCGCGGTCCCAGTCCACCCGGCCCCAGGTCTGCAGGCGTTGCTCGTTGGGGATCGCGGTGATCTGCGGGCCGTAGTCGAAGCGGCAGATCGAGCTGTCGCCGGGCAACGCCTGCAACAGCCCTTCGTAACGCTCGCAATCGGGATCGGCCAGCGTCCGCTCCAGCGACGGGATGTTGAAGCTGGCGGGATTGCCGAAACCGCTGGTGGACGGGCGCCGCCAGTCCACTTCGGTCAGTACAAGGCTGGTGCGGTCGAGATAACTTGCCGCGACCAGAAAGTCTCCACCGCCGAATTCGCCCCCGACCACGCCGTCCAGCGTGAGGTCGTCCTGTGAGCCGTTGCTGACCCGGCTGCGGTATTCGGCCTGCAACTCGATGCCCCGGAATCCCCGTCGGGTGATGAAGTTGGCGACCCCCGCGACCGCTTCGGAGCCGTAGATGGCCGCGGCGCCGTCCTTGAGGATTTCAACCCGCTCGACGGCCAGCATGGGGACCAGGCCGGCGAGGTCCACGAAACTCGAACCGTCGTCGGTCTGCGCGGCGGACAGCACCTGCCGCCGGCCGTTCAGCAGGACCAGCGTGGATGCGACGCCGAGCCCACGCAAATTGATGTTGGCGGTACCGACCGTGTAGTTCTGGGTCAGGTTGTCGGAGTTGTTTTCCGCTCCGGCGTTGATGGAGAGAACGCCGACGAGGTCGCGGATGTCCTTCAGCCCGGAATCGAGCAACATCTGGCCGTCGTAGCTCGAAATCGGGGAGGGCGAGTTTCCCTGGCGGACGATCCGGCTGCCGGTGGCCGCCGTGACCACGACTTCTTCGATCGTACTGGTTTGCGCCGTTCCGTTGGACGCCGCGACGGTCAGCGCGGCTGTGAGAACAGTGTGCGAACAACGCAGGTTGGAGAACGCTGGGAGCAAACGGAGATTTGGGCTCGTAGGGTATTGGGCTGCGAATATATCAGCAATTTACCCTGCGGTTTGTCTATTATTGATCTCACAATGAATTGTACGGGGATACCGGAATGTCGAGTCAGAATAATTCCTTTGCATCCATCGGAGCGCTGGTGCTGATCAGCCTCGGCCTGCCTTCCGCGGCGCTCTCACAGGGCGCTTTTCTGAAAAACCTTCAACCACTGGACGACGAGATCCGCGGCTACTGCCTGGACGTGCGCCGTGCTCCTCCGAACGTCGATCTGGAGGGGAGGCTCGGGACCCACGCCTGCAAGTATGGCCTGGAAAACGTGGACCAGCAGTTCGAGTGGAGAGCCCCGGACCAGATCTACCTGCCGGAGTACGACAGGTGCCTCGCCGCGGCTGGTTTCGACATGGGCGCGGAGCTGTTCGCGCGAAGCTGCGACGATACCGAACAGCAGTCCTGGGTGATGAACTCCGACGGCAGAATCACGCCCACGTCGCGACCGGACCTCTGCATGACGCTCTCGGCAGACCAACGTGTGGCGAGTACTCCGAGCTGGATCTCGCCAGTCTTTCACGCCCGGGACATTTCGCTTGAAACCTGCGCGGATACCGCGCTTGCGCGTCAGCAGTTTCGCTTCTCGCACGTCACCGATCAGCCCCTGGCGATCGCGCGCCAGACCGGAGACACCATGCCGGCCGACCTCAGGGCCGCCATTCGCCGAGTCTCCGAACAGGGCGTCGCCGCCGCTGAAACGGGACCGCTCTATGCCGACCAACCGCGAATCTACGCGCTGGAGGAAGTCGAGGTTGCGAGCAATCTCTCATACGGACCTCACGAGCGCCACCTCCTCGACGTGCACACGGGCAGTCGCCGCCGCTCGGCCGAGCCCATGCCCGTGGTCATGTATTTCCATGGCGGCGGCTTCGTCCGCGGCAACAAGGACGGCAACCGCAACGTGGCGGATTACTTCGCGAGCCTCGGACTCGTCGGCGTCAACGCGACGTACCGGCTCGCGCCGGAAGCGAAGTTCCCCGACGGCGCCAACGACATCGGCGCAGCCGTTGCCTGGGTGAAGGACAACATCGCCGGGTATGGCGGCGACCCGGATCAAATCTTCGTCATAGGCAAGTCGGCAGCTGCCAGCCACGCGGCCACCTACGCGTTCAGACCCGATGTCCTCGAGCCGGGCACGCCGGCAGTCGCGGGCGTGATCATGATCTCAGGCGGGTACGGCGCGGATCCCGAGAACGCTTCCGAGAACCGGATCGCCTACTTCGGCGACGATTTGTCGCGCTGGCCGGAGATCTCCACCATCGGCAATATCGAGCGCACCGACATACCGGTGATGTTCACGATCTCGGAGTTCGACAACCCGGGAACGCAGGAGTCGCTGGTGGCGATCATCAGCGAGCTCAGCGCGAAGCAGGGCGGCATGCCCCGGGTGGTGCAGCTCATCGGTCACAATCACTACTCGCCGAATCCGAGCATCGGGACTCAGGATACACAGCTGAGCGCGACGCTCCTGCAGTTCATTCGTGCGACCGTGGCTGGCCGCAAGCAGATGACAGCTCGTTAGCGCAGGCTCAGCCGTCCCCGCCGGTCCAATCGCGTACGGCACGCTCAAAGCTCGCACGGGCGCGCACGGCGTCCTTCCAGCGCGCTACGTTATCGTAGCGGTGAAACGGGAATCCGGCCTTTTCCAGCGTGACGTGCAACGGGATCCAGGTGATGTCGGCAAGTGTGAATGCGTCGCCTGCCAGCCAGGGCTGACCGCCCAGTGCTTGATCGATATCGGCGAAGCAGTCCGAAAGTACCCGTGTGGACCGGGATATCCGTTCGCGGGAGAGTCCTTCCGGAGAAGAGTTCTCCTCGTGGAATTGCAGCAGTTCCTCGTTGTCCTGCAGTTCGCGGTAGTCGGCGAGTTCCGTGTCGCTCTTGGACATGATGTCGCCGAGGCGGTGGGCGAACATGTAGGTCTTGACGTGGATGTGGTTGTCGGCCGCAGTGCGCATCCAGCGTGACACGGCATCGGCCCGTCCCGAGTCATCCGGCGGTTTCAGCGGTGGGTCGGGAAATTGCCTGTCCAGGTGGTCGATGATGTCGGTGGATTCGATGATCGTCACGCCGTCGTGGACCAGGACCGGCACCAGGCCCTTGGGGTGGATGCCGAAATACTCCGGCGTGACGTTTTCGCCCTTGTGCAGATTCACGTGATGGCTGATCCACTCAAGGCCCTTTTCCTCCAGGGTCATGCGCACCCGCATCGAGCAATTCGAATGGCTGAAGTGGTAGAGATGAAGGCCCCGGTGTCCGGTGACGGTTTTATTGGTCGGTGTGATGATTCCCATGAGCGGTAATGTTCGAAGCGGAGGCGGCAGGCGCCGGGATTATAGGCGATCGCCGGTGAGCGTGGCTTCGAACGCTGGTGTACGCAATACCGTCAGGCCATCCTCCGTCCTTACCGCAAGGCGCGCCGCCATGCCGTGGTCCACCGCCAGTTGCAGCCCTGTTTCCGGCCCCAGCACCAGCAACGCAGTTGCCAGCGCGTCGGCCGTGGCCGCGGAGGAAGCGATCACCGTGACCGACGTGAGGCCGTGGTAGACGGGCCAGCCGGTGCGGGGATCGAGGACATGCGAGTAGCGCCGCCCGTCGTGCTCGAAGTAGTTGCGGTAGTCGCCCGATGTGGCGATGGCAGCATCCCACAACGGCACGGCTTCGGTCACTCCGGTTCGATCCGGACTCTCGATGCCGATGGACCAGGCTTGACCGTCGGCCCGCATGCCCCGGGCACTGACTTCGCCGCCGATCTCGACCAGGTAGTCGGACAGGCCCGCCTCGAACAGCAGGTCGCAGATCTCGTCGGCGGCGTACCCCTTGGCGATGGCGGAGAAGTCCAGTTGCATGCCGGGGCGCGTGCGCCGCACCGCCGGCGGCGATTCGCGCCACTGCAGGTGCTCGCCACCCGTGGCCGGCAGCAGCCGGTCCAACGCCGCTCGGTCCGGGATGCGTTCTGCCGCGCCGCCGGAGCCGAATCCCCACAACTCCACCAGCGGGCCTGCCGTGACATCGAACGCGCCCCCAGTGAGTTCGCTCACCCTGACGGCCTCTTCGAGAACGTCCAGGAACAGCGGCGAGACAGCGAACCATTCCTCCCCCTCGCGAGCGTTGAATCGACTGACTTCCGAATCCGGCCGCCAGGTCGAGAACACGTTCTCGAATTCTTCGAGCCGT
This sequence comes from Gammaproteobacteria bacterium, assembly GCA_022820625.1. Classification (GTDB taxonomy): domain Bacteria; phylum Pseudomonadota; class Gammaproteobacteria; order Steroidobacterales; family Rariloculaceae; genus UBA6522. The sequence goes on along the minus strand of JAJEFE010000141.1, from coordinate 49,460 downwards.
GCCGTCACGCGTTCCCGAAGGGGCTCCAGTGCAACACCGGAGCCGTCGGCGGGCGCAATTACCCGAATCGACCAGGTGGTCCCCATGGCCTGGCCGCGCAACTCGAAAGTCTCCGGGCCTTTGCCACAGCCGGCCAGAATAAGCGCGGCGGCCAGCATCAGGGAGAACGCTGCGGCGGCAGACAAGCTGGACAGACGGAACAGTTGCGATCGCTTCACGGCATCATGGTACCAATGCCGGCCGCAAATTCGGGTTAAGCTGTAGCCGAGAGTTCATTTCGAATCCGGAGGGAAACCCATGAATTCATCCCGTCACCTGAATTGGCTCAGGATCGTCGTGCTGGCAGGCGGACTCTGGGCCTTGCAATCCGTGGCGCAGGAAAGCGCGGACACGGTTTTCGTGAACGGCAAGATCCTGACGGTCGACGAAGACTTCTCGGTCGTGCAGGCGTTGGCGGTGACGGGTAACCGTATCTCTGCTGTCGGCAGCAACGAGGAGGTTGGGTCGCTTGCGGGAGACGGCACGCGGGTCATCGATCTGGAGGGCCGCACAGCCATCCCCGGCCTGATCGACAACCACAACCATCTCATCTTCAATGCCCCGACCTGGCCGAACGGCGTGCGGCTGGGCCGCGTGCGGACCCGGGCGGAGGCGCTGGAGCGCATTGCAGACAAGGCTGAGGAACTGGGCCCCGGAGACGGGCCGGAGCACATCGTTTTCGCCATCGGCGGCTGGAATCCGGTGCAGTTCACGGACGACCAGCGCGAGTTCACCCGCGAGGAGCTCGACGCGGTGGCGCCGGACAATCCGGTCTATACCCAGATCAGCTGGGGCACGGCCGTGCTGAACACCAAGGCCATGGAACTGGGCGGCATCACCAACGACATGCCGGAACCGGGACCGGAGACGGGCGGACGGATCTGGCGCGACGCCGACGGTAACGTCACCGGCAAATTCACGGGTAGCATCTTTCTCAAGTGGCAATTGCGGCCGCTGTTCCCCGAGGTCACCGGCGAGACGGCCGTTGCGGGGCTCAAGGCCGAGATCGCGGACTACCTCAAGCTCGGCGTCACCACGTCGATGACCTACAACGGGCCCGAGTTTCCGGAGGCGGGCCTGGAATACATAAGAGAGCACTTGGTGGAAACCGGCGAACTGGACATGCGCATCTACTACCCGCCGCATTTCGACAGGAACGTGAGCGCCTGGACACCGGAGGAGGTTCCGGGAATCGTCGAAGGACTCGGGATCCACGAGCCGTTCTCGGGGCCGGAGATGTACCAGATGCTCCATTTCGGCGAACATGTCTACCTGCCCGTGTCCGACACCTACGGCATGGGCGACCGGCCCTATCCCGACGACATGATGGAACAGTTTCGGGCGATAGCAACCGCCGCGGCGCAGCACGGCTGGCAGGTGAACGAACACGTGAATCGGGACATTACCGTCAACCAGATGCTGGACATTTACGAGGAGATCAACGAGACCTGGCCCATCACCCATCTTCGTTGGCGCTTCGAGCACGCCCAGGGGCTCTCGCAGGCCACCATCGAGCGGGCCAAGGCACTGGGCATGGCCGTTGCGCTGCACAGCTCGGCCGCCATGAGTTCACCGGAAACACGCAACGGCAATCCGACCCGCGCCGCGTTGCTCGCGAAGCAGGATGCGCCGCCGCTCCGCTGGTACCAGGAGAGCGGGATTCCGTTCGGACTCGGCTCCGATGCCCAGGTGGTGGCTCACGACTCGCCGTTCTTCACGCTGTACTGGGTCGTCTCCGGGAAGGACACCTCGGGTCAGCAGTATTTCAGACACGGCACCCTGACTCGTGAGGAAGCCCTGATAGCGCACACCCGTTCCAACGCCTGGTTGATGCACAAGGAAGATCTGCTCGGCACGTTGGAGGTCGGCAAGCTGGCTGATTTCGTCGTGCTCGACAGGGACTACATGACGATCCCGGCGGACGAGATCCGCGATCTCAACTCGGTGCTGACCATGGTGGACGGCCGCGTCGTTTACGAGGCGCTTTAGCTGGGGCGACAGGACAAGCCCTCCAACAGGAAAGGGCCCGCGGTGAGCGGGCCCCGTCCAAGGGCAGCTTCCGGGCGTGAGCCGGCCGATGGTTCTCGGCGCTGAACGCAGATGCATGAGTGCGGCCAGTGACAATGGAATTGTCTAGAATTGTCGTGTTCGTTTCAGCCGGTGGCCGAGTAAACATCAGAAAATGCCCAAGAAAGTTGTCCTGATCGCCGTGGGCGTGTTCGTGGCCACCGCGGTTATTGTCTGGCAAGTGCAGGATCGTCGCGGGCTTCAACGCGGCGCGGAGCTGTCGGCGTTGTACTGCTCCACCTGCCACGTCGAGCCGTCGCCGGATATTCTGCCCCGGCGCAGTTGGGCCGCGGCCCTGGGCTACATGGGTTACTGGCTCGGGATCGACAATATCGACTACCTGGACGACGCGCCCGAATTCGTCCGCCTCAATGTTAGCAGCCGCCTTGAGGTCCTGGAGCGCGACGGCGTCTATCCGGCCGCCCCTTTGCTGAACGACGGGGAGTGGGCGCTGCTGCGCCGCTACTACATGCGGGCCGCGCCCTCCGAGCCGTTGCCCCAGGTCGGCAAGCCCGCCCTGAACCGGAACCTGGAGCGCTTCCAGGTTTTCAGGACCAGCTACCGTCAGCCTCTCGCCATCACCACCATGGTCCATGTGCGGCCGCCGGCGCAGGAGATCTACATCGGCGACAGCCTGGCGCAATTGCTGACGGTACTTGACGGCAATGGTCAGATACGCACATCCCGGCAGTTTCGCCCGGCGATCTCTCCCGTAGACATTCAGTTCGTCGGCGAGACCGCCTATCTCGGTTCCATCGGCGACCTGTTGGCGCAGCAGGAAGCCAGCGCCCGTCCGGCGCATATCAGCGCGTTGACGCTGGTGGACGGGAGCATCGCCGACGCAACCTCGGAGGTCGTTCTTGAGGATCTCTTCCGCATGGCCGATATCGAAGTGGCAGATCTCAACGGCGACGGGCGTCTGGATTTCATCGTCTGCGGTTTCGGATCCATCACCGGCAGCGTGGCGTGGTACGAGGCCCTCGAAGGCGGGGACTACAGGGAACATGTGCTGCTGCCGCTGCCCGGCGCGGTCAAGGCCAGAACCCACGATTTCAACGATGACGGCCTGCTGGACATCATGGTCCTGGTATCCGATGCCCGGGAGGGGTTGCATGTCCTGGTCAACCGGGGCGGTGGCGACTTCGATCTGCAAACGATCTTCGAGACGCACTCCGCCTACGGACACACCTTCCTGGAACTGCATGACTTCAACGGCGATGGCCTGATGGACGCACTGGCGGTCAACGGTGACAACGTGGATTCGGATCCCTACAACACGTCGAAGAACTACCACGGTCTGCGCATCTACCTGAATCGGGGCGACCTGCAGTTCGAGGAAGCCTGGTTCTATCCCATGTACGGCGCCTTCATCGCCAGGGCCGCTGACTTCGACGCCGACGGCGACCTGGACATCGCCGCGGTGTCGTTCTACCCCGACTTCACGGATCCACTCCGGGAATCCTTCGCCTACCTGGAAAATCAGGGCGGGCTGGAGTTTGCGCCCTCAACCAGCGATGAATTGAACAATGGCCGCTGGATGACCATGGACATCGGCGACGTGGACGGCGATGCCGACGTGGATGTGGTGCTTGGCGGCAGCTACCTGGAAATCGGCCTGTTCGGCGACCCGGAGCTGTACGACGCATTGGTCGAGTCGGGGGAGTCGGTGCTGATCCTGAAGAACACCCTGAACTGATCGCACTCCAGCCAGGTACGCCGGGCATCAGGGCAGGGCGAACACCACCAGCTTCTGGGCGTCGTCCGGGCTGGGATCGTCCAGGGCGGACGCGGCCGCTGCGACGATGGCCACATACTGTCTGCCGTCGCGTCCCAGGTAGGTGATCGGGTTGGCGAAGGCGCTCATCTCCAGCCGGGTTTCCCAGAGTTCCTCCCCGGTCCGCGAGTCGAAGGCGCGGAACCGCCGGTCGTTGGTGGCGCCGATGAAGACGAGCCCGCCTGCGGTCACCATGGGTCCGCCCATGCCCAGCCGCCCGGTCCGCCGCTTGCCTTCCGGCAGTTCTTCCGTGATTCCCAGCGGAACGTTCCAGGCGATATCCCCCGTGGCGGCATCGACCGCGACCAGGTTGGCCCAGGGCGGCTTGTTGCACGGCCAGGCGGACTCGCCGCCGCTCAACGCGCTGCCTCGCGATTCCGGGGGCGTCTCGTTCCACCAGAACCGGGAGAGGGGGCCGTGGATGCTGTTGCGCCAGTAAGAGCCGGGGTAGATGGGGTCTTCCTCGATCCAGCCGAAGCTGCCCTCGTTCATGGTGTTCACGAAAATGTAGCCCAGCGTCGGGTCGGCCGCCGTGCCGCCCCAATTGGCGCCGCCGATGGAACCGGGAAAGACGATGGTCGATGGTCCTTCGTTTCCAGGCGGCCTGAATCCATAGGGCGTAAAGGGTCCGTCGTTGAGGAATCCACCGCTCTGCTCGAAGACGCGCCGGCAGAATTGCGCGTGCTCTTCGGTGGTGTCTTCGGCGCTGACGATGTCTTCGGGAGAAAATGCGACCTTGGCGATGGGAGGCGGTTTCACGGGGATGGGCTGGGTTGGCGAACTGCGCTCGCCCGGCGCATTGCTTCGGGGCACCGGGCGCTCTTCGATACCGAATACGGGCTCGCCGGTTTCCCGATTCAGTATGTACATGTAGCCGGTTTTTCCGGCCAGAGCCAGGATCGGCACGGTCTCTCCGTCGATCTCGACGTCCAGCAGGCCGGGAGCGGCGGGCAGATCGAAGTCCCAGATGTCGTGGTGAATGGTCTGGAAGTGCCAGCGGCGCTCGCCGGTGCGCACGTCCAGCGCAACGATGGAATCGCTGAACAGGTTGTCCCCGGGGCGGTCGCCGCCGTAGTAGTCCGACGGGCCGGCGCTCTCGAAGGCGGCGAACACCAGTTCCCGTTCTTCATCCACGGTCAGGGAAAACGCCCAGTGGAACAGGTTGGGCTGGTCTTGCCAGGCGTCGTTTTCCCAGGAGTCGTGGCCGAACTCGCCGGGTCCCGGCGTCGAGTGAAAAACCCAGGCCTGCGATCCTGTCCGCACGTCGAATGCGCGGACGCTGCCGGGGCTTGTATTGGAGCCGACCAGCAGGAGGTCCTCGAAAATCACGGGCGCCCCGAGATAAGCCACCGGCATGGTGCGCGAAGTGGTATCGAGCGCTTCCGGAAAGATGGCCAGAAGTTGCGCTCCCACCGTGATGAACAACATCGGCGGGAGCGTATCGTCGCCGGGACGCCAGGCGAGCCCGCGCCGCGATGGCGGCACGCGCATGTCGTACCGCCAGAGCTCCTCGCCTGTGTCCGCCTCGAGCGCGGCCACGCGATCGGCGCCCGCCAGGTACATGATGCCGTCGATGACCAGGGGAACGAATTGCGAGCCGCCCCCGAGATCGCCAGTGGTGACATTGCGTCCGAGCGGGTAGGACCAGACTTCTCGCAGATCGTTGACGTTTCCGGTATTGATCTCGGTCAAGGGAGAGTACCGGGTGCCGGCAAGATCGCGATTGTAACTGGGCCAGTCGCCAGGCTCGGACCCGACCTGGGCTACCGCCGGAGAGGCCAGCAGCGCCAGCGCCAGTAATCTCCAGGCACAATTCCCGGGTCCGATCATGGAATCCGCTCTGTCCGCGCTCACCGCTCGCAAGTCAGCATTCCTCTTTTCAGATTGCAGCAGGACCTTACCAAATTCGCCGCGCTGGCGAAGAAACATGCTTGTGCGTTCTTGCGCAGGGAAATCGTCCCGTGTTTTGATTGCGTGACGTATTCGTGATGGGAGAGGGAGATGCTTGGCATGCGCTTTGAAGGGCGGTCTGTACTCTTTTTGTCGGTTGCCATTTGGCTGGCCGGCTGTTCGGACGGTGGCCCGGCGCTGGACGGCACGTTGCTCGTGACCGACCGCGCGAGCGGCAGCATTGCCTTCATCGATCTCGCGACCCGCACCGAGGTCGCCAGGGTACCGGTTGGGGAGGTCATTCCTCACGAGGTTGCAGTATCGCCGGATGGGCAAATGGCGCTCACTTCCGAATACGGGCCGAACGATCAACCCGGACAACACATCATCCTGATCGACGTGGCCTCGGCCAGTACCGTGGCGAGGATCGATCTTGGACCGGATTCACGACCCCATACCGCGCTGTTTCTCCCGGATGGGCGCCATGCCGTGGCGACGATGCAGGATTCCGACCAGTTGGCGCTGGTCGACCTTGATGCTGAAGCGGTGGTGCGGACCTACGCCACCGGCGGGCGCGAAGGCCACATGGTGCGCCTCAGCCCCGATGGGTCGCGAGCCTACGTCAGCAGCCGCCTCGGCGACGGCACTCTTTCGGTCATTTTCCTCAACGAGGATCGTGCCCCGGTCGTGATCGAGACCGGGCCGGGCGCCGAGGGTATCGACGTTTCCGCCGACGGCAGCGAAATATGGGTCGCCAACCGACAGGTGGAAACCATCTCCGTCATCGACGCGGAATCATTGGAGATTGTCGAGACGCTGGATTCCAGGCGCTTTACCGGACGCATCGAGATGGGACCGGACGGATTCGCCATTTCGCCCAACGGTGGCGGCGGCGGTGGACCGGTGCCGCAGTACCTGCGCCTGTGGGATGTCGGGTCGAGGTCGCTGTTGACCGAGGTTTCGCTGGGCGACGAGCCCCGGGGTACCGCCTTCGGCGTCCTGATCCATGATGGCTTGGCCTTTGTCGGCGACCGCGGTGCCGGTGAAGTACTGACGTTCAGCCTCGACGGTCTGAGCGATCGCGACGTGCTGGTTTCCGGCGTCGGCGACCCCGACGGCATGGCCTGGACACCTGTCCGGGTCAATTCCGTTGCCGAGTAGGCGTCAACGCTTGACGGGATAGCACGCGGCGTAACTGAAGACGCGGCCTGCGGGCACGGGCGCGCAGGATCGCGCTGAAGGCCGGTTGCACCTCGATATCCGATGGCGCGAGTGTTCGCAGGACGTAGCCTGCCGGTGCGGGCCGGTTACCCGGGCGGTTGGTACACCGGCGGCACGCGGCAATCGTTTGGAATGAACTCGTATTCCGGTGTGTAGTACTTGAGCCAGCGAAGCGTCCAGGGTCCCGTCATATAGGCCGGGTCCGTGATCACCGTTTCCAACGCCAGCGCCGCGCCGATGTCGGGATCGTCCATGCGGCTGAAGGTCTCTACCATGGTGGTCCGGTCGCTCACGGGATTGCCGAGAGGACTGGTGTAGTTCTCCAGCAGCCGGCTTGACTCGATGACCAGTGTGTCGCCCTCGTATCGCGCCGTCGAGTAACCCAGATGAGTGTGTTCGATATCGCCGGGCTGCCGCGCGTCCAGCAGGATCTCGCGCCGCCCGCCGTACTCTTCGTACTCCAGGATGATCCGGTCTTCCAGTTGCGTCATCCGCACGGGATGGGGCGTAAACGCCGCCTGACGGACCAGGCCTGGCGGTTCGCAGGCCACGACCGGGTCGCTGACGGGATCGAACGCCGCTGCCGCGGCTGTGCCCGCCTCGTTGTAGGGAGGCGGTGTGCGGTCGCCCGGGCCGCCACCCATCCCCATTCCGCCCGCCCCCATGCTGCCGCCGCCGGGGCCCATGGTCCAGGCGCCGGTGAAGTTCGGACGGCCGTCATCCAGGGTCAGCGCCAGGGGGGAGGCGCCTACAGGTTCGACATAGTCGCTCTCGCCTTCCACGACCCGAATCAGGGAACCGTCTGCCGGGTCCAGTTCGGACATGTTGCCCAGCAACACCATGGGCACGCCATTGCGGGCTTCCCTGCCGCTGATCCGCATGTACTGGCCCGGCTGCACGGTCTGGGCGGTCCATCCGCGCCGCCGCATCAGGTTGGCGGCCGAGCCGCTGGCCCGCCACTCGGTCACCTCGCCGTCTTCGCCGACCACATCCAAGAAGACATCGATGTGGGGATTGGTAAAGTTGAAATCCGTGACCGTTCCCTCGACCTCGATGATGTTCGTGGTGAAGGCGGCGTTGGCGGAGTGGTGCGCATTGACCACTCCGCCTGCCAACGCCGCAGCCGACGCCAGGAACGCGACTGCACAGTGCCTCATTTGCCTATGCCTCAGAAGTTGTAGTTCATTCTGAGGCCGACAGTACGCGGCGCACGCGGAGTCACCCGCCAGTTTTCCAGCGCATCGCCGCCAGCAGCTACGATTGCAAGACTACCTGGACTCAAGGGGTCGATCGTTATGTCTTCGCCTGACGTAATCCTGCGAGGCGTATCGTTGTCGGTCAGATTGTTGACATACAGGGTCGCACTCCAGTTCTGGCCGATCAGACCCGCGGAAACGTTCACGGTCGTCACCGCCGGAAGGATCGCGATATTCGCCGAATCCAGCCACTCTGCCGATTCATGACGCAAATCGGCACGCGCATTCCAGCTCAATCCGGATTCGCCCAGAACGCCGCGATAACTCGGGCTCAACGAATAGGTCAAGTCGGGTTGTCCTCTTTGCTCATTGCCGTCCACACGATAGCAGGCAGCGTATCTTCCGCCGCGTTCCAGTTCCACCGGGCGACCCTCTGATGCAGCGTAGTGACCCAATCCACCAGGCCCGCCCATTGCCGGTTGGGCGGCAATATTCACATCGCAGAAGTTCGTGTACTTGGAGTCGAGAAGGCCAAGCGTTCCACGTACGCTGAAGTTGTCCGTGACGAAGAAGTTGCCTTCGAACTCCACACCCTTCATTTCCTGGTCTCCGTTGTTCAGGAAGGTACGGTTGGTTTCCAGGGGATCTCGTTGTCGGCCCGTGAGCGACTGATCCCCCCAATACAGGTTGATTGGCTGGACATTGCCTTCCCATTCCATGAAGTAGATCGCCGAAGCGTACTGCAGGCGCCCGTCCAGGGCGGCGCCCTTGATGCCGAACTCCAGATTGGTCAGTTGCTCTTCGTCGAAGTTGATGACGGTCTCCACCGAGTACGGTACGCCTTCGGCGCCATTCGTGTCTTCCCACAATTGAGTTGCCCGACGCAGGGTTGCCGCGATAGCCGGGTTGAAGAATCCGACATTCACGCCCGCAGGGTTGTTTCCCCTGGCGAATTGACCGTAGACAGAAGTGGAATCGTTGACGTTGTAGTTGAAGGACAATCGGGGAACAAACGCCTTGGTCAGGACGGAGCCTGAGTTTCCTGAAGTGGTGTCCGTACCCGACACTTCATCGTTCTGGTAACGGCCCTCCACGGTAACGGCCAATCGATCCGTTGCGTCGTAGGTGGCGTTGAAGAAAACGCCTGTGTTCGATGCCGACTCACCGAGAAGTTGCGGGTCGAACAACAGGTCAACGCCGGTAAGGTCGAAGTAGCGTTGAATCGCTTCCGGACCGCGGACGATGGCGTCATATCCGCCAAAGTAAATCGTGGTCAGGAAGTCGTAGCTGTAGTGGGACGCGCCAACGACATAGCGAAGGCGGTTTTCCGCCGGCGAAACCCATCGGACCTCCGCATAGGTCTCGCTTATATCGGTTGGATCCGACATGATGACGCCGATGGTGGCCGCCGGCCCCCTGCCAACCACTTCCCACGGAAAAACAGGACCCATGGGCGGACCCATCCCCATGGCCATGGGCCTGATGATGTTGATAGGCGTGTCGGGATCACGGCTGCCGTCGGCGCCCCGGATGTAGTTCTCCTCACTGGAGAAGGCCGTGAATTGAAGTGCGTGGCCACTGTCCATCAGGTAATCGGTCTGAATGGATAAGCGGTCGCGTTCATCGTGCGCAGAAAAGTAATCGCCGAACACGGACTGGGACCGCGCCAGGAAAAGCAGATCATCCTGTTCCTGCTGCGTCAGGCCCTGATACTGAGGGAACTGCCGGGCATACGCCGGGTTGTCGAAGGCTTGCTCCAGGACCACTCGCCGATCGTTTTGCGCGAAAAGCGGAGCAGCCTGGGTCCAATCGATACAGTCATAGTCGCCATCGATATAAAGTCCGGTACCCATGCCCAGGAAAACGAGCCCGTGCTGGGCAAAGCAGGCATCGCGGGTTTCCTGGCTGACGTAGTAGGACACGCCCGGCATATCGAAGGTAGCGACCTTGCTGTATGTCAGCTCTATTTCCAGATTGTCCGAAGGACTGAAGACCAGCTTGCCGGAAATGGAGTCCGTAGTACGCTCGCCGTACTGGGTACCGTCGCTCGCCAGGTAGTCGTCCGGGGCCGTGCTGTCTTCGATTTCAGCGTGCAGCATGAAGCCGACAGAATCGCTGATTGGACCGGAAACCCCACCACGCACAAGCCGGCGTCCGTAGCCATTCACATCCGCGCGGATATTGCCTTCGAAGGTGTCGCCCGGATCGCGTGTGACGTAATTGACCGCGCCACCGAACGTCGAACGGCCGAAGGCCGCGCTCTGGGGACCGCGATAGACCTCAACCTGCTGCAGGTTGCCGAAGGTCGTGGAACCCTGGGATCCCAGGATCGGCATGCCGTCGACAAACTGCGTTACCTTGGTTCGGTTGGTTGCAATTTCGTTGGACTGAACCCCGCGCACGCTTGGAAATGCCGCGTTTCGGTCGGGGCCTTCGTCATAGTGAATGCCAGGCACCAGCTGAAACAGTTCGTCCTGAGTCAAGATGCCCGTATCTTCGATCAGGTTGTCGCTCAATACCGTGATGGATACGGGGACTTCCTGAAGGCTTTCTTCACGCTTACGTGCAGTGACAATGATTTCCTCGAGCGCAAAGTCCTGCTCTGTCTGGGCGTAGACGGGTTCGCCCACCGCCAACGTCGCGACAATACCCATCACGAACAAATGATTGAATCGGATCATTGCATATCCCCTGTTATCGCCATTTCTGCTGCGCTCGTTGCAAGGACGCAACAGGCACACCTTCCCCCATCTGCACAACATAACCAAGAAATGTGCAGGGATTATGGAGGAATTCCCGATTTGCGGTGTTATGCGCGAATTTCGATTTTGCCTATACTATGTTGCAGCAGGGCGCTCTCGAATTACCTGTGATTCGAGGGCGCCACCGGCTCTGCTCATTGGAGTGAATCGAACATTTTCATGCGCATCGGCATCGGACAGAAAATCTTCCTGGGATTCCTGCTTGCGGCCCTGGTGGTGCTTGCACTGACCACTGGTGTCACCCGCTGGAGCTTCGAGCGCGGGTTCCTGAACTACGTTAACGAGAACGAGGCAGAAGCGCTTCGCTACTTCGCCCTGAGACTCTCCGAGGTCTACCGGGAGGAAGGCGGTTGGGAATCCGTGGGGAGAGATCGGGACCGGTGGCTGGAACTCATGGCTCCACCTGGATCGACTCGCCCTGGCGGTCTCCCGGTCAGGGGTATCCCGGGAAGGATCGTGGCTTCGCACGACGGCACCGCCGTTTCCAGGGACCCGCTCGCCATATCGCCGCGCATCACCGTGCTTGACGCCGCCGGGAACCGGTTGTTCGGCCCGCCCGCCGGGGATGCGCCGCTGCGCATCGAGCCCATCGTCGTCGTCGGCGAAGTAGTGGGCAACCTGCATCTCAATCCGCTGGTGACGCTGGCCCGGGAACTGGATCAGCAGTTTTCGCAGCAGCAGGTTCGCTGGATCTACGGTACGGCGGTATTCGCGCTTCTTTTGGCGGGCGTACTTGCGGTGGCGTTCTCCCGTCAGCTCGTCTCGCCCATCGCCCAACTGACTCGCGGCACGCAGGCGCTCGCCGACGGCCGCTTCACGGAACGGCTCAGCGTGCGGTCTTCCGATGAACTGGGCGGCCTGGCGAGAAACTTCAACGTCCTCGCCGAGACGCTGGAACGAAACCAGCAGGCCCAGCGTCAGTGGATCGCCGATATTTCCCACGAGTTGCGTACGCCCCTGTCCGTGTTGAGGGGCGAACTGCAAGCGGTGGAAGACGGTGTGCGGCCATTCGATGAAACGACGCGCAAGTCCCTCAGCGGCGAGGTCGATCGGCTCACCAAACTCGTCAATGACATCTACCAGCTCTCCGTCGCGGATGTGGGGGCGCTTCGCTATCGCAAGGAGGTCGCCGACGTCGGCCAGGTGCTGGAAGATACGGTGGATCTGTTCGAGGTGCGGATTCGCGATGCGGGCCTCGAATTGGAAACCCGTTATTCGGAGGGGCCGCTGGAAGCGTTGGTCGACGTCAACCGCCTTGGGCAGCTCTTTACCAACGTACTGGAAAATTCGATTCGGTACACCGATCGGGGCGGACGTGTACGGGTCGCCTGCGTGCAGCAGGGCAAGGACATTGAAGTCAGTATCGAGGATTCCGCACCGAATGTGCCGGCGGATGCGATGCCTCGCCTGTTCAGGCGGCTTTACCGGGTGGAGAGTTCGAGGGGGCGCCAGACGGGCGGTGCGGGGTTGGGGCTCGCCATCTGCAAGCGGATCGCGCACGCGCTGGGCGGGAGTATCAGCGCATCGCCTTCAGGACTGGGCGGTCTGAAAATGGTCGTCCGGCTGCCGGCGGCTGCCCACGCCGGAGGGTGACCGTCACGCGGGCCACGGCGGTGAACGGCTCGCCGATCCTGGTGGTCGAGGACGAGCCGAAGATCGCGCAGCTGCTCGTCGACTATCTGGTACAGGCCAGGTATCCGACGCACCATATCGTCAACGGGGAGGAGGTCGTACCCTGGGTGCGTGACCACGATCCCCGGCTGATCCTGCTCGACATCACGTTGCCCGGCAGGGACGGCATGTCCATCTGCCGCGAGATACGGGGGTTTTCGGATGTTCCCATCGTCATGGTGACGGCCCGGGTGGAAGAAATCGACCGGTTGCTGGGCCTGGAACTCGGCGCCGACGACTACATCTGCAAGCCGTTCAGTCCCCGCGAAGTAGTTGCGAGGGTGCATGCCATCATGCGGCGCGTGGCTTCGCAGAATGCCCCGGGTGGCGAGTATCTGGGGATCGTCGTTGACCGGGTACAGCACAGGGCGCAGGTAAACGGACATGTCCTGGACCTCACGCCGGTCGAGCTTCGGCTGCTCGGCGTATTATTGGGAAACCCGGGCCGCGTATTCTCCCGCAACCAGTTGATGGATCGTGTCTACAAGGACAGCCGCACGGTTAGCGACCGAACTATGGACAGTCATATCAAGAACTTGCGGCGTAAAGTTCGAGAGTTTATTCCAGATGAGGAAGTGATTCGCACCGTCTACGGCGTGGGCTACAAGCTGGAGTGAATCTGGCTCAGCCGTCCCGGGCGTGGGCCTTTTCCATGGCCTCGATGAGGGGCAGCCGGATACCGGAGAGATACCGCACCATCGCGCCCCCTGCCGTACACACGTAGTCGATATCCGCCGTATCGACGAAGCTCGCCGCCGCCGTGACCGTGTCGCCGCCGCCGATCACCGAGTAGCCCGGCGAGGCGGCTATCGCCCGCCAGATGGCACGTGTCCCGGCGGCAAACTCCGCTTGCTCGTAAACGCCGGGCGGGCCGTTGACGAAGATGGTATTCGCCCCGCGGAGTTCGGCTTCGTATGCGGCAATCGTGCGCTCGCCGATATCCAGGAACAGGTGCTCCGCGGGCAGGTCTTCGATGGCGATCTCGCGTCGCTCGCCGGACTCGGCATAGGCCAGGTCCAGGGGCATGGCAATCCGGCCGGGGTACTGTTGCAGGTATTCCGCGGCCTGGGGAACGAAGACGTTCAGTCCGCGGTCCTCCAGAAACTGCTCCTGCTTGCGCCCGAGTCGGAAGCCGCTGGCCAGCAGCATCACGACACCGGTAATGCCGCACGCCAGGATCCGGTCGGCCGTACCTGATGCGAGAACCGGCTCCATCATGCCGAAGGCATCGGAAATCTTTGCACCGCCGAGCACGAACACGCAGGGGTGCTCGGGTGCGTGCATCACCCGGTCCAGAGCCGCAACCTCATCCGCCAGCAGAATACCGGCAGCGGTGGGCTTCAGTTCCTGGAAAGCCACCATGGACGGAGCGTTTCGGTGAGCGGCCGCGAAGGCATCGTTCACGTAGTAATCGATCAGCGGTGCCAGCCCGCGGATCAGATACGTGTCGAGCATTTCCCCGGGCGCCAGTTTCACGGCAGTTTCGAAGGTCGAGATTTCCTCGCTCAGATAGCGGAGGTTGCCGAGCAGAACGGCTTCTCCGGGCCCGAGGGCCTTTACCGCTTCCCGGGCCGCGGGCCCGGCCACGTCATCGATGTAGGCCACGCGCCGGCCCAGGTGCCCGGTCAGCTTTTCGGCGTGTTCCTCGAGAGGTATCAGGTTCTGATAGTCCAGCGTGTCGCCCTGGTGTGCGATCAGGGCGAGGCGGGCGCCGCCTTCGAGCAGATGCCGAATCGTCGGGAGACTTTTCCGAATGCGGTTTTCATTGACGATGCGCTTCGTGTCGACATCGATGGGCGAATTGATGTCCACCCGCAGCAGCACGGTCTTGCCGCCGTAGTCGAAACGGTCGAGACGGGTCATGCTCGCCATGGGCGTCTCCCGATGCGTCTGAGGCAGATCGCCGCCGCCGGGCGCAACTTCGGGCTGCGGGATGGAAACATGCGCATGCCACGGAAACAGCGCCTCCGCACGACGTGCCGTCCACTCATCGGCGAGCCTCCCCGGCCGGCTTCGGCGCAGGCTATTTCCAGTAGGGCAGGCCCAGGTAACGGTTGGTATCGCCGACTGCCTTGAGCCGGTCCGTCTCCATGGCCATGGACGCACGAATGCCATCGATGGACTCGGGAATGGTCACCGATTCCTGCGGAATATGGATTCCGAACATGATGTCCCGTCCGGACTTCACCAGGGTGTCTTCCCAGACGGGCAACTCGTAGATGTCTCCGCGGGGGAAGCCCATGTCGCGCGCGTACTTGAAGATCGAGGCGTTGCCCAGGAACCCCTGGTCGGTGGAAACGACGCGGATGCGGTCGTGCGCCTCGAACAGGTCCCTGGCCTCGTCCACCGAGAGGTCGTCCTTCGGCGTGGCGAGGACGGAGATGAAGTGGCCGTGGGTGACGGGCGTATGCACCAGCAGCCCCGTGGCGTCCACGTGGGGCATGATGGCCATCAGGTCCACCGCCTGATGGTTCGGGGCCTTGTCCACTTTCAGCGCGTTGACGATGCCCCGGTGGTAGTCGCCGGGGTCGGCCACGCGCCGGACGATCGTGATGGCGACACGCTCCACGCCGGGACCGCGGTCCAGGCAGTCGACCGCGCGGATCAGCCCGGTCGTGTTGCACGACGTCAACTTGAGGAACTGGGCATTCAGCCCCTCCTCGTAGTTCGCATAGCCGTGGAAGAAGACATCGGCAACCTCGTCCTTCTCGCCGCCCTGGAAGACGGCCTTGTTACCGTGCTTGATGTAGAACTCCTTGTTTTTCGCGCCGATTCCGCCGGGGGCCGCGTCCAGAACCACATCCACTTCGGGCAGGATTTCCTCCATCGTTCCGGAGACCGCGACGCCGGCGGCTTCCAGCGGTGCGCGGGCGTCGTCATAGGCCGCAAACAGCCTGTACGGCATGCCCCGGTCGCGCAGAGCCTGCACTGTAAGGGTCGGCGCCGCATCCACGACACCCACCAGTTCCATGTCCTCCTGCAGCGCCACCCCGTCGGCGAGTCGCTGCCCGATGACGCCAAATCCCGCTACCAGTACCTTGACCATTCCTGACCCTTTCCTAATGCGCTAAACCGTATGAGAAGGGCGAATGATACATTGCAATACTCACCAAATGTGCTGTAGAGTCCTTCGCCGTCCCTTGCCGTTCATCAAGAGATAAAATCCCCATGGACGTATTCCCCAGTACCGGCCCGCACCTGCACATCGTGCTGAATCATTTCCCGCTGATCGGGAGCGTTTTCGTCCTGGGGTTGCTGATCGCTTCGGCTTACATGAAGAACGACGACATGCGCAGGGTCAGCCTGATCCTGTTCGTGGTTCTGGGCCTGCTGGCGATTCCCACCTACATTACCGGCGCGGCGGCCGGCTGGGCCTACCAGGGGCGGCCGGAAATGTCGGCCCAGATTCTGGATGCCCATCGCGATGCCGCGTTGCTTGCCTTCGTTTTCATCGGGCTCACGGGCCTCGTGTCGTGGCTCGTATTGTGGCGGGAGCGCCGCTACGGGCGTGCTTCCACCGCGGGATTTTATGCCGTGCTGGCGCTGGGCATTGTCGCATTGCTGACGATCGTCGAAGCCGGTAGCCTCGGCGGCACCGTAATTCGGCCGGATCTGCGCGAGGGTGCGATGGCCGAACCCATCGGTCTTACTGCCGGGATCGAAGCGGCCATTCAGAGCATCATCTGGGCCTGGCCGTCCATGGAGGCGGCGCACTTTGTGGGCATGGCGGTGCTATTCGGCGTCGTGCTGCTGGTGGGGCTTCGCGTTCTCGGCGTCGCCAGGAATGTGCCGTATTCGGCGGTGCATCGGTTGCTGCCGCTCGGGGCGCTGGCCCTGCTGGTGAACATCGTCACCGGCATGTTCTTCTTCATCGCCGACTCGGGACGCTACGTCGCCATGGACGGGTTTCCCCCGAAGATCATCTGGCTGATGGTGGGCGGTCTCGCCATCATCTACTTCACGATCTTCGACGATATCTGGGATGTGAAGTCGGATCAGGACGCACCCCCGCGGGCCAAGGTGATGGCGGCATTGACAATGGTTTCATGGGCTGCCGTGCTGGTATTCGGCCGGCTGTTGCCCTACTACGGTGAGGGGGGCTAGACCATGGGCGGTTTCCTGTTCGCTCTATCTATCGTCGTCTCGACTTTCGTGGTCGTCGTGGTTCTCGCGTATGTCATCGACAGAGAAGCCGACGCCAACGATAGCGGTTAAGCTGGAGAAGTTATGGGCTTGTTAAGCTGGTTGGAGGGCACGGCCTATTCCGAGTGGATCGTCGCCGGGTTGCTGGGTTGGCCGCTGATGCTGTCCATGCACGCGCTCGGGCTGGCTGCCGTCGTCGGCATCATGTTCGCGATCAACCTGCGCATGCTCGGATTCTTCAAGCCGATCCCGTATGCCGGTCTGGGCCCGCTGCTGGCTTTTGGGTGGGTAGGCATTACCGTCAACGCCTTTTCGGGACTCTCGCTTTTCATGGCGCAGGCGACGTTCTACGTGACGAGCGCGCCATTCCTGGTGAAAATCACTTTCGTCATCCTCGGCATCGCCAATTTGCACCTGACTCAGCGAGTCCTGCGGCAGGAAGCGGATGCCTGGCAGGAGTCAGGCACGGTATCGCAGATGGGAACCGCGCTCGCGGTCAGTTCGATCGCGTTCTGGACGCTCGCCGTAGTCTGCGGGCGGTTGATCGCCTACCTGTAAGTTTCGTCGCCGGCGCACTCCGGCGCGATATTGCCGGCTCGCCGAATGATTCCACTGTAGGAATTAATCGAACGTCTCGCGGAGCCGCCATTGCTGGCGGTCGTCGCGGCTGCCGTCACAAACTTCCAGCGTGAGGTCGCGGATCAGGTGCACCGGGTCGCCTCCGCCGCCATGCCGGCTCGGTCCTTCGCCGGCCGTCACGCAGTTTCCGGGCGCCGCCAGCGACATGATCTTGCCGTTGGGGCGGTGTTCGAACCGCTGATTGTCGTTACCGTCGCAGGGTTCCAGCGCAAACTCGCTTCCGGCAGACAGGCCCGTCGCCGTCATGCACAGATCGAATTCGATCAGGCGAAACACATGGTCGGGAATACCGTCTGCGTCGAACGCCTGGTCGACCCCCAATTGACCCTGGTAGCTGTAGCAACTGTGCGTCTGCAGACCGTCCTCGGGCCGGGCATTGGCCTGGAAACCGAGGGTGTCGAGGCAGAATCCTCGCGGTTCGTCCAGTCTGTCCACCAGTGTGACCTCGGCGGGAGTCTCGGCGAAGATGCCGACAGACATCAGCAAAGTGCTAATAAATGAAGTTAAAAGTATCTCTTTATTCATTGTATTACCTGAATTTAATTCTCTTATCCGCATGAAGTGCCAGCAGGCGGAGTAGCGTTTCATGAAATTGTGTGCTTCCCCCAAGCCGTGCCGTGCCCAATCGCTTGTCGGTGATACTATCCGACTGGTCAAGTGAATCCCAATTGTTGCAGGGGCATGCGGGTACCGGTATCAATTGAACACGGAATGTGTGGCAGCCAACGGGCAGGGTACGCCTCTGCGCTGATATGCGCACTGTCGGTCGCCGCCTGCAATAACGTATCCGAAGACGTCGACTGGCCAACCTATCTCGGCGACGGCAGCAGTCAGCACTCCACCCTCGATCAGATCACGCCGGCAAACGCCCATCGCCTGGAAACAGCCTGGGTCTACCACGCAGGCGGGACAGATCCGAACAACTATTCGCAGATGCAGACCAGTCCGATCGTGGTCGGCGGCATCCTCTATGGCGCATCGCCCCAGTTGCACCATTTCGCCCTGGACGCCGCAACGGGCAGAGAGCTGTGGCGATTCGATCCGTTTCAGAATGGAGCGACCGCCACCGGCGGCGATTTTGCCCGCGGCGTGACCTATTGGGACGACGGTGCGGACGGCCGCATTTTCCTGACCGGCGGGGCAAGTCTGTTTGCCGTGAATGCGCGGAGCGGCGATCCGATCAGCGAATTCGGGCATGACGGCCGTGTCGATCTCAAGGCGGGACTCGGGCGCGATGTCAGCGACCTGTACCTGGTTTCCAACACGCCCGGGGTGATTTACGAGGACCTCCTGATACTGCCCGTGCGGGTCTCCGAGGGCCAGCCGGCGGCGCCCGGCCACATTCGTGCCTACGATGCACGGACCGGCGCCGTCCGGTGGACCTTCTACACCATCCCGCGCCCCGGTGAATTCGGCTACGACACCTGGCCGGAGGATGCCTACCTGCGTGTCGGCGGAGCCAACAACTGGGCGGGCATGTCCGTCGACCGGGAGCGGGGCATCGTCTACGTGCCCACCGGATCCGCCACGCCGGACTTCTTCGGCCGGGACCGGCAGGGCGCCAACCTGTTCGCAAACACGTTACTCGCTCTGAATGCCGCCACCGGCGAGCGGATCTGGCACTTTCAGGCCGTCCACCACGACATCTGGGACCGGGACTTCCCGGCGCCCCCCAATCTGGTCACCGTGACGCGGGACGGCGTGCGGCGAGATGCCGTCGCCCAGATCACCAAGACCGCCCACGTTTTTCTGTTCGATCGCGATTCCGGCGAACCCTTGTTTCCCATCGAGGAACGGCCCTATCCGCCGTCCGACATACCCGGCGAACGAGCGTGGCCGACTCAGCCGCTGCCGGTCAGGCCACCCCCGTTCACCCGGCAGACGCTTTCGGCAAGCGACGTCACCGACAGAACCCCGGAAGCGCAACGCATCGTCGGCGAACAACTGGCGCGCATGCGCAGCGGCGGGCAATTCGTTCCCTTCAGTCTGGAGGGCACGATCGTTTTTCCCGGTTTCGACGGCGGGGGCGAATGGGGTGGCGCAGCAGTGGATCCGGGTACCGGAATCATGTACGTCAACGGCAATGACATCCCCTGGATCGGCGCAATCGTCGAAGTCGACCCCGGCGCCAGCCGCGCCGCCGCAACCGGGCATCGACTGTATGCCCAGCACTGCCAGCAATGCCATGGAACGGACCGAAGCGGCGATACCCTGGGCGTCTTTCCCGGCCTCGTAGGTCTTGCGGAGCGGATGACGGTGACCGAAGCGATCACGATCATACGAGAGGGCAGCGGCACCATGCCGCCAGTTGCCTATCTGACGGACAACGACATGGAGGCGCTGGCCTCTTACCTGTTCGAGGTGGATGACCCGGCGTCCGGGTCGGAGGCGGGGTCCGC
Source organism: Gammaproteobacteria bacterium (assembly GCA_022820625.1). Classification (GTDB taxonomy): domain Bacteria; phylum Pseudomonadota; class Gammaproteobacteria; order Steroidobacterales; family Rariloculaceae; genus UBA6522. Next base: position 29,659 of record JAJEFE010000141.1, on the reverse strand, counting down.
CGGGAGTACCGGCGATCCGGTTTACGCCTTTGCCGGTTACCGCCGCTTCCTCGACCCGGACGGCTACCCCGCAGTCAAGCCGCCCTGGGCGACCCTGAACGCCATCGATCTGAACGCCGGCGAGATTCTCTGGAAAGTCACGCTTGGCGACTGGCCGGAAGCGGTTGCGCCCGGCAGTCCGCCAACCGGCGCCGAGTCCTACGGCGGCCCGATCGTCACCGCCGGCGGCGTCATCTTCATCGGCGCGACCCGGGACGAGCACTTCCGCGCTTTCGACATGGCCAATGGCGATCTCCTGTGGGAGACCAGACTACCCGCGGCCGGATACGCCACGCCTGTCACCTACAGCGTGAACGGGCGGCAGTTCGTTGTGCAGGCCGCGGGCGGCGGCAAGATCGGCACGAAATCGGGCGATGCCTACATTGCCTTCGCCCTGCCCGAATAGTGTATGTTCAAACTCGACGATCGCCGGACCCGGGTCGTCAGCGCATCCTGGTGATGCTGGAAAGAAATTGACCTGCAGGAGCACAAAGTGACCGGTACAAGAAACCTCTGCTTCCTCATTTGCCTGGCTCTGCTGCCGCTTGCTCTTGCAGCCCAGCCCGCGGAATCGCCTCCACGGCGCATGCCCAACTTCGTCATCCTGTTCGCCGACGATCTCGGCTATGGCGACCTCTCAAGCTATGGGCACCCTTCCATCCGCACGCCGAATCTGGACGCCATGGCGGCGGAAGGCCAGAGGTGGACCGACTTCTACGTGGCCTCGGCGGTGTGCTCGCCCAGCCGCGGTGCCCTGCTCACCGGCAAGCAGCCAAACCGCAGCGGACTGTATGGCCACAGGTCACGCGTGCTCTTTCCCAATCAGGCGGGCGGCATCTCCGAAGAGAACACCACGATCGCCGAGGCCTTGCGGGAATTGGGTTACGCCACCGGGATCGTCGGGAAGTGGCACCTCGGGGCCCGGCCCGAACACCTGCCGACGCGGCACGGTTTCGACTACTGGTTCGGAATCCCTTATTCGAACGACATGGACGGGACTGATGAACGTGTCCCCGGTGCCTATTTCTCTCCGAGAATCGAGTACTGGAACGTCCCGCTGATGCAGAGCCAATCGGTGGGTCAGGAATATCATGACCAGATCCTCGAACGGCCAGCCCGCCAGGAGACGATCACGCGCCGTTATACGCAACAGGCGCAGGAATTCATCGACCGTCACTCGGATCGGCCCTTTTTTCTTTTCGTCCCCTACACCATGCCGCACACGCCCCTCTTTCCGGCACCCGAGTTCGCGGGTACGAGCCTTGCGGGACGCTATGGAGATGTCATCGAGGAAATCGACTGGAGCGCGGGAGAGATACGCCGAAGCCTTGAGCGCGCGGGCGTGGCGGAAGACACGCTGGTCGTATTCACGAGCGATAATGGCCCCTGGCTCTCCATGCGCACCGACAAGGGCACCGCGGGTCCGTTGCGAAACGGCAAGGGGACAACCTTCGAGGGTGGAATCCGGGTACCGGGCGTCATGTGGTGGCCCGGCAGCATACAGCCGGGCGTGGTACGCGATATCGGCTCCGCGATGGATCTCTTCCCGACCCTGCTCGCACTCGCCGGCGGTACGACCGAAGACATTCTGGATGGCGTCGACCTGAGCGGCACACTGCTGCGGGGCGAGCCGGGAACACGCGAGGTCCTGGCCCACTACCGCGCCGGTGAGCTGTATGCACTTCGCAAGGGGCCGTACAAGATTCACCTGATCACCGAAAAGGCGTACGGAATCGGACCGGAGCGGAACGAGCATGAGACGCCGCTTCTCTATCATCTCGGTGAAGACCCGGGCGAATCCTGGGACCTGGCGGCCGAGCGCCCCGAGATCCTGGCGGAGATGCTCGAGGCCGTGCGAGAGCATCAGGCAGCCATGGAAACGCGCCCGTCGCTCTTTGACTCTCGTTGAACACGGAAAGAAGCTCTGTGCCGGAGGACTCGACTAGTCTATGGTCGAACCATGAAGGGACATCACACAACCAGGGAGGCGCAATGAATTCCATGCCAAATTTCCCGGTCACAAAAATCGGCAGCGCTCTCGTTGCCGTGCCTTTCTGTCTGTTCGCCGCGTTTGTCTTCGCGCAGAGCGTGCCCGATGCTCCGGCAGCGACGGAAAGGCCGCCGAACATCGTCTTCTTCATGGTCGACGACCTGGGCTGGAGTGACATCGGCGTCTTCGGCAGCACGTTCCACGAGACGCCGAACATCGACCGGCTGGCCGAACAGGGCGTACGCTTCACCAACGCCTACGCCGCCGCCCACGTCTGCTCGCCAACGCGCGCGGCGCTGCTGACCGGCAAGTACCCGGCGCGGCTACGCCTGACGGACTGGTTGCCGGGGCGCCCCGGGCGTGACTTCGAACGCTTGCTGAGCGGCGAGAAGCTGGCGGCCCTGCCGCTTGGGGAACTCACCCTGGCCGAAGCGTTGCAGGAGCACGGCTACCGGACGGGGATCTTCGGCAAGTGGCACCTCGGCGAAGGCGAAGCCGGCCCCCTCCACCAGGGATTCGACGTCCAGGCGCCTCGATTCTACGGATCGACCCCTCGGGGCGGCTACTTCCCGCCGTACAGGATGGAAGGCCTGACGGTCGAGGGAGAGGAGGACACCTACCTCACCGACCGGATCACCGACCTGGCTCTGGAGTTCATGGAGCAGAGCCGGGTGTCGCCCTTCTTCCTCTATCTGTCGCACTTCGCCGTACACGACCCGATCGAGGGGCGTCCGGACCTGGTATTACGGTACCGGGAGAAGCTGAAATCGGCGGAAGTGCCGGCTGGTCCCGCATACAGACTGGAGGGTAACCCGGACGATCCCGAGCCGCTTTCGCCCGCCCAACTGGATGCCCTGGGGCAGGAGCCCTCGCATGGGGAATACCGGGTGTTGCCCCGGCGCACGGTCAAGATCAAGCAGCATCAGGACAATGTCCAGTTCGCCGCGATGGTCACCACCGTCGACGAAAGCATGGGGCGTGTGCTCCGAATGCTTGAGGAACTGGGACTGACGGAGCATACGATCGTCGTCTTTTACTCCGACAACGGAGGCATGGCGGCAGCCAACTTCGGCAATCCGGAGCGGGTGGTGGACCCCGGCGAGCTGGACGTCGCTTACGCAACGTCCAGTCTGCCCCTGCGCGGCGCGAAGGGCTGGTTGTACGAAGGCGGCATACGCGTGCCGCTGATCGTGCGGTGGCCGGGCGTGGGCCAGGCCGGCGCGGTTCGCGACGAAGCCGTGATCAGCACCGACTTCTATCCGACCCTGCTCGAGATGGCCGGCTTGCCGTCCAGGCCGGAACAGCACGTCGACGGCGTGAGCTTTGCCGCCGCTCTCGAAGGCGGCGCATTCGAGCGCGGAGCGATCTTCTGGCACTTCCCGCACTACAGCAATCACGGCATGCAGAGTCCCGGCGGTGCGGTCCGGGATGGCGCCTACAAGCTGCTGGAGTACTTCGAAAACGGCACCGTGCAACTCTTCGATCTTCAGAACGATCCCGGCGAACAGCGCGATCTGGCTGCCGAGCAGCCTGAGCAAGCTGCCGAACTGCGTGCCCGGCTTCACGCCTGGCGCGAGTCCGTTTCGGCTGCGATGCCGACGGCTCGCTGAGGCCTCGCCCGAAACATCCAGTGGCCGGCATTGCAAGACCAACCGGATCGGGCCTGCAGAGCCGTGCATCGGGAACTCTCCCGATCAGGTATATTTGTCGGGTTCGACAACCCCCGGGGACGACCATGAGATCAATTACCGTTTTACTAGCGCTCCTGACGCTCTCCTGGCCGGTGCTGGGACACCATTCGGTTGTGGCGTTCTACGATCAAGACAGGAGAGTGCAAATCGAGGGTACCGTCACCGAAGTCTTCTGGAGAAATCCCCATACCGGTTTCACCATCGAAGTGGTGAATGCCGACGGCGTAGTCGAAGAATGGGTAACGGAAGGCAATACCACGAGCGAACTGATACGAAGGGGATTTTCCAGGGACTCCGTGAAGGTCGGCGACCGCGTCAGGGCAGGCGGGAGAGTTTCCCGGCGAGGCGATCGCATGATATTCGGCGGCCCTTCTCATGTGCTCTTGCCTGACGGTGAGGAGGTACCGGTGCGACGAACCGCTTCATCGGAAAACGAGGTGGCGCTGGCCAGCGCGGCCGATGCTGCCGGCACCGGAATTTTCAAGGTATGGAGTTTTGAGACTCGATATCAGCTCCGCAACCCGTTCGTGCTCACGCCTGCAGCCCAGGAAGCGCTGGACGGTTACGACGCGAGAACCGACGATCCGAGTCTCAAGTGCATACCGCCGGGTATGCCGAACGCCATCCTTAATCCCTATCCCATCGAGCTGATCGACGAGGGCGACCGGATCGTCCAGCGGATCGAGGAATGGGGTCAGCAGCGCGTGTTTCACATGAGTGAAGAGGTGCGCGGGCAGACTCGGGCACCCAGTCATCTCGGGTATTCGGTCGGGCGCTGGGAGGGGGACAGGACGCTCGTCGTTGAAACAACACAGTTCAACTGGCCGTACCTCGATCAGGACGGCAGGCCGATGAGCGAGGACGTTTCGATGCTCGAACGCTACACGATGAGCGAGGACGAGACCGAGCTTGCGTACGAGATCATCATCACGGATCCGGAGTACCTGGTGGAACCTGCAATCTGGGATCACACCTGGTTCTACAAGCCCGGCGATGAGATGCTGCCGGGTATAGAGCCCGGCGAACGTTTCGAGTGCGAACTTCGGGACACCGATATTTCGATATACAGGTAATGGGCAACAATAATGGGCAATAACATTGCGAAGGCGGCTTTTTGCCTGCTCGTTGCGGCCTCCGCCGCCAACGCGCAGGGGCCCGACGGATCGCGTCCCAACATCCTGGTCATCCTGGGCGATGATATGGGCGTGGAAACGCTGGCGAGCTTCGGCGTGGGAACGCAGACGCCGAGGACGGCGACCCTGGATGCGCTGGCCGAGCGCGGCGTTCGCTTTACCAACATGTGGTCCCAGTCGATGTGTTCGCCGACCCGGGCGACGATTCTGACGGGCCGTTACGGCTTTCGTACCGGCGTGGGCGGCCCCACCGGCGACGGCGAGGCGCGAGGACCGATGCCCGAGCCGCCGCCGGTCCCCGCCGGGGTCGTTGAATTCGGCATGGGTGCGGGAACGGGCATGGGCATGGGCATGGGCATGGGCTTCACATTCACCGGCATCGCCGACGGTGCCCGGTGGGGCATCGGCCGGGACGAGTTTGCGTTGACTCAGGCGCTCTCCGCCGGTCCGGATCCGGGTTATGACAAGGCGGCGTTCGGCAAGTGGCACCTCGCCGACGTTCGCAACGGTTGGCAGGATCATCCCAATCTCGTGGGTTTCGACCACTTCTCGGGTCTGATCCGCTGCTGTCCCGAGAGCTATTTCGCCTGGGTGCACCTGGAAAATGGCGAGTTCTCGACTCGAAGCGGCTACGCGGTCACCGACAAGGTGGATGAGGCCATTGAATGGCTGGGCGCCCCATCCGAGCGTGACGCGCCCTGGTTTCTCTGGCTCGCGTTCAATTCACCGCATACGCCCATTCACATGCCGCCCCGGGATCTGCTGCAATCCGATTTTTCGGATTTTGGCGTGGCGGATGCCGAGCAGCAGGATCCACGCTTCTTCGATGCCATGATGGAGGCCATGGACACGGAGATCGGCCGGCTGCTCGATCACATCGGCCCGGAGGTGCTCGAGAACACCTACGTCCTGTTCATCGGCGACAACGGCACCGGCGATAACGCGGTCCGTGCGCCGTTTCGACCGGGGTACGCGAAAGGGTCGCTCTACAACGGCGGCATTCATGTCCCCTTCATGATTGCGGGACCCGGCGTGGCGAGCGGCGCCGTGTCCGATGCGCTCGTAAACTCGGCGGACCTGTTTGCCACGCTGCTCGAACTGGCGGGCATCGACAGCGCAGAGGCAGTGCCCGAAGGAATCACCGTGGACTCGGTGAGTCTGGTGCCCTATCTCTCGGACCCCGGCCGCGAGTCGATTCGACAATGGGTCTATGCCGATTCCTTTACTACCGACGCGGGTCTCGAAAGCGGTGGGTACACGATGCGCAACCAGCGTTACAAATTGCTGGTGGACCAGGGCGTCGAGCATTTCTTCGATCTGCAGGCGGATCCGTACGAGCACAACGACCTGATGGCCGGCGATCTCTCCGAGGAGGAACAGGCGCAACTCGACGCGCTGCGGGCGCAGATCGACGCGTTACACGGCAGCGAGGGCTAGCGGGAAAGTCGTTGGCATAGCCGGTATGGAGCCGGTATGGCGAAGGACCGGATCCGGCACATCAGCGGACAAGGAACCGAATCAGCCGTCCCCGGATGCCTGCTCGAAGGTCCCGTCGACGAGTATGAAGATCATCTTGCACACCGCATCGGAGCGGTTGCTCCAGGCGTGGTTCGTTCCGCGCTGGATGACCGTGTCGCCGGCCTTGATCAACACCTCCGAGTCGTCCAGCACCAGGTAGATCTCGCCTTCCAGGCAGAGCGCGAAGTCCACGGTTTCGGTTCGGTGCATGAGGGGATGCGGCGCGGCGCCGCTGCTGTCGCCCACGTGACCGGCGCCGACGGAGTCCCACGCCGCCTTCGCCGCATCGGAATCCACGTCGTCAATCCAGCCCTTCTCCGGCGGAAACTCGATCGCCCGGAAAACCGAACCGTTGGCCGGCGGCAGCAACCCGATGGTGCCTGTCGTGGTTTCCTCCGGACCAAAGACCCTTGCCGGGGCACTGTCCAGACGCCAGACGTTGTGAATGGCAACGCCCGGACGGTGGGCCGGCCGGACAATATTGGTGACGTCTCCGTCCGAAACCACAATGGCCTTGCCGTTCTCGTCGTGACCCGTGACAACTCGTCTTACGCCCATACCGAACCTCTGTACTACCGGGAAATGCCAATATTTGCCCCCGAAATCAGCCGGGGAATGGCAAGCTCGGCCGCTGGCCGCGTATCATAGCGAAAAGATTGCGGATCAAGCACGCTGGTACGGATTGCAGCATGAAGAAGAAACACGTGGCGCTAATGGGTTTCTGCTGTGTGGCGATTTGTTCGCCTGTTGCTGCGCAAATGGGCGGCATGGGCGGCGGAGGTGCGCCCCAGGGCATGGGCGGTCAGTTGGTTCTTCGTGTCCCCGATGGCGAGACCATGTTGGTTTCCGTGCCCAATAACTGGACGCCGTATTCGCGCCAGGCCGAGGAGAAGGACGAGAGTTATATCTTCCCCCGCGGGCAGGACCTGAACGATTGGCAGCAAGCTCTGCGTCAGGAGTCGTACCACACCACGGCGGGCGTTGCAGCGGCGGAACGGGTCTACGAGCTGCGTACGCAGGGTGACGAGAGAAGCTGCGCATCGTTCGATTCGCGAGTACTGTCCGATGAACCCGAGAACGGATATTCCAGCGTGCTTTGGCGCCAGGTGTGCGAACTCGACAGCGGGCAGACGGTGTCGTCCCTCAACAAGACCGTGCTGGGTAATGAACGGCTTCACATTGCCACGATGATCTGGAAGGAAAATCCTTCCAATCGTGCCTGGAACCAGTGGACGAACTACATGAACCGCGTTTACGTCTGCGACCCCGAACGCGAAGAGCATCCCTGCCGCGGTGCGGGTCCGCTGGCAGGTGCAGGCGGCATGCGCCGCTGACAAGAGTCAACACGCTGGGACGGCCGGCAAGCCGGCCACGGAGGCTGGACTATCCGGTAGCGATGGACGCCCGCAACTGCTCCAGGCGGCGGATGATGTTGCCGAGTTCCCGGTCGAGCTGCTCGGTCTTGTAGCCTGGGATGTCGTGATCGCGTCGTACCTGGTCCACCACCAGGCGCACAGTCTCGATCTGGAGCAGCTTCTGGTCGACCGCTGCGGGCGTCAGGTCGAGGCGGCCTTCCTCGGCGTTGTTGACTTCGTTGTCGAATACGTACAGCAGGCGCCGGCCGGTCTCGATCACGTCGATGGCATCGTCGGCCACGAACGCAGCCGCCACCCGCATGCTGTAAAACTCCGGATCCTGGAAAATCGCGATGGCGTTGTCGATGAGCCGCTTGGCTTCACGCGCAAGTTGGGGCTGGTACTCCGGATTCGTGACCTTGATGCGCCAGTCGGCGCGCAGCTTGACGGACTCCAGGTACCACTGGTCGGTGGGGCGCGTGAGGGCCAGGTCGGGGTCGAGTTCCACCAGCCGCTGCCAGTCCTGTTGGGCCGCGGCGCGCCAGCCTTCCACGACAGCCGCCTGGGACCCCGTAAGCCGGCCCGCGAGATCGGTGACATACCCCGGCGTATCCGCTAGCTCCAGCCGATTCAGCCAGGGCCGAAGCAGGGCGAAGCGGGCCTGGTCGTCCCGGGGATCCGCCAGCAGGGCCGACAGCAGCACGCGCTGCGACTCTAATGCCTCCCCCTGCCGCTCGAGCCCCATGCCGATGAGCAACAGGGATTCGGGGGAGTTCAGCTCTTCCAGCGTTTCCGCCAGTTCCACCGCATGCCGCTTGTATCCGCCGCGTTCCAGCCGTTCCGAGATGTAGCCGAAGTTGAGATCGATGGGGAAGTTCCGATGCACCCAGCTTCCGGCCTGTAAACGCGGATCGTAGGGCAGCGAAAGCTCGATCAGTTCTCCGAAGACCAGCGTTTCTTCCCTTTCCATCGCGACCGCCGACTCGGTCGCCATGCGATTGAAATTGTCGGTCAACAGCGGCGCGCCGTCGGCAAAGCGCCGGATGTTCGCCTCGTCCATGGCCAGGGCCGTGAGCACGTCCTCCACCGAACCGATCCCTTTCTCCAGGTAGTGAACCGGCTCGTCGATCAGCGGCCGGCCCGTCGTGCTCAGGTTCAGCTCGATGTCCAGGGGTTCGTCGGAACCCAGGAAGAACAGGACTTCGGTGGTCCACTGGTAGACGCGCACGTAGTCATAGACTTCCAGGATCGTGGCGCACAGGCTTCTGAGCAGCGATTCGGTAACGAACTGGCTGTTCATCCACTGGAGAAATACGCCGCCGGGATTCAGGCGGTCCTTTGCCAACTGCATGAATTCGTGGGTGTACAGGTGCGATGCGCCGGCGGTCCACGGGTGCGACGGCTGCGAAACGATGGCGTCGTAGCGCTTCGAGGTCAGCCGCATGGCGCTTCTGGCATCGTTGATGAACACCTCGACCCGCGGGTCCTGGAGGGGATCGATCGCGCGCTCCTCGCTCAGAATCCGGTTCGCTTCGATGACTTTCGGTTCCAGTTCCACCACGTCCACGGCTTCCACCGACGGCGGCACGCCCTCCACGGCCACACCGCCGCCGAATCCGATGATGAGCATGTCCCGGGTGTCGGGCCGCGCCAGCACCGGGACCGTGGAGAGCAGGTGCTGGTTGTGCTGGTAGGGCGGCGCTCCGCGCAGGTTGGTGGAGGCTTCCGGCAGCCCGTTGGTTCGCAGATTCAGAAAACCGTCTTCCTCCAGCACCAGGACCGTCGCGGAACGGCCCACTTCGTAGTAGCGGATCTCCCCCTGGCCGTAGTCGGTCATCGGCGAGGTGCGCAGGACCTGTTCCGGAAGCTCCGGCCGGTAGACCAGCGCAATGGCGATCAGGCCCACAACCGCGGCCACTGCGGTCCGATACCGGTGCTGGAGTACGAGCAGGCTGGCGGCAACCGCGAGGGCGGCGTTGAGGATCACCGCCATCTGAATCGCGCCCTCGTATTTCAGCAAGGGGATGAGAACGAATCCGGCGACGGCGGCGCCGACGATGGCGCCGAAGGTATTCCACGCGTATACCCGGGCGGACGCCGGTGCGGCATCGGCTTCTCCGGTTGCGAGGATTCGCACGGCGAACGGGAAAGTCGCGCCGATGAACAGTGTCGACGGCAACAGGACGATCATGGCGATGGAAGCGTTGCCCCGAAGTCCTGCCGCCTCGGGAATCAGCAGGTGAAGGCTCTCGTATATGACGATCGACGTAATCGCGATCCCGAACTGGGTTACGACGAATCCCGTGAGTGCGGTACTGGCGCTGCGGGCGTAACGCGCGGCCAGCGCGCTGCCAATGGCGATGCCGCTCAGGAAGGCGGCGAGCATGGTGGAGAACGCCACGATGCTGCCGCCGAGAATGTGTCCCAGCAACCGGGTCCAGAGCACCTCGTAGGTAAACGTGTTGGCGCCGGAGATCAACATGAGCGGGAGAATCCAGAACGAGCCGACGAGACGGCGGAAAGGGCTCGTGGCAAACGGGGAGGGCGTTGCGGTGGCGGTTCCGGCAGCCTCGGCCCCTGCGGAGGAGGGCAAAGATGCCGCGGCCCGCTTGGCGGCTGCGGGCGACGTTGCCGCGCCCGGCTCGATGGCGGCGGGCGACCGCGCCGCGGGCGATGATGCCGCCTCTGCCGCGACGGCGGGGGACGGGAAAGCGCCGTCGGCGGATTGCAACGGCGCGAGGCTCCGCGCGATCCAGGCTGCGATCAGGAACACCAGGAAGTTGATGAAAACCCCCACCCAGACCGTTCCCGACAAACCGAGGGCCGGCAGCAACAGGAATCCCGCGGTCACTGTGCCGCCCACCGCGCCCACGGTGTTCAAAGCATAGAGCCATCCCACCCGCGGCCCGATCTGATCTTCGGAACGGACCACGTACCGGGTCAGCATGGGCAGCGTGGCGCCCATGCAGCCGGTGGGGATCGCCAGCACGATGAAGGCCACCACGAGGTAGAACATGGATTGGCCCAGGCCGCTGGCATCGGCAGGCTCCGGCTGCCCGCCCAGGATTCCGCCGTAGAGGAGGTTTGCGAGGGCCAACAACAGCGGTACCGCCAGGGCAGACAGCGCGACGCCGGCCTCCAGGATTCCATACACAAGAACGGGACGCGTGATCCGGTTGACGTAGCGCCCGGCAATGCCGGCGCCCACCGCCAGTCCCGCCATGTAGGCCGACAGCACGGTGGCGACCGCAAGCTCGGAAGTGCCGAAAACCACCGAAAACTGGCGCATCCAGGCCGTCTGGTAGAGCAGGGCGGCAAAGCCGGAGAGCACGAAGCAGGCGCTCACGCCGAGCAACGTGCCGGCGGCCGACGGCTGGGAGGCGGGAGCCGTCGCAGGCGTGCTGGCGCGTGCGAGGGACTGAGCCCTGGCCCGCTTGCGTCTCTTCCTACTCATTTAAGTCGATCCTGGAGACCATCATTTGAACAGCTTCGCGTGGGTGCCGATTCGGACAAAGTTGATCGAACCGCCAGGGCCGACAGAGTCGTCAACCTGATAGATCAGCAGGAAATCGCCGCCCACATGACATTCACGATGGTTTGCCCATGCGCCTTTCAGCGCGTGATCTTTCCGTTCGGGACCAGGCGGGGCGTCGTTCGCAATCAGCCGCAGCATGACCGCCTTCAGGCGCTTCATGTCGTATCGACCGGAACGCGAAAGCCGTTCCCAGTCCTTGACGAAAGCTCGCGTGTAGTCGGTTCGGCGCGGTGGGCGGGTCCGTTTACTTGCGGCTGGCTTCTTCAAGTTCCGCGAACATGTCCTGCGGATCGGTGAAACGCGCCTTGCCCCGCTTCATCATCTCTTCCGACTCGGCCATGGCCCTTCTCGTTTGCGCGTTGGGAACCTTCAGTTCCAGGGGGAAGGCCTGATCGACCGCGATGCGGTGGAACAGCAGGCGCACGGCTTCCGAGGCCGTGAGGCCCATCGCCGCCAGCGCCTGGGTCGCTTTTCTCTTCAGTCCGCTATCCATGCGGACATGGAGCATTGAGCTTTGCGTGGTCATCGGCGTCTCCTGTATCTCATATGAGATATACTCCCTTTCCGTGTTCGAGTCAACCCGGCTGGGTCGTTGGCAGTGGGTCGTGGCAGCCATCCGGCCGGAATCGCAATCTCTCCCAAACTGCTACACAATTGTCCCACTGGTTTCCTTTGGCGTAGCCTTGTGGCAGCGCGCTTTTCCGGAAGGCCCAACTATCGTGAGAGTGGATCGGCTCATTGTTATCGCCGCTGCGGCGGTTGTCGCCTCCTGTGCGCCGCCCACCGACCGGCAGGAATACCGTCTGGGAACGGCCGCGCTGGGCGGCGCCTACTACCCGCTCGGGCAGGGGCTTGCCAGCCTGGTGACCCGGTACGCGGACGGCATTTCCATGGTGCCCATCGTCACCCGCGGCGCCCTGGAAAACCCCAGGCTGGTCTCTGCCGGCGAACTGGAGATGGCCCTGACCAACGCCGATCTGGCGTACTTCGCCTACCGGGGCGAAGGGCCGTTCGAGGCGCCGCTCGATGTGCTTGCAGCCGGCGCGCTGCATCCCAGCGTATTGCACCTGGTTGCAAGGGCCGGCGGCAGCGTGGCGACGTTTGGCGACTTGCGCGGCAGACGGCTGGCGATCGGGCCGGCCGGGGGGCCTACCGTCACGCTCACGGACCTGCTCCTTCAGTCCCACGGGATGACGATGGACGACGTCGTACCGAGCTTTCTGTCGTACTCCGATGGCTTCACCCAGTTGGGTGACGGCAACGTGGATGCCTCGTTCGCGCTCGCGGGATATCCGGCGGCGGCGGTGATGCAGACACGCGCCACCCAGGAGCTGGCCTTCATCCACGTGGAAGCGCCCGTCATCGCACAGTTCGTGGCAGACAATCCCTACTACTATCCGGTGGAAATACCACCCGCCGTTTACGACACAGAGTCCGGTGCGACGGTACTCGCAATCGCCAACGTCCTGATCGTGCGCGGCAGCGAATCCGCCGATACAGTCTACGAAGTTGTGGCGTCGATCTACGACAATCTCGCCGAGCTGAGCGAGTCCAACGCGATCGCGGGGCAGATCGATGCAGCACGATCGGTTGATCTGCCCCTGCCGCTGCATCCCGGCGCGGCCCGATACTTCGCCGAACGGTAGCAGCCCCCTGGACACATTGCGCACGCGGTTGATCGGCGCGCTGGCCCTGGCGCTCGGGCTGTTCCACCTGGCCAACGTGTCCGGGCTGCTGGTGCTGTCCACCATGGTCGTGCGAGCCGTTCACCTGACGGTGATGCTGGGGCTGATCTTTTTGCTTGCCGGCGATTCCGCGAAGTCGGGTCGGCGGCGTGGCGGCCTCTGGTTGATTGCGCTGCTCTTTCTTGCGGCGATGGGCACCGGCATCTACCTGCTGGCCCGCTGGGAGGACATCGCGTTCAGCGGTGGCGCCACGACGACCACGGACATCGCGGTGGGCGTCATGATCATCCTCCTGGTGGTGGAGGCGGCCCGGCGGGCAACCGGCAATTTCCTCGCCGTGATCACGGCGGTGTTTCTTGCCTACCCCATGGTCTCTCCGTATCTGCCCGGTGTGCTGTACGGGCGGGGCGTGCGTCTTGAGAGCGTGATTTCGTTCCTGTCGCTCTCGGGCCAGGGCATCTACGGAATTCCGATCGGAGTAGCGTCCACCTACATCATCCTGTTCACCATCTTCGGCGCCTTTCTCTCGGAATTCGGCGCGGGCGGTTTCTTTTTCCGGTTCTCCGACGTGTTGACGCGCGGCATGACGGCCGCTTCGGCCAAGACCGCGGTCATCTTCAGCACGCTGCTGGGAATGATCTCCGGCTCGGCGGCGGGCAACGTCGCGGTCACCGGCTCATTCACGATCCCGGTGATGAAGCGGGAAGGCTATCGGCCGCACCAGGCCGGGGCCATCGAGGCGGTGGTGTCCACCGGGGGGCAGATCATGCCGCCGGTCATGGGCGCGGCGGCCTTCATCATGGCGGAGATCGTCGGCACGCCCTACGTGAACATCATGAAGGCGGGGCTGATGCCCGCGCTGCTGTTCTTCGTCTCGGTGCTGGTGGTGGTGCATCTGCAGGCGTTGAAGAGCGGAATCCGTCCGGCCGAGCCGGAAGCCGGCGGCGAGCGCCTGTCGAAGACGCTGCTGAGCGGTGTCCCCTACGTGGTTCCCTTCATCGCCCTGGTGGGCATGATGATCGCCGGCTATTCGCCGGTGAAGGCTTCCTTCTACGCCATCGCGCTGCTGCTCGGACTGCACCTGCTCTGGACGAGAGCGCTCTCGATGGAGCTGTTCAGGAAGATCGGCCGGGCCATCGTCGCCGGCGTCAGAAGCGCCGTACCGATTTCCGCAGCGTGCGCCGCCGCCGGCATCATCTCGGGAATTCTGTCCGTCACGGGTCTGGGATCCAAGCTCTCCATCTTCATCATTTCCATGTCCGGAGGCATTCCCCTGATCGGCCTGCTGCTCACCATGGTGGCGGCCATCATCCTGGGCATGGGTCTGCCGACCACGGCGGCCTACCTGATTCTGGCCACCGTGGTGGCTCCGGCGCTGGCAGAAATGGGCGTTCCGTTGCTGACGGCGCACATGTTCGTATTCTTCTTCGGCTGCGTGTCGACCATAACCCCGCCCGTGGCGCTGGCATCCTACGTCGCCGCCGGAGTCGCCGACGCGGACGTCAACCGGGTCGGGTGGACGGCGTTCCGCTACGGCCTGGTCTGCTACCTGCTGCCGTTCGCGTTCTTCTTCGGGCCGGCGCTGCTCGCCGATGGATCATTTCTGGATATCGGATTCACCGCGGTAACCGGCGTACTTGGCGTGTTCTTGCTGGCGGCAGCGATCGTCGGGTATTTGCGGGGCGACCTCACGTTGGTGGGGCGCCTGTGGATCGCGCTGGCCGGCATCGGGTTGCTCGGCCAGGGCTGGATGACGGATCTCATGGGCCTCGCCGCGGCGGGACTGTGGTTGCTATACAGCCGGTTCGCCAGCCGCTCCGGTGAACTGGTATAGACTGTCAGGGAGGAGACTGGAGGCTGCAATGAACGATCTTCCCCGAACCCGCCCGGTAGTCGCCGGTGTCATGGCCGCACTCCTGGTTGGCGCGCCGGCCGTCGCCCAGGATGCGGCCGTGGACCTGACGGGCATCTGGTGGCAGGGTGCGCCGGTGCCGCTGTTGCCCGGCGAGTCCCAGCCTCCGGGAATGGGTATGGCCGGGGGCATGGGCATCCTGGGCATCACGGGATCGCCGCCCGCGCTGAACGAACACGGTCAGGCGTTGATGGCGGATTTCGATCCGGCGGACGATCCGGCCGTGCGCTGCGAGCAGCCGGGACTGGTAAGGCAGGTCCTCAGCCCCTATCCCGTGGAAATCGAGTATCGCGGCGATGTCGTGAGCATTCGCTACGAGGAATGGGAGGTTGAGCGATTGGTGCATCTGGATGCACCGCCGCCGGACGGGCACGAACCCAGTCCGATGGGCCATTCCATGGGCGAACTGGACCAGGAAAGGCTGATCGTACGCACCACCGGTTTCTCGCCGGGTCTCAATATGAACCGGGGGTTCTTCTGGACGGGCGATGGAGCGAGCTTGCTTGAAACCTTTTCGCTGACGGATCGGGGGCAACTGGTGATGGACCTGGAGTTGACCGATCCGGTGATGTTGAGCGAGCCCTGGCGGCTGCAAAAAACCTGGAATCCCTACGATCAGGAATTGCTGACGTTTGACTGTATTCTGCGCGAGAGACTCTAGCGCTATCCAACCGTTACGCATCTTGCCGGTTGGATAGCGCGCGAGTCCCCGGCGCGACGGCGCACGGAGGAGTGTGCATATCATGAGAAAAATCTTCGTCCTATCAAGCGGGGCGGCACTCTGGTTTGCATGGGCCACGGCCGGTGCCCACCACTCCAATGCGCCGCACTACGATCGGGAACGGCCGATCACCATCGAGGGCGTGGTGGAGGAATTCGAATTCGTCAATCCCCACGCATTCCTGCACATCCGCGCGGAGAACGAGAGCGGCGAGCCGGTGGTCTGGGCCTGCGAGATGCAGACTGCCAACACGCTGCGGCGGCAGGGGTGGACCGAGGATCGATTTACCGTCGGTCAGGTGGTGACCGTCCAGGGCATCGCGGCACGGCGCGATCCGCTGGGTTGCTCCTTCACCTCTGCGGAGTTGACCGACGGAACCGCCATCGCCCGCTCCGGCGCGGTCGTGCCGCCCCCCGAGTCCGCGACGGGCGACGCGCCCAGGGCGGCATTTCTCGATGGGGGCATTCCCAATCTGGCCGGTCCCTGGATGCGCGACAGAAGTCGCGGGCAACGCGGCCCCGGCCCCGGTTCGGCACGGCCCGGCGCCGACCGTCTCACGCCCGCGGGCCTTGAGGCCGCCGAAGGTTATGACGAGCGGTTCGACGATCCGTCCTTCGAATGCAGCGCCTCCAGCATCACCCGCGCCTGGAGCGAGCCCGGTACGCCCACGGACATCGAGCAGCACGAGGATCGCGTGGTGATCCGCCACGAGTACATGGACACCGTGCGGACCATTCGTCTGGCCCGGGAACATGAACCGTCGCCGGTCCCGCAACCGTACGGGCATTCCATCGGCTGGTACGAAGGCTCCACGCTGGTGATCGACACGATCGGGTTTGCCCCTGGCGTGTTGACGCCCCACCCGGGAATCCTCCATAGCGCGGCGCTGCATGTGACGGAGCGGCTGACCGTGGAACCCGATGAGATGTCGATTACGCTGGATTGGACCGCCGAGGATCCAGAGTACTTTACCGAGCCGTTTTCGGGCACCAACTACTACATGCCGTCGCTGTATTCCGTCAGCAGCTACGACTGCACACCGGAGCTTTCAAACCGATGATTGACAACACAGACAGAATACGAAGTGGTCTCACCGCTCTCCTGGCGGCCGTTCTGCTACTTCTGGTTGGCCAGGCTTCCGCTCACCATTCCTTCGCGGCCCACTTCGACATCGACGAGACCGTCACCATCGAGGGCGTCGTCACCGAGTGGTGGTTTCAGAATCCGCACACGCGAATCTATCTCGAAGTCACCAATGAAGACGGTGAGGTCGAGGAGTGGATGGCGGAGGGCGGCGGGCGCAACGTCCTGTTCCGCCGTGGCTGGACCGACGAAACCATTCTGCCGGGAACGAGATTGACCATCGTGGGGAACCCCTCACGAGATGGTTCCAACACCATCGGCTGGGATTCGCTGACACACGAAGACGGGACCGCAGTCGGTCCCTGACTCCTGACTACAGGAACAGCAGGCTCAACCCCGGGAAGGCCATCAGCAAGACCGTCACCACGAAGGTGATGACCACGAACGGGAAGGATCCCGCGAATATCGCGCCCAGGCTGATGTCGGGATCGTTCAGGCTGGACTTGATCACGTAGACGCTCAGTCCGAGCGGCGGCGTCATCAGGCCGATCTCCACGCCGATGACCGTGACCACGCCGAACCAGATCAGGTTGCCGCCCAGTTCGGTGACCACCGGCAGCGCGAGCGGCAGCAGGATAAGCAGGATCGACGTGGAATCCAGCACGGTGCCGAGCACGATCAACAGCACCAGGTACCCGCTCAGGAATCCCGCCAGTCCCAGTCCCAGTCCGGCAAGGTAGCCGGCCATGTCACTCGGCAGCCCCGTCAGCGCCAGCATGCGGCTGAAGGTGCTGGCGCTGATGATGAGGAACAGGATGGTGACCGTGACCTGGCCCGTCTCCCGCATGACGTCCCACAGGCCGGGCCATGTCAACCGCCGGCGCAGGAGGGCGATGCACAGGGCCGCGAAAGCGCCGGCGGCGCCGGCCTCCGTGGGCGTGAAGATGCCGCCGTAGATGCCGCCGAGAACGAGCAGGATGAGGGCTGCAACCGGGAATACGGCGAGCAGCGAATCCCATCGCCCCGACCCCAGACCGCTCGCTTCTCCGGGTTGGATGTGCCCCACGAAGCCCGGCCAGAACCGCGCCATGACGAGCACGGCGATGGCAAACGCGGCGGCCAGGATCACCCCCGGCACGATGGCGGCGAGAAACAGTCCGCCGATGGACACCTCCGCGATCACCCCGTAGATGATCAGCAGCAGGCTGGGCGGTATCAGCATGCCGAGCACGGACGAGCCGGCGGTCAATCCCACGGCGAACTTCGGCGTATAGCCGCGCTCGACCATTTCCGGGACGGCGATCTTGGAGAAGATGGCGGCCGAGGCGATGGAGATGCCGGTGATCGCGGCAAACACCGAGTTCGCGGCGACCGTGGCGACGCCCAGCCCTCCGCGGATCCGGCCAAAGACCTGCTGCGCCGCCCTGAAGCTGTCCCGCCCGATCGCCGAGACGCTCACGAAGAGTCCCATCAGTACGAACAGCGGAACCGTGGCGAAGACGTATTCCGAGATAGTGCCCTGTGCCGCCAGCGACAGCGTGTCGGTGGCGATACCGAAGTCGCGCTTGAGAAGGCCGAGTCCGGCGAACCCGACCCCGAGCAGGGCGATGGCGATGGGCATGCCCAGCGCGATGAAGGTCAGTACCGTGAAAATGGCGAGGGCGCCGATGGCCCGGTCGCTGAGTTGGAGGCTCCAGGCCGCCGCCGCGACCGCCGCGGCGACCGCCATGGCAATCGCGGCAGTAGACCACGTGCCGCCGGTGCGCGATCGCTCCTCGGGCCGTCGGACCAGGAAGGACAAGAAGCTCAACGCCGCGGTTGCGGCCCCCAGCACTACGATGAACTTGATGGGCGTGATGGGCAGTGTGTAAATCCCTTCCACGCCGACAAATTCGCTCGTGCGAAACGCCCGCAGGAAGTCCGGCCAGGCCCCGGCCGTCATGGCCAGCAGCACCAGCGCACCGGCGATGGCGAAGAACCGTTCGAGGCCGGCCGCCATCCCGGCGTTGCGCCGCCGTATCTGGCTCAGCAGGATGTCGGCCCGCGTCAGCCGTCCGCCGTCCACGGCGAATGCCAGTTGCAGGAAGACACAGGCGATCAGCGACAGGGCGACGATCTCGGGCACGGCCTGAAGCGGGCGGTCGAAAAGCGTGCGCCCCGTTATGTCCGCGCAGATCAGGAACGTCAGCGCGAACACCCAGACCACGCCGGCGCCGTTCATCCACTGGATGAGCCTGCGAAAGATCGCAGCCACCGTGTTCATCCGCCGGTCGTCCATTGGAGGAGCTTGCCGAATATCGCCGCGGAAGCGTTCAGCGCGGCTCGTCCCAATTGCGCAGCGGCTCCCCGCCGCGGGCGCGCAGGGCCGCCAGGTAGGCACGCAGGGTTTCGCCCGCGGGATGCCCCCGGGCCTCGGCGGACCGTACCCACTGACCGGCAATGTCCGGCAGCCCGTCGATCCACCTGCGCTTCTCGGCGTCCGGCAGGGTGGTGACCTGCGCGCCTTCGCGTCGGACCGCCGCGAGCGCCTCCTCGTAGCGCCGGTTCACCTCGTCCGCCAGAGCGTGGCTGTAGTCGCGGCCAAGCTCTGACATGACGGCCTGCACATCGGCCGGCAGGCGCTCCCAGGTATCCCTGTTGATGGCCACGCCGCCGTTGAACTGGGCGCCGATACCCACCAGGGTGATGTACGGCGCCACTTCGTGGATCCGGTACGGATAGGCGCCGCTGAGAATGGTCAGCACGCCGTCGGCGACGCCGGTACTGATCTGCGTGTAGTAGGTCGAAAGCCCACCGTTGACCGGCACGGCGCCGGTGCCTTCGAGCCACGTCGCCGAGGGTCCCGGAGCCAGAATTTTCCGGCCCTGCAGGTCTTCCACCCGCGTCGCCGGAAACGTCGACATGAGGTGATAGGTGTCGACTCCGCTGGCGCCCAGCAGGATCTGGTTCTGTTCCTCCCACGCGTCGGCCAGTGCGGGCAACGTCTCGTGGAGGTCGTTGAAGAGGTCCAGCAGCAGCCGGAGATCGTCCGTGACGAAGGGCGTGTAGTAGGTCACGTTCTGCAGCGGCATCTTCGATGTTTCCCACAGCGCGCCCACCCAGCCGATGTCGGTCAGGCCGATCTCGATGGCCTCCAGCGAGTTCTGCCACTTGTAGAGGGAGCCGCCGTAGGCTTGGCGCCAGACGATGCGGTGCTCGCTGCCCATGGCTTCCAGCCGGACGTTGGACTCCGGTACCACCAGGGTGCCGATGATGCCGATCCAGGGGAGGCTGGCGGACTGGGGGCCTCCCGCGGTCAGGCGCCAGGTTTCGCCCCACGCCGGCAGCGCCAGCGTCACAACGCAGACCGTGACGGCAAGCAGGCCGCGGCCTGAGCCCCGGATGGCGCCGGGACCGGCTACCCGGCTGGCAGCCGCGATCCGCGGGCGCCTGGACGCCGTCACCGGTTCGGGTAGTTTTCGGGAAGTACCTGCCATCGTTCGAATTGATTGATCCGCACCTCGCGCACCACCTGGTTGGTGTCGGCGTAGTCCTCCCACGCCGCGATCAGCCGGTCCATCACTTCCGGATGTTCCGCGCTGATGTCAGTTCGTTCTCCGGGGTCGGTCTGCAGATCGTAGAGCTGCCAGCGATACCAGCTCTCCGGAACCTCGAACGGCCACCAGGTGTTGACGGCAGGCTGCTCCCAAATCAGCTTGTAGCGCCCCTGGCGCACCCAGCGGCTGCCGTGCAATTCAGTCGCGAAGACGTGGTCTTCCGAATAGACCGGAGCCGAATCGGCGCCGAGCACGCCGGCAAAGGATCGGCCGGTAATGGCGGCCACTTCACGGCCCTGGACCGAGGTGCTGTCGATGGACGCGCCCGCAAGCTCCAGCAGGGTCGGAGCGATATCGATGGCGCCGAGGTACTGGCCGTCGAGCCCTGCGGGATTCGTCCCGTCACCGCGGAGGATGAACGCGGGCACCAGGGTCCCGCCTTCGGTCGCGTACCCCTTGAAGCGGCTGAAGGGCGCCGTGGCCGCCTGGGCCCAGCTCGCACCGTAGCTGATGTAGGAATTGGCCGCGCCCAGGTTCTCCAGGGAATTGTCGCTGTTATCCCGCTCGATTCGCTGGGAAAAGGTGGGGCTGTACTCCATGTTCTCGGTTGCCGCGCCGTTATCCGACATGAACAGAATGACGGTGTTTTCCAGTTCGCCGATGTCTTCCAGGTGGTCGATCAGCCGGCCCACGTGATAATCCAGGTTCTCCACCATGGCGGCGTAGATTTCCATGCGCCGGGCGTAGTGGGCCTGGGTCTCGGCGTTCAGCTCGTCCCAGGCCGGCCCGAGGGGCTCGAAGTCGCCTGCGTCGGTTTCCGGGATGACGCCGAGCGCCTCGGCCCGCTCCATGCGCGCGACGCGCAGCGCGTCGTACCCATCGTCGTAGACGCCGGCGTACCGGTCGATGAAGTCGGGCGGGACCTGCAGCGGCCAGTGGGGAGACGTGTAGGCGGCGAAGACGAAAAAGGGCCGTCCGTCGCCGTGATTTTCGTCGATGAATCCGATGAGCTTGTCGGTATGCGCGCGGGTGGAATAGAAACCTTCCTGCGTCGGTTCGACCCATTCGCCGTCTTCCACGTACCGACGTTCGGGAATGACCATGTGGCTGTCCGAGCCCGGCAGCAGCGCGAACGAGCGGTCGAACCCGCGGTCGACGGGCCATTGCCCGGGGTCGGGGCCAAGGTGCCACTTGCCGGCCATGTAGGAGCGGTAACCCACTTCGGCAAGGCGTTCCGGCAGCGATGCCACCCGCTGGGAAAGGAAGGTCTCGTAGCCGGGTTGACCTTCTTCCAGACCCGAGAACCAATTGTGCGGGAACATGGAGCCAAGCCCGGCGACATGGTGGTCGGTTCCCGCGAGCAGCATCGCGCGGGTCGGCGCACACATGGGCAGGACGTGAAAATTCGTGAACGTCACGGACCGCGATGCCAGATCGTCCAGGACCGGCGTTCGGATTTCGCCGCCGTACGCGCCGATGTCGGTATAGCCCAGGTCATCGGCGACGATGAGCAGAAAATTCGGTTGTACGGGCGATGCCGTTTCGGGTTCGGGCGATGCCGTGCCGGGTTCGGGAGGAGGCGGTTGCGGTCCGCAGGCGGCAAGAGAGAATACGGCCGTCAGAACCACTGCGCGAATTGCTTTCATTGCTAGATTTTCCCGGGTTTCACTTGGCCGGCTACACCCCGGCCAGATTCGACACACCATCCCATATCAGCTTCAGGCCCACAAGGAAGATGGAGGCCAGAACGATCGCGAAAAAGGTCTTTTCGGGCAGGCGGCGGTTGATCCACACGCCCAGAAAGACGCCGATGGGTACCAGCGGCAAGAGTGCCGCGGACACCGACAGGTTGGTCACCGAAAGCTGGCCCAGCATCCCGTAGGGGATGAGCTTGATGGCATTGGCGGCGGCAAAGAACATCACGCTCGTGCCGGCGTAGATCTCCTTCTTCAGGCCCTGTGGAATGACATAGACCTGGTAGGGCGGCGACCCGGCGTGGGCCAGGAAGCTGGTGAACCCCGCACAGGTGCCCCAGAACACGCCCCAGGGCTTGCTGGGAACCCTGCGGGGCTGCGGTTGCCCGGCCGCCCGGTGCCGGTACAGTTCGTTGACGCGGTGAATCGTGAACACCACGGCGATGATGCCCACCAGCAGGCGCACGATCTGGTCGTTGACCCAGCCGGCGGTCAGCCCGCCGATGGTGATGCCCACCGTGGCCGCCGGTATCAGCAGGGCCAGGTTGCGCGCGTCCCAGCGTTTCCGGTACATCCAGATACTGAGAAAGTCCATGGGAATCATGATCGGCAGCATGATGCCCGCCGCCTGTATGGGCGATATGACCAGCGACATCAGCGGGACGGCCAGCAGGGCGACGCCCCCGAATCCCCCCTTGGAAATACCGGTAACGAGAACCGCGACGATCGCAATGGCGACAAACGCGGGATCGGTCAGCAGTTCGGGCATCGGTCAATCTCGGGAGTTGCTGTCCGGAACGGCGTCAATCGATCCTATTCGATGCCGCTGGCCCGGGCTTGTTCCCGCGCCATCACCGCCCAGTCGAGGTCGCCGTCGCCGTGCGCCCTGGCGCCCAGGAGCCGGTCCCGCCAGACATTGGCGCTGGGCAGGGGCACGTCCACGGCTTCGCCGGCGGCCAGCGCCAGGTTGGCATCCTTGAGACCGATCTCCACGGATGCGCCGACCTTGTCGTAGGCCTCGTCCACGATGATCTGCCCGTAGACATGGAAGGCGGGCGCCCCGAACAGCCCCTCGGTCATGACCTGCTGGAACAGCGCCGGCTCCACGCCGAACTTGCGCACCAGCGACATGCTCTCGCCGATGATCTCGATGACGCTGCCGAGCACGAAATTGTTGGCGATCTTGACGGCCGTGGAGGACTGGGGCTCGTCGCCGGTGATGAACGTCCTCTTTCCGAGCACGTCGAAAATGGGCTTGAGCCGCTGCAATGCCTCCGGCGGACCGCCCGGTACCAGGGTCAGCTCGCCCTCCGCGGCGAGGTCCGGCCGGCCGAGGACGTGGCCGGCGACGAGAATCTGGCCGGCTTCGGCATGCGCCGCCGTGAGCTTGCGAATGACCCGCACGCCATGGGTGCCGCTGACCATGTGAATCGCCCCCTCGGGCAGGCATTCCAGCAGCCCGCCGGGAGAACAGACCAGCGCGTTCAGCGCTTCGTCGTGGGGCAGCATCGAGATCACCACGTCACGGCCGGCGGAGACGTCCGCAACGCTGTCGGCAACGGTGGCTCCGGCGGCGCCCAGGTCTTCGAGCAGGGCGGGCACCAGATCGAATATTGCCAGATCGTGTCCGTGCTTGAGGATTCTCGATGCCATCCCGTGGCCCATGCGTCCCAGGCCGATGAAACCGACTTTCATCACGTGTCTCCGAGTGTGGTTTGTGTCAGGTGCGAGCCAGGCCGACCGGGCTTCGTTCAGGAAAGGCTGCCGCTGGCGAGAACGATTTCGCCGGTGACCCGGTAGTGCGACCGCAGCAACTCCACCGCCGCGTCGGCGTCGCGGTCCAGTACCGCGTCGCGAATCGTGCGATGCTCGTCCAGTTCGTGGCGGTCCCGATAATCCTTCATGGAACTGAGATTGCGGTAGCGGAGCGTCTGTTCGTGCAGTTGCGCGCAAAACCCCAGCAGAATACTCGAATCGCAGGCCGACAGCAGCGACAAGTGATAGGCGCGGTGCAGATCCTCCCAGGTGCCGTCGAAACTGACATATTGTTCGTCGGACAGGCGGTTTCTCTTCGAGAGCCGGTGGTATGCCACCAGCACGCCTTCTTCCCATGCCGCATCGCCACGGCGGATGGATTCGCGCAGCGCGGTTTCTTCCAGCCAGCAACGGGTCCGGATCAGTTCCGACAGCTCGTCCGCCGATGCCGGGGAGACCCGGAAACCCCGGTTCTCCTCGCGCTGCACCATGCCGATTGCGGAAAGCCGGTTGAGGGCTTCGCGCAACGGGCTGTTACCCACTTCATATCGTTCGGTGAGAAACTGAAGCCGTAGTTTGGTACCGGGTTGCAGCCGCCCGCCGACGATATCGTCCAGCAGCCGCTGGTAGGCGATGGACGCGAGGGTTTCGCGGCCGTTGGTGGCAGTTGCGCTTGGCATTGAACTTCCCTGGTCCGGATCAAGGGGCGCAGTTTTCGAAATTGTTTCCTTGCAGAGGAAATTATCGCTAAAATTCGCCCCGTATCCTGATTTCGCGAGTATACGTGGGAAACCAGCCAGCCGAAACACGCGAATGGTTTCAAAGACTGTAGACTGGCATTCGCAGCCGGTCCAAACGGAAAAGAGAGCTCCCATGAATCCAATTCGTCCCCCGAAGCCGCTCCGCCGCGCCCGCCTGCTGATGCTGGCCGGTCTCTGCGCCGCATTCCTTGGCGCCAAACCGGTACGCGCGCAGGAGGCCGTGCCGCTCACCGTCATCGATGCCTATGCGCCGACTGCGTTGTGGGTCCGGGTGTTCCTCGACTACTACATGCCCGAGGTCGACCGCCGGCTGGCGGAGACCGGCAACTACGAGATCGACTGGAACCGTGCGTTCGGCGGCACCGTGGCCAAGACGGGCGGCGTGCTCGAGGCCCTGCAGTACGGGCTGGCGGATATCGGCATCATCACGTCGCCGTTCCATCCGGACAAGATCCCGTTCTTCAACATCAGCTATGTGACGCCGCTGGTCACCGCGGATATCGGCCTGGTGGCCCGAACCGTGGATGAACTGGTGGGACGCTACCCGGAGCTGCAGGAGCAGTGGGATGACTACAACCAGATTTTTCTCACTGCAGCGGGAGCAATCGACACCTATCAGGTACTGATGAACGAACCCATTGAAACGCTGGAGGACTTCAGGGGCACAAAGATCTGCGGCGTCGGGTTGAACCTGCGCTACGTACAGGGGCTCGGTTCGGCGGCCGTGAGCAGCAACCTGGGTGACTTCTACAACAACATCGCCACCGGATTGACCGACGGCACGGTGGCCTGGGCGGAGTCCGCCGTGGCCTACAAGCTTTACGAGGTCGCCCCCTACATGATCGACATTCGCCTTGGAGCGGTCACTTCCAAGGTCATCACCATGAACCGGCGCTCCTGGGAAAGGCTGCCCGAGGAAGTTCGCCGCGTGCTCGCCGAGACGGCCGTCGACTACCGTGACGAACTGGCGCTGGAGACGGACCGGCGGGCCGAGTCCAGCCGCCACGAATTCGTCGAGCAGGGCGGGACGATCCAGCCGCTGACGGACGAGCAGCGCCGGGTCTGGGCGGAGAGCCTGCCCAACATGGCGCAGGAATGGGCCGAGGACCTGGAAGAGAGGGGACTGCCGGGCAAGCAGATCCTGCGCGACTACATGGACATCATGCGCGCCAACAACCAGCCCATCGTCCGGCACTGGGATCGGGAACTGTGAACGCAGAAACCGGCGCCGGGCCCGGGCCCGGCAACCCCTTGATTCGCGCGTTCTCCGGCCTCGTGGCCGGGCTCAACAGCGTGGGTACCGCCTGGATCTTCGCCCTGATGCTGATCATCAACGTGGACGTGCTGTCCCGTTACCTGTTCAACGCACCCATCCAGGGCGTGGCAGAAATCGTGGAACTGTCCATCGTGGGCATCGTCTTTCTGCAGATCAGCGATGCGGTGCGGGCTGGGCGGCTGACGCGGTCGGACGGGCTGTTTCAGCAGATCGTGAAGCGCCGGCCGGTGCTGGGGCACTCGATGGGCGCGGCGTTCGACGTTGCGGGCACGTTGTTCTTCATCTCGATCCTGTTCGGGGCGGTGCCGCGGCTGATCGAGGCCTATGAGCGGGGCTATTTCGCGGGCAACGAGGGTCTCTTCGTGGTGCCGGTCTGGCCGATCCGCCTGATCCTGGTCATCGGCTGCATCGTGGTGGCGATGCAGTTCGCGCTGCTGGCCTGGCGCAACGTCCAGACGATTCAGAAGCTGCGCAGGCCGGCCTCATGACGGGCTTTGAAATCGGCCTGCTTTCGGTGCTGGCCATCCTGATCCTGATCTACTCCGGCATGTACGTGCCGGTGGCCCTGGGCCTGGTGTCCTTCATCAGCGTGTGGTTGCTGCGCGGTTCGCTGGAGGCGCCCATCTACCTGCTGACGCTGGCGGCGTCCAATAGTCTGGAGGACTACATCTTCGGTGTGATCCCGCTGTTCGTGCTCATGGGGTTGCTGGTCAGTCAGGCGGAACTCGGCCGGGACATCTACCAGGTGGCCAATGCGGCGTTGCGCAGGCTCAAGGGGGGGCTGGGCGTGGCTACGGTGGCGGCGAATGCGGCCTTTGCGGCGATCACCGGTGTGAGTATTGCCTCGGCGGCGGTGTTTACGCGGGTGTCGGTGCCGGAGATGCTGCGGTTCGGGTATCGGCCGCGATTTGCGGTGGGCGTGGTGGCCGGGAGTTCGGTGCTGGGGATGCTGATTCCGCCGAGCGTGATGCTGATCATCTACGCGCTGATCACGGAGCAGTCGGTGGCGGACCTGTTCACGGCGGGCATCGTTCCGGGCATTCTGCTGTCGCTGGCGTATACGGTGGCGATCATTGCGATGGCGCAGTTCATTCCGGCCTATGTGGGTGGGCAGGACAGTGCGAAGGCGGCTGCCGCCGCCGCGGGGATGTCGGCCAGGGAAGCCACTTCCAAGACTGTGCCCATCGTGGTGCTGGTGTTGCTGGTGCTGGGAGGCATTTACGGCGGGCTGTTCACGCCGACGGAGGCGGGTGCGGTGGGTGCTGCCGGGGCGCTGGTTGTCGCTCTGGTCAAGCGCAAGCTGAACCGCACGACGCTTTGGCGGGTGCTGGTGGAGACGGGGCACATCACGGCGTCGATACTGATGCTCATCGTTGCGGCGACGATGTACAGCCGCATGCTGGCGCTGTCGGGGCTGCCGAACGATCTCGGGGAGTGGATTGCCCAGGCGGAGATCGGGCTCTACGGCATTCTGGCGATCTACGTGGTGATCCTGATCCTGATGGGGACGATCCTGGATACGACTTCGATCATCCTGATCATGGTGCCGCTGTTCCTGCCGATCATCGAGCCTTACGGGGTGAGTCTGGTGTGGTTCGGGATCGTGACGATCGTGGGGGCGGAGATCGGGTTGTTGACGCCGCCGCTGGGGATTGCGTGCTATGTGATCAAGGCGACGCTTGCAGATGAAGATCGGATCTCGCTGTTCGATATCTTTGCGGGGGCGTTTCCGTTTGCGGTGATCATGCTGATCGTGTTGATTCTGTTGATTGTTTATCCGCAGTTGAGTCTGGTGCTTGTTTGAGGTGGGCGCGGGGGCGTGGGTGGGCGTCCTTGCGTGATTCTGGAGCTTGCCGCGAGGGCGTGCGCGGACAGCCCTTGTGCGCTCAAGCTCCCCCCGCCATCCCTGGCGGGGGGAGCATCGACGGCTCCTCGCTAACGGCCGTTGGTCGATTTCCTTCACTTAACTAACTGATATTTATAAAATTAATTTCGATCTGATATAAGCCGTAAGCAAACCGCATACAAATTTTTTCAAAGTCAGGCGTATTCTTGTCGGGAATTCTGCTCGGCGGCTCTGCATTGCACATGTAATACGTAGTCGTTCGGCGGCCGGGGGATGAACCGAAACATGGTGCCCAATAAGACGCGGAATTACACCAAAATTCCGCTGGCACTGCGCGACGATCCCCGAAGAACCGAACGGAAAACCACCGGTCGGGGCCGCGCGACAGTATGCCACTGGTCACGGGAATCAATCACCATGTGCAATTTTTCCTTCCCCCTGTAAGGAGGTGCCCCCAAGCGATCCCCCATGGCACAATCGGCGTATCCATTACACGGGAGATCGAGCATGTCCAACACGTCACGCACTCTGGCTGGCACGCTTTGTCTCACTCTGGTCTCCGCAATGCCGCTCGTCGCCCAAGAACCGGATGCGGATTTTTCATTTGAAAGTTGTCTAGCCGAGGCTGACACATCAGAACAACGCAAAGCGTGTTACGAGCGGTTGGTGACCATGATGCAGGACCCCCGTGGGTTGCCGCTAGCGATGGAAGATACACGATTTGACGTGATTCTCGTGGCTTGCTATGCAGCATTTAATCGGGGCGACGCAGAGGATTCCCTTGGGTGCGGTGAAGAGGTGGCGGACGTTCTTACGCGAATTCGAACGCGCGCTTTAAAGGCGTTGCCGCCTGAGGTGCAAGAGCGACTGGCAGAAATTCAGGCTTCGTACGATGCCTGTGTGGACGAAGTGTACGCAGAGCACGGTGAACTCACCGAAGAGGGATTCGGCGCGTGTGTTGAACAACGGAGAGTAGACGCATTGCAGGCAGTGACAACTGCCTCGGAGACGTGGGAATGCTATGAAAGGGTTTCGCGCGACCGAGCAACCCCGCTGGTTCTGCTTGATGGGTTGCTAAGGATGGACAGTGAAGTTCCGAACGTCGGCCCAGGTACGGTACGGCTTGTCGGTCTGGTCGAACACGATGCGCGGTTTGGGATCGCTGGCCTTAATCGACGCTGGGACTTCAGCCTTGACGAGGACGGCACCTATGATTTCGCCATTGTCATAGAGCCAAACGGCGACGGAAGCTACTATGACTTTTCACGCGTAGCGGCTGGCGAATCTACGAGTCCGAGCCAGCTTTACTCTTGCGAGCGTACTGGCCGCGAATGACCCCCGCCGAATAGCCGGAGCGACGCAGGGATGTGTACTAAATGTAGACCTCAGGCTCCGCTCTTGTCTGGAACATGATTCGGTCCATCGTGGCGGCCTGCATTCCAAGGCTGAAGCTGCGCTAATGCCGTAACCGCGTCCATTGGCGGTCCACTTGAACAACTTGACCCACCCTGACGACAGGGTATTTCGGCTTGTTGGCATCGACCGTCACCATGTCACCCACATCAAGCCGTGGCCAGTACAATTGCTTGCACTCTCGGCAGGCATGGATTCTATGATTTCAGGCGTCGTCTGCCCGTAGAATGCGCCGAAAGTGCTTGCCGCAGTCGGTGTAGATTCGCGTGCGCTCGGCTTCCGGCTCTCCCGTCGGCTCAACCATCGTCAATACAAAACCCCTCAAGGGATGGTTCTGTCGTAATTGTTCGGCATTAGGGGGATCGCGGCGCAGGATCAGCGGATATTTGCCATCGTGCATTGCCTTGCGGGCATCAAGTGCCAAGTCATCCCCCGAAGACAGAACGGATACCTGCAAATGCACCCAGTCATCGCCGTGACAGAAAACTCGCGAGCAGTTTAGGGTGCAGACGTTGCAGCTTTATCCGAAGGTCCATTTCGTCGCCGTTGCCTATCGTCAACTCAAGAAGCACCGCGTGTTGTCGGCCAGATTAATCCGTGGTGGTTGTGTTGGATTAATTAACTCGGACCGGGGCCGGATTGTTCACATTCTCTGACTTTTGTCAGAAGTCTTGTGGCGATGGGTCGCGGTGCGGTGCAGGGGTATCGGTCCGGCC
>JAJEFE010000026.1 GCA_022820625.1 Gammaproteobacteria bacterium | reverse complement strand
GTGAGTCCGAAGCTGGACAAGGGTTCCTCCACGCCACCTTCGTCGTGTCCGCACAGTTCGGCGACCTTGCTGGCGATCTGATCCACCACGGTGTCCAGCGTAAGTTGGCCGCCGGTATCGACCGCGAATGCGTCCGGGTTGTTGAGCACGCGTCCGGTGCGCATGTAATCGGGCGAGTCAACCGTCAATGGTGGGCGAGCGAACAGGGCGGTGATCAGGTGATCCCGGTCGTCCATGCTGCGCATGGCGTAATCGAGGTTGGTAATGGCAAAATCGGCACTGATCGGCGGCATGCCCGACGACCGCGTTATGCGCAACACATGCAAATTGCGAGAGGCCATGCCGGCCTCGGCGACCGCAGCCAGGTTGTAGCACAGTGCGGGTAGCCCCTGGCGGCGGCGGAAGGCCGCCAGACCGTCCAGAAACCCATTGGCGGCACTGTAGTTGACCTGTCCCGGGTTGCCCAATGTCGAAGCGATGGAGGAAAACAGCACGAAGTGGTCGAGGGGGCAGTCGGCCGTCGCCAGATGGAGATTGAGGGCACCGCGCGCCTTGGGGGCGAATACCTTGGCCAGCGATTCGTTCGTCAGGTCGGTTAGCAGGCAATCGTCCAACGTGCCCGCGAGGTGGAATACGCCCTTCAGCGGCCGCTGCAACCCGGCGATACAGCGCCGGACGTCCGCCTCTTCGGCGACGTCGCCTGGGACGATGTCGATCTCTATCTCTTCCTCTTCCGTGAGGTACCACAGAGCACTGGTTTTCCGAACCCAGTCCACACTGCGGCGGCGCTGCGGATCGCGGTCTAGCAAGGTGAGATGACGCGCGCCAGCGGACGCCAGATAGGGCAATAACAGCTTGCCGAATCCACCCATTCCGCCGGTGACCAAGTAGGTCGCGTCGGGGTCGAGAAACGGGCGCAGATCGACGATCGGGAGCGAGTGAGTGCTCGATTCCTCCGGTGCCTGCAGGACCAGTTTCCCGGTGTGCTGGCCGGTGGTCATCAAGCGCAGCGCCTGGGCATAGTCGCGGTAGGGGAAGGAGGTGATCGGCAACGGCGGCACGACACCTTGCTCCAGCAGGTTCATGCACTCCTGCGAAAGCTCGTGCGCCAGCACCGGATCGTCGCTCATCATGCGGTCAATGTCGATCGCTGCAAAGCGCAGATTCTTGCGGAAGACGCTCAGGCTGAGCGCGTTGTCGGAGTAGATATCGACCTTGCCGATCTCGCAGTGCCAGCCGCCCGGCCGCAACGCCTCCAGACACAGGGTGATGTGGCGGCCAGCGAGGGAATTCAGTACCACATCTACTCCCTCACCGCCGGTTGCCGCCATCAGTTCGTCGTACCAGTCGTAGCTGTGCGAATCGAACGCCGCGCGCACGCCCAGCGCGCGCAGTTGATCGCGCTTGCTCTCACTACCGGCCGTGGCGTAGATCTCCGCTCCCGCGTGCTTGGCCAGGGCGATGGCTGCTTGGCCGACGCCGCCCATGGCCGAGTGGATGAGGACGCGCTGGCCCTTGCGCAGGCGAGCCAGATGAATCAGCGAATAGTACGCGGTGACGTAAACCGACAGTACTGAAGCGGCCTCCTCCATGCTCAGGGATGCGGGTTTGGCGAATACCAGATGTTCGTTGACCACAGCGCGATTGGTAATGCACCCGCCTTGGGTAAAGGCCACGGCGTCGCCGACGCGGCACGCGCGCACGGCATCGCCGACGCGGCGGACGATGCCGCTGGCCTCCATCCCCACCGTGCGGCCCAGCGCCGAGCGTTCGTAGGATAGGGCCGGCAGCAACCCCAGCGTCACCATGACGTCGCGGAAGTTGAGTGCCGCGGCCGCCACATCGATCTCTACGTCGTGTGGTCCTAGGGACGCAGGTTGGTAAGTCTTCATCTGCAGGCCGCCGATTTGCCCCGGATTGTCTAGGGTCAGCCGGTACGGGGTCTCCTCGTCCGCTGGTACGAGCGGCGACCGCTCCCGGATACTGATCAGCCGCGGCGTCCATACTTGTTTGTGACGCACTGCCAGTTCGCGCTCGCGCAGGTCGCAGGCGCCGAGATAGGCCAGCGTCTGCAGGTCCTCCGGGGCGTCCAGATCGACCAGCCGGAAATCAATTTGCGCCTCCGTGCCTACGTCCGCGGCGATTTCCTGGCCTATGCTGCGGACTGCTCCCCACACGGCACTCGCGCGCGGGTCCTCCACTTCTAACGCGGCGCGGCGCGTTACCACGGTCAAGCGGCAAGGGCAGCGCGCCTGCGCCACCCGGAAGGGTATCAGCGCCTTGACGAAAGCAACCAGGCGCGCTACCAGCTTTTCGCCAGTCGGGTCGTGCGGGTCAGAGCCGCAGAAGATGTCGATGGCCTGCAGATCGGTCGCTGCGGGCCAGTCGGCAAGTGCGCCGATGCGGTCGTCCGATAGATCCGCATAGGGAATGGCGGACACCTCAGGCGAATCGAGGAGCGCCAGCCACTGGTCCGACAGGCTGTCCGGCTCGCCGATTACCCAGCGGGGACCGGGTAGTTGCTGGGGGATGTCCGCGACGGTTTGTGGTGCCTGCAGCAAGGTGGTGCGCTGGCCGACGTGTACTGTAGTCCAGCCAGCGTCTGGCTCGATGGCTCCGTCTTCGGCGTGCGCGACCAGTGCCAGGCCACCGGGGACCGCTATACTGCGCAGCAAGCGCCATTGCTCCGCTCTCAACTCCGCGGCGTCTTCATGGAGCAAGAGAATTTCGGCGGCGTGCGGCCGCAGAAGGCCGGTATCCAGTTCCGGTATCTGCTCTGTGGCGAGATCAAGACATGCAAAGCGCAGGGCGGCATCGTGGCTATGGAAGGCGTCGTAGTGGGCGCGGGTCTGCTCCTGCGTGTCGCCGACCAGCCAGAACTCAGTCTGCGCATCGGCGTTCCCGAGGTGGTCAAGGCATTGATTGAGGATGGTTTGCTCAGGGGGGCGTCCGCCCGCGAGCTCGATGACGTGGCAGGCGTAGCGGTCACCGTCGCCGGGCTGCTCAAGGGCGGCAATCAGCGCCGCGGGTTCGATTTCGCCGTTCGGCAGGTGGTTCAGGAAGGACTGTGCGTCGGCGACGAACTTGGGCTGCCAGGAGACGATGTGCTTGCTGTGCGGCAGGTCGTTCCAGCGCGGGTTGGAATTGAAGGAGACGTACGCGTCAATACACAAAACCAGATCGCCCGTGTCACCATCGTAGAAACGAATGCTGCCTCCGGAGCGCTCGCCGCGCCGCTCCGTGAACTGCCCCAGTTCGTTCACATCCGCCCAATCGGGGTCTTTTTTCACGTGGCAGGTGAGACGCGGTCCAGTCGGCGGACGCAGAAACGTCACACCCTGGGCACGCTGCGGGAGGGCGAAGATGTCCGTCGCGCGCAGCAGATGATAGAGGAATATCTGCAACCCGCCGTCGAGCAACGCGGGATTGGCGACGTATCCTTCCGCGCGACCAGTTGTCCATAACTGCTCATCCATCTCCACGTCGAACAGATAGTCGCCCGTGCGGCTGTCGCTTAGAACCCGCTGGATGTTCTGGAAATAAGGACCGTACTGGAAGGTTTCGCCGAGGCTGGCATCCACGCGCTCGTAGAAATCGCTTTCGCCCACAAAGTAGTAGGGCGCGAACGGAGTGGTGTCGATATCCGTCAGGCGCAGCGGCACGTTCACTGGGTGGTCGCTGCTCACCAGGCGCACCTTGCCGCGAGAGTGCAATTCGCTCTGCGCCTCGGTTTCGTAGGATCGGGACGAGATGGTGAAGGTGAATTCGTCCGGTGCGTTGGCGACCGGAAACAATGCGGTATGCAGCCGCACCGGCGTCCTGGGGATCGGACACGGCTGGAGGAATTCGAGCGTTTCGACATGCAGCGGAACGCCCTCGAACGCCTGCAGGAGCAGTTCGATGTACCCAGCCGCCGGCATGATCGAGGCATGATGCACGCGGTGCTCTGCCAGCCAGGGAAAGTCTCGCTCTGACAGCCGCGCTTCGAACAGCAGGTGTTCGCACGGGACCTGATGGCCGATCAGCGGGCCGTGGGCGTACTCGCCCAGATTGAGGAACATCTCGTCGTCGCTCATCTCGTCGCCCTCCGCCTGATCGTCGCGCGGATAGCCGGGCAGCAGGTGGGCGATCGGTTCGGGGCGCGGGTACTGCGCGGCAAAGTCCAGATCTACTCCAGCTCTGAATAGTGCTCCCAGAGCCTCCTGGAAGCCGAGGCAGATGTCGGAGTCGCGCATGAGCGTCGGAATGCAGGGCGCATCCTGAGCATTGCCTTCCAGACACTGCGCGATGGTGGGTTGCAGGGCGCTGTGTGGCGCGACTTCGAGGACGACATCGGGCCGATAATCCCGCATGATGGTTTCCATCGCCGCGGCGAACCGCACGGGCTGGCGGATATTCGACCACCAATAGGCACTGTCTAGCTGCTCCATTTGCTCGCCGGTTACTGAGGAAACGAGTGGGATGTCGGCATCGAAGTTGCGGTCGTTCAGGAAGGACAGGGCCGCTAGGGCGTCGTCTTTGAGCGGGTCCATGGCGCTGGAATGGAAGGCGATATTGCCCGGAATCAGCCGGTTCTGCAGGTTGCGCCGATCCAATTCTTCTACGATGGGCTGTAAATCGGTCTCCTTGCCGCAAATGAC
Organism: Gammaproteobacteria bacterium; assembly: GCA_022820625.1. Classification (GTDB taxonomy): domain Bacteria; phylum Pseudomonadota; class Gammaproteobacteria; order Steroidobacterales; family Rariloculaceae; genus UBA6522. The sequence continues at coordinate 3,433 of JAJEFE010000026.1, read as the reverse complement.
GGTGCTAGCCGGTGCGTTCTCGCAGGCGATCTCAACCTGTGTTGCCCGGTCGTTTTCAGGCTGAAAGGGGATCTGCAACGCGTCGAGCAGTTCCTCCAAGCCCGGCCGGTCGAGGCCGATTGCCAGCATGCGACCAGAACCGGCCCTGCGCTGCTGCAATGTGGCGCGATGGAAAACCAGATGCGTCGCCTCCGCCAGGGACAGTGCTCCGCAGGCATAAGCGGCAGCCACCTCGCCGGAGCTATGGCCGACGACGCAGTCTGGATAGACTCCCCAAGTCTTAAACAATTCTACCAAGGCGCACTGGATCATAAAGATGACGGGCTGGGCAAGCTGGACCTCATTGAGCGCCTCTTGGGGGGCGGAGAAACAGGCATCGCGCAACGAGATATCCGAGTGCTCCCGCCAGTGTTCCTCAATGGTATCAATAACGCGGCGGAAAACCGGATCGGCGTCGTAGAGGGCGCGACCGCAACCGGCCCATTGCGTGCCCTGTCCGGAAAATACCATCGCGATCCGCCGTTCGCCCTCATCGGCTATAGCGACGGGAGTTGGATCTTCCGCAAAGCTCTTCAGTGCCTCAATCAGTTCCTTTTGGGATCGCACGGCAAATGAGGTACGCGCGGCAAAATGCGTCCTGCGGCGGCTGAGATTGCCCGCCAGCGTATAGAGGTCCACCTCCTGCTCAGCGAGTGTTTTCCGTAACTGCTGCGCGCTCTTTTCCAGCGCGCCGGACGTACGCGCCGACAGGGGGATCATAAAGCCAGCCTCGGGAGCCAGTGCCACCGACCAGATCCGCGGCTGTGATGGCCGGTATTCCCGCACCACGCAGTGCCCGTTAGCACCGCCAAACCCAAACGAATTGATGCCGACCACCACCGGATGGTCGGGGAATGGTTCGCAGGTTGTCTGCACTTGCATCGGGCAACTTTCGAAGTCGATCTCCGGATTCGGTACCAGGTAATTCTTCGACACTGGCGCGAAGGTGCGCCGCTGCATCATCAGAACGACCTTGAGCAAGGCGCAACTGAACGCGGCAGCTTCCATGTGCCCCACGTTGCTCTTGACGCCCGAAACCCGCAGCGGCACGTCGCGCTCGACGCCACCGAACGCTTCGGCGATGGCGTTGCCCTCAATGCGGTCGCCGACCACGGTGCCGGTGGCATGGGCTTCGATATAGTCGAACTCCTGCGGCGTCCGGCCCGCACGGGTACAGGCGGTGCGCATCAATTCTACCTGTGCGTGACGAGTAGGTGCGGTGATGTACCGACCCTGCGCCAGACCGGCGCTGCCATCGGCGGCACCGGCCGAATTGACCGCGGTCGCCTCCACCACGGCGTGGATGGGATCCCCGTCCCGTTCGGCCGCAGCCAGGGGTTTGAGCGCGAAGACAAACGCCCCTTCCGAGCGCATGTACCCATTAGCTTCCGCGTCGAAGGAGTGGCACTTCCCGTCCGAACTGATCACACCCAACGCATTGAAGCCGGTGCTGAGCCGGGCCGATCCGAGGTAATTGGCCGACCCGAGGAAGGCTTGGTCGCAGTCGCCGGAGTGCAGCGCATTGATCGCCGTGTGCAACGCGGTCAAGCTAGCGGAACAAGCCGTGCAACAGGCGAGCGACGGCCCCATCAAGTTGAAGTGGTAGGAAATGCGGTTGGCCAGCATGGCCACGCTGATGCTGGCGATGGAAAACTCAGTTGCCCCCAGCGGCCGGCGCCAGTTGGCCGTCGCTGGAACCTGCGCGCCGACGAACACGCCCGTGCGGCTGTTGCGCAACGACTGCAAATCCCAGCCGACCCGCTCGCAAGTCTCATAGGTGCAGGTCAATAGCATCCGCACATGCGGATCGGCTGACAGCATTTCGTGGTGCGACATCCCGAAGAGACTGCGATCGAAGCTCTTTTCTCCATCCTCGCGGATCAGCCCCTCGTAGGGACTGGCGAAGCGCCCTGGGCCAGAGAAGCCGCCGATTGGCCGATAGCCTCTGCCGTAGCGGTTGGTTACGGGTTCCTGCACGATCTCGCGTTCGCTGAGTAGCCGCCAGAAATCGTCGTCGGTGCTGATTTCGCCTGGCATGCGGTAGCTGTATCCTACGATGGCAATGGCATCTTCGGAGTATGGTGAATTCATTTTTCGGGTATCTCCTCGACGATATAGAACGCAAAAGCCTTCTTAAAATTCCTGAGTAGATTACACTCGCCTTACACGTCGCTTATGCACCGCTTGAAGTCGGCGGATATGCGATCGGGGCGTAGCGGGAATTTTAAAAAGGCATTGCAGGGCACAGCGGCAACCTTGCTGGCCTCTCCCTAAACACAGACCATTTACTATCTTCAACGCTCTCCGGCAATTTAGAGCCGCCAAGCGCTAAATGGTCATTATTACTTTTTATCAAGTACTTCATTAAGCGTATCTTCGGCTGCGTTGAATATACTTACCAAAATCTCCCTGCGTCGCAGTTTCAATTCCTCAACCTTCTGCCACAATGCGCTATTTATCTTCGCAATAGCTTCCTTGCGTATCTCGTCGGGGAGATCACTGTCATTTCTAAATTCGTATTTCTCAATGGTGAACTCAGCGATATCCTGTATGTTATCCCCCACGATATCAAAATCAACCGCACTTCTAATCGACATTATTTTTTGATTATCATCCGTGTTACTCATCTCTTTACTCCTTTGTGATATGGTTTATGCACAGGATGGACATCCCACACAAAGACATCGTTCATTTGCATGCGTTAATTGCTGTGGACTGAGAGTCATAAATCGCGATAATCTGATCAAAACCGCTAATCGCGATAACATCTCTGATTGGATCAGAGGGTGTGCAAATTCCAAATTCCTTGTCCGGTTCGTTAAATTTTCTGGCGATGACCAGACAGACCCGAAGCCCTGCACTGCTGATGAAAGATACCTGCTCAAAGTCCAGGACCAATGCCCGCTCTCCCGGATCAATCCCAGATTCCAGATCACTCTGCAAGCCACCAGCATTGTTACTGTCGATACGACCGCTGAGCACTGCAATCAAGACCCCGTCTTTTCGATCCCACTTAACATCTGCCATTTAAATCTACCTCCTGTAGTATGGATTTACAATCAGCCAGATTCAGGTTGTGCAATAAGTTCATACAAAAGAAACGTTTGTGTAAATTTTCATATTTAAAACCCGAACAACAGCGTTTTAACATCTAATTTCCAGCTCTGGAAATCAGTTTCTTGACGATAACAATTATAATAATTCCTTAATATTAGTCAATACCTATTCCAAAGTGATTAAGTGAGTATAAATATAACGTCATGTGTGACTTCAAGATCAGAGGCCATAAGAGCACTGTCATTCTGAGCGGAGCGCAGCGGAGTCGAAGAATCTGCTACCTCAACAGTGTGCATGGGTCAAAGATGCTTCGTCAGCCTATCGGCCTCCTCAGCAT
>JAJEFE010000149.1 GCA_022820625.1 Gammaproteobacteria bacterium | reverse complement strand
ACCCGAAGGGCGCGTCCACAAGCGCCCATCTGCTTTGTTGTCGTCTCTTGACGTATGCCCAATACGTCGGCGAGCCGACGCCGCGCATCTGCGCGCTTGTGAACGCGCTGATACGACATTATGAGGTTGACGCAGCACTAGGACATCAAGGCCCCGGCAAGCCGGGCGACCCGCCGTCCCAGCGCGGTGGCGAGCGCCCGCTCGTCGTCGGACAGCGTCCGATTCCAGTCAACGTTGACGTGGGACGCCCCGTACGGCCCGCCGCCGGTGCGCGTGGCGGCCACCTGCGGTTCGGTATAGGGGATTCCGGTCCAGAGCATGCCGTGATGCATCAGCGGCAGGGCCATGGACAGCAGCGTCGTCTCCTGCCCGCCGTGCATCGAACCGGTGCTGGTAAACAAGCCGAAGGGTTTGTCCGCCAGGGCGCCCTTCAACCAGAGCCCCGAGGTGGAATCGAGGAAGTACTTGAGCGCGGCCGCCATGTTGCCGAAGCGGGTCGGGCTGCCGAGCAGCAGGCCGTCGCAGCCGGCAAGGTCCTCAAGGGTGGCGAACGGCGGGCCGGAGCCCGGTATCGGGGCATCGACGGCCTCCGTCGTGGTGGACACCGGCGGCACGGTACGAACGATGGCCTCCGCCCCGGCGGCTTCCACCCCCCGCGCGGCGAACCGCGCCAGCTCCGCGGTTCTTCCCTTGAGCGAGTAGTAGACTACGAGGATTCTGGCGTCGGCGGGCATGGTCTGGCGCTCTCTCCAACTGATGCGGCATTATCAGTTGGATAGAACGCTAGAACAATTCCAGAACCTGTTCCACAGGGCGTCCGATTCGCGCGGCGTCGGCCGTTTCCACGATGGGACGCTGAATCAGCACCGGTTGGGCCGTCATCAATTCGATGAGAGCGGTCTCGCTGGCGGTCTCGATGTCCACGCCCGACGACTTGAACGCACGCTCCCCCGTCCGTACCAGGTCACGGGCGGGAATTCCCAGTTTTTCAAGCAGGCTGGCCAGCGTCGCAGTATCCGGCGGCGTCTTCAGATATTCGATGACGTCCATGTCAACGCCCATGGACTCGAGCAGTGTCATGGTCGCACGGGATTTCGAGCATCGGGGATTGTGGTAGATCCTGGGCTTCACGCATGTCCTCCCTTTGGCTTGTTAACGCTATCCTGGATGGCTCTGCCGAGCTTGACGAGAATCCGGCGGGCCTGATACGTTCCCGCTTGGGCACGCCAGAGCTAATAAATGAGATATCGAGGCGCTATCATACTCCTGACGCTGATGATTGCGTCATGTGTCACCGGTCCTCCGGTGCAGGAGATGAGTGACGCTCGCCAGGCGATCGCCGCCGCGGAGGAATCGAATGCGGCAACCCTGGCGCCTGACGAGTTGAACGAAGCCAGGCGCCTGCTCGAACAGGCCGAAACCCAACTTCGCGCCCGCTATTACACGCTGGCCCAAACCACCGCGATTCAGGCCAGAAGCCGCGCCGTGGAAGCGCTGCAGGCCAGCCAGGCCGTCAGCCAGGAATAGCAGCCCGATCCGGGACTATTCCGGTCCAACGCCAACAAACCACCTACCGTGAGTAGAGCCGTGGAAGAGCAAGCTGTTCGCTGTATCGTGTCCGGGCGAGTACAGGGCGTCTGGTACCGGGTGACCACGGCGCGCCAGGCCGAACAACTGTCGCTGCGGGGCTCGGCCCGCAACCTCGCCGACGGTGCGGTGGAAGTCATCGCGGCGGGCGATCCGGAGGCGATCGCGCAGCTATGCGCCTGGTTGTGGGACGGGCCTTCCGGCGCCCGGGTTACGGGCGTGGAAGTCCAGGAGTGGAACGATCCCGTCGCTCCGGGTTTCCGGATTCTCTGACCGTGGTTGGGCCCGGAAATCCGGGTCAGGCGAGTTACGAGTCCGGCAGCGCGGGACTTTTGGCACGCGCTGCCAGGAATTCCGCCAACGAGTCCAGAGCGATCATCTCGATCGCATCGTCCCGGCGCGACTTGTACTCGATCTCGCCGCGGTCGAGGCCCCTCTCCCCGATCACCAGGCGGTGGGGTATCCCGATCAGGTCGGCATCGGCGAACTTCGAGCCGGGCCTCTGATCGCGATCGTCCACCAGCACCTCCAGTCCCGCGGCCTCCAGGCGTCCGGCGACCTTTTCGGTGGCCTCCCGGACCCGGTAGGACTTGTCCAGGGCGATGGGAATGACGATGACGTCGAACGGCGCGATGGCGTTCGGCCAGATGATGCCGCGCGCATCGTTGCTCTGCTCGATGGCCGCGGCCGCGACCCGTGTCACGCCGATCCCGTAGCAACCCATGTGCATGGTGCGGGGGCGGCCGCCGGAGTCCAGCACGGTAGCACCCATGGCCTCGCTGTACTTGGTGCCGAGCTGAAAGATGTGCCCCACTTCTATGCCACGGGCGACGGTGAGCGGTCCGCCGCCGCCGGGGCTGGGATCCCCGGAGGTGACGTTGCGCAGATCCGCCACGGCCGGCAGGGGCACGTCCCGGTCCCAGTTAACGCCGGTGTAGTGGTGTTCGGCCCGGTTGGCGCCGCAAGAGAAGTCCCCGATCAGCGCTGCCGACTGATCGAGAAAAGCGGGTAACTCCAGTCCGAGCGGTCCCAGCGACCCTGGAGCGACACCCGCTGCCGCTTCCACCTGTGCGGCGGACAGCATGCGAAGGGGCGTGGCAACCCCATCCAGCGCCTGGGCCTTGTGGGCATTCAATTCGTGATCGCCCCGCAGCAGCAGCGCCACGGCGGGCGATTCGGTTCCGGCCACCAGCAAGGTCTTCAGGCACTGTTGGGGCGTAACATCCAGGAACTCGCAAAGGTCGGCAATGCTGCGTACACCCGGCGTGGCGACGCAGCGCAAGTCCTGACGGGGCGCCGGTCGATTCGATTCGCCGACCGGCGCCACCGGAACCGTTTCCACGTTGGCGGCAAAACCGTCGGCTTCCGAAAAAGCGATGGCGTCCTCTCCCGAGTCGGCGAGCACGTGAAACTCCTCCGACTGGCTGCCGCCGATCGCGCCGGAGTCGGCCTGAACGATCCGGTAGGTGAGCTGCAGGCGGTCGAAGATCCGGGAATAGGCGCGACGCATGACCTGGTAGGCCTCTTCCAGGCCTTCTTCGTCCAGGTCGAACGAGTAAGCGTCCTTCATCACGAATTCGCGTGCGCGCATCACGCCGAACCGGGGTCTGATCTCGTCCCGGAATTTCGTCTGAATCTGGTAGTAGTTGACGGGCAACTGCCGGTAGCTCTTGAGCTCCGTTCGGGCGATGTCGGTGATGACCTCTTCGTGGGTAGGCCCGAGGCAAAAGGCTCTTTTGTGCCGATCCTGCAGCCTCAGCAGCTCGGGACCGAAGTCCTCCCAGCGTCCCGACTCCCGCCACAACTCCGCCGGCTGGACGCCGGGCATGGAGACTTCCAGCGCTCCGGCGCGGTTCATCTCCTCGCGGACGATCCTCTCGATCCTGTGCAGCACCCGAACGCCGAGCGGAAGCCAGCTGTACAGCCCGGATGCGAGCCTGCGCACGATGCCGGCGCGCAGCATGAGCTGATGGCTGATCACCTCCGCATCGGCGGGCGCCTCCCTGAAAGTTGTGAGGGGTAATTGAGAAAGCCGCATGCCGTCCCTTGCCTGTTTCCGGACCCGCGCATTGTAGGTTATTCGACTCGTCGGCGCGTCAATCGGAGCCGTGGTTACATGCTAAGCTCACGCCCATGAACGGCTCCGAGGATCCCGATGACCCGTCCTGGGATGCGGGAGCAGTATCTTGAGGCGATGGGCATCCCCGTCTGGGTCCAGCGCGATGCCGCCGACCCGGAACCCGCAACCGGTGATGTCCAGTTGGCCGGCGTCCCTGACCCGGAGCCTGCAGACGGCGAAGCCCGGTTGGTCGATGCCGGCAGAACCGTCTCGAGGGAGGCGGTGCGCACTCCGGGCGCCCCCGGTACTCCCGCACATCAGCGTGCAGTCGACTGGAGCGAACTGCAGGAGGAGGTACGCACCTGCATGAAGTGCGCCCTGCACCAGGGTCGAACCCAGACGGTATTCGGCGTCGGCAGCCGGACGGCCGATCTTCTGATCATCGGAGAAGCGCCGGGGGCGGAGGAAGATCGCCGGGGCGAGCCCTTCGTGGGCCGCGCCGGGCAGTTGCTCAACGCCATGCTGGGTGCGATCCATCTCGATCGAGAGGACGTCTACATCGCCAACATCCTCAAGTGCAGGCCTCCCAACAACCGTGATCCGAAGTCCGACGAGGCCGCGACCTGCACACCCTACCTGCAACGCCAGATCGACCTGTTGCAGCCGCGGGTCATCATGGCGCTGGGCAGGATTGCCGCGCAGTGGCTGTTACAGTCCGACGCGCCCATCGGCCGGATGCGCGGCCGCACGTTCGAGTTCGGCGCCGGGGCCACGCCGCTGGTGGTGAGCTACCACCCGGCCTATCTGCTGCGCAGCCCGCTGGCCAAGTCCAGGTCGTGGGAGGATCTGAAGATAGTGAAGCGCCTGTTGCGGACGCCGGAATGAGCGCCGCGCTTCAGCCCCGAACCGAGATTCGCAACATGTCCAACAGGGACTTGCGAGGGGTGTCTTCGGTGGAGCAGGCCAGCTATGAGTTTCCGTGGAGCCCGGGCATCTTCAGGGATTGCCTCCTGGCGGGTTACCAATGCCTGGTGCTGGTGACCGATGGCGATGTCAACGGCTATGCCATCATGTCGGTGGCTGCGAGCGAGGCGCATATCCTGAACATCTGCGTACACCCCGAATTGCAGCAACAGGGGTTCGGCCGGCAGTTGCTCCACGCCCTGTGCACGCGCGCCCAGGCGATGGGCGTCGAGCGCGCCTTTCTCGAAGTCCGGCCTTCAAACGAAGCGGCGATGAATCTCTACCGTTCGGCCGGATTCGAGCAGATCGGCGTGCGACCTTCCTACTACCAGGCCCACGGCGGACGCGAGGACGCCGTCATTTTCGCGGCCAGGATCGACGAGGCGCTCAGGGAGATAGACGCGACAGCCGCTCCCTGAGCTGAGCGAGGCGCTCGTCCAGCGCCGCCGCCCGTTCACGTTCGCGGTCCACGACTGCCGCCGGCGCGTTGGCGACGAACTTCGGGTTGGCGAGTTTTTTCCGGCTGCGCTCACGGTCGTCGGATGCTCGCCGGATCTGCTTGCCGAGCCGGGCGCTTTCGGCCGCCATGTCGATCAAGCCTTCCAGCGGGACGAGAATGGTCATCCGATCCACCAGCGCGGTGGCCGCGCCGGATACGGCGTCCGCGGAATCGACGAAGCCGATGTCTTTCAGGCGGGCCAGACTCCTCAGCAGCGCTTCGTGCCGGTCAACGTGCGCACGGTCCAGGCCGGTGGCGCCTGCCAGCCGGACGGGGAGCCGCTTGCCGGGCGCGATGGACATTTCCCCCCGAACCTGCCGGACGCCCATGACGAACGCCTTGAGCCAGTCGATTTCCGCCTCGGCCTCTTCATCGGATGCGAAGGATTCGGGCCGGGGCTGTGCTTCCAGCATGATGGTGGCGCTGTCGCGGCCGGTTCTCCTGCAAAGATCCAGCCACAATTCCTCCGTCACGAACGGGATGATCGGATGCAGTAGCCTCAGCAGCGCATCGAGGATGTCCGTGAGGCATCGCTGTGCGGCCCGAACCCTGGCCTGTGGCGCCTCCGTGTCGTTCAGCACGGTTTTGGTCATCTCCAGGTACCAGTCACAGTACTCGTGCCAGGTGAACTCGTACAGCGCCTGGGTCGCCAGGTCGAAGCGGTATTCGGCGAACGCGCGTTGATTTCGCTCGATGACAGCGCGCAGCCGCGAACGAATCCAGCGGTCCGCCACGGTGTACTCCACCGGCTCGTCCGGGAGCGGCGCCTCCACACGGGAGAAGACGTACGACGCGGCATTCCAGAGTTTGTTGCAGAAATTGCGATTGCCCTCGACGCGGCCCATGTCCAGGCTGACGTCCCGCCCCGTAGTGGCCAGCGAGGCGAAGGTGAGCCGCAGCGCGTCGGCCCCGTAAGCCGCGATGCCCTCAGGGAACTCCTCCCGCGTGCTTGCCTCGATACGCTCCCTGAGATGCGTCTGCATCATGCCTTCGGTGCGCTTTCTGACCAGCGTCTCCAGGTCGACGCCGTCGACGATGAACAGCGGATCGAGGATGTTGCCCTTGGACTTGGACATCTTCTGCCCGGCCTGATCCCTGACCAGTCCATGGATATAGACATCCGAGAACGGCACGTCGTCCATGAACTTCAGCCCCATCATGATCATCCGCGCCACCCAGAAGAAGATGATGTCGAATCCGGTCACCAGGACCTGCGTCGGATAGAACGTCTCAAGCTCCCTTGAGCCGGCGGGCCAATCCATCGTGGAAAACGGCCAGAGCGCGGAGGAGAACCAGGTATCGAGGACATCCTCGTCCTGCCGCAGCGCAGTCTCCGGGCCAAGCCCGTGCTTCGCGCGGGCCTCGTCCTCGCTCCGGGCCACGTAAACGCCTCCCTCCCCGTCGTACCAGGCCGGAATCCGGTGTCCCCACCAAAGCTGGCGGGATATGCACCAGTCTTCGATATTGCGCATCCATTCGAAGTAGGTTTTGGACCAGTTTCCGGGCACGAAGCGGATGCTGCCGTCCTCCACGGCCGCGATCGCCGGTTCCGCCAGCGGGCCCGTTTTCACGTACCACTGCTCCGTGAGCAGCGGTTCAACCAGCGCTCCGCTGCGGTCGCCTCGGGGGACCATGTGCTTGTGGTCCTGCTCGCCGTCCACCAGCCCCCTGGCCCGCAACTCTTCCAGCACCCGGCGTCGCGCCTCGAACCGGTCCAGCCCTCGGAACCGTTCCGGAACGGCATCGTTGAGCGCGGCGGACTCGTCGAAAATGTTGATGGCCGCCAGGCCGTGCCGCTGCCCCACCTGGAAGTCATTGAAGTCGTGCGCCGGGGTGATCTTCACGCACCCGGTTCCGAATTCGGGGTCCACGTAGTCGTCGGCGATGACGGGAATCGTTCGCCCGGCCAGGGGCAGGCGCACTTCCCGGCCGACGTAGCGCCGATAGCGCTCGTCGTCGGGATGCACTGCCACCGCCGTATCGCCCAGCATCGTCTCGGGCCGGGTGGTGGCGACCACCAGGTACTCGTCGCTGTCCAGCAGTGGGTAGCGGAACCGCCAGATTTTCCCCGTCTCCTCCGCAACCAGCACTTCCAGGTCGGAAATCGCCGTATGCAGCACCGGGTCCCAATTGACCAGCCGTTTGCCCCGGTAGATCAGCCCTTCCTCGTAGAGCCGCACGAAGACCTCGGTGACGGCCTCGCAGAGCCCCGGATCCATGGTGAATCGGTCGCGGGACCAGTCCACCGACGCGCCGAGCCGCCGGATCTGCCTGGAAATGGTGTTGCCGGACTGCTCCTTCCACTCCCATACCCGGCGCACGAAGGCGTCCCGCCCCAGACCGCGCCGCGTCTTGCCTTCGGCATCCAGCAATCGCTCGACGACCATCTGGGTCGCGATGCCGGCGTGGTCCGTCCCCATCTGCCAGAGCGTGTTGTCGCCGCACATCCGGTGGTAGCGGATCAGCGCATCCATGATGGTGTACTGGAACGCGTGGCCCATGTGCACGGTGCCGGTCACGTTGGGCGGGGGAATCACGATGCAGTAGCTTTCGCCCTGCCCGGACGGCCGAAAATAGCCCGCCCGCTCCCAGCGCCGATATTGGCGTGGCTCGATTTCTTCGGGCCGGTAGCCTTTTCTGGAAGTGTTCATGACGATGTCAGATCGAATGCGTTTCCAGCTTGTAGCCCCGCTCCTGGTAGAAGCGGTAGCGTTGGCGCCCCTGGCTCCTGCGGGCAGGGTCGGCGTCGACGATCTCCGCGACCCGGTCGTAACGGCTGAAGAAACCCGGCACGTCGGGCGCCAGGTTGATCATCACGTCCCAGCGCTCGCCCGCCTCGGCGGGGGGGTCGCCGGCCCCGTTCGGGCCGCCGACACCGATCACCACCGGCTCTTCGCCGTCCCCCGGCAAGCCCCGTCCGGCGACGACGTGGGGAATGAAGCTGCCCTGGGAGAACGTCCACAGGAGATCGTCGAGCCGATTGGCGTCGCCTTCGTCAGCCGTGTTGACGAAGACGTGATGCCGGCGTTGTACCGCCTTTTGCACGATCCTGCAGGCGATCCTGAGCCTTGCGTCCGCGCCGTCGGTCGCCAGGATATAGAAGTCGATCCGGGTCACGATGCCGTCACCCGGGAGTTTGCGGAACTTTCGCGGCGGCGCCTCCCGGTCATTTCAGGTTCAGCAGAAAATCCACCAGCAGGGGCACCGGACGCCCCGTGGCCCCCTTGCGCTTGCCGGAGGGGTGCCAGGCGGCGCCGGCGATGTCCAGGTGCGCCCAGGGCGTGCCGTCCACGAACCGGGAGAGGAATTGTGCGGCGACGCTGGCTCCGCCGTAGCGGCCGCCGATATTGGCGAAATCGGCGAAGTTGCTGCGCAGTCCCTCGCCGTACTCGTCATCGGCGGGCAGACGCCAGGCAGGATCCAGCGACCGCTTGCCGGCTTCCAGCAGTTCGGCGGCGAGATCCTCGTCGTTGGCGAACAAGCCCGTATAGAGGTGGCCGACGGCGACGACACAGGCGCCGGTGAGGGTTGCCACGTCCAGCAGGCACCTGGGCTCATAGCGGGATGCGTAGGTCATCGCATCGCACAGGATCAGGCGTCCCTCGGCGTCGGTATTGAGCACCTCGACGGTCTTTCCCGACATGCTGGTGACGATGTCGCCCGGGCGTGTGGCCCGCCCGCCGGGCATGTTCTCGCATGCCGGGACCACGCCGACGACGTTGATCGGAGGTTGCAGATCGCCGAGCGCGGCCATGGCGCCGAGCACGCTGGCGGCGCCGCACATGTCGAACTTCATCTCGTCCATCTTGGCGGACGGCTTGATGGAGATGCCGCCGGTATCGAAGGTGATGCCCTTGCCGCAGATCGCCACGGGTGCGGACTTGTCATCGGCGCCCGTGTACTGCATCACGATCAGGCGGGCCGGTTCCTCGGCGCCGTGTGTCACGGAGAGCAGCGCGCCCATGCCCAGGCGCTGCATATCGTCCTCGTCCAGGACTTCCGTTTCAAGGCGCTCGAAACGCTCGGCCAGGGCGCGAGCCACGTCGGCCAGGTGGGACGGCGTGCAGACATTCGGGGGGCGGTTGCCCAGGTCCCGGGCGAGACTGACGCCCGCGGCGATCGACTGACCGTGGGCCGCGCCGCGTTCGGCTTCGGACGCATCGCCCGACGTGCCGGCTGCGATCGCGAACCGGGACAGTTTGCCGTTCTCCGGCGCCTCGCTCTTGAGTTCGTCGAAGCGATAGGTGGCGCCGCTGGCCGCGGCCACCGTGATGCGCGCGGCATAGTAGGCATCCACGCCCGCTGCGCCGCCTTGAGACAGGTAGCTGGTGACATCCGTCACGCCGGTTTCGCCCAGGACCTGCGCGGCGGCGGCAACGGCCCCGTTCAGCGCCTTCGCGTCGAATGCATCTTCCTTGCCGCATCCTGTCAGGAGCACCCGCTCGGCCACGATCCCCTCAAGCCCGGGCAGCAACCGTGTGCGTCCCGGCTTCGCGGAGGCATCGCCGATATCCACGAGCCGGCCCAGGGCGCCGCCGCAGGCTTCGTCCACGGCCTGCGTGGCGGGCGCCAACGGTCCGTTCTCGAACAAGGGCAGAATCACGCATCCGGTCGCCCGGCTGGCGGGAGAATCCGTCGTAACGGAAAATTGCATGTCAAGGTCTCCTGTTCACCTCAAACGGGGAGCGGAATCCAGGGCGATATCGAATTTTCGCTTTCGCGATTTCCCGCGGCGCACGCTCCCGGTTGGCCGCCACCGGCTCACCGCCCCGCCGCGGCGTTATGCTATCGTGTTGAAACGCCGCCCGAAGGCGGGCTAAGTGTACTCGTTGCCTCAGGCACTTTGAAACCCACTCCGCCGTGCACCTGATATCCCGCTACGTCTTCCGAGAAACGTTTTTCTCATGGCTGATCGTGACGACGGTACTGCTAGTCATATTCATGAGTAATCAGTTCGCCGAGACTCTGGATGACGCGGCCGGCAACGAGCTTCCGCGCAGCGCCGTGTTCGCGGTCCTGGGCCTGATGTCCCTGCAGTACATCACCTGGCTTGCGCCGATCGGGCTGTTCCTGGGTATCCTGCTGGCGCTGGCCCGCATGAACCGGGATTCCGAGATGGTCGCGCTTGAGGCCTGCGGGGTAGGGCCGCCCCGCCTTCTGGTCCCCATAGGCTTGCTGACCCTGGCGCTTTCCATGACGGTGGCCTGGTTGTCGTTGATCGGCACGCCGGAGGCTTCCCGCCAAGTGGAAGAGATTCGGTTACAGGCCAGGGAATCGCTGGAGATCGGGGTGCTGGAAGCGGGGACGTTCACCAGCCCTGATTCGGGCGAAACCATCGTCTATGCGCAGGAGGTGGAAGGCAACGAGATTCGCGATGTCTTCATACAGCGCAATGACGGCAACCAGGTCGTGGCGATCGTCGCGGCGCGGGGCGAACGGCGCCTGGAGGCCGACGGCCAGTTGTCCTTCGTGCTCTACGACGGACGCCGCTATGAGGGTGTGCCCGGGGAGCATGATTTCAGGATCGTTGAGTTCGCCGAACATGGCATGCCCGTACGCCTGGTCCAGCGCCGGGTCGACCAACAGCCCGTGGAAACGAAAACACTGGCGGACCTGGCGGGTTCCTCCGATCCCGTGGATCGCGCCGAACTGCAGTGGCGAATATCCTCGCCCTTGTCGCTGTTCATCCTGGCATTGCTCGCGGTGCCGCTGAGCCGGTCCCGGCCGAGGGAGGGCCGCTACGCCCGCCTCGGAGTGGGCATTCTCATCTACATCACCTACCTGAATCTGCTGTCCATCGCCCGGGCCTGGGTCGAGCGGGAACAGGTTCCCGACTGGCTGGGCGTCTGGTGGGTGCACGTGATGCTGGGCTTGCTGGGGCTCTTCCTCCTGGCAAGACAGTCCGGATGGTTCACGCGAGCGGGACGCGCGGCGCCGGCGGGAGCCGCTCCGGCATGAACGTACTGGATCGCTACATCGCCACAGCGGTGCTCCGGGGCGTGGCCCTGGTGCTGGCCGTCCTGATCTCCGTGGGCACGGTATTCGAATTCATGGGCCAGTTGCCCGATGTCGGTACGGCTCAATACTCGATCGGTGATGCCATGGCCTTCGTGGTGCTTCGCATTCCCCGCCTTCTGGTAAGGCTGCTTCCGGCGGCGGCCCTGATCGGCGCCCTTCTGGGTCTCGGAAACCTGGCGGTGCAGCGCGAACTGGTGGTGATGCGCGCCAGCGGCGTCTCCCTCCTTCGCCTCTCCGGATCGGTGGCGGCGGCCGGCGTCGTGCTGATGATCGTGATGGCCCTGCTGGGCGAGTCGCTGGCGCCGTCGATGACCGTGTATGCCCGCGACCTGCGGGCACGGGCGCTTCTGGACACCGAAGACCTGGCGTCTGGCGGCGCCTCCACCTGGCTGAAGAGCGGCGATCGCATCGTCAACCTACGCAGGGAAGTCGACGGCTTCGGCTTCGGCGGCGTCTACCTGTTCGAACTGGATGGCGAGCAGGGGCTTACGCACATCGCGCACGCCGATACCACCGATATCGACGAGGCCAACCGCTGGATTCTCGAGAACTACGCCGAAACGGTATTTGCAGGTTCCACCGGCGTGACCGCAAGCACGGAGCGCCAGGCCGTCAAGGACTACGGGTTGAGCCTCGACCTGCTGGAATTCTCGGTGATTCGGCAGGATCTCCTGGATACCGATGGGCTGATCCGCTATATCGATTACCTGCAGGCGAACGGACTGGACGCAACCCCCTGGCTGATCGCTTTCTGGGCGCGGATGGCGGACATCGTCTCCGTTGTGCTCATGACCCTGTTGGCATTGCCGTTCGTGCTCGGCGCCATGAGTTCGTCGGGGACCGGTGTCCGGGTCCTCATCGGGTTGTTGATCGGACTGGCCTACTACGTGACGGCGCAGGCCTTCGCCAACAGCGGCCAGGTGTTTGACCTGGATCCCCGTGTGGTCGCCTGGCTGCCGGCCGTGGCGTTGTTGCTGGTCAACGCGCTGGCGTTTTCCAGGGTGCGCTAGGAGGCTGCGCCGTAGGAAATCGCGGCTGCAAATTCGCTCTCATCCGCCCCTTCGACCGCTCGATTTCGTCAAATATGACCCGATATTCTCCTCAATCGATCGATCGAAG